>NZ_AXCE01000024.1:0-63048 GCF_000475395.1 Labrenzia sp. C1B70
AGTTTCATATCTGACCTCCAAAAGTCAATTTTCATTGGAACCGAACCTGACCCTCAAGGACCTGGCGGGCTCCATCCCCGCGATTTCGTACAAAAACAATTCAGTCGAAAAAGTCCGAACTATTTTTTCTGGCGATTACTCGCCGTCGCAGGGCTTAAGAACCAAACTCGAGTTGGCACAGCAAGTCCAAACTGCTGACTGGCAGCACTGTCAGGCAGCTGTGTGTTTTTTCTGCAACATGCTGTTTTGCAACCAGTTTTCCATTACCCAAGGGAACCATCAAACAAAAATTCGCGGAAAATCCCGGGAAAATCACTATTTCGCGATGAGACACCCCAACCCCACCCCTCCGAAACACAACACAGAAAAACAAAGAACTTCTATCTAAAAAGATAATACTCAATCAAAAAATAGATCATACTTCTAAAATAGAATATACATGTCTTTCTTATTTAAGATATTTTCTTAATTTATACTTTATTAACACCTGAAAACAAGTTCAATGGAGAATTTCAACACCCTTCCCTTAAGGAAAATACGACACCACTCAGACGAGTGGAGAAAATCCGCTAAAACCTCGCCAAGGTAGGTGTTTCTTGTCTTCCACATACTTTGCCGCGGGATTCGATGCTGAAAGATTCGCCCCACGGCGATGAAAACCGCATGTTTTTCGGAAGATTCGCTCATTCCATGCGAACTCTCGCAAAACAAGCGGATGCGCAGGCGGGGTTTGTCGATCCGCATCTTTGATGCAGACCGGTCGGCAGGCCTTTATGTGATGCCGACAATGAAAGGGTTCGATTTGGCGCGCTGTTGTTCGATTAGCGCAAGAGAACCGTTATTCCTGCACTGTTGCCGTTGGCATCGAGCACCGTCACATCCGCAAAACCAGGCGTGTCCGGCTGCCAGACAAGTTGCCTTTCCCGCTGCCCTGTATGGAGGGGGCGTCCGTTGACAAGGAAGGAGAACGGCCCTGCACCGCCCTTGAACTTGACGACCAGCGGCTGCGCAGACTGTTCCAACGAACTGTCCCGTGCGAACCCAAGATCCAGCTCGGCTCCGTCCGGCGGATAGGATATCTGCAAGGTGTCACCCGTGCGAACCGTGCCGCGGTTTTGTGGCAAGCGGGCAAAGCGAAGCGGTTCGGGAACCTGTTGCCCGGCGATACTCATGGCTTCCGCCGGACCGTCCGGAAGCGGAACCCTGTCGGGTCCCAGGATCTGAAACGCCTCGAAGAGAATAGGTACGGCGACCGAAGCTCCCGTCGCCCCGGGCACTGGCGTGCCATCCGGGCGCCCCGACCAGATCGCCACCACATGACGACCGTCATAACCGACAGCCCAAGCGTCACGATAGCCGTAGGCTGTGCCCGTCTTGTAGGCGACGTGGTGTGTTTCTGCACTTTGCGGCTGCGGCAATCCGGAAAGAATATCGCCCACCATCCAGGAGGCCTTTTCCGAAAGGACGCGGGCTGAAGACACCGGCGTCGTACCCTCTTGGCAGTCTTTGCGACACACGGACAGGGCTACTGGCTCGCCACCTCGAGCCATTGCGGCGTAGGCCTGGGTCAGGTCCCGCAAGGTCATGCCGAGACCGCCAAGGCTGATGGCAAGCCCCGGTGCGATGCCTTTCTCCATGACGGGATTGGCACCGGCACGTTTCAGCCGGGCGATCAGCCGAGCTGGCCCGACCGCTTCCAGCAACTTCACGGCCGGTGTATTGAGCGACAACTGAAGGGCTTCGCGCAGGGTGACCGTGCCCTGGTAGGACTGGTCGAAGTTCGTCGGCTGGTAGCCACCAATGTTGGTCGCCCGATCTTCAATGAAACTTTCCGGCAGACCGACACCTTCTTCAAAGGCAAGACCATAGATGAACGGCTTCAGCGTTGATCCGGGCGAACGTGTGGCGCGGGTCATGTCGACATGCCCCTGGCGGAGCGTGTCCAGAAGGTTCGGCGCGCCAACGCTTGCCAGAATTTCTCCGCTCTTGTGATCGGCGACCAGAATGGCCAGGGAAACTGGCGATGGCATCGTCTCGCTCTTCCGTCTCGCCAGGGATTCGATCGCACGCTGAAGCTCAAGGTCGATCGTCAACCGGTGGACAGGCAAAAGAGGCGCATCGGCACGCGCCTGCCGGCTTTCGTGCGGCGCCAGGAATGGCATTGCATAACGTATCGTCCGGACCGGTTCATTCGCAGCCGAAGCCGCATCCTCTTTGCCGAGGACACCAGCCACTGCTGCGCGGCGCAAGACACGGTTGCGGGCCTTGCGCGCCTGCTCTGGAAATCGGTCCGGCCGCCGCGCCTCCGGGCTTTGCGGCAATGCCACCAGCAGCGCAGCTTCCGCAGGCGTGAGACGCCCAGGTTCCTTGCCGAACCAGGTAAGGCTTGCCGCCCGAACCCCCTCCAAGTTGCCGCCAAACGGCGCCCTGAGAGCATAAAGCCGCAAGATATCTTCTTTCGAAAACTCCGCTTCCAGCTGAACGGCCCTGAGTAGCTGCTCGTATTTACGCTCAAGCGACTTCGTCGGCTGCTCTTCCAGCAACCGCGCAACCTGCATGGTCAGCGTCGAACCGCCGGAAACTATGCGGCCGTTCCTGAGACTTTGCAGGGCAGAGCGAGCAAGCGCCAGCGCGTCAAACCCGCCGTGTTCGTAAAACCGCTTGTCTTCGAACGCCAGCAACATCCGGAAATAAAGCGGATCTATTTCTGGTAGTTCCACCGGCAAGCGCCATTTGTCGTCCTGGCTGGTGAAAGCCCGTAGAAGGCGGTCATTCCGGTCCAGAACGACAACCGACAGAGGCAGGTCGCCGACACGGGGCGGCGCGGACAGCGACGCATAGTCGTGCCCGACCTTTGTAATCAGGCAAACAGACAGCGCGGCGGCACCAAGACCGGCGGCAGCGAACCACCGCCGGATCATGAGCCAATTCCGCCGCGCCAACGTTTTCATCGTACGGCTGCCTTACCGCGTCGGGCCGAGAACAACCAACCTGCCGGTTGCCGTAATGGCGCGACGGTCCGGACGGTACATATCCTCTACCGACGCCGGCGGGTGCGAATAGTCGCCCGGGGTTGCAGCCCTTGCAAGATAGGCAAAGGTCAGTTCCTTGCTGCTCCAACGAGTCTGGTCCACGGCCACTTCGAAACGGTCCCTGTAGAACGCCGAATGTTCCGGCTGATCAACCGTATCGAGGAACGACAGGCCACCGATATCGCCGGAACGCACAAGCCGCGGATTGTCGATCACCAGGCCGGCAGGCAGGCGATCAACGACCATCAACCGGCCTGGATGATCCGTCAGGGCCCGTACTGTGACGACCACAGCAAGCCGGGTGTTGACCGGAACGGCGGCCGGATCGATCGGATTTCCGTCAAGGTCGTAGACCGTGCGTTCAACCGCATAGTCCTTGCCACCTGCGGGCTCGGGCACCAGCGGCTGGCCGGCCACGGAGACAAGAAGCTCCGTTCCAGCGTCACCGTTGTTCTTCACCTCGACCGGGAAGTCGGCAACCTCGCGGCCAGCCAGCGACCAGGCGAGCCGTCCGGGCGTTACTTCACCACGAACGGAGATCCGGGCGTCTTGCGCGGATTCGTTGAGCGCATTCGCTGCCAGGAGCATCCAGGCCATATCCTGTGTCGACCGGTATGGCTTGTTGGCCTGGGCCGTTTTCAGGAAGTCGATGGCTTCCGTCTTCAGACTGTCTTCCATGGACGCCGAAACGACATAGTCCGTCACGCCCGCGCTGTCGCGCAGGACGGAGCCGTAGTCGTCGCGATAGTACTTCGGAGCCTCCTTCGGCAGAGCGGCAAGAGCCGCCCGGAAACCGGTGGCCGCCCGGTCACGCTCGCCATAAAGGGCAAGCCCGGCAGCAACCTGTGCCTTGGCAAGCGGTGTTGCGAAGTTCTGCAGCTTGGCATCCAGGTAGTAGCGAAGATCGCCCATGGAGGCGCGGCCGTTGCGGGCCAGCACGTAAAGCGCATAGGCGATGTCTTCGCCGCCATCCTGGAAGTCGGAGGAATAGGCCAACCTGTTTTCCAGATTGTCCAGTGCCGAAGTGAACGCAAGATCAGGCACCAGATATCCCTTTTCGCGTGCACGGGTCAGGAAGTCGGTGACATAGGCGTCCAACCAGGTATCACCGCCGCCGTAGCTGTTCCAGAGACCGAAATCGCCGGAAGAGGACTGGTTCGACAGGATCTTGGCAATGGCCTTGACCACCCGTTCCCGAATGGCACTATCGCCGCCAAGCCCCGCAGCCTCGGCAACTTCACTGAGGTAAAGCAGCGGCAAGGCACGACTGGTCGTCTGCTCGGTGCAGCCATAAGGATAGCGGTCAAGTGCCGCCAGCAGGCCGGCGACATCGATGCTTGCAGCACCACCGGCAGACAAGGTGATGTCAACCGTATCCGCCCGCAGGCCGTCGAAGGTGTCCGCATCCAGCGAGAGGCTGTCTCCGGATGCCAGCGAGAAGCTGGACTGACGGACAACTTCAGGCTGGGTATCTTCAACCTCGAGGCTGAAACGCTTGACGAAAACTTCGCCCTGCGGCCCGGTCAGCGACGCCACGACTTCCGACTTCGTCAGCATGTCTTCTGCCGAAACCGAAAGCAGCACCAGGGCTTTCTTGCCGTTTTCCAGATCCAGCGTACGCGACTGATCCGTGCTGCCACCTTCCAGCCGAAGGCCGTCAGCGACCGAGACTTCGAGCGCATAAGAGCCGGAAGGGCCATCGACGTTGTCGATTTCCAGGGAAATTCGCGACTGGTCTCCCGGTGCAAGGAAGGCGGGTGCGCTTGCCGTCATCACGACTGGTGAACGCACTTCCACTTCCTGGTCGGCATGACCGACGCCATCCTTTGTCCAGGCAACCGCCATCAGTTTGACGGCGCCGTTGAAGGCCGGGATATCGAAGGAGACGGTTGCTTCGCCAGTATCGCCCACGGTTACAAGTCCCGAGAACAGGGCAAGCGGTTCTTCATCCGGCGGAGGTGCATCGAGCCGCATGCCTGCGGCATCTCCTCCGGAACGGACGCGCCCGCGGGTTCCAGCCATCCGGTCGATCAACTGGCCGTAAAGATCACGGAAATCGGTGCCGAGACGCCGCTGGCCGAAGTACCATTTCTCCGGATCCGGTGTCTTGAAACCGGTCAGGTTCAAAATGCCGACGTCAACCGCGGCAATCGTCAGATACGCCTGGTCTCCTGCTTTCAGGTTCGCGAGTTTCACCGGAACGTCCAGTGTCGTCTCGGGCAGGATCCGGTCAGGCGCAGACAACTGCACGTCAAGCGCCCGGTCACCCGGGTCAACCTGCAGCCAGGACAGACCGACTGCCCGTGACGGCATTCGCTTCTGGTCCAGGTCCATCGGTCGGTAGAGGCTGGCCGTGACATAGGCCCCTGCCCCCCAATCGTCGCTGACAGGGATCTCGACCTCGGTTTCCTCGGCAGTCACTTCAACGGTCTTGCTGGCCAGCAATCCGCCGGAAACAACATTGACCACGGCAATACCGGCCATTTGTGGCTTGAGGCGCAGCTTGGCGGTGTCGCCGGGTCGGTAGCTGGTCTTGTCGAGGCCAACGTCCAGATAATCAGGCGTATCGGAGAAGGCATCGGCAGAATACCAGCCGGCATTGAAGGTGACGCGCGTCGAGGTCTGCAGCGTTCCGCTGCCTTCAACGTCGAGACGGTACTCACCCCATTCGACCGGAAGGGACAGCTGTGCCGGCTGTCCAGCAGTCACCTGCACGGTGCCGGTGGCAACACGGCGGGTGGTGGTGATCGGCTCATAGGACCAGTTGCCGTCATAGCGGTACCATTGATACCGACGATCGACCTTGGACAGGGTCCAGCCGATGTCCGCTCCGTCGACTTCCTTGCCGTCTTCATCGATGACGATTACGGAGAAATCGGCCGGACCGCCTTCATCGACACCGCCGTCGAAGGCGGGTTTCACGCCAATGCGTGGTCCGTCGATGGCAACAGGCAGGTCCATGTCCCGTTCAACGTAGCGGCCACCCGCTTCCACCAGGCGTGCGATCAGCTCGCCAGTATAAAGCATGGTGGTCTCGGGAAGTTCGGGCATGAAGACGTCGAAGGTAAGCTTGCCATCTTCATCGGTCTTCAGGCCCGACGACAGGGAGCCACGCTGTGTATAGGCATCCGCATCGGCAATGCCGAACTGATAGCCCGGGTGGGCTTCAAGCGTGCGGATGGGCCGCACGATGACATCACCTTCCAGGGTCTGGCCGCTGGCCGGCGAGCCATAGAGATACTTGGCGTCCAGCGATACCGCTGTCGGTCCGGTACGGTTGAAGGCCTTTGCATCTGTTTCAAGTTCGAAATCGACTCGCTCGGGCTGATAATCTTCCACCAGGAAGGTCTGCTCGGTGAGAGCCCTGCCCTTCGGATCGGCAAAAACCTGCCAGGACCAGATACCCTGCTGAGCCGACGCTGCCAGCGTCACATCCTGAAGGTGGCCACCGAGCCCGCCGTCGTTCACTGTAAAGCGGGCGTGCTCCACACCGTCAGGCCGATTGAAGATGAAGGTGAGCGGGAAGTCTTCCTGTGCGGTTGCGCTTGCATTGCGCAGCAGAGCCTGCGCGTGAACGGTTTCGCCGGCCTTGTAGATACCGCGATCCGTCCAGGCAAAAACGTCTAGCGGTCCCGGTGCTGCACGTCCTTCGACACCCCGGTCGGACAGATCGAACGCCGGTTTGCGCAGGTCGAGGAAGGAATAGTCGCCCTCGGACGTTTCAGCCACGAGGATACCGGGGGCCTGACCGCCTCTGCCGCGGGTAAGGCCGACGGCAAATTCCGCAAAGCCTTCCGCGTTGCTGACAGCTTCACCGAGAATGTCGTTGTTGACGGCCAACAGGCGTACGGTCACGCCCTCCAGTGCCTCAGCGCTTGTGAGAGACCGGATATTGGCGGCAATGCCGTTATCGCCTGAAAGGGCCGTCAGGCCCAGATCGGACACCAGGAACCATTGCGTTGCCAGCGTGCCCCAGCGGTTCTTCTGATCGAGCTTGGACCGCGCAGTCATGGCATAGACGCCCGGTTTCAGCTCGATGCCGGTTTCCGAAATCGGTATGGCGGTCGTGATGTCCTGGTTCAGGTCGTTGCCGGTCTCGACAATTCCGGACCAGACCTTCTGACCCAGTTCGTCCTCGATCTGGTCTGCCCGCCAGCTGTCGAGTTGCCGCAGGAAGCGGTTGTCACGCAGAATATCGGCGATGGAGCGGTTGCCGATGCGGTAGATCGAGGTCTCGACTTCAGAGGTGTTCACGGAAACGATCGGAATGGTGGGGTCGCCACCAGCAGGAAGAACGTAGGAACGGCTCAAAAAGCTGACGGAGGGAGACCGGTCCTTCACATAGACAGTCAGATCCGCGGTCTTTTCCAGCTTCTCGCCATCGGCTGCCGGCAAGCCGCTGCGTGCGGTGATCTGATAACGGCCGCCATGCTTGAGACCATCCGCACAGATTTGGCTGCCTTCCGCCTCGATCGCGAAAGTACCCTCGCCGCTTACGCTGACATAAGGGCTCATGTCTTCGCCAAGCGGCAGTTTTTGCGAGAAGACCAGACAGATCCGTGGCGACGCGCTGTCGGAATCGACTTCGTGATCAACGATCCGGAAGCCGTGCTCGGCAACCAGGTCCGCGTATTGCCGACGGACGCTGGAATTTTCCTCGACCGCCAACGATGCCCGCAAGGCCTTGATCGCGGTCTTGTATTCGCTGCTGCGGATCATCGCACGGCCCACAAGTTCAAGCGCCAAGGCGCGCTCAGGTGCGCTGACGGACCGCAGATAGGCATTGATCGAGGCTGATATCGCGTTCTTGCGCTTGGTTTCCCTGTCCTGCCAGTTGTCTGGATCCTGCAGCAGCAGGGCGGTGGTGAGCTGGGTCCAGGCATCAAATTCACCCGGTTCCAGCTTGATCAGCTGCAGGAAGTCGGCTTCTGCCAGTGCGCCGTTACGCTCGCCGAGTGCGTCCTGACCGTTCCGGCGCAGCTGATCCGCAGTCTGCCCGTTCGGGCGCACCGAATTTGCAATGCTGAGGGAATAGGTCTGTGCGCTTTCCAGCTGGGATTTGGGAATAAAAACCAGCTCTGCCTTTCGGTCTGCGCTCTGGTCGGCGCGTGGCGCCTTGACTTCAACGACCCGTCCGGCGATCGCACCGGCAAAACTCTGCAGTTCCCCATAGTCGGTCTTCAGAAAACACCAGCCCGCAGAGGTGTTAAAGGTGAAGGCGCGGCATTGATTGTCGCTGAGGCAGACGGATTTGCACCCGTCCAGATCCACGTCTTTCACGGTGCGATAGTCACCACCGAAGAAATCCGCATCATCGATGGTGACAATACGCCTGTCCTGCGCGCCTGCTGCGGTGGCCAAGACACCGGCGAAACCGGCGCTCGCTACAAGAAGCAGCGCGCTTTTGGCAACCTTCTTGAAACGATGCTTGAAATTGAGGGAAAGCTTTTGGGAAACAAACGAAAAAACGAACATGGCCAATCCTCCGGGGCCTATAATTTCCCCTATCAAGTCACTGGATCGTGACAAGGACAAGGCAAAATAGTTTTTAGAGTGAACTCTCCTGACATAAGGGCGTGGTCGCGCAAATGCAGACGAGATGGTCTGAGAGTTCAGCCAATCCTGCTGACCAGTTCCTCGATCAGCAGCGCAACTTCCTGGGCCGCCTTGCTGGATGGTGCGTCCTCGGTCACGGCGCGGCCTCTGCCCATTGCAGAGGCAAAGACGGTCCGGTTGCCCAGGCGGGCATTGAGCGCGTCATATCCCGAAGCGGCAATGGCGTCCGCCATCTCGCCTGTCAAGGACGCGCGGGGCGGTACGCGGTTGAGTACCAGAAGTGCGGGAGTATCTTCACGCGCAGCCATCTCGATCGTCTGCGAGGTTGCCCAGAGATCGACCGGCGTCGGCTGGATCGGAACGATCACGAAGTCAGCGGCGTCGATTGCCGGCTTGGCATCACTGTCGGTCTTGGGCGGTGTATCGATGACAACGTAACCATGGGACTTTGCGAGCGAACGCGCCTCACGCCTTGCGCCCCAGCCTGACGCGGTGCGGAATTCAAGACCGGTATTGTCTTCGCCAAAGTTGTCTTCGCGTGCCTCGAACCAGGTCCCCAAAGAGCCTTGCGGATCCACGTCGAGGATTGCCACCGGTTCGCCGGACTTTTTGGCAAGCGCAACGGCAAGATGGGCCGCAAGGGTTGTCTTCCCCGACCCGCCTTTTTGCTGTGCAACCGTCAGAATCCGCCCGGACATGCCTAAACCTCCAGAATTTCGCCAATATATTGCGCTGATGTTTTTCGCAACGCAACAAATCTATGTCTTATCCAAATGAATTTACGTTGCGTTTCCGGAATTATGGCTATGATCACCAGTGGTATTTTTTAATAACTGCCGTCAAGGGAGGCGCACCTGAAGGAACTGCAAGAGCGAAGCTGGGCCTTGCGATGGCGCAATCCGGCGTTCTGCAAACGCCTTTTGTATGACGCGCTGAAACGGCAGCCGGAACCGGATCCCGGCAACCGTCCCCTTCAGTTCAATCTTGCATGGCTGGAGCGTTGGTCCGGTCATTTCGATGCGGCGGCAAAGCTTGCAGACAAAGCCTTCTCGATGATGGATCCCAGGCAGGATCCGGAAGGCTGGTCCGAGCTTCTGGTCATCAAGTCGGTTTGCGTCTACAGCCTCGGTGAACTCAGCCAGGCCGATGCCATTCTGGGAGAAAGCCTGGAGATCCTCGGGGCGGCAACTCACGGACGCGCCGGTATCGAGCCGCTGACCGTACTCGCCAACATGTGCGCCTATTATCATGACTACGAAAAGGCTCAGTCCAAGCTTCAGGAAGCCATGGACATCGCCGATCGGCTGGGCCTTGTTTACGAGCGTTCGCACATCCTGCAAACCCTATCGCGCACCGAATTGCGATGCGGTAGCCCCGACGCAGCCGTCGAAGCGGCAAAGGCGTGCCTGGAAGATGCCCTGGAGCATCGCAACGCCGTGAACCTGCCTTACGCCTATGAAGTGCTGGGAGCGGCGCTGGTGGAAACCGGCGCATTGAAGGAGGCGCGCGCCTGCGCCGCCAAGGGCCTGGCAGCGGCACAGTTCAGCCAGGATCACCGGGTCGCCTGCCACCTTTACTACGTGCTCGGATTGAGCCTTTTCGAAGAGAAACGCTATGACGAAGCGCGTGCCGAACTGGAAAACGGTCTGCTGAACGCTGCCGGTGCCGACTATCACCACTGGACGCGAAACTTCTACCTCAAGCTCTCCCAGACCCACGAAGCCCTGGAAGAGCACCGCAGTGCACTCGACTATCTGAAGGCCTATGTGAAACTTCAAAAGAAGATGTTCACCGAGGAAACGGAACGCCAGAGCAACGATTTCCGGAACCGTCTGGAATTCCGGCTTGCACACAGCAAGGCCGATTACGAGAGGGAATTGCGCACCAGAACCGAAACCTTGAACACGGAATTGCAGGAGGCGAACACGAGCCTTCTTGAACTCAACGCCCAGATCGAATTCAACGCACTGCACGACGCGCTGACAGGTGTCGGCAATCGGCGCATGATGTCGAAATTCTTCGAAACGACCCGGCTCAGCGTGGGCCCCGGCGTCAAGGTTGCCGCCATTCTGATCGATCTGGACCGGTTCAAGACCGTCAACGATCACCATGGCCATTCGGTCGGTGATCAGGTCATCAAGGCAGTGGCGGAACGGTTGTCGGATTTGCTGCAACAAGATGAGACGATCATCCGGATGGGCGGCGACGAATTCCTGATCCTGTCGACACGGCGCACTGACGCGGACAGTCTATCCGCCCTGGCAGACAGGATCGTTTACGACATCAACCTGCCGATCCCGATCAAAGGGGCGGTGGACAGGACAGTCGGCGCAAGTGTCGGGGTCTCGGTTCAGGCGAACGGCCCGGACCTCGAATATGAGCTTCTCAGGACCGCGGACGAGGCCATGTACCAGGCCAAGAAAACGGGCCGGAACAGAAGCTGCCTCCATTGCAGTGTGCCGCTTTCCATTCCCCAGAACGCTTCCTGAGCGGCACCTGTCAAGCAGGTTCACCCTATTTCAGCCGATTGCCCGTGGGCTATTTCCCCCCCAGCACCGAGTACACATTCCAGGACGGACGTCCTGTTACCGGGAGGCCGTGGCGTGCCTCGGCCTTGCGGATGCCTTCACGTGTGGCCGGGCCGACCTTCCCGTCCGGTTCACCGACGTTGAAGCCGTTGCGGTTGAGAAGCTTCTGCAGCTCCACACGCTGAGCACGGGAAAGACCGGGGTTGTCCGTCGGCCAGGGTGTCTTGAACGGATCGCCGCCTGATACGAGTTCCGACAAAAGGGCGATCGCCAGACCGTAGGAGGTTGATGCGTTGTAGGAACGCAGAGCCCGGAAGTTGCGGGTCACCAGGAAGGACGGGCCACCCGCTCCTGCCGGCTGGATCAGCGCTGCATCCAGACTGCCGGAAAGAGCGCCGCCGTCGATTTTGGTGAAGCCTCTTTTGGCCCAGGTCGACAGGGAGGAATAGTTCTTCAGACCCGACGGCCCACTGTAACTCTTCGGTGCCTTGACCTCGTATCCCCAGGGCCGGCTGTTGCTCCATCCGGCATTTTTCAGAAAGTTTGCCGTTGAAGCCAGGGCATCGGGGACGGAATTCACCAGATCCTTGCGGCCGTCGCCGTCAAAGTCGACCGCAAGACTGTTGTAGGTGCTTGGCATGAACTGGGTTTGCCCGAAAGCCCCTGCCCAGGAGCCGACGAAGTCTTTGGCCGGTACATCCCCTCGTGAAGCAATCTGCATGGTCTTGATCAGTTCGCCCTGGAAGTATTTCTGGCGCCGTTTGCCGGCGCAAACCAGATTGGCCAAAGCATGTGGGGTGTAGAAATCGCCGCGGAAGTTGCCGTAGTCACTCTCGATGCCCCAGACCGCCAGAACCACGTGCCGATCGACACCGTACCGCTTTTCGATGGAGGTGAGTGTGCTGTTGTGTTTTTTCAGGTTTGCCTTGCCGTCCTGGATCCGCTGCGCGTCGACCAGAAAGGCCATGTAATCCCAGATTTCGGTCTTGTGCTCGGGCTGTGACGTCGAGAACCGGATGACCTTCTCGTCAAACGTTGCACCTGACAGCATGCGCTCGGCGATGTCCGGCCGGACGCCTGCGGCAACAGCCTGTTTCTTCAGGGATGCAACACAGCTTTCGATCGCAAAGGCCGATCCTGCCATGGCCATCATGGACAGACCGGTTCCGAACGCAACATTCACAAGATGATTTCGCATGCCCTGGCGCACAGCCCCCTCCGCAGCTTCGAAGCAATTTCCGAACGCTGACACGCTAGCGCGACATAAATGCGGCAAAAAGGGGGTACCTGCAGTTATCAAGATAAACCCGGTGCCATTACGGCGCCGGGTTTATCACTTTCAGGTCAGACGGACCTATTTGCCTTCAATCAGCTTCCGGCGCAGCCAACCTGAGGTCTGATCCATCAGGATCACGACAATGATTGTCAGGATGATGATGTAGCTGGTGTTTTCCCAATCGCGCGAGGTCTTCATGGTTTCGACCAGCAAGAGACCGATCCCCCCTGCCCCGAGAGCACCGATGACCGTGGCTGACCGGGTGTTCGATTCCAGGTAGTAGAGGACCTGGGACACGAAGACCGGCAGGATCTGCGGGATCACACCGTAGCGATACCGCTGGATCTGATTGGCGCCGGTCGCCCTCACACCCTCGACCTGCTTGTTGTCGATGTTCTCCAGCGCTTCGGAAAACAGTTTGCCGAGCGAACCGGTATCGGTGAATGCAATTGCCAGAGCTCCTGTCAGCGGCCCGAGACCGAAGGCGCGAATGAAGATCAGCGACCAGATCAGCATGTCGATGCCGCGCAGGAAATCGAAGAGGCGGCGTGTTCCGAACCGAAGCAGCTTCGACGGCGTGAAGTTGCGAGCTGCAAGAAATGCCAGCGGCAATCCGAAGAACGCGGCCGTGAGAGTGCCGAGAACGGCCATCATGATGGTTTCGAACAAGGCGGTAAGAACCTTGCCGTGCTGCCAGTCAGGGTTTTCCAGAAACTCGTTCACGATGAACCAGATGTTCGACGTTTCCGGATCCATTCGGTCTGAGCTCAAAGCCAACGCATAAAGCTGGCTGAAAGACATGCCATAAAGTGGTGAGCGGAACGGAAACCAGAAGTTCTCCCAACCGCCGAAATAGTTGTGAACCTCGATCTTCGTCTTGGTGACCTGAAGGCGCCGATCAAGGGTCGGGCGCACATCGAGCTTGCGCGGGTCGATCTTGATCCAGTCCGGTGCCGGCCCTGCCGGCAGAGCCGTTTCGACACCATCGGCAGTCGCGGTGCCCTCCACCACGCCATAGCCCGGTATGGTGAACAGGGCTGTCCTGCCATCGATCTCGACCTTGTAGCCATCGCCGAGGTCAACCACACCATTTTCGCCGCTGAGCTGCACCCAGTCGGGCACCTTGGCGTTGTCGTAGGTAGCGGTGCGCTCGCCTTCGATCGCAACTTCGAACTCGTTGTCCCGGAAGCTCTTTGTGACGTGAACTTTGTAGGCGACGCTATCCGTTGCCAGGATCACCGCCCGTTCCGGCTGGGCACGAGAGAGCAGTTCCGGCACCCCGAAGGCGAACCACGTGTAAACGAGGTAGGTGAAGATCGCGAGCGGTACGACGACAGTGAGCCATGCGCGCCGGCGGACCTGATTCCAGACGAGAGCCTGGGTGACGGGTGTTTCGAGCGTATCGACGGTCATGAGATTTCCCCTCAATGCGCCCGGCCGGACCCGACCAGCTTGCCGCGCAGATAGGACGACAGTTGGTCGATGGCCATGATGGTTATGAACAGAAGGACGAAGATAGCGGCGGTTTCATCGCCTGCACCCTTGCCCCAGCCGATCGTGCGGCGAAGTTCCTGGCCGATGCCGCCAGCGCCAACGAAGCCGAGAATGGCAGAAGCACGCACATTGATTTCAAGGCGCAGCAGGAAATAACTGAGATAGTTTGGCGCCACCTGGGGCAGCACCGCAAACCGGATGCGTTGCAGCCAGCTGGCCCCACAGGCCGACAGGCCCTCGATGGGCTTGCGGTCGATGTTCTCGTTCACTTCGGAAAAGAGTTTGCCGAGCGCACCTGCGGTATGAAACGCAACAGCGATCATGGCTGGTACAGGGCTGGAGCCGAGTACGAAGATCAGGAACAGCGCAATGATCAGTTCGGGAAAGGCACGTGTGATGTCCATGATGCGGCGGACTACCGGGATCAACGGTCCCCAGCTGTCGACATTGCGTGTGGAGGCCATCGCCAGCACCACCGCCATCGCGCCGCCCAGAAGGGTCGCAACCGCGGCAATGTTCAAGGT
Source organism: Labrenzia sp. C1B70 (assembly GCF_000475395.1). NCBI lineage: Bacteria > Pseudomonadati > Pseudomonadota > Alphaproteobacteria > Hyphomicrobiales > Stappiaceae > Labrenzia > Labrenzia sp. C1B70. The sequence continues at coordinate 14,411 of NZ_AXCE01000024.1, forward strand.
TTCCAGCATGGCCGGAACGAACTGCAGCATCAGCGAGAAAAAGGCCGGGCCGGCTTCAAAGGCTTCAACGACGATCTCGCCCGGATAGTCGAAGAACTTGGAAAGACCCTGAATAAATCCGCCGGAATTCATCGAATTGGATTTCGAATAACCGGAGACCAGAACCGCTACGACCAGCAGCAACCCTATCAACGAATAGAGCTGGCGGCGTTTGCGCATGGACAGGATTTCCTGCTCGAGTGCGGCAACAGCCATTGTTTGGGACCTTTACTTGATGCTCACTTCATCCGAAGCGGGGTGGCTTAGCTGGATCAACCCTTCGAAACCTGGCGATCCTGGCCCTGTGGAGCCACTTCTGGCGGAAAGTCGATTCCGCTGGCCGATACTTGAGAAAACGCGGGCCGGAGACCGGCCCGCGCGGAGATCGGAAATTCCGATTACTCGCTCTTTGCCTTGCGGGCAGCGACGATGGATTCGTAAGCCGCATGGGTGATCGGTTCGAAGCCGCGTGCTTCACCGGCCATCACGCCGTAACCACATTCCTTGTCTTCCTTGACGAGGTTGGCCATCAGCTCGGTCATCTTTGCCTTGATGTCGTCCGGCAGCTTCTTGGACAGGACAACCGGGCCTTCCGGGATCACCGGCGAACGCCAGATTTCCTTGATCTCGGTCATGTCGACCAGACCCGCATCGGTTGCCTTGCGCAGAGCGCCGGAATTGTAGCCGTCTTCCCATTCGCCAAGACCGTCAGCCCAGGTCACGCCGCCGGCAATGTCGCCGTTGAATACGGCAACGATGGTCTGCTCGTGACCACCGGTGAAGACGACGTCGGAGAAATACTCACCCGGCTTCATGGAGTAGCCGAGTTTCGGGATTTCGATGGACGGGATCAGGTAACCGGACGTGGAGTTCGGGTCACCAAAGCCGAAGGTCTTGCCCTTCATGTCTTCCAGGGAGTTGATCTCGCTGTCGACGCGGGCAAAACCGATGGAGTAGTAGCCGTAGCTGCCGTCGTTGTTGACCTTGACCAGAACCGGCTCAACGGCTTCCGGGTCGGTCAGGAAGACTTTTGCGTAGCCGGAAGCACCGAGCCAGGCCATGTCGAGGTTACCGCCGAGCAGGCCTTCGATAACGCCGTTGTAGTCTGCCGGAGCAAACAGCTTTGTCGGAACGCCGAGCAGTTCCTCGGTCTTTTCGCGCAGGCATTCGTTGGCACGCAGACGGTCGGAAGCATTTTCACCGCCGAGCAGGCCGATACGGAATTCCGTGATTTCCGCTGCACCGGCAACAGAAGCGTTCAGAGCGATCATGCTGACGGCAGCAAGCGCAGCAACTTTAGCAACGAGTTTCATTTGGGACACTCCCCGAGAGTTCTCAATTTTGATGACGTTAAGCGGGTGCGCAGCCGGATCAGACCGCTGCTGCCGCCGGGGTCATCGCACCGGCGGATTCTCTGGAACCGGGCTGGCCGGCATCGATGGCGGTGGATGTCGCCGCCTCGTTAAAGCTCTCATCGGCACCGTAGATTTCGCGTGCGACGGCTGTGGTCAGCGCTTCCGGCGCCCCGTCGAACACGAGGAAACCGTCGCGCATGCCAATCACCCGGTCGCAATAGGTCCGGGCAGTGTCGAGCGTGTGCAGGTTGCAGATGACGATTTTGTTGTCGCGCTCGTGAATCTCACGCAGCGCATCCATGACGATCTTGGCATTCATCGGATCGAGCGAGGCAATCGGCTCGTCCGCCAGGATCATGTGCGGGTCCTGCATAAGAGCGCGGGCAATCGCAACACGCTGCTGCTGACCACCGGACAGCTCCTCGGCCCGCTTGGTGGCTTCCTGGGCAATGCCCAGTCTGTCGAGCGCACCAAGCGCGGAATTGACGTCTTCCTGGCTGAAGATGTTGAAGAGGCTCTTCAAGGTGCCGTGACCGTTGAGGCGCCCCAACATGACGTTGGTGACAACATCCAGGCGCGGCACCAGGTTGAACTGCTGGAACACCATGGCGCAGTCGCGCTGCCAGCGGCGCATCATGCCGCCTTTCAGGCTGAGAATGTCCCGGCCATCGAACAGGATCTGTCCGGCGCTGGCGGGGGTCAGCCGGTTGATCATGCGCAGCAAGGTTGACTTGCCGGCACCGGAGCGACCGATGATCCCGACCATCTGCGGTTTTTCGATATTAAAACTTACTTTGTTGACCGCGGTCCGAGACCCGAAGGTCTTGGTGACTTCCTGAAATTGAATCACGCGCCAGCCCTGTCCGTTGTGTTCGTCGTGCTGCGCGACAAGAGCCACCGGACCATTACAGAAAAATGACATTCCTTTGTCGGGGAGCCCAAAATTTTATGACAAATCAATGACATCCCTGCCTGAAGCATCGGCAGAACAACCATCGCCGGCGGGAATTCCGCTGCGCTCTCAGCGCTTTCCGGGCCCCCTCGGCGTCACACATGCCTGGCTGAAATTCACTCGGAAATCAGTGCTCAAATACAAGGCTTCTACCCGCCAAATGCCGTTTTCACCGCTGTGGATGCATGCAAAAAAAGTAACGGAAGTCACGCCAGTGTCATCAAAGCGTCACGACCGGTGCCAGCAACACGGCTACAAACCGTTTCCGCACTCCTTCCAACGCTATATGGAGCATCCATGTCCGCCCCGACCCAGAAGCCTTCCCTCACCGAAGCCCCGAACATTCATCCGGAGGCCAGGGTGCTGAATTGTGATCTCGGCATCTGGACCGAGGTTGGCGCACGCACGGAAATGCGCGAAAGCAGCATGGGGGACTATTCCTATATCGTGCAGGAAGGCGATGTCGTCTGGTCGACCATCGGCAAGTTCTGTTCAATCGCCCGTCGCGTCCGCATCAATCCGGGAAACCACGCAACCTGGCGCGCCTCCCAGCACCACTTCACCTACCGTGCTGCTGCCTATGACCTTGGCGAAGACGACGCGGATTTCTTCCAGTGGCGCAAGGACGACTGGGTCACCATTGGCCATGATGTGTGGATCGGCCACAACGTCACCGTGCTTGCCGGCGTCTCGATCGGCACCGGAGCTATTGTTGCAGCCGGGGCAGTCGTCTCCAAGGATGTCGCCCCTTACACCGTTGTTGGCGGTGTGGCCGCCAGGGAAATCAAACGGCGTTTCACCGAACATCAGGAACAGGCGCTGATCGATATCTCCTGGTGGGACTGGTCCCATGAAGAACTGAAGCAACGGCTGCCCGATTTTCGCAAGTTGTCGATCGACGCGTTCATCGAGAAGTATCGCTGATCCCGCAGATGGCGCGGACACCTGCTCAGGTGAACCGTGCTTCTTTTCCCGCTGCACAAAATTCCCGGGACGCGTTACACTTGCACCATGCAAACAGAAACCGCCGTTCTTGAAAGCAGTCTTGGACCGTCGCTGCGGCGCTGGCGCGTACTGAACCGGGTCAAGCAGGAAGCTCTGGCGTATGAACTCGGCGTCTCGCAGACGAGGATATCGCGCTGGGAGAGTGGCAAGTTGCAGCCGGACGACAGCAACAGGGCGAAGATCACCCGTCTGCTGAGGGCACGTCCGGAGAGCGCCGCCGACAAGGCCCTGCTTGATCTTGTCTCCCGGTCCGCAGTTCCCGTGCATCTGGTCTGCGACCTCACACACAGGCTGCTGGCCATATCCGTACCGCGTGCCTGCGAATGGCGCGCACCGGTGAGCGAGTTTCTGAACCGGCCCCTATGGCGTTTTGCGTCCGAAGGCATCCGGGCAACGGAGCACAGACTGACCGACTATGGCTGGTTCGAGCCGGATGCTCCGGACATTGTCTACCGAACGGAACACGTTGATTTTCCGGAAATGACCATCCCGGAGAGCACCATCCGGATTTCGCGCCTGCCGCTGTCAGACGGACGGTTTGCGCGGCTGGTCCGTGAAGAACAGGATGCCGCATAAATTATGCGGTAACTCGTCTGGCGCGGTGGCCCGCAATAATCTGGCCACCATGACAAAGACGCTCCCTTCCCTCGATCTTCCTGAAATTTCCCACACCAGACTGAGAGGCCTGCTGGACTTCCTTCAGGCTGCAGAGCAGCTGAAAGACACGCTTCGCTCGGGAACGACAACCGGCGGCAGGCCGGAGAGCACTGCCGAACATAGCTGGCGACTGGCCTTGATGGTTCTGTTGTTCGAACCAGAGCTGAAAGAAATCGACTTGCTCAAGCTCCTGAAGCTGACGCTTGTGCATGACCTGGGCGAAGCCATCTCCGGAGATGTCCCCGCTCCACTCCAGACGCCGGGTGACGACCGGCAGGAACGCGAGAGGCGGGACTTCCTGACCTTGTGTGAACCGCTGCCGGGTGACGTGGCTGGGGAGCTAACCTCCCTCTGGGATGAGTATGCAGCGGCACGAACCGTCGAAGCCCGACTTGCCAAGGCGTTCGACAAGCTGGAGACCATGCTTCAGCACGTTCTGATGCCAAGGCAAGCGCCTTCATTTTATGAGTTCAACCTGGGTTACGGCCGTGATCGCACCGATTGCAGTGCTCTCACGCGCCAGTTGCGGGACGAAGTCGACGAGCTGACCCGCACCATGATGACGGGCGCCGGACGGGAAATCGCCTGATTGCACCAGAGACTTTGCCGCTCAAGGGTGCCTGGCGCCTTGCCGGGCGGTCAGCAAAAAAGGTCAGGCAGGTTCTTATTTTTCGTGTTTGGGTTTACCCTTCTGGTTGTGCCGTCCAGTCACTGCCGGAGGAACCAGCATGTACACCATTCTGCCCCGCAGCCAGGGTGCCGTTCTCGGTGTCGAGATTTCCGGAAAAATCGATATTGATCAGGAAAAGAACCTGATCGCCAAGGCCGAGGAGATGATTGAAGACCAGGGCAAGATCAGCGTTCTGGTCGTTCTTGGCGATCATGTCGGCGTTTCCTTCGAGGCCGCCAAGGCGGACATCCGGTGGGTGCTTGCCAACATGCAGCATCTCAACAAGATCGCCATCGTGACGGACAGCAAGTTGCTTGCCGCCCTCGTTGCGATCGACGCCACGTTTGCACGGATGGTCGGCATTCAGGAAAAGCACTTCGACCGGGATGAAATCGATATCGCCTGGCACTGGATCGAAACGCCAGTCTGAGGTCAAGCCGTTGGCGATTTCTGCCGCTGAGGCTGCCGTCCAGCCTCATCTGACAATTCAGTTCTGGCAGGTCAGTCCGGGCAGGTCAGTGCGGAAACTCAGGCGTCGGCGAGCTGTTCATCACTCAGGAAGGCAACCTGGTTCACTTTCCCGTCCCTGACCTCGATCATCTGGCCCTGAGGCACTTCCATCCAGCATCCGCGGGCTTCATCCAGCGGTTCGGACACCACCATCACACCGTCGTCATACACCCGGTAATAGAGCGTCGGCGCCAGGTTGTCCGAAGCATAGCGGGCGGCATAGAGCGTTTCACCATCCGACCAGCCGGCAGCAAAACGCATGTGCGGCGTCGTTCCGGCGTATTTGGACAGGGCTTCTGCTTCGAACACAGCTCTCGCCATCGCCGCGCGCGGGTGCAGATTGAGTCCATAGGCGAGCGCGACCAGAAACAGGCTTTCGCTGTCGGTGCCGCCGATGCGGTCGCGGTAAAGGTCGTCCGGGATCATGTTGTCGAGGCGACGCTTCACCTTGTCGTAGCCGCCGACCTGACCGTTATGCATGAAGGTCCAGCGCTGGAACGTGAAAGGATGGCAGTTGTCCCGCGTGGTCGCCGTTCCGGTTGAGGCGCGCACATGTGCCAGGAAGTGGCGAGACCGGATGTGCTTGGAGATCTGCAACAGGTTTGGATCCGACCAGGCGGGCCGGACGTCCTTGTAGACACAAGGGGTGTCCCGGTCGCCGTACCAGGCAACGCCGAACCCGTCGGCATTGACCGATGTCTTGCAGGACAGCGCGTTGCGGCTCTGGTCGATCAGCGAATGCGCCGGATCGCAAATGACTTCTTCCAGGTATTTGGGAGCTCCGCTCCAGGCAGCCCAGCGGCACATGTCGACTTGGTGTCCTTCAAGCAGCGTCTTGCATGGCCTTGAAACGGGCCGTGGTTTCATCGCACGCGTAGTAATCCGCGGCCGGATAAGGATGCAGCGCCAGATCTTCGACGGCGGCAATGATCTTGTCCGCCTTGTCTACTGTCATGAGCACTGAAAAATTGAGCCGTGTCCAGCCGGGTTTCTTCAGTTCTTCACCGGAAAGAATACCCGCCCTCAACGCTTCGGACTGTTCCGGACCGATATCCAGCAACCGATGGGCATAGGGCCCGGCACAGGCGCAGCCACCACGGGCCTGGATGCCATAGATGTCCGATAGCATGCGGGTGACGAGCTGCTGGTGCACATAGCCTCCGCGTTCCAGATCCTTCACACGGAACGAGAACACGGGTAGCACGTGACGGGCCTTGTCGTTTCCGAGGATCTCGATCGCCGGATTGTCACGCCAGACCGCCAGCGCCTTGGCACGCCAGGCGGCGTTCCGCTCGTCCATGAGCCGCTGCCCAATGGCTTCCTTGACCAGAAAGGCGAGCGCCGCCCGGATATCGCCAATCACGTTCGGTGTACCGGCTTCCTCGCGGGCTGAAAGATTGTCTGAATAATCGTGAGCCCAGGGCGAGACGAAGCGTACCGTCCCTCCGCCCGGAAAGACCGGTGTCGCCTTGCTGACAGCTTCCTTACGCACGATCATGACGCCTGACGCGGCTGGCCCACCGATGAACTTGTGCGGCGAGACAACAACCGCATCTTTCTGGGCATCAGTGCCGGCTTTCATATCTACCGGGAGGTAAGGGCCGGAACCCGCGCAATCCCAAACGCTGAGCGCGCCGTAACGCTTCAGAATGCGTGTGACCGCCACGTCGTCGGTAACGATGCCGGTTACGTTGGACATCAGCGAGAATGCTCCAACAATCAGCCGGCCGCCCCCCGCCTTGCGCAAGACAACCTCGAGCTCTGCAAGATCAGGTCCACCAGTTTCCGCTTCGTCTATCTCGATCACCTCCGCTCCGCTTTCGCGCCAGGGCAGAATGTCTGAGTGATGTTCATAGGGACCGATCACAACAAGTGGCTGTTCGCCTCGCTCTGCGGCGGCTGAAACACCAAGAAGATGTACAAGCCGGTTAAGGCCTGCGGTTGCCCCCGAGCCGCAAAAGACCGTCGCGTAGCCCTGGTCAGCCCCGCAAATGCGGGCGATTTCAGATCGCGCGGCCTCGCGCATTCGTGTCATTGCGCTGCCGCAGTAGGAAGCCTCGGTGTGGCTGTTCGCGTAGACCGGCAGGATTTCTTCCAGAACGAAATCCTCGACCTGACGCAGAGCCCGCCCGGAGGCGACGTAGTCGGCGTAAATAAGCTCGCGTTCGCCAAACGGGCCTGAGATGGTTGCCCCCTCGCCGATCAATCCCGCGCGCAGGCGGGAAACCAGGTCCGGTGATTTCAGTTCCTCGATGAAATGATCGAGTGCCGTGCCTGTTTTTTGGGTCATTTTGTGCTCCGAAACGCCTTTTTCGGATCATACGACCCCTTTCACTGGGATATCTTCACCTCATTCGATTGTTTTTCGCTCCGGATCGTGTCAATTGATCGAACATGGAGAAAAAATTCGATCATATTGATCGCGCGCTGCTGCGCGCCCTGCAACGCGACGCTCGTCTTTCGCAAAGAGACCTTGCCGACAAGGTCGGTCTTTCCCAGAACGCCTGCTGGCGCCGGTTGAAAACGCTGTACGACAGTGGATTGATTGAAGGACATACGATCCGGCTGGACCCGGCGCAGCTCGGGTTGAATCTCACGGTCTTCGTGATGATCCGGACCCGGCACCATTCCAAGGAGTGGCTGGAAAGGTTCAGGGGCGAAGTGGTGGCCATTCCGAACGTGATCGATTTCTACCGGATTGCCGGAGACTACGACTACATGCTGAAAGTGGTGGCCGAAGACATGAATGCCTTCGACCGCGTCTATCAGCGCCTGATCGAGAAAGTCGATCTGGATACGGTCACGTCGTACATGACCATGGAATCGATCGCGGATGCCCGCGACCTTCCAATCTAGGTATTCTCAGCGGCGGCGTCCGCCACCTCCCCTGCGCGCACCGCCACCGCCGCCATGACGTTGCGGGCGTGCCTGCGGACGTGAGCGCTGAACGTTGCGCTGCCGATTGACCTGACGGTTGCCTGCCGTTCTCGCCCGGTTGTCCCTGCTCAGGTGTGCAGGCGCCTGGGGTCGTGCCGCCGGACGTGTGGCAGGGCGGGTCGCCGGTCGCTGCACATTCGGCTTTTGGATATTCGGTCGTTGCACATTGGGGCGCTGAACATTGGGCCTCTGCGCCGGGCGTTGGACGTTTGGGCGCTCCACATTCGGCTTTTGAACATTCGGGCGTTGGACGTTGGGACGCTCGATATTCGGGCGCTGGCCTGCAGGCAGGTTGGTCGGGCGTTGAACGTTCGGCCGGTTCTGGATCTTGTCGCCAAGGGGGCGGTTGGCAAGGGCTGCGCCTGCTCCGGCGCCAATCGCTCCCCCGGCCAGTCCGGCACCAATGTCACCCACGCGGTCCTGGATTGCCTCGTGGGAGGGCGCAGCGACTTCGCCCCAACGACCACCCTCGAATTTCTGCCATTTCTCACCATCGCGGCGATAGACGCTACCATCCCGACCGGCAAAGACATCACCACGGCGATCAAGGTTCGCTACACGGCCCAGATTGCCGTCCTGCTTCCAGCGCTGCACGGCGCCAGCCTGGATATCGCGCGTGCGTGACCATTCCGGCCCGCTTACGACCTTGCCACCCCAGGAGCCGTAAATGCCCCGGGCTCCGCCAACCACGACACGATTGCCGGTGCGCGGATTATAGGCGCTGATGAAGCCTGCACTGCCGCGCGGGCCGCTGATGGCGGCACCGCGAATGTAGCCGCCCGTACGCGGATTATAGATGCCGCCGCCGGCGATGCCGCGCAGCGGACCGTAGGCATAGCCATAGCGTCCGAAAGTGCCACGGACCGGATTGTAGAAGGCACCGATCCCGTAGCTCACCGGACGCGGGAAGTAGATCGGGCGCAGCCCCGGACGGTACCAGGGCCGATAATAATAGCCTGTGCCGTAAACGAAGACGCCCCAGGACAGGAACCCAGCCAGATAGCCCATCGTGTAGCCGTACCAGACCGCTCCCGGTTCGCTGTCGTAGATGCGCACATAGGTGGTGTTGTAGACCGGGGAAGACGGCGGAATGGTGTAGATCTCGTCAGGAACCGCCGTGGCAACCGTAAATGGTCCTTCCGGGCTGTCTCCGACAAACCAGACACCGTCCTGCAGCACGTAGTATTTCGCACCGACCTGGATCACCTGGTCGCTGGTATTGACCGCATAGGACATCGACGTGCCGTCGATCTTCTCGAATTCCGGATCGCCGGCATAGGAGACATCCGCACTGACGGAACCGACCTCAACGCGAGCCGTTGTCGGAATGCTGGCTTTCAGCCGTGCCTGCGACGCTTCAGAAGTGCCTGGAATGGACGAACGGACCGAATAGTACGGCGCGTCTTCCGGCAGGTTCTGAAAATCGGAGGGCATGTCCGGAGTGGTGAAGGTCCACGGCCCGTCGAGCGAGGTGGACTTGAACCAGCGGCCGGATACCAGAATGTACCAGGTGGACGTGGATTTCAGGTAGAACACGTCGCTTTCGGTGTTGGACGCCCATTCCAGATCGGTGCCATCCACCGGTTCCAGAGCCGGTTCGCCGTCAAAGACGATCATTTCGGCCGGTGTGTCTGAATAGATCACCTTCGGCGGAGTATTGTCCGCGAACGGTTCCCCCGGGATCGCTTCCCGGGTTTCCTTCCAGTTATCGTCATCTGGAAGAGACCCGATCAGATCCGGCAGCTTGTCGACCGCTTCCCACCCTGCCGAGACGTCCTTGGTTTTCATCCAGGATTTTTCATCGCGCAGATAGAGTTCGCCGCTCTCGTCGATTTTCAGAATGTCCCAGTTGCTGTTGACCACGAAGCTGAGCCCCTGATCACCCTTGACTGGCGCAAAGATTGGCGTGCCTTCGGTCTGCACGAGAATGGACGGCTCGGTCGAGACATAGATAGGTGGTGCTTCCGAACTCAGGCCCTGGACATCCTCCATGCGCTGGTATTCGGCAAGGCCTGCGGTGATCCGATCCTCTTTCACGGTGATCGTACCGGTCGGCATGATCTTGCCGACCTGAAGCGACAGGTCAGTGAGGGATTCCCGGTCCAAGGCCGAAAAGTTCAGTTCCGTTACCTGGATCTGGTTGATGTCAACTTCGCTCTTGTCGGTGTCGGCCACGGTCGCGCCGCTGACACCGATCACACCAAAGACAGGCTTGGCGTCCTTGTCCTTGATGTACTCCGCTGCCACCATCGCCTTCAGGGTCTTGAAGTTGTCCCACTCGGTGAATTGCGGCTGGTAGAGCACCAGCGTCGCCCCGGCATCGGTCTGGAAAGACCGCGGCCAGCCGGTCGTCTGTTCCGGTTCGCTAAGCTGAAGATACTGTCCGCTGACAAACCCGTTCTGGCCGTTGTAGCTGATTGAACACCAGGCCCCGCTGTCATCGCAGTTCTCCATTTCGACCTGCGTGCCGGACGGCACCGTTCCCAGTGAGCCGAAGTTCGTTCCCGGGCCTTGTCGGAAATTCACGTTGGCGGTCGTCAGGGCCGGCGCGGCAAGCACGCCGTTTACGAAAACCGTTTGCAAAATCAAAGTGGAAGACAAAAGAACGGAAAGAGACTTACGCATTGGGACCTCCCGGGGGCCGGTTCAACCAACCCTGTCGATGTCGGTGCATGTGTCTGTGCACGTGACGGGAACCTGTGCGTTCCCGAGGCAAGCTAAATTTCGTCGTCACGCCTATTCCCTGTGAGGGGCGTCACGGGTAAATCTTACGTGGAGTGATATTCTATCCGCAAGATCACGTTGAAAAAAACTGCATTTCGACCAGGAGTTTAAGGGAATGGTGAAGCGTTACGCTCTGGCAGCCGTATTGGCGGGCTTGGTCTCGATCGGCTCTTTCCCGCTCGCTGCTCCGCAGAAAGCCTGGGCAGAGATATTTTATTGCCAGAGCACGCGCACACCCAACGGCAGCGAGCCCTACTGCAACTTTATGCTTTTCGACAAGGCCTTCACCCGCCACATGCAGGTAATCGTCGCCCAGGGCGCGCGGCGGGACGTGGCCGTGAACGGCCGCTACGACGTCTTCTGCGTCCTGGTGCAAAACCACAGGAACGTGCCGGACAATTTCGCCTACCGGAAACAGCAGTGCAAGAAGTCGGACACGGGCCGAGAATACCAGGTACCGATCCGCGCCATCAACCTGCGGCGCGGACGGGATGGCTTCAGTTCCAACAACGTGCAGTCCCTGTTGCCGAAGGAACGCTGGTAGCCCTTTCTCGTCTGCCGGGCTGGCAAGAAAAAAGCCGGCACGACAAATGTCGTACCGGCCAGGTTTCCAGAGGAAAATCCCCTTGTCAGCAGGCGACGGAGGAAAGCGCCTGAGATCTTAGCGTCACGGCCTGACCCGTACGGGCAGACTGCTGTGCCGCCAGCCCCATTTCCACAGCCCGCCATCCGTCTTCAAGCGTCACTTCAGGTGCCGGCTTTTCACCGCGTACGACAGCCACGAAGCCTTCGTGCTGATAGAATGTCGAGCCGTTGTGGTCGCCTGCATCGAGGATCATCGGGTCAACCGGAATATCGATCTGACGCGGCCCCTTCGGGTCCCTGGGCGACACGACAAGCTGAGGCACCGGCGGCTCGCCGAGGTGTTCTGGCCAGAAGCGTCCGGGACCCGGCACGAAGGCTTCGATCTTGCCTTCCGGGCCAACGGCCGACACTTCTTCCTGGTAGCGCGAGCCTTCGGCAAACATGCAAAGTTCCAGCATGGCCCGAGCACCGTTTTCGAAGTCGACGATCACATAGCCATTGTCGAGTATGTCCGGCTGCTCGCCATTGTAGACCTCGTCCTTGTGATTGGCATCCTGGCCGGCCGACGCCATCACGCGGACTGGTTCGCATTGCATGATCAGCCGCATGAGATCGAAGAAATGGCAACACTTTTCAACGAATGTACCACCGGAGTAGCGGTTGAACCGGTTCCATGCGCCGACCTTGTCGAGGAAGGGAAAACGGTGTTCGCGGATGGTCAGCATCTTGATGCCGCCAGTGGCTGCTTCCGCCTGCTCGATCAACGCCGCGATCGGCGGCATGTAGCGGTACTCCATCGCCACCCACACGGGCGCCGGATAGGACGCCTTGAAAGCCTCCAGCTCGGCAACATCCTTGGGATCGGTGAAGAGAGGCTTTTCGACGAGAAGCGGCAACGGGCGCTTGCGGCGAATTTCTTCCATCTGCGGCACATGGCAGTGGTTCGGACTGGCAATCAGGATGCAGTCCAGTTCGTCCACTTCCAGCAGTTCCGAAACGGAATTGGCAAATCGCGCAAGAGGCGCAAATCTTGCTGCCGCTTCCGCCATTCCGGCGTCCGGCTCGAAGATCACCGTTACTTCGGTGTCCGGCAGGAGTGCGATGTTGCGCAGGTGCTCCTGCCCCATCATCCCGCAGCCAATGACACCATATCTTACCTTTGCAGGCATTCAGTCCTCCATGCGCGGTGGCATTTCTCGTCCACCTATTTCAAGCGCTGCACGTAATGCGCCCGGTCCGTGTCGAACCAGGTTCGCGAATATTCGACCGGCTTGGGGCGATCCGCCCAGCTGAACCGTTCGACAAAGCCTGTGAGAGTACCCGGCGTCTTCTGAAAGAGTTCCGGCGTCCAGTCCGGCAGCGCACGGATGGTCACCCGGTCTTCTGCACGCACGATCCAGAACCCGAGGTGTTTCTGGTAAAAGCGGTAAAGCGAGTCCGACAGAAGCTCGCGCCGCACGAATCCCGCGTCGCCGTCGAGCCAGATTTCCTCCACCGCAATCATCACATCGTTGAGAAACCTCAGCCGGCGGATACGGGTGCCTTCGGCGCTGGTACCGAAAAGCGGCAGATCGTCCGGCTTGTCCAGGCGCTTTACGTCCAGAATATCCGCGCGTGGCAGACCACCTCCGCTCAGGAGTTCCAGACGGAACATGGCGTAGACGCTCTCATGCGTGCCGCCCTGCCGTATGTAGTTTCCCGACCCCTGGATCCGCTCGAGTAAGCCTTTTTGCGTAAGGTCGGCGAGTGCCTTGCGAAGGGTTCCGATGGAGATGCCAAGCTCCTCTGCCATGTCCCTTTCAGGCGGCAGCCGCTCCCCGTCGATCAGCCGCCCGGCCGCGATATCCCTGATCAAAAGCTCACTTATCTGCACATATAACGGCAGCGCGGTAGAGGTTTGCGAGGCGGCTGGCATGGCGGTTCGAAGGTCTCGTTTTCAAAATTGATACACTATTGATTTACATCAAAACGGGTGATATGCAAGAAGAAATCGAAGGCAGAATGAAGCCATTCGAAAACAAACGAAAATAGCGAAACCACAATCGCGCCCATGTCGGTGCATGCGGGTTTCGGTATTCGACAAGATGGTCCAAGGGAGGCACTTCATGACCGTAGTCCCAGTCACGTCACCGGATCTTGATGCAGCGGAGGTATCCTGGTTCGCCGCATTGTGTTCCGACGACTATCAGTTTCTGGGCGTACCCGAAGGCCATCTGCGTTCCTCCTGGGAGCATTGCTCTTCGATCGTGAAAACAGCCGAGCAGCAGGGCTTCCGCAACATCCTGTGCCCGTCGTCCTACCAGGTGGGCCAGGACACCCTGTCCTTCGTCGCCGGCTGCGCTCCGATCACCGACAAGATCAACCTGCTGGCAGCGGTTCGCTGCGGCGAGATGCAGCCGATCATGCTGGCGCGGACCATTGCCACGCTGGACCACATGCTCGAGGGCCGGTTGACGGTCAACATCATCTCGTCCGACTTTCCGGGCGAGCAGGCCGACAGCAGCTATCGCTACCAGCGTTCGCGGGAAGTGGTGGAGATCCTGAAGCAGGCCTGGACGCAGGACGAAATCAATTACGAAGGCAAGGTCTATAACTTCAAGGGCCTGACCACGGACCCCGCCCGGCCTTACCAGACCGGTGGGCCCCTGCTCTATTTCGGAGGTTATTCTCCGGATGCGCTGGACCTTTGCGGTCAGCATTGCGACGTCTACCTGATGTGGCCGGAAAAGATCGAGGAACTGGAAGGCCGCATGAAGGCGGTCAACGCGGTCGCCGAGAAATACGACCGCACACTCGACTATGGCCTGCGCGTGCACATGATCGTGCGTGACACGGAAAAGGAAGCGCAGGAATACGCGGACTATATCGTCTCCAAACTTGACGAGACCCAGGGAACCGCCATTCGCGAACGGGCACTTGATGCCAAGTCGCTGGGGGTGAGCCACCAGGCAAAGAACCGCGAGATCGCTGATGAATTCGGTTATATCGAACCGAACCTGTGGACGGGTGTCGGCCGGGCGCGGTCCGGTTGCGGGGCAGCGCTGGTCGGGTCAACCGATCAGGTGATGTCCAAGATCGAGGCCTATCAGAAGATGGGTATTCGTGCCTTCATCTTCTCCGGCTATCCGCACCTGGAAGAAGCCAGGCATTTCGGGTCCAGGGTCCTGCCGAACCTGAAGACATGTTCCCTGCCGCACGCTTATGGTCGTGTACCGGCTCAAACGCCGGCAACCCCGCTTGGCCAAGGAGTGCGCCGCTAATGGACCGCGTGAAACTTTCTGAAACCCTGGACTTCTCCCGGCTGATCTATGGCATGTGGCGCATCGGCGACGACAGCGACACGTCCCCCGCTTACGTGGAACGCAAGATCCAGACCTGTCTCGACCAAGGCATCACAACCTTCGATCAGGCTGACATTTACGGCGGTTATGCCGCAGAGGCCGTGCTTGGCGGGGCGCTGAAAGCCAATCCGGCCCTGCGTGGTCAGATGGAAATCGTCACCAAATGCGACATTGTCGCGCCGATGGGACGGTATTCGGATGCCAGGGTGAAATACTACGACACGTCCCGATCACACATCGAGAAGTCTGTCGAGTTCTCCCTCACGGAGATGGGCATCGAGACCATCGACCTGCTGCTGATCCATCGCCCGGACCCGCTGATGGATCATCACGAGACCGGCGCCGCGCTCGATGACCTCGTCAAGAGCGGCAAGGTGCGGAATGTCGGTGTCTCCAACTTCCGCCCCTGGGACTGGGAGCTGCTGCAGTCGGCGATGTCGAACCGGCTTGTGACCAACCAGATCGAGATCTCACTGAAGGAAATCGCGCCGTTCACCAATGGCGACCTCGCGTTCCACCAGCGCCTCGGCACCCGGTTGATGGCATGGTCCCCCCTCGGTGGTGGCTCGCTGATTTCCGAAAGTGGCAAGCTTGGCACCGTAATGGACGAAATTGCTGCAGAGGCCGGTGTAGACCGGTCCGCTGTCGCGGTCGCCTTCCTTCTGGCTCATCCGGCGCAACTTTTGCCGGTCATGGGCACGAATAATCTGGAGCGCATTGCCCAGATCTCCGACGCGCTGAAAGTCAGCCTGGATCGCGAAACCTGGTACCGTCTTTACGAAGCGGCACTTGGAACAGAGGTGCCCTGATGACCATGCAGAATGCCAATCATACCGTGACCTTCGAACCGGACGCCGACAACACCCGCCTCTTGCGGGATGCGTTCGGTCGATTTGCCACCGGTGTTACGGTGGTGACCACCGGCTCGGCCGACGGCCCCGTCGGCATTACAGCCAACAGCTTTTCATCCGTCTCCCTGGAACCGGCGCTGGTCCTGTGGATGCCGGACAAGGGATCGCGCAGGTTCAGGTATTTCGAAACGGCCGAACATTACGCCATTCATGTTCTCAGCAACGAACAGGCTGAAGTCTGCAACGGTTTCGTGCGCAATGCCCATGCTTTCGATCAGCTCACCTATACGATCGACGGCAACGGCGTGCCCCTGATCGAAAACTGTCTCGCCCGCTTCGAGTGCAAGCGCTTCACCGCCTATGAGGGCGGCGATCACCTGATCGTTCTTGGGCAAGTGTTGCAGGCCGAGATGCGTTCAGGCGAGGCCCTGACGTTTTATGCAGGCAAACTCGGACAAATCGCTCCAAAATAAGGGCGGAAAACGGGGCGGTGACCGGCCCGTTCTGGAGGAAAGTGAGAAGCCTTCTGTCGCAGGAGAACGCAGAAGACCGCTTCACCACTTTTAACATGATCAGCTTCGCGGTTCTCATGTTCGCGCACATGATGGCCGGTTGATCCAGGGAGGAGCCCGAATGGGCATTTTGCTGGCGGTTCTTGCACCGCTCGACTTCGTCAATTCGCTGCTGTTGCGAATTGGCCGGGGCATCGGCATTGTTGCCGTCGCCCTGATGGTGATTGCGATCCTGGTTCAGGTCGTGTTCCGCTATGTCTTCAACAATGCCCTGCCCTGGCCGGACGAAGCAGCCCGTTTCTGCATGCTCTGGATGACAGGTCTTATGGCACCAACAGCGTTCCGCAGAGGCGGTTTCGTTGCCATCGACATGTTCACCCATTCCCTGCCTCGCCTGCTGGGAAGCGCCATATCCCTGCTCCTTCTGCTTATTTCACTTGTGGTGCTCGTCGTTGCCCTGAAGATCGGCTTTTCGGAAGTCACCGGTTTCGGAGGCCGTTTCGCAACCGCCTCGCTTTATGTTCCAGGCAACCTTTCCTTCAGCGAATGGATCCGCGTGCCGCGCAGCTGGATGATGGCTTCCATCCTCGTCGGCGTATTCCTGCTGACGCTCGTCAACATCGAGCTGATCCTGCGCAACATCATCGCCAGCTTCGGTGGCGCCGACCGCATGCCGGTCATTCCCGATCCCGACATGGCAGGAGCTGACTGATGCTGATCTGGTTCCTTCCTGTTTTCCTCGTCTTCCTGCTGATCGGACTGCCTGTCTTCTTCGGCCTTCTGGCGGCCCCTGGCCTGTTGCTCTGGCTGAACGGCCAGGAAAAAGACATCACGCTGCTTTACCGCAACGTCTACAACGGCATGGACAGTTTTCCTCTGATGGCGATTCCGTTTTTCATGCTCGCAGGCGAGCTGATGAACAAGGGCGGCATCACCATGCGGCTGGTCGAGTTCAGCCAGGCCCTGATGGGACATCTGCGCGGCGGCCTTGCTCATGTGAACATCCTGTCGTCGATGCTGTTTGCAGGCTTGTCCGGTTCTGCTGTTGCCGATACCTCCGCACTCGGATCCATGCTTATCCCGGCAATGGAGAAGCAGGGTTACACAAGGCGTTTTGCTGCGGCAATCACCGCTGCGAGTTCCGTCATCGGGCCGATCATTCCGCCGTCGGGCATCATGATCATCTATGCCTATGTGATGGGCGAGAGCGTTGCCGCGCTGTTCCTGGCCGGTATTGTACCCGGCATCATGGTCGGCATCGGCCTGATGCTGATGGTCAAGGTCATGGCCAACAAGTACGACCTTCCCAAAGCACAGAGGATCGTCAACCCCGGCCAAACCATGGCACCGGTGGAATACTGGTTCTCCTTCATTGTGCTGAGGGCAAACCTGGCTGCCCTCTTCACAGTGATCGCGGACCTTGTGATCAACCTGACCGGGTTCGCTTCCCTTTCAACGACGACTTCCTTCATCCTGTTCGCGGTCTTCCTGGCGGTTTCCCATGTGCTCTTGTGGAAGCTCAGAAGTGCTGTCTCGGAAGATTTTCGGGTCGTGTGCAAGAAAGCAGTTGCTCCGCTTCAGACGCCGATCATCATTCTCGGCGGCATTCTGCTGGGGGTCTTCACGCCGACGGAAGCAGCCGCGGTCGCAGTTGCCTACGCGCTAGTTATCGGCTTCTTCGTTCTGCACTCCATCAAGGTGTCCGAGATCCCGGGTGTCCTGAACAGGGCCGGCATAACCTCTGCAGTGGTGCTTCTCCTGGTCGGTGCGGCGATGGCCTTCAAGACCGTCGTCAGCCTCAGCCACGCTCCCGAAATCATGGCGGAGTTCGTTCTCACCCTGTCGGAGAACCCGCTGATCCTGCTGTTCCTGATCAACCTGCTGCTCTTCGTTGTCGGCATGTTCCTGGATGCAGGCCCTGCCATCATCATTCTCGGCCCCATTCTCGGACCGATCTTCGTCAACCTGGGCGTCGATCCGATCCATTTCGCCATCATCATGAGCGTCAACCTGACCATCGGCCTGGCAACGCCGCCCATGGGACTGGTGCTCTTCGTTGCGGCTTCGGTTTCAAGAGAACGGGTTGAAACCATTGCCAAAGCCATCCTGCCGTTTCTGGCGGTGGAAATCGCGGTGATCTTCCTGATCACCTATATTCCGGCACTTTCGATGACGATCCCGCGTCTGACCGGATTTGCCAACTGATCCTGAGCTTTCTAAGGGAGGAACCTAATGCTCAAAACTGCACTGAAAACGCTCACCGTCGCGGCGATGCTTGCCGGATCGTCGCTGAGCGCGCTTGCCGCGGACTACACGCTGCGCGCAACCGCCAACTCCAACGAAAACGACGAAGACTACGACGGTCTTGTCGTTTTCAAGAACTTCGTTGAGGCCGCTTCCAACGGCGCCATCGAGGTTGAACTGTTCATCGGCACGCAGCTTTGCTCCAACGGCGCCGAATGCCTTCAGGGCATTTCCGACGGTGCGATCGACATCTACATCTCCACCTCCGGCGGCGCGGCGGGCATTTTCCCGTATGTCCAGGTTCTCGACCTGCCCTACATGATGAGCGACGACCGGATTGCGGAGCATGTCCTGTCGGGTGAATTCACCCGCACCATGCGCACGATGGCACTGGAGGATTCCGGTGACACCATCCGCCTGATGACCATCGGCAACACCGGTGGCTGGCGCAACTTCGCCAACACCAAGCATCGCGTCGCCAAGCCGGAAGACCTCAAGGGCCTGAAGATCCGCACCGTGGTGGCCGACCTGCCGCAGGAACTGGTCAAGGCACTTGGCGCTGCTCCGACGCCGATCCCGTGGCCGGAACTGTTCACCTCGCTTCAGACCGGCGTTGTCGAAGGTTCCAAGAACGGCATCACCGACATCATGGGCATGAAGTTCCCGGATGCCGGGCTTCAGTATGTCACCCTCGACGGCCATGCCTACATGGGCGCGTTGTGGTGGATGAACAACGAGAAGTTCCTGTCGATGCCGGAAGACCTGCGCCGTGTCGTGGTGGACGGTTTCTACGCCCTGCAGCAGGCAACCTTCGCTTCGCCGAAGCGCAAGTCGATCAAGGCTTATGAGGACTTCGTGGCCGGTGGCGGCGATCTTTACGTTCCGACCCCGGAAGAAAAGGCAGCCTTCAAGGAAGCAGCCGCTCCGGTCTATGACTGGTTCAAGGGCAATGTCGGACGCGGCGGCGAGATCTTCGGCGCCCTGGAAGAAGCCGTGGCTACGGCCGAAGCCGACATCAACGCCAATCGCTCTGCCGATCTGAACTGACGAAACACCGTGTCACGCCTTGCCACTGCAGGGCGTGACACATCCCAGCACATGCACCGATCAGGAATCGTGCCTGCCGTAAACTGGACAGGGATCGGCACACGTCCCATGGTGAAGCCGCGGGAGACCCGGGAGAGCCAGAACTCAATGGTCCGGTCCGCCCAGCACTCGATCACGCGAGTTCTGCGCCGATCAGGAACGAACCGCCGGCTTTCAATTGAACGGATACATCCAGACCTTGTAATCACCGACCAGGATATGCGCCTTCTCAATCTCGTCTTTGGTCATCTTCTTGACCACCTCTTCCAGAGAGATCGCGGCGTCGGGGTCCCCCCCGATGGCGGAGAGCGTGTACCACATGTAAGCCCGCACGAGATCCGGAGCCGGCATGCCCCGGCCCACCTCATAGTACCAGCCGACACCGGACTGGGCACCCGGATGCCCCTTCATCGCGCTTCTGAGATACCACTCGAATGCCCGCTGGTCGTCGCGCTCGACACCCAGCCCCATAGCGTACATCACACCGATCAGTTCTTCCGCATCCGCGTTGCCGGAGCGTGCCGCCGGCCAAAGTTCCTTCATCGCCTCTTCGTAGCGATTGGCCTCCATAAGGTCGCGCGCGGCTTCGATTTCCGCCTGAGCAGAACTCGTGCACAACACAAGAGCAAAAAGAGCGGCGGTCAGCGTGGTTTTCATGTGTTGCGGTTGCTCCCTCTGGTCTTCGGCTTGTCGGCACCGGCGATTGCTTCCGAATTGCCACCGCCCTTGAAGGAAGACGATTTCATCGCCTTCGACAGAAAGCAGGCAGCCCTCGGCCAGTTGCTTTTTTACGACAAGATCCTCTCCGGCAACAGGAATATTGCTTGCGCCACATGCCACCACCCGACCCTTGGCACCGGGGACCGGTTGTCGCTCGGCATCGGCGAAGGCGGCGAAGGGTTGGGGCTCATGCGGATTGCCGGAACCGGTGACAGCCGCATTAAGAAACGGATTCCGCGAAACGCTCCAGGTCTCTGGAACTTGGGAGCAAAAGAGCTCCACGTCCTGTTTCATGACGGCCGCCTGTCGATTGCCGACACCTTCGAAAACGGCTTCAATTCGCCGGCGGAAGAATGGCTGCCCACGGGCTTCAATTCTCTGCTCGCCGCCCAGGCTGTCTTTCCGGTGACGGCCCAGTTCGAGATGGCGGGCAATCCGAAGGAAAACGAGATCGCCGGGGCCATCTACGATCGCATCGACAACGCCTGGCCGATCCTTGCCAAACGCGTCCGCATCATTCCGGAATATGGCCGCCTGTTTGTCGAGGCGTTCGATCATATCGACGCGCCTGAAGCGGTCACGATCGTTGAAATCGCAAATGCGCTGGCAGCTTTCCAGGCAATTGAATGGCAGAGCTTCGACAGCCCGTTCGACGCGTATCTCACCGGTGACGAAAGCGCTCTGGATCCGGCCCAGAAGCAGGGTCTCGATCTCTTCTACGGCAAGGCCGGGTGCTCCTCGTGTCATTCGGGCAAACTGCTCAGCGATCAGAAATTCCACGCCCTGGGCCTGCCCCCCTTTGGTCCGGGCCGCACCCGCAGCTTCGATCCGATGGTGCGCGATGTCGGCGTGATGGGAGAAACCGACCGCCTGGAAGATGCCTACAGGTTCCGGACTCCGATGCTGCGCAATGTCGAGCTGACCGCCCCTTACGGCCACAATGGCGCCTACCCCACGTTGGAGGGGATCATCCGGCATCATCTCGACCCCAAGGGAATGCTGAAAGCCTGGACACCGGAAACCGCAGCCCTTCCACAAGCGCCCTGGCTGCAGGCGATCGATTTTGTGGTCTGGAATGACGCTCGTGAGATGGCGCGTCAGGCCCGATTCAGGGATATTGAACCTCTCCCCCTTTCGGATGCGGAGATTGCCGATCTGGAGGCTTTCCTGAAAAGCCTGACCGGCACGCAGTCCGTCACGGCCCCGCCCTTCGGCATCCCTGCCACTGTCCCGAGCGGCCTTCCCGTCGACCGGTAAACATCAACAAGGACTAAGAACGTTTCATGGTTGCTCCATTGAAAGACCGGGCTAACCGGCTGTTCCCGGGTATTGCGATTGCCGGGCTTGTCGCCATTGCTGCGCAATTCCTCAACGAGCACTACGGGGCACCGGCCATGTTGATGGCCATCCTGCTTGGCATGCCGCTGAACTTCCTTTCGGAGGAACAGCGCACGGGTGAAGGCATCGCCTTTGCAGCCCGCACGCTGCTTCGTGTCGGCGTTGCCCTGCTCGGCGTCCGCATCAGCGTGGAAATGGTGCAGCAGCTGGGTCTGCCGTTTCTGCTTCTGGTGATCCTCGGCGTCCTGGTTACCATCGGCTTTTCCCTCTTGATCGGCGGGCTGTTCGGACGAGACAGGTTGTTTTCGTTTCTGACCGGCGGCGCGGTCGCCATTTGCGGTGCCTCCGCGGCCATGGCAATCGGCTCCATCCTGCCGAAACGCGAACATGCCGAACGCGATCTCGCCTTTACGGTGATTACCGTGACCGTCCTGTCCACACTGGCCATGATCTTCTACCCGATCCTCACCTCCTCCCTCGGCCTTTCCATGGACGCGACGGGTGTCTTCCTTGGCGGCACGATCCACGATGTTGCCCAGGTTGTCGGGGCCGGCTTCTCGATCTCCGAGGAAACCGGAGACCTTTCGACGCTGGTGAAACTGATCCGCGTCACCATGCTGGCGCCCATCGTTCTGGTCGCGGCGCTCATCCTGCGCAAGAGTTCGGAGCCGGGCAGCGCCCGTCCTCCGATCATGCCGGCGTTTGTTGTCGCCTTCCTGGTGCTTGCCGCACTCAATTCCTTCGGCCTTATTCCGGACGTTGCCAAGGAGGCGGCCGGACACGTTTCCCGCTGGGCGTTGCTGGCCGCAATTGCGGCAGTGGGCATGAAAACCTCCATTCCGAAACTGCTGGAAGTCGGCGGCCCGGCCATCTGGATGCTGGTCACGCAGACAGCGTTTCTGGCACTCTTCGTTCTGGGCGGCATCTGGCTGATCGGCTGACCTTTCAATCGGCCTTGCCACACCCCATATAACGAAGCAGAACCCCGGTCTTTTCAAAGGCCGGGGCTTTTCTTGTGCGGGCGAGTATGGAATATAGCTCGCACCTCTTTAGGCGGAACGGCAGATGCGCCGCAACAGGCCGGACCGGACTTGTTTCCGCCCAAACATTTCGAAAGCGTTTGGATGAAAAGCTACATCACCACCCCGATCTACTACGTCAACGGTTCTCCGCATATCGGTCACGCCTTCACGTCCGTGATGGCCGATATCCTGAAACGCAACCGACAGGCGCTGGGGTATGACATGATGCTGTCCACCGGCGTGGACGAGCACGGACAGAAGAACCAGGAAGCAGCGGAAAAAGAGGGAATGTCGGTTGAAGACTACCTCAACATGCGCTGTGCAGAATTCCGCGATGTCTTCGACCGTCTGGACGTGGCTTACGACTATTTCGTGCGCACCAGCCGCGAGGGCCACAAGACGGCCGTCGCTGGAATGGAGCAGTCGATCTTCGACAAGGATCTGATCGTCAAGAAGAACTACACCGGCACCTACTGCAAGGGCTGCGAGGAGTTCAAGAAGGAATCCGATCTGACCGAAGAGGGCCAGTGCCCGCTGCACCCGACAATGAAGGTGGAGCAGACGGAGGAAACCAACTACTTCCTGAAGATGGAACCGTTCCGCGAGCGCCTTCTGCAGCACATCGTCGAAAATCCGGACTTCGTGCAGCCCGAAGCGTTCAAGAACGAACTGAAGCAGATGCTGTCCGAACCGCTGGAAGATCTCTGTATCTCCCGGCCGAAGGCCCGTGTAACCCTGGGTATCGAACTGCCTTTCGACACTGACTTCGTCACCTATGTCTGGTTCGATGCGCTGGCGAACTACCTCACCAACATCAACTGGCCGGAAGCAGGCTACGAGAGCTGGTGGGCGGAATGCGAGCACCTGATCGGCAAGGATATTCTCAAGCCGCATGGGGTCTACTGGCCGATCATGCTGATGGCCGCCGGTCTGCCGCTGCCGAAGAAGCTGTCCGTCCACAGTCACTGGGTTGGTGCGGGCGGCGTGAAGATGTCGAAGTCCATCGGCAACGTCGTCGATCCGATCGAGGTCATCGAGAAGCTGGGCGTCGACGCCTTGCGCTGGTACCTCGCCCGGCACATGCGTGCGGACAGCGACAGCCAGATTTCGGTCGACTTCATCACCCAGTCCTACAACACGGAACTGGGCAACAAGATCGGCAACCTGCTGTCGCGGGCGGCCAAGTTCTCCAAGGCCCGTTTTGACGGCAAACTGCCGGCACCGGGTCCGCTGTCAGCCGAGGACGAAGCGATCCGCAAGTCCGTGCTTGAAGCCACCAAGGGCATGGGCGAATGGGTCAACCTTGCTGAAATCCCGGCTCGCATGCAGTCGATCATTACCGTCGCCGACGAGATGAACAACTACTTCGCCGAGCAGGCTCCCTGGGATCTCATCAAGAACGAGGAGACCCGCGAGCGTTGCCAGACGGTGATCTACGTGACGCTGGACTGCCTGCGCGTCGTCATGGAAGCGCTGACACAGGTCATCCCTGCATCTGCCGGGAAGGCTCTTGCCATGCTGAACGCACCGGCTGTCACCTGCCCGTGGAAGCCGGAACTTGACCGGCTGGAAGGCAATAGCGATCTCGGCGAAATCGAGACGCTTTTTCCGCGGGTTCAGTAAGCCCGTCACGGCTTGATCAAATAAATGAAGCGCCCCGAGCCGGGGCGCTTCAGATAACCAATCGCTCGGAATGCGATTTCCAGCCACAGAGAGTACGGCGAACGAGCAGAGGCTCTAGAGCAGACCGGCGATTTCCATGGCTTTGTCGATCTCGCGACGGGTTTCCTCAGTCACCGGTGTCAGTGGCAAGCGGACATCTTCGCGGCAAAGCCCCAGTCTGGACAGGCCGTATTTGGCGCAGGCTGCGGGTGGCTCGAGGAACATCGCGGAGTGGAGAGGCAACAGGCGGTCCTGATACTCCCGGGCAAGTTCGAGGTTTTCAGCAAGTGATGCGCTCTGGAACTCGGCACAAAGGCCTGGAGCCACGTTGGCGGTCACTGAAATGCACCCGTGCCCGCCATGGGCGTTGAAACCCAGTGCAGCGGCGTCCTCAGCACTGAACTGCATGAAAGCCTTGCCGCAAAGTGCCCTTTGCTTGCTGACCCGCTCCATGCTGCCGGTGGCATCCTTCACGCCGATAATCCGCGGCCAGCGTGCCATCTCGGCCATGGTTTCCGGCAATATGTCGATCACACACCGTCCCGGAATATTGTAGAGGATGATCGGGATCGCGCTGTTGTCGTGGAGAACCTTGTAGTGGCTGAGCAGGCCTGCCTGGTTGGGCTTGTTGTAATAGGGCGTCACGACCAGCGCCGCATCTGCGCCAACGGCTTCAGCGTGCTGAAGCATGTCGAGGGATTGCGCCGTTGCGTTGGAGCCAGTCCCGGCAACAACCGGAATGCGGCCGGCCACAAGATCGACGACCCGCTTGATGACGTCCTTATGCTCGATCTTGGAGACAGTCGGGCTTTCGCCCGTCGTCCCGACAGCAACCAGCCCGTCGCTGCCCTGGGCAATGTGCCACTCAACGAGACGTTCCAGCGCTTCGATGTCAACGCTTCCGTCCCTGAACGGTGTGACAAGGGCGGGAATGGATCCCTTGAGTTCGAGCATTTGGCGTCCTCCCGGATCCGCGCTGTCTGAAAGCACGGTCCCATCTCCATCGATAGTCATTCCAGATCGATGTGCCACCAAAAACCCGTCACTGGCAACCTGCCCCGTCCCTCATGAACATCTTACTGCATCATGATCCGCGATCAGGCAGCCAAAAACTCCAGGCGATCATCGAACCGCGCAGGTGTTATTTCCAGAATTTCGGCCGTAACGACACCTTCAGCAACGAAAGGGTCTTCGGCAACAAATCCTTCAAGTTTTTCCATGCTAGCGCCGTGCGCTATAATCCCACCGCCGCGGTTCGGCTGCAGGCTGCCGACCATCAGGAAATATCCTTGCTCGAACCCGCGTTGGATCCAGGCCTTGTGGCCTTCCATGAGTTCGCCTGCCCGGGATTTGTCAGCAAAGGTGAGTGTCACGACAAACATGTCATTCTCCATTTAGGTTTTTACGAAAGGCAAAGGCGAGTTACTGGATCTTGTTCTGCTGTGTCCCGGCAATGACGCCGTCCAGCCAGCGCAGGATTTTCGAGACTTCACGCTCGACATAGGCCTTGTCCTTGAATGCCTGGGCGAGTGTCGCGACACCCTGGCTCCAGCCAAGGACATGCATGGCATTGTCCCGCGAATTCTCACCGCAGCCGATTTCGCGAAACTGTGTTTCAAGCCAGTCGCCGAACAGGGCCATGATCTCGTTGGCCTTGCCCCGTGAGGGATGATCGATCTTTGCCAGCTCCGTCGTCAGCGTACCGACGGGACAGCCGTAAGCCATGATCTTCGTCTGGTTGACGATGACGATCCGGATAAAACACTCAATCCGTTTCCGTGCTTCATCCGCCGTCTCGTCCCATTTGGCGAGCAGCTCTTTTCGATCCGACAAACGCTTGTCGATCACGGCATCGAGGATCTCGTCCTTGGTCTTGAAATGATAATAGAAGTTGCCGCGCGAGATTTTCACCGCTGCAGCAATGTCCGCGAAGGACGTCTGCGTAAAACCTTGGGCATAGAAAAGGCTGTCCGCCGCATCCACGATCTGACGCCGTGTCTCGCCTGCCGCAACCATATCCATCTCCCTTCGTGTTTCCGCACCATTCATTAGGACAAATGACCTATCGACGAGTTAGGACGACCGTCCGAATAAGTCAAGTGAAGTTCATCAGGAAAACACGGATGCCGCCCGAGACAGGCAGTGCGGCGCTGCTGCGAAGGGCCATTTCAAGCTGACGCGAAACGATTTTAGCTTCCCTCACATCAATGTGAACTCTGGTTGCTGCAACTCCTGACACACCCTGTCAGTAGCTGTTTTTTAGGATGGGTTTCGACGGTCACACCTGATCTGCAGGAAGGCAAAACGCAAAACTTCCATCACTCTCAACGACTTGGTGACTTTCCGCATCCGATCCAATCAATTGAAGATCAATCTCAACAATGTTCCTTTTTATCAACAACGCGCAACCAAGTGCCTTGATCGCGCATTTGTGCACAGGACCGGTGCAATTTCCGACATTGGAATGCCCCGTTCGCTGCCTACCTAGAAGTCGCTTGGTGGCAGACACAGGTCCGGCTGGAGGCACAGCAGCCGGTTCCCGCGTGGAGGGATTGAAATGACATTGCTGGATGAGCGGACGCATGAAGCGCCCCTTTCCGCCGTTACCGACCTGTTCGATCGGGTCAGGGCACAGACACTTGCTCTCGCCGCCCCCCTCAGTCCGGAGGACATGGGGCTGCAATCCATGGAGGATGCCAGCCCGCCCAAGTGGCACATGGCACATACCACTTGGTTCTTCGAAGAATTCATCCTGAAGCCTTCGCTACCTGGCTATCAGCCACGCGATGATCGTTTCGCCGTGCTCTTCAATTCGTACTACGTACAAGCCGGCCCGAGGCATACCCGGTCGAGACGGGGCCTGCTTTCGCGGCCCAGCGCCACCGACGTGCTTGACTACCGCTCACATGTCGAAGACGCCCTGCGTGAAGGAGTTGCCCGAAACGCCTTTTCGCTCGAACAGGACAAGCTTGAAGAGCTGATTACCCTCGGCTGTCATCATGAGATGCAGCATCAGGAACTGCTGGTCACCGATCTCCTCCATGCGTTTTCCTTCAATCCGCTGCTGCCCGCCTATGTCGAACCAAAACCGGCACCGGTCAGCGCGGTTAAAACCGCCGAATGGGTTTCCTACGACGGTGGTCTTCTCGAAATCGGCCACGACGGGACCGGCTTTGCGTATGACTGCGAAGGGCCACGTCACAAGGTCTGGCTGGAGCCCTATCGTCTTGCGGATCGTCCCGTAACAAACGGCGAGTGGATCGCCTTCATGGAAGATGGTGGTTACTCAACCCAAACGCTCTGGCTGATGGAAGGCTGGGCCGTGCGAGAGAAGAACGGTTGGGACAGCCCCCTCTACTGGTGGCAGCAGGACGGTCAATGGTGGACCTATACCTTGCAGGGACCACGACCGGTTGATCTTGCGGCACCGGTTGTCCACGTCAGTTACTATGAAGCGGAAGCCTTTGCCCGCTGGGCAGGTCGCCGGTTGCCGACGGAAGCAGAGTGGGAAGCCGCTGCAGAGCCGACCCCGATCGAAGGCAATTTCCTGGAAAGCGGAGCCTTTCAGCCTGTTGGCCGCAGGCCCGGCCTTTGGGGTGATGTCTGGCAATGGACCAGCAGCGCTTTCAGCCCCTATCCGGGCTTCAGACCACCCGAGGGGGCCATTGGCGAATACAATGGCAAGTTCATGGTCAACCAGATGGTGCTGCGCGGCGGGTCCTGCGCGACCCCGAAGGAACAGTTGCGGTCGTCCTACCGCACCTTCTTCTATCCACACCAACGCTGGCAGATGCTCGGCCTGAGGCTGGCGGGAGATCAATGATGACCAAGCATGTTTCTCCCGAGAACCAAACGGACGAGAACCAGTCGGATATGTTTCGCGACGACATCCTCTCCGGTCTACTCAAGGATCAGAAGGCGATCAGCAGCAAATGGCTCTACGACGATGTCGGGTCACATCTGTTCGAAGCGATCACCGAACTGGATGCCTATTACCCGACCCGAACGGAGATCTCGATCCTCGCCCAGAATGCCAGGAAATATCGCCGTCTACCGGGCGCACGCGGAGCGATGGTCGAACTGGGCAGCGGGTCCAGCCGCAAGACAGACCTGTTGCTGAATGCCTTTCCGGACCTGTCCGTCTACATGCCGATCGACATTTCAGCCAATCACCTGAAAGCTGCTGCCGAACGGGTGCGCCGCGCATACCCGTCATTGGCGGTAATACCGGTTGCTGCCGATTTCACACAGCCCTTCGGACAACTGCCGTTGCTGCCCGAGTTGCCAGTGCTGATCTTCTTTCCCGGTTCCACGATCGGCAACTTCGAAAAAACCGAGGCAGCGGCACTCCTGGCGAACATTCGCTCAGCCATGCCGGAGGCCAGCTTGGTTATCGGTGTGGACCGGCCAAAGGATGCAAAAGTCCTGCAGGAAGCCTATGACGATCCGGCCGGGATCACAGCAGCCTTCAACCAGAACCTTTTGCAGCGGATCAACAGGGAACTGGATGGCGATTTCGACCTCGCCGCCTTCGCACACAAAGCCATCTGGAACGAGGGCGAAAGCCGTATCGAGATGCATCTGGAAAGCCTGGGTCAGCAGCAGGTCTCCATCGCCGGGGAAACCGTCGCATTCGCAAAGGGCGAGACAATCCACACGGAAAACTCGCACAAATACAGCGAGGAAGCGTTCGAAGGCATCGCCCGCGAAGGCGGATGGCAGATCACGGACGTCGACAGCGACGAGAACAAATGGTTCTCGGTCTATACGTTGCAGGCTGCTTAAGCCCTTCTACTTGGGTCACCTAACAGATGCGGGTGAGGCAAAGTTTCAAGGCCTCACCCGCCACTTACTCAATGGTTCAGCCTGAAGCTTATTCGATCTGTGCGATGAATCCGGCCAGCACCCTGTTGAACCGGTCCGGATACTCCCAGAACATCATATGGCCACCAAAGGCCTGCACCGAGCTGTTGGGCGTATGGACGGCAAGGTAGGCCTTGGCACTGTCGGACCAGTGATCGGCGATCACGAAGGCCGACGGCAGCTTCGCATCGACCTCCTTGGCCGTCTCCAGGTAATTGCTGAAATTTCCGGCCGCCAGATAAGCCGCGGCCACGAATGGTGGCGACTTGGTCGACTGGTCAACAATCCAGCGGGACAGTTCCGGCGTGTAGTCCTGTTCGATCATGACCTCGTCGGCATACCAGTTGATGACGTTGCGTTGGCCTTCAGCTGACTGAATGCCGCTGTAAAGTTCCGCAATTTCCGCGACGCTTCCCTCAGCCCAGTCGCCGTCATTGCCGGTTAGCGGTGTCGGCGAAAGATCGATGCACATATGGGCGGACGCAGCATCCACAGACCTTGTCTTGATGAATTCCCAAGTGGTCAGGCAACCGAATGACCACCCCACCAGCACCGGCTTTTCGACCTTGAGATGATCAAGCAACTTTGCAAGGTCCGCCCCCTGGGTAACGTAGTTATTGCCTTCCAGTGTCAGCGTCGAGCGGCCGTGGCTTCGAGGATCGAAGGTGATGACCCGGTGGTCTTTCGCAAAGGCTTCGATCTGATGTTCGAAAACCTGTGTGGTGAAGGTCCAACCGGGAACAAACACGATCGGAAGTCCCGATCCGTGATCCTCGTAATAGAGATCGACCCCGGGCTCGACTTCAAAGAAGTCACCGGCAATTGCCGGAGCTGCCATTGCAAGTGTCAACAGCACCGACCGGGCACATGTGGCCAAAGTTCTCGATGTGTAGTCAGTCATGTCTCTCTCCCCTTATGGTCACAGGAAAAGCGCAATGCCCCCAATGGATTATATCATTAACAAAACCTTAACGTGTATTAAATTTTCAAAAATCAATTTATGCGTGTATTTTTATCAGTGACGTTTTGAGCAGGTTCCGAGAACCGTCATCACCGCGCCAAACCGCTTGGACAGGGACATTTTACTGCCTTGCGAGTGCGGGCAGGACGGGCAAAACCGTAGGGATTTCCGGTAGAAAGGGAGGGATCGTTTTCAACGCGAAACATTTGTTTCACAAATTGACAATGTAAAAAACAAATGGAACAGTAACCGAATGGAAACCATTTCGTCGCCCCATCTTCGCACCGCAATTTCGGCCAATTATGCCGACCTGAGCGATGCATTGCGTACGGCAGCGGATTACATTGCGGAAAACCAGGTGGAAATCGCCACCCGCAGCCTGAGGTCGGTCGCATCTGCCAGTGGTGTTTCGCCGGCGAGCTACACCCGACTTGCAAGGGCACTGGGTTTTTCTGATTACGAAGCGTTGCGCGAACAGGCCCGGAACGAGTTGAGCCACCGTGGGCGAGACACGTTTCAGGACAAGGCCAGGAAGCTGCGCTCGGATGCCGACCTGCCTTTGCTGCCACGCCAGGTCTCCGCTTGCATCGACAACATCAAGGCACTGGTGGACGACATTGACCCGGCCGTTCTGGATGCTGCCGTCGACCGGCTAAGCCAGTCCCGCAAGATCATCCTGATAGGCGCCCTCGCCTCAGCAGGTTTTACCGACTATTTCGCCTATCTGGCCAAGTGGTTCGATGACAGGTGGGTCGTTGCCGGGCGCAATGGAGCCACTCTGGGCAGCACGCTTGCCGGCATTACATCGGCCGACACGGTCATCGTCCTATCCAAGCACCCTTATGCCCACCGTTCGGTACGCGCGGCAAAAGTGGCGGCAGGAAATGGTGCACAGGTGATCGTCCTGACCGACAGCCACGCCTTTCCAGGGTTGCAATTCGCGAATTACCACTTCATACAACGCACTGAAAGTCCACACTTTTTTTCGTCTTACGCAGCCACGCTTGTGCTTATCGAAACCATTACAGGCATGCTGGTTGCGCGGGCCGGAGCCGAGGCGGAAGCCCGGATCCAGGAGGTCGACAGACACAATCGTCTGCTCGACGAATTTGAAAACGTCTAGCGTGGATCGCCATGCCGGACACAAGAATTCAAACAAAGGGAAGCCAAGTCAAATGATGATGAAACTGAACCTTGCGGGCGCCGTCATGGCGACCAGCATCGCATTCACCGGCGCAGCCTCTGCAGAGCAATTCATCACCATCGGCACTGGTGGTGTGACTGGCGTTTACTATCCGACCGGCGGAGCCATTTGCCGGCTCGTCAACAAGGGCCGCAAGGACCATGGCATTCGTTGCTCCGTGGAATCCACCGGCGGGTCCGTCTACAACATCAACACGGTGCGTGAAGGCGAACTGGAGTTTGGTGTTGCCCAGTCCGATTGGCAGTATCACGCTTACAACGGCACCTCGCAGTTCGAGGAAAAAGGCCCGTTCGAAGACCTGCGAGCCGTCTTCTCCGTGCACCCCGAGCCGTTCACCGTCGTTGCCCGCGCCGATAGCGGCGTCACGTCCTTCGAGGACCTGAAAGGCAAGCGGGTCAACATCGGCAACCCGGGTTCCGGTCAGCGCGGCACCATGGAAGTTCTGATGGAAGCGATGGGCTGGTCCACGGATGACTTCGCGCAGGCGACCGAGCTGAAGGCTGCAGAACAGTCTGCCGCCCTCTGCGACAACCAGATCGATGCCATGGTTTACACGGTCGGCCACCCGTCCGGTTCCATTCAGGAAGCAACCACGGCGTGCGATTCCAAACTCGTGAACGTTGACGGCCCGGTTGTCGGAAAGCTGATCGAAGACAACAGCTACTACCGCAAGGCCACTATCCCGGGCGGCATGTATCGCGGCAATGACGAAGACGTCACCACCTTCGGTGTCGGCGCGACCTTCATCACGTCCGCCAAGGTGGACGATGAAGTCGTCTACACGCTGGTCAAGTCAGTGTTCGAGAACTTCGATGCCTTCAAGAAGCTGCATCCTGCCTTTGCCAACCTGAAGCCGGAAGAAATGGTGAAGGACGGCCTGTCCGCACCGCTTCATCCGGGTGCTGCGAAGTACTACCAGGAACAGGGCTGGATCAACTAATCCTTGCCAACATTTCGGGTCCGGACCATGTCCGGGCCCGTTTCTCTGCTGCGGCCCATTGAACGACACTTTGGCCAAGGCATTTCTTGAATGAATTAACAGATGCCACGGGCTGCGTGGCTGTCGGGTGCCAGCCGAGCGCAATGCCGACGTTGCGCTTCAGCCGGAAGACCGGGGGAACTTCATGTCTGAACAGAACCAGCCGAACGGACGGGACCAACGACAGGGACTATCCGAAGAAGAACTTCAGGAACTCGTCGCCTCCTCCGATTCCGGGTCCAGGAACCCTGCCGGGTCCGTCGGGATGATGATCGCCACCGTGGCCCTGATCTGGTCCTGCTTCCAGGTTTTGCTCGCCTCCCCCATCGTCTATTACGTCCTGCCGTCGGACATCATCAACAACAGCCGACAGGTGCATCTGGCGTTTGCGATGTTCCTGGCATTCATGGCCTACCCCGCACTGTCGAGCAGTCCGAGACACCGCGTCCCGATCCAGGACTGGGCCCTGGCGTTTTTCGGCGCCTTCATTTCGCTTTACGGCTTCTTCTTCTACGACAAGATCGTTGCCAACGGCGGTTTGGCCGACGACACCGACAAGTGGTTCGCCCTTGCAGGTATCGTGGTCCTGTTTGAAGCCGCGCGCCGGGCACTCGGCCCGGCCATGGCCATCGTCGCAACCGTATTCCTGCTCTACGTCTTCTTCGGCTCCTCAGAATGGGTCCCGGAGGTCATCCGCTGGAAGGGCGCTTCGCTGCAAAAGGCGATGAGCCACATGTGGATCACGTCGGAGGGTGTCTTCGGTATCGCGCTCGGTGTCTCCACCAAGTTCGTCTTCCTGTTCGTGCTCTTTGGCGCCTTGCTGGACAAGGCGGGTGCGGGCAACTACTTCATCAAGATGGCCTTCGGCGCGCTCGGTCACCTGAAAGGTGGCCCGGCCAAGGCAGCCGTTGTCGGCTCTGCAGCCACCGGCCTCATCTCCGGCTCGTCCATCGCAAACGTCGTTACCACGGGCACATTCACCATTCCGCTGATGAAGCGCGTCGGCTTTACCTCTGAACAAGCGGGATCGGTCGAGGTCGCATCCTCCGTGAACGGCCAAATCATGCCGCCGGTGATGGGCGCCGCCGCCTTTCTGATGGTCGAATATGTCGGCATTTCCTATGTCGACGTGATCACTCACGCCTTTCTACCGGCCGTGATTTCCTACATCGCGCTGGTCTATATCGTGCACCTTGAAGCCGTTAAGCGGAACATGCCAACCATCGGGCACAAGACCGTTTCAACCCTGCGCACGATCATCGGCATGTTCGTGTTTTTCGCGGCCTTTGCCGCTCTTTGCTATGGTGTGCAATACCCGGTCGGCTGGGTTGTCGCCCTGGTACCGGAAGGCGCGTCGTGGATCCTCGCGCTACTGGTTTTCCTTGCCTATATCGCTCTGTTGAAACTGGCCGCCAGCGTCGATGACCTTCATCCGGACGATCCCAACGCGAAGGAAATCACGCTTCCGGATATTTCCCAGATCTACAAGGCTGGTCTCTACTACCTGCTTCCGATCGTCGTGCTCGTCTACTTCCTGATGATCGAGCAGAAGTCACCGGGCCTTTCAGCCTTCTGGGCAACGGCTCTGCTCTTCGCGATCCTTTTGACCCAGCGTCCGATCAAGGCGATCTTCCGGGGCGAGAACGAGACAGTTGAAGCCTTCAAGGAGGGCGTCAACGACCTCGTCCACGGCATGATCGACGGTGCCCGCAACATGATCGGCATCGGCCTTGCGACCGCAACAGCCGGCATCATCGTCGGCACGGTCACCCTGACCGGCATCGGCCAGGTGATGGCAGATCTCGTCGAGTTCGTATCCGGTGGCAATCTGGTGCTGATGCTGGTGTTCGTCGGCGTCCTGTCGCTGATACTTGGCATGGGTCTGCCGACAACGGCGAACTACATCGTGGTGTCTTCACTGATGGCCGGGGTCGTGGTCGAACTCGGCGCGCAATCCGGACTGATAGTTCCGCTCATTGCCGTGCACCTGTTCGTCTTCTATTTCGGCATCATGGCGGACGTAACGCCACCCGTGGGTCTAGCCTCCTTTGCCGCGGCGGCGGTGTCAGGAGGCGATGCCATAAAGACCGGGTTCACGGCATTCTTCTATTCTCTGCGGACGGTCGCCCTGCCCTTCGTCTTCATCTTCAACACCGATCTTCTCCTGATCGACGTCACGGTGACCCAGGGCATACTCGTCTTCATCATGGCGACGATAGCCATCCTTGTGTTTACCGCAGGCACCATGGGCTATTTCCTGACCAAGAACAGGATCTACGAAAGTGTTGCCCTGGTGCTGGTCGCCTTCGTGCTGTTCCGTCCGGATTTCTTCATGAACCGGATCCAACCTCCGTTCGAGATCGTCTCGCCGGACCGTTTCGTCCAGGCAGTTGGTGATGCACCTGCAGGCAGCGAGATCCGTCTGGTGCTGAGTGGTCCGGATTTCGACACCGGCAACACGATGGAAACGCGCATTGCGATCACGCCCGGAAGCGAAGACGGGGGCGAAGCCAGATTGCAGGCGCTTGGCCTGACGACCCTCGAAGAAGACGGTGTTCTGAAGCTGGAGGAACCCTTCCCGGGGACGCCCTATTTCGAACAGCTCGGAACGTTCGACTTCTACGGCGACGAACCCGTGGTCGTTAAAGAAGCTCGCCTCGAGGCGGATCAGTTGCCGAAGGAGCTGATCTATATTCCGGGGCTTCTGCTTCTGGCCCTTGTCTTCATGCTCCAGCGCGCCCGCGCAGGCCGGACCAACCGTGAAGAAGGAGTAGCGGCATGACGAAATCCATCTTGTGCGCCGTCGACGTCCAGCAGGTCGACGACACCAAGGTTCTGGAAACGGCCGACAAGCTCGCCCGTCTGGACGGTGCCCAGCTCGATGTGATCACGGTCGTCCCGAGCGCCGGTATCAATCTTGTCGCTTCCTATTTCGACGAGAACTTCCAGGGTCAGATGGTGGCGGAAACCCAGAAAAAGCTGGTCGAGAAGGTTTCAAGCGTCCTCGGGGCGGAAAGAAACAGCGAAATCCGGCATCTGGTCGCCACCGGCTCCATTTACGAGGAAATCCTGGAAGTCGCGAAAAAGACCGGGGCAGACCTCATTGTCATTGGCGCCCACCAGCCGCATCTGAGCGAATTCCTGCTCGGACCAAACGCAGCGCGGGTCGTCCGTCATTCGAAATGTTCGGTCTATGTGGTGAGGAACTGACGCCTCAGTCGGCTTCCAGCAGCGCGGATTTCAATCGCTCGGCCTCCGTGCCGAGCGGCCGCATGTTTGGCCAGGCGATGTAATAGCCCATTCCCGTCTTGAGCGTAGCACCTTCCAGCGGCACGAGCCTTCCCGAAGAAATCTCTTCCCGCAACAATGGCAAGGCGCCAAGCGCAATACCGAGCCCCTTCAAGGCCCGCCCTATAGACTGATTGTAGCTTGCACATGACTGAACAGGCCAATCTTTCAGATCCAATCTCCCTGTCCGCTGGATCCAGCCTGTCCAATCGATCCAGTTCGGAGCAAGACGCGGGTAGTTGAGAAGCGCCGGCTGTTTACCGCCACCTCCTGACCGCAGGGCGTCAATAATCTCCGGCATCCCGACAGGTGTCAGGACCTCCTGAAACAACAATTCCGACTGCCAGCCCGCAAACCGGCCGTCTCCGTGCAGGATGACAAGGTCGTGCTCTGGTTTGAGCAGGTCTCCCAGATCGTCTGCTGTTGCCAGATTGAACAGGCAGGCTTCGTCTGACAGTGCAAATTCCTTGAGCTTAGGCTGGAGCCAGAAGGCAGCAAGTGCCGTCACAGACGCAATCCGCACGACAGGCCTCTCCGGCACTTTCAGTGCGCTCAGCGCCTGCGTCAGATAATCCAGCGTCATGCCGGTCTTCTCGGCAAGATATGTTCCTGCTTCTGTCGGCAGAAGCCTGCGACCGGACCGCTCGAACAGATCGACGCCCAGCCAGTCTTCCAGCTGCCGAATGCGTTTGGAAACGGCGGCCTGGGTCACGAAGAGTTCTTCGGCAGCCTCTGTAAAGTTCAAATGACGCATGGCGGCTTCAAAGAAGACCAATGTGTCGAGCGGCGGGAGTGATTTTCGATAGGCTCGCATTACTGCAGGTTATCCAATGACCCGATTTTTTCCAGTCTTTTAAAGAATCGAAGCTCGCCCGATATTCCATCCAGTTGAACTGGAGACGATGACAAATGGCGGAACTGGACTGGCACGCGGAGCGCAGCGACCTTCAGGGACTGGCGCAGCTTGACCGCGCACCCGAGGTGGAAGGGATCGATCTGGTGGCCGTGCGCACATACCGGCAGCAGCGTGTGCGGCAAAAGATGGCTGAATATGGTGTTGATGCGGTAATCCTCTCCGACCCGGTCAACATCCGCTATGCGACCGGCACGCGGAACATGCAGGTTTTTTCCATGCGCAATGCCCCGTCGCGCTACCTGCTGCTGACCCAGAACCGCTCCATTCTATTTGAGTTCACCGGCTGTCTTCATCTTGGAGAGGGCTATGAAACCGTCGACGAGGTCCGCCCCTCTAAAACCGCGAGCTTCGTCGCTGCCGGTCCTCATATTGCAGAGCGCGAACGCGCATGGGCGGCGGAGATGGCGGATACCATTCATGAGCTGACAGGCTTGAAGGACGCCACGGTGGGGCTGGAACGGCTTAATGCGGGAACAACCATCGCGCTGAAAGAAGCCGGACTCAACGTGGTCGACGCGCAGCAACCCGTGGAGATGGCGCGCGCGATCAAATCGCCGGAAGAAATGAAATGCGTGATTGCTTCGTTGCGCGCGACGGAAATAGGCGTCGGCAAGCTGCGTGAAGCAATTCGCCCGGGGCTTACCGAAGCCGAACTCTGGTCAGTGCTGCACAAGTCGATCATCGCGCAGAACGGCGACTATGTCGAAACGAGGCTGCTGAATGCTGGCGCGCGCACCAATCCATGGTTCCAGGAAACATCTGACAACGTCATCGGCGCGAACGAGCTGATAGCCCTCGATACGGATGTTGTCGGCTGCCACGGTTATTATGCCGACTTTTCACGCACCTTCCACTCCGGCCCGGACCGGCCGACGGACACCCAGCGCGAACTTTACAAGGTCGCCTACGAACAGGTTCACTACAACATGGGCATTCTGAAGCCCGGAATGAGCTTCCGGGAATATGCCGACCGGGCGTGGAACATCCCCGACCGCTACTATGCCAACCGCTACTACCTGTCTGCCCATGGCTGCGGCATGACCGGCGAATACCCCTACCTCTATCACCATGGCGACTTTCCGGACGCCGGTTATGACGGTGTCGTGGAACCGGGCATGACACTGTGTGTCGAAAGCTACATTGGCGAGGATGGTGCCAAGGAAGGCGTCAAGCTGGAGCAGCAGGTCCTGATCACCGAAACCGGCATCGAGACACTGTCGATGTTTCCGTTCGAGGCACATCTGCTGACCTGATGAGCAGCTCAGCTCCGGAGCGCCAGGACAAGGGCAAACAAACCGACGAAAACGAGGCTGGCTGCCCAGACCCTGTCCAGGTTGAACCACGCCTTTTGCAGGAACCGCAGGCCCAGCCAGAAATAGACGCCGATGGCCAGCAGGCCACCGGCAAGCGCCATGGCGAGCGTGTGGACCGCGGCCACGAGCAACGCCATCCTCAAATCTGCCCCCATGAGAGTACCGGCCGCCGCGTGGCCGGCCTCCTGCTCCATTGCGCAGATACCCAGGTAGATAGGCACCAGCATGAGCCCTGCCCCATGAGCGATCGCCACCAGAAAGGACCAGAGGCCAAGCTTCGCCGGTGAAATACGGGCCAGAAAGCGCGGATGGCGATCAGCGATCAGCAGGTACAGCCCCATGCCGATCACCAGACAGGCGGCGCCAATGCGGATTTCCTGTTCCAGGGAAACCAGCGTGATCATTGCCGAAAAAGGCAAGAGAATAACCAGCATTGCCGCCAGATGCCCGACCGCCAGCAGCAACAACGCACGCGGCAGGGCCAACGCGCGTTGTTCCATCAAGGCAGCAGACACCGCCAGCGGCCAACCCATGCCCGGGTTCACGCCGTGATAGAGACCAGACGCAATGACGGCCCACCAGAGAGCCGACAAACTTGCCTCTTCCAAAACCTAGACCGACGGGAAGCAGAAACTGTCGGTAGAGCAGTCCCCGCCTTCAAGCCGGATCTGGTGCGACCTGTAGCCCGCCGGGAATTCGACCCAGAAATCCGGATCGAGCGTCAGTCCGCCACCGGCTCCAACACGAGCCATCACCATCGCGGCGCCGCGCTCGCCCGGATAGAACTGTTCGTCCCAGGTGGAATAAAGCGAGTTGGTCCAATAGACGCGCTGACCATCCCGGCTGATTTCGACCATTTGCGGTCCGTAACCGAAATCCTTGCCGTTCGGGTGTTTCGTCTTCTTCACGATCCCGCCGATCTCGACCTTGCCGGCGAGCGTCGGGTTCATTGGGTCGGAGACATCATACTGATGCATTTCACCGGTGCCCCAGCATGCGACATAGAGATATTTGTCATCGAGACTCAGGTCGATGTCGGTCACCAGCGGTGGAACTGCGGAAAACCCCTTCAGCATTTCAGGCAGGTCTGCGGGATCGGCCGGCTGCGGGTCGATGGTGATGGTCTTCCTGGCTTCAAACGTGCCATCGTCTTTGCGCCACCAGGTGAAGATCGCCCCTTGCAGGTTGGTCGTGTCGACGACAACGCCACAAAAGCCGTATTGTTTGGCGGGATCGTGGGCAGGGCGAACCTCGAGCGCCATCTGGTGGTTTTCACCCAGATCGATGGTCTGGATGTTCTTTCGCCCGCGCAGATCCCAGAAATGCAGGCTGTGGCCGTATTTGTTGGACAGAAGGTCTTCTGCAACGAGACCGTTCTCGAACTGCGGCGGCAGTCCCCACTCCGACGACACCATGTAGTCGCGCGGCAGGTTCCACCAGAAATCATAGTGTTTGTCCTGGATGCCACGATCCATTTCATATCGGCCGAGAATGTCGAAAGTCTCGCAGTCCATGATAAAGATGCCCGGAGGTCCGTCGGTGCCATCCGCACCGCCTCCCCCAAGGGTCGAGACATAGATGCCTTCCGGCCCGCAATGGATGGTGTGCGGGCGGGAATAGCCTGTCTTGGCGAAGACTTCTTCCGGTTCGATGATCTTGTGAATTTTCGCTTGAAGCGGCTCTTTCACGTCAACGACGTAGATGCGCGACGACCGGATGCCCGGGATGATCAGGTAACGGCGCTCGAGAAAGGCATGCCCTGTCAGCGGCGACAGCGCCGAGGAACAGGCGTTCCACCCGAAATGGTGGAATTCGTCTCCCTTGTTCGGCATGAAGACGGTATGCACGATCTTGCCGTAGTCAGGACTTTGCGGATCGACATTGACGACAGCCAGACCATCGGGTTGAGAGAAATCTGGACTGAGCATCAAGGTGAAAGCCAGCTTCTCAACCGGCGCTTCCATAGCCATGCGCGGCGTCGGATAAAAACTCGGATCGGGCCTTAAATTCATGTCGTCCTCCCTAAACGTGATGACATTCAAGACGGGATGTCCGCATTCCTTTTCTTGTTGTTACCGACCTCCCGACTTCGTCTCCTATGCTGCTTGTCCTGCAATTTGCAGCCGGGCCGCGCCAATGATCACGGTGCCGACCATTGGCATTTCCAAATGCGACTTTAGTACAATGCCTGAAATACGATCAGGGGTCGATGACGAAAACGCATCCTAACTTTGACGAAGAAGAAAGAACAGAAAACCTCTAAACTGGAACTTATCGCGACCCGGTTTCAACCAGGTCCGATTTTGCGCAATAATATGCCTCAGGGCAAAAATCGACCCTAGGCAATCCTGCCATTGCCGCCTATTTAATCGTAAGATTGCGATGGATCGAACCAACCCTGGCTCCGATCCACGCCCTCCTTTACTGCCCGACCCGTTCCGGAGACCCTTTCACATGAGTGACCTGACCTACACCCCGCCTAAAGTCTGGACCTGGGAACAGCCGAGCGGCGGCCAGTTCGCCAATATCAACCGGCCGATTTCCGGTTCAACCCACGAAAAGGACCGGCCTGTCGGCAAGCATCCGCTTCAGCTTTATTCTCTGGCGACCCCGAACGGCGTCAAGGTAACGGTGATGCTCGAGGAATTGCTCGCACTCGGTCACAAGGGCGCTGAATATGATGCCTGGCTGATCAAGATCAACGAAGGCGATCAATTCTCCAGTGGTTTCGTGGAAGCCAATCCCAATTCCAAGATCCCGGCCCTTGTCGACCACTCGACCGAGACCCCGACGCGCGTGTTCGAATCCGGTTCCATTCTGCTGTATCTGGCCGAGAAATTCGGTGAATTCCTGCCCAAGGATCCGGCGAAACGCACCGAAACGCTGAACTGGCTGTTCTGGCAGATGGGATCCGCCCCTTATCTTGGCGGCGGCTTCGGCCATTTCTACGCCTATGCGCCGGAAAAGTACCAATACCCCATCGATCGCTTCGCAATGGAAGCCAAGCGTCAGCTTGACGTCCTCGACAAGGCGCTGGCTGATCGCCCTTACATCGCCGGTGACGACTACACCATCGCCGACATGGCGATCTTCCCCTGGTATGGCGGAATGGTTCTTGGCCGCGCCTATGACGCGGCGGAATTCCTCTCCGTTCACGAATACAAGAATCTCCTGGCCTGGGCCCAGAAGATCGATGCTCGCCCGGCGGTTGTTCGCGGGCGCAAGGTGAACCGGACCTGGGGAGAAGATCACGAGCAGCTTCCGGAGCGTCATGATGCCGCGGATCTGGACGCAAAAGCCGCTCTGGACCCTGCTGCAGAATAAATTTTCGTCCGGCAGCGGCTCTTTCCCCAGGAACCGCTGCCGGGGTTTTACGCACGACCAGTCTTTGGTCATTTTGCCTTGATATGTGTATAGGGCCGGGAAAATTTACTAATTCCGGGCCCTATTTGAGTATTCCGACTGCCGAATGCCCTCGCCCACAGTTTCCGATACCCCTATTTTGTAAATCCCGTGAAATTTATATCGCGCTGCTCTCACTGTGCAGTGCGGTAATACCCTCCAAATTCAATCGCAAGACACCTTGTCATAAGTAATATTTTCGTTTCTAAATTCGCAGCACGTTTGTGAGGGACAGGACGCACGGGGGGAGTTTGTTAGCCAATCCGGCCAACTTGCCCTTACCTGAGGCCAATTCCTCGACACTTGCTGGAGAGACGTATGCCAGAAGCCCTAAAGATCGGCACACCAAAGGAAACCTTCCCCGGGGAGAACCGTGTGGCGATGACACCCGAATCCGCAAAGCAGCTGCAGAAGCTTGGCTTCTCCTGCCTTGTGCAAAGCGGAGCCGGGACCGCCGCCGGATTTTCCGACCAGGCTTATGAAGAAGCCGGCGTTGAAATCGTCAAGACTGCCGCAAGTCTTTGGAAGAAATCGGACATCGTAACCAAGGTCCGGCAGCCCGATGACAAGGAATTGGGCTATCTGACAAAGGACAAGACCCTGATTTCCTTCTTCAACCCCGGTGGGAACACCGACGGGCTGGAAAAGGCGAAGGAATCGGGCGCCAGCGTCATTGCCATGGAGATGGTGCCGCGTATCTCGCGTGCCCAGAAGATGGATGCTCTCAGCTCCATGGCCAACATCGCCGGATATCGCGCCGTTATCGAGGCGGGCAACAATTTCGGACGCTTCTTCACCGGCCAGATCACTGCTGCTGGCAAGGTACCGCCTGCGAAGGTCTTGGTCGTGGGAGCAGGCGTCGCGGGTCTGGCGGCCATCGGCACATCCACGTCGCTCGGCGCGATCACCTATGCATTCGACGTGCGCCCGGAAGTGGCCGAGCAGGTCGAATCGATGGGCGCTGAATTCGTTTATCTGGATTTTGAAGAAGACCAGCAGGACGGCGCTGCGACCGGCGGTTATGCCAGCGTTTCCTCACCAGAGTTCCGCGAAGCCCAGCTTGCAAAATTCCGGGAACTGGCTCCGGAGATGGACATTGTCATCACTACGGCACTGATCCCGAACAGGGACGCACCGAAGCTGTGGCTGGAAGACATGGTCAAGGCCATGAAGCCGGGCTCGGTCATCGTCGATCTTGCCGCCGAACGCGGCGGCAACGCGGAAGGAACGGTCAAGGACGAGAAGGTCGTCACCGAGAATGGTGTCACGATCATCGGCTATACCGACTTCCCCTCGCGCATGGCGGCTCAATCGTCCACGCTTTATGCCACCAACATCCGCCATATGCTGACCGACCTGACGCCCGAGAAGGATGGTCAGATCGTTCACAACATGGAAGACGACGTCATCCGTGGCGCGACCGTGACCCATGAAGGCGAGATCACCTTCCCGCCGCCGCCGCCCAAGGTGCAGGCAATCGCGGCGAAATCGAAGGAAAAGCCGAAGGAACTGACGGCGGAAGAAAAGCGTGCGCAGGAAACTGCCGCCTTCAAGGCGCAGACCAAGCAGCAGGTGACCCTGCTGGCGGTTGGTGGCCTGCTTCTGCTGCTGGTGGGCCTCATCGCCCCGGCCAGCTTCATGCAGCATTTCATCGTTTTCGTGCTCTCGGTATTCGTCGGTTTCCAGGTGATCTGGAACGTCAGTCACTCGCTGCACACGCCGCTGATGGCTGTCACCAACGCCATTTCGTCGATCATCATTCTCGGTGCGCTGATGCAGATCGGATCCGGATCGTTCCTGGTCATCCTGCTGGCAGGCCTGTCCGTCTTCATGGCCGGGATCAACATCTTCGGCGGATTCCTCGTCACCCGGCGCATGCTCGCCATGTTCCAGAAATCCTAAGGAGGCCGGCAGATGGAATTCGGTTTCACGACCGCCGTTTACGTTGTTGCGGCTGTTCTGTTCATCCTGTCTCTGGGAGGCCTTTCCGGCCAGGAAAGCGCCAAGCGCGCCATCTGGTACGGTATCGCCGGCATGGGACTGGCCGTTGTTGCCACCCTGATCGGTCCGGGCTCCGGCCTGTGGCTCCTGTCCCTGATCCTGATCGCTGCCGGCGGCATCATCGGTTATTTCGTGGCGCAGCGCGTCCAGATGACCGAAATGCCTCAGCTGGTCGCCGCCATGCACTCGCTCGTGGGTCTGGCCGCCGTCTTCGTCGGCTACAATGCCTATATCGAGCTCGGCAACGTGCTGGCGATGGGCGAGGAAGAACGCAATGCGCTTGAGGGCTTCGCCGCCATCCTGGCGCACAAGACCCCGATCGAACAGTCGATCCTGAAGGTTGAAGTGTTCCTTGGCGTCTTCATCGGTGCCGTCACCTTCACCGGCTCTGTCGTCGCTTTCGGCAAGCTGGCCGGCAAGCTGACCTCCAAGGCGGAAAAACTGCCTGGTGGCCACATGCTGAACGCAGGTGCGGCCGCACTCAGCGTCATCTTGTTGCTGATGTTCCTGAACGGGGCCGGCATCTGGACGCTGGTTCTGATGACGCTGCTGGCGTTCTTCATCGGTTACCACCTGATCATGGGCATCGGCGGCGCCGACATGCCCGTTGTGGTGTCGATGCTGAACTCCTATTCGGGCTGGGCCGCGGCCGCCATCGGCTTCTCGCTTGGCAACGATCTGCTGATCGTCGTCGGCGCGCTCGTCGGTTCTTCCGGTGCGATCCTGTCCTACATCATGTGCAAGGCGATGAACCGCTCGTTCGTCTCCGTTATCCTCGGCGGCTTCGGCAACACCACCGGTCCGGCCATGGAAGTGGAAGGCGAACAGATCGCCATCGACAGCGACGGTGTTGTTGCGGCGCTTGAAGATGCCGACAGCGTCATCATCGTTCCGGGCTATGGCATGGCAGTTGCCCAGGCACAGCAATCGGTCAGCGAACTGACCAAGCGCCTGCGCTCCAAGGGCAAGGAAGTGCGCTTCGCGATCCATCCGGTCGCAGGTCGTCTTCCCGGCCACATGAACGTGCTCCTGGCCGAAGCCAAGGTGCCGTATGACATCGTTCTGGAAATGGACGAGATCAACGAGGACTTCCCGTCAACGGATGTCGTGATCGTCATTGGTTCCAACGACATCGTCAATCCGGCTGCCCAGGAAGACCCGAACTCGCCTATCGCCGGCATGCCGGTTCTGGAAGTCTG
Organism: Labrenzia sp. C1B70; assembly: GCF_000475395.1. NCBI lineage: Bacteria > Pseudomonadati > Pseudomonadota > Alphaproteobacteria > Hyphomicrobiales > Stappiaceae > Labrenzia > Labrenzia sp. C1B70. Next base: position 58,747 of record NZ_AXCE01000024.1, read on the forward strand.
GAAAGCGAAGCAGGTCTTCGTTTCCAAGCGCGGCCAGGGCACCGGTTACTCCGGCATCGAGAACCCGCTGTTCTACAAGGAGAACACGCGCATGTTCTACGGCGACGCCAAGGCCAGCCTCGACAAGCTGCTGACCCAGATCGGCTAAGTCTGAGTAACGAGATATCGAGAAGCCGTCCCGGGAGACCGGGGCGGCTTTTTTGATGGCAGAACCACGCCTCCTCCACCGTCATTCCGGACAAGCGCAACACAAGTTGCGCGCCGATCCGGAACCCAGATATCAGCGTAAGCGCAGCGAACACCGTTGCTCTTCAATTTCGGTTCGGTGTGCCGTTGGCACGAATATCTCTGGATTCCGGATCGGCGTTCGGCTTCGCCTTACTTGTCCGGAATGACGGCCCCAAAAAACAAAGGCCACCTGAATATCACCAGGTGGCCTTTGTGTTGTTTCTAAAAGAAGTGCCCTATCCGCGAAGCCGGGCGCCGTCCTTGTCGAAATAGAACGACTTGCCTTCCGCGATGCCGAAGCTCAACTCAGCACCCGGCTTGATGTCGTGCTGGCCGAAGAGCCGTGCAGTGATCTGCTGGTCTTGCACCTTCGCGATCACGTTGGTGTCGCCGCCGAGCTGTTCCACATGCTGCACAGACGCTTTCAGTTGCCCCTGGTCGCTCAGGAACAGGTCTTCCGGGCGCACTCCCAACGTGCGGGCATCGCCTTCACTGACCAGGCTTGCGGGCATGAAATTCATGGCCGGCGAACCGAGGAACCCTGCCACGAACTGGTTGACCGGATTGTTGTAAAGCTCCATCGGGCTGCCGATCTGCTCGACGCGGCCAGCGCGCAGGACCACGATCTTGTCGGCCAGCGTCATGGCTTCGGACTGGTCGTGGGTCACATAGATCATTGAGGTCTTGAGCTGCTGGTGCAGGTTGGCGATCTCCAGCCTTGTGTTCATGCGCAGCGCTGCATCAAGGTTCGACAGTGGTTCGTCGAACAGAAACAGTTTCGGATGGCGCACGATGGCCCGGCCGATCGCGACACGCTGGCGCTGGCCACCGGAGAGTTCCGACGGATAGCGGTCGAGATAGTCCTCCAGGTTCAGCATGCGGGTTGCCTCGGCAACGCGCTGGTCGATCACCTGCTTGCTCTGCTTTTCCTGCTTGAGCGCCAGTGTCATGTTGTTGCGCACGTTCAAATGCGGATAAAGCGCATAGCTCTGGAACACCATGGCAATGCCGCGTTTGGACGGCGGCGTCGTGTTCACGATCTCCCCGCCGATGCTGACCTCGCCGGAGGAGACGTCTTCAAGACCTGCAATCACCCGCAACAAGGTGGACTTGCCACACCCTGACGGTCCGACGAAGACGACAAATTCGCCGTCTTCCACTTCGAGATTGATGTCCCTCAGGACATGGACGTTGCCGAACGACTTGTTGACGTTGGTCAGGGTTAGCGCCGTCATGGCGTTAGCTCCTTTAGCATGACTGAGTGACCGGTGCGGATGCTCTCGTCGGCGGCAAGGCAAATTGCCAGCGACCGGACGGCATCCAGCATGTGCCTGTTGAGATCGATGTTTTCCGAAATCGCACGAAGCATGAAATCCTGCTCGGCGTTGCAAAGTTCCTGATGGCCGGGTTCACCCGGCAGATCGATGCGCCGGTCACCTTCCGGTCGATGGACCAGAAGCCCGCCGACCCTGGTGTGGCCGTCAACATCGGCCGATGCGCCCTTGTCGTCCTCGACTATCGAAACGGAGCCTGCGGGCGAAACGACATCCTTCACGAAGAAGGCGGTCTCGGACATCATCGGCCCCCACCCGGCTTCGTACCAGCCGACCGAGCCATCGTCGAAGAAGACCTGAAACTGGCCATAGTTGTACATGTCCGGGCCGATTTCGTCGGAAAGCCGCAGCCCCATACCGTGCACCTTTACGGGTTCGGCGTCGGTAATCTGGCACCAGACATCGACATAATGCACACCGCAATCGACGATGGGAGCAGTCGTCTGCATCAAGGCCTTGTGGGTTTCCCACTCCGCTCCCGAGCTCTGCTGATTGAGGTTCATGCGGAAGACATATGGTCCGCCGAGCCCCCGCGCCTCCTCAATCAGCCGTACCCAGGACGGATGATGCCGCAGGATATAGCCGACCGCGAGTTTGCGGCCGGTTTCCCCGGCGCAAGCGACCACCCGTTTTGCATCGGCCACGGTTGTCGCCAGCGGTTTTTCGACAAATACATGAGCGCCTGCCTGCATCGCCGCAACCGCATAATCCGCATGGGTGTCGGAATAGGTGGAGATCACCACCAGGTCAGGTTTGGTCGTGTCCAGCGCCTGCTCGTAATCCGTGAACACCGGATAGCCGGCAAGATCCGGATGGGTCACCCGTCCGGAACGGTTGACGAGACCGACGATCTCGGCGTCCGCATGTTTGTGGTGAGCCAGGGCGTGGGAAAGTCCCATGTTGCCAAGGCCGACGATCAGAGCCCGGATCATTTGACAGCTCCCGAGGTAATGCCGCGAATGAGCTGGCGTGAGAAAATGACGTAAAGAACGAGCACCGGCAGGATCGCCATCGAAAGCGCGGACAGGACCGCGTTCCAGTCGGTAACGAACTGGCCGATGAACACCTGACTGCCAAGGGTCAGGGTCTTGGTTTCTTCAGCAGGCGCCAGGATCAGCGGGAACCACAGATCATTCCAGATCGGGATCATGTTGAAGACGGCGACCGTCGCCATCGCCGGGCGCACGAGCGGCAGCACAAGGCGGAAGAAGATCGTGTATTCCGAGAGCCCGTCGATACGTCCGGCGTTCTTCAGGTCATCTGACACCTGCCGCATGAATTCGCTCAGGATAAAGACAGCCAGCGGCAGCCCCTGCGCCGTATAGACCAGGATCAGCGCCATCAGCGAGTTGACCAGACCGGTGGCAACCATCATTTCCAGAATGGCCACGGTGCCGATCCGGATCGGGATCATGATACCGAGTGCCAGATAAAGGCCCATCAGCATGTTGCCCTTGAAGCGGTATTCGCTCAGGGCAAAGGCCGCCATCGCCCCGAACAGCAGGATGAAGGTCAAGGACACCACAGTGACAATCATGGAGTTCTGGAAGTAGAGGAAAAAATCCCCCTGCTTCATGACCGTCTGGTAGCCGATCATCGAGAAGCTTTCGGCATCCGGAAGCGCCAGCGGTTCCCTGAAGATCGCCTTGCGGGTCTTGAAGCTGTTGACCAGGATCACGAAGACCGGGAACAGCGCAATCAACGTGTAGAGGATCAGGGCGCCATGCATGGCGGCGGTGTTGAGCGGGTTGGTACGCGCCTTGTTCATGTGACGACCTCCCTTACAGCTGATATCTGCGCATCCGGGTCTGGATGCCGAAGAGGTAGAGACAGACGCCGATCAGGATGATCGCGAACATGGCGCTTGCGATTGCCGAGCCCATGTAGGGATCGCCCAGCTGAAGCTGGAATCCGAAGAACGTGCGGTACATGAAGGTGCCGAGAATATCGGTCGAGAAGTCCGGCCCGGCCAGCGCCCCCTGTGCCGTGTAGATCAGGTCGAAGGCGTTGAAATTGCCGACGAAGGTCAGGATCGAAATGATGCCGATGGACGGCAGGATCAGCGGCAGCTTAATCTTCCAGAAGGCCGACATGCCGGTGATGCCGTCAATTTCGCCAGCTTCCAGTATCTCTTCGGGAATGGACAGCAGCGCGGCATAGATGAGCATCATCGGGATGCCCACGAACTGCCAGACCGAAATGAGCGACAACGTGGTCAGTGCGTACTCTTCCTTGCCGAGCCAGGGCGCGAACAGGAACTTCAGACCGACGGCATCCAGCATGGACGGAGCAATGCCCCAGATCGGCGACAGGATCAGTTTCCAGGCGAAACCGACAATCACGAAGGACAGAATTGTGGGAATGAAGATCGCCGAGCGGTAGAAGGCCGCAAACCGCAGTCGCGGATGGCTGAGGATGGCCGCCAGGGCGATGCCGATAGGGTTCTGAACCAGCATATGAATGATGAAGAACCAGAAATTGTTCCCCAGCGCGTTCCAGAACTGATCCGACCAGAGTGGATCGCCAAGAAGCGTGGTGAAATTCTGCAGCCCCACGAAGACGCGCTCCTGGTCAATCTTGCTGTAGAGGGCAAGACGAAGCGTGTTGAAGAGGGGAAAGATCATCACGGCCGTGTAAACAAGGACCGCTGGGGCCAGGAACACGACGATATGCCAGCGGAAGCGAGGCCTGCTCATAAAAAGCTCCGGTCAAATGCCCCGGGCAGGCAGTAGCCTGCCCG
>NZ_AXCE01000025.1:0-327 GCF_000475395.1 Labrenzia sp. C1B70
GTGTCGCTGACGGGGCCGGTGCTTGAAGACACGGCAACGCCACTGGTCATTGACCTGGGCGTCCTCAATCCGGGCGAACTCGCCGAGGTGACGGTTTCCGGCCTTGCGGAAGGCACGACCCTGTCGGCCGGCGTCGTCAATCCGGACGGGTCCGTCACCCTGTCGGAGGCAGACCTGCTCGGCCTCACCGTGACCGCGCTCGATCCGGGAACGCAGCTTCTCAACGTGGATGTCACCGTGACGGACCCGGCGACGGGAACCTCGGCCACCACGTCGGAACTCCTGTCCCTGGAGGTCCTCAACGTGGCCGACGTACCGCTTCTGGAC
>NZ_AXCE01000026.1:0-26403 GCF_000475395.1 Labrenzia sp. C1B70
CCAGAATAAGTTGGCAATGCCTGTGTATGGGATCCAAGGCCCCGCATCACCATGTCATGATGCATGTGCTGGCGCAGCGATGTGATCGCAGTATCCGTCTGAAAAATGGTCATGGAGAGTTCTTCCTGTAGTAAGGAACTGCATGCTCGGACGTCAGCCTCTACCTGCCCTGAGCTTCAGACGGTTCTACGGAACCTCACCACACACCCTCCCGCGCAGCGAGTACGTTTATGGAAGCGCAGTGCTGACGTTGACAACCTGGGACCACATGGCCCGCATTTGGATTCCTGGCGAGAGCCCGCGAAGGTCCGAAACGGTGACCTCCCTCAGAACCTGATATTGACCCTTACATTTGCTCCCTGGTCCCTTGCGTTTTCCCCGAAGGCTCCCTGGTAGGAAAGGCCGAGGGTGGCGCGCTCGGTGATGGTGAGGGCAAGTCCCGCCTCGACAAGGGCTGTGTCCCGGTCGAGGGGCACGCCCTGGACCGTGAAGGGATCAAGACCGGACAGCGCCATGCGCTGATCGGGCGTCAGATCGCCTATAGCGTGGCGCCAGCCGAGGGCGCCGGTGAGCGCCGCGTAGATACCGTCGGTGGTGGTGAGGGTTTTCGACATGCGAAGGCCGAGCGTGCTTGAGCCCAGAAGCTGGCTGGAGCCATCTCCGGTGAGTGCCAGGGCGGCAGAGCCCTGCTCCTGGAAGGCGTCGGTCTGCTGATGCAGGAGCGCCAGTCCGGCGAAGGGAGAGACCTGCAGCCAGTGTGTTTCCAGGGCATAGGAGGCTTCGCCGAAAACATGCGCGGTCCGGGACCAGTAGTCGGCGGTGAGCGTGTCCTTCAGACCGCCGGCGGCAACGGCGCGCTCACTTGTCACATCGTGCAGCTATAGGCGGCGCCGAAGGTGAGACCGAGGTCGGCAAGGCGCACCCCGCCATAGGCGCCAAGGGTGTAGCTGTTTGCATCCGCCGAGGACGCCCGCGCGGAAACGCTTGCCTGGCTCTGGCCGAGACCGGCCAGCAGCCCGAAGCGGGCCTGGGGCCAGGCGGTTGCCTCAAGACCGACGAGGGCGCCGCCGGTGCTGCGCGAGAGCGTGGCTGCATTGCCATCACCGTCGAGCTTGCCATAGGCCCCGTAGGCGCTGCCCCAGGTGCTGAGGTTGAAGCCTGAACCGGTGCCCAGGCCAGGCCCCCGCGGGCCGACCGGACCGTTGAAGGCGATCTCGGGCATCTGCGAAAAGCCGGCAAAGGCATCGTGAATGCGGCTGGTCACCGTGTCGCGCAGCCGGGCACTGTCGCTCAGGAACATGGCCGGCAGCGAGGCATGGATCTCGCCTGACAGGCTGTCATAGGCGCGCCGTGCCTGGGTTTCGTTCAGGCCCGCGACAGCCCGGTAGAGGTCGCTGGTGGAGGCAAGCCCACTGAGGGAGCCTGCCACCGCCCGCTGGTTGGCGGTGTGCGCCACATCGGCAAAGCTTGTGTCGTTGCGGATCAGATCCAGGGTCACCGAGGTGGCGCCATAGGACAGCTCGGCATCGAGGAAAGCAAAGTTCTCGCTGACCGTGCCAAACGTGCCGGTAACAGCCGTGCCTGCGGTTATGATTGTGTATGTGCTGGACGGAGCATAGCTGGAGCCATCGTCTGTACCGTTTTCCGCCAGAATTTTGACTGCGGCGCCACTGTCGATGGTCACGGTCCCGGTGGCGGCGATCTTGTCGGAGTTCCCGGCGCTATCGACTTCCACGTCATAGGTCGAGCCAGCGGCGAAGGAAACGTTGCCGGCGATATTGAGAGTGCCGATGGAATTGCCAGGCGCGATCGTGCTGCCGGAATTGGCGGTCACATTACCAAATGTGCCAGACCCGCCCACGGTGCCGCCGTTCAGGGTCGTCGCGCCGATGCGCCCGTTGACCACCAGCCTGCCACCGGAAACCGTGGTCCCCCCGGTGTGTGTGTTCACCCCGGTCAGGGTCAACGTACCCGCACCGGTTTTGCTCAGCGAACCGGTGCCGCTGATTGCCCCGCCATATGTAAGCGCGTCACTGCGGTTGAAGATGAGAGCCGCATTGTTGGTGACATTACCGGTCAGACTGCCGCTGGTGCCACCACTGCCGATTTGCAGCGTGCCGGCGGAAATCGTTTTGCCGCCGGTATGTGTGTTCGTCCCGGTCAGGGTCAACGTGCCCGCGCCGGTTTTGCTCAGCGAACCGGTGCCGCTGATCACACCGCCATATGTTGTGGTGCCCGACTGGTTCACCGTGAGCCCCGCACTGCCCAACGAAACGGTTCCACCGGTACCGGAAAGCGCCGACATCGTGAGATCGTACCCGTTGAGGTCGAGTGTGCCGCCATTGACCGTGTAGACCGTGTTTGCGGCCAATGCGCCAGCCGAGCCAGCCTGCAAGGTGCCGGCCTCGACCGTCGTGTTGACGGTATGGGTGCTCGTACCGGTCAGGGTCCACGTGGAGTTTCCTGTCTTCGACAGGACTTCGAAGCCGGTGTATTTGGTGCCGATTTCTCCGGCATCGAAACTTGCGGCCGGGCTGGTATCGCCTCCCAGAACAAGCGTGTCGCTGGTGCCGCCCGCGACGACATTGCCGGTGATCGTCGAACCCGCTCTCAGCTCCAGAATGTTGGTGCCTGAGGTGAATTCGATGGCATTGGCGCGGGTGCTGCCACTGTGGGAGAGCCCGCCGGAAATCGTGCCGCTGTTGACGTTGGTGAGGCCAGCGCCCCTGACGCCGGCACCGCCTGCTGCGTCCGCCTGGCCGGCGCCGCCGTTGCCGCCCGTGATTGTGGACGTTGTGGTGTTGATCACCGTCACGCCGGACACCGAGGTGGAGAGGCCGACCCCGCCGCCGCCGCCAAAGCCGATGGATCCTTGGCTGCCTCCGCCGGCTCCGGCTCCACCCTGCCCGCCCTGACCGCCCGTGCCACCCGTGATATCTGTGTTGTTGGTTATCGTCACGGCGGCGTCTACGACGACGCCATGGCCACCCTCGCCGCCGCCGCCACCGCCACCGCCACCGGAGGGGCTTGCAGTGCCCGCCTCGCCATCGGTTCCATCGCCGCCGTTATTGCCCGTGGTGGGGCTTGTAATCGTTGTCGAAGTGGAGACCGTCTGCCCGTGCGTGCCGCCCGCACCGCCATCGCCGCCAGCACCCCCGGGGGTGCTGCTGGCCCCGGTTCCGCCAGCAAAGCCGCCGGCACCGCCACCGCCGCCACCGCCGTTGCCCGGCTGCGATGACCCCATCTGGGTGGTTCCGTTGTTTCCGGCGCTCCCGGTTAAACCGCCCGCGCCGCCGAGCCCGGGCCTGTAAAAGATACCGCCGTTGCCGCCCTTGCCTCCCCTGGCCTGAGCGGTTCCGGAACTTGGCGGCTGCGGCAACCAGCGTCGTACCGAGCAGGAGAGCGGTCCTGAGAGCGTGTGACGCACCCGCTCGCTCCGGGTTTGTCGTATTGCGAGACCCGCAAGCCATTGTGTCGTTGGTGTCCATCGGTCCCCTTCCTCGCGGCGCCATGTGGCCAGGCGCCGGGATTTCGATACGGAAGCCGGGCGCGGCTCTCTCGCGGCGCAAGTTGTTTCAGCAGCCGCTTTTTGCCGCTGTCGGGGGTGAGGCGCTATCCCCTGTTTAGGGGTTATTGTTTGAAATCAATCCCTTGCCGAGCCAGAGCGCCATCAGCGCCGAACGGCTGGACACGCCGTATTTGCGGAAGATCCGCTTCACGTGGTCGTGGGTGGTATGAGGGCTCTGGTTGTTCTGCTCGGCGATCTGCTTTTCCGTCAGGCCAAGCAACAGGCCTTGCAATACCTGCTGCTCGGCCCGAGTCAGTGGAGCGCTTGCCACGCCAACACCTTCTCCCAGCATCTGATGCTTGAAGAACCAGCGAATACCTCGCAGCGCGTGGGAGACGATTTCCTGATCATCAGGAGTGAAAGGCTCACGGGCGAAGCTGCGATGAAAGCCGATCTGGATTTCTGCATCCTCATTGATCGGGATGCCGGCCCAAAGAGAATCCTGCCGGTCGAGCGCCTTGTAGTAATTTTTGTAGGAAGGCCCTTCGAACCACTCCGGGGTGGCCAGTTCCTTCAGGCTGAGGACCCGGAAAGTTCCGGCCAGTTCCACGTTGCGCGTGGTGGTGATGTCCGGTTCACCCTTGTCCATTTCCTCGAAAGCCGCATCAATTGCCACGCTGGTAAGGTCACAGGGGTTCAGGGTGAACAGCGTGCGCGGGCGCCAGCCTTTCATCGGATCGCGCGACTGGGGCGAGTTCAATCGTACACAGCCTATCCAATCCGAATTCTGCGCGTCAATGAGGCCGCAGATCGTCTCGAGTAGGAACCGGCGCGAGGCGTGGATATCCCCGACGTCGTAGTCGGCCAGTTTGTCCCAAAGCAAATAAATACGTTCGAGTGACGTCGGCGCAAACGGCATGAGGTTTCCAGGAGAGACAGAAAAGGTGAGTTGTATTGTGTCTGGATACGCCACATCACCGGCAATAAAAAGGGCGCATGGGTCCTTCCCAAGGTTTTCAAATGGAAAGCATCCTGTTGGAGTTAAACCAGTTGTTTCACCTAGTGAGGGCTATTTTCTGTGAGCACCCTTTCACAGCCCCAATTAACGCACGGATTTGGTCAGCTTAAAGTTGACTGGTTTTGTTGCAAAAATTTGTCTCTGGTAAAAAGCGGCAATTTCAATTCCCATATCAGACGGCGAGGTTCGCGAATTGGTGAAATGGACAGAGTTCACCCCTGAGGGCGTGTCGCAACTTTTGCCTTTGGGAGGTTTCTCCCGTTTGGGGAGCGCCTTTCAGGCTTCGTTAACTTTTCCAAGTCCGAAGCGCACCGCAAGCAGATCGTTCTGTTCGCGAACGCTCTACTGACCGGTAAAGTCGAAGTCCTTCTTCAGCCACAGCATGGCTTCAAAACCGGCGATGGATATTCTGGCTGAGTTGAACGAGCGGAACCTACCGACCTTCGGCATGTTCTTCTTCACCCTGAAATGATCGCTCTCGATACCCTGTTGCAAATGCTTGGTCACATAGTGCACCGGATCCGGAGCAAGCAGGCCGCCATCAACCGCATCCCCGATAGGCGGAGGAAAAGTAGTTCGGGCAATAGGTTTTTTATTATGTCGGTATCTAACTGCTTTCTCTCAGTCTAGGACGGCTACTCGCTTCTAAAGCACTCCAGCAAGGGCCTGTAGCTGCTATTAATGCTAAAGCGACGAGACTAGCCTGAATTTTAGAAAACGAGAGCTATATAGTTGATTGTCTATATAGCTGTCGTTGAGATGTCAAAATCAGGGAGTCGATATCAGGTGTGGGTACACGGTCAGCGAAGGTCAGATCAAGGGTCTGACCGGTTTCGGTGCGATTAAATGGACCTTTGATCCAGACGTCAAATCCCTCTGCCACGCCACCATCAAAATCGAACGCATCGAAAACTAGGGGCATCACGGCCCCTAGCGAAATTAGGCGTCTACCCAACAAGGTTGAAGGCGAGACATATATTGCAGCTCCTGATATTTGCCGCGTGTTCCTTTGCAACGGGGCTTCTGTCTCTCGCAAATCACCCTAAACACCTAATTTCGTAACTCTTTTCGGTTCTTCCTTTGTCTCAAACATACCCTCCAGTAAGTCCGGCTAGCCTGTTCAGCTATCGTCCGGATATCGACGGCCTGCGCGGTATCGCCGTTTCTGCTGTGATCCTGTTTCACGCCAACGTCCCTGGCTTTCGGGGTGGTTTCGTCGGTGTTGACATATTCTTTGTGATCAGCGGATTCCTGATAACCGCCAACAGCTTGCGCGAGTGGGAAACCGGTCGGTTTTCGGTCGTCAAATTCTTTGAAAGGCGCGCAAGGCGCATCCTGCCAGCACTGCTTCTGGTTATCCTTGCCTGCGTTCCGTTTGCGTTGACTATCCCGAACCCGCTTCAGTCCCGGCAGTTTTTCGAAAGTGTACTCTACGTGCTTTCGTTCTCATCCAATTTTCATTTTTGGGGTCAAGCCGGATACTTTGAGACATCGTCCGAGCTGAAGCCATTGCTGCACACGTGGAGCCTTGCGGTGGAGGAACAGTATTATGTCCTCTTTCCATTCATGTTCCTGGCGCTCGTGCGATCAAGAAAAGCCGCGGCACTGCTAATCCTGACAACCGGTTTTGTGGTCAGTCTCGCGCTCGCGCAAACGCTCATTCAATCGGGGCACAAACCGGCAGCGTTCTTTTTACTTCCCGCTCGCATCTGGGAACTCCTTGCCGGCGTCTTTTGTGCGCTCGCATATCGCGGTGGAGTGAACACTCGCGTCCCAGGCAAAGCGGCCGACTTCCTGGCCGGTGTTGGGCTGGTCCATGTTCTGGTGTCCTTTCCCGTGTTCAACGACAACACAGTGACTCCCGGAGCTCATGCGCTCATTCCTGTGACCGGCGCTGCCCTGATCTTCTTGTTTTCTCGCAGTGGCAAGGTCGTCTATCGACTTCTTTCCAACAAACCGCTGGTCTTCCTGGGTTTGGTCAGCTTCAGCGCGTATTTATGGCATCAGCCAATCTTCGCTTTCGCACGGCTTTATGCCAATGGCCCACTCTCTGCCTGGGTGATGGCAGCGCTTTGCCTACTGATATTGCCGCAGGCTTACTTGTCGTGGCGCTTTGTAGAAGTGCCGTTCAGAAATCGGGCGCAGGTCTCGTTAGCGCTATCCTTCAGAACCGCGATTGCTGTGATGACAGTACTCGTTCTTGTCTCAACAACCGGTACCCGGTCATACGGCTTTATACACTACCGGTTCCCAGAAGACATTGCTTCGACCTACGAAACCGTTCTTCGCTCGATCAGCTATGACTTTGAAGACGCGATGTATGACAACGGCGATTGTGTTTTTTCGAGCATGGACATCAACGTCGAAACCGAAAGCCGGTTTGCGCGCTGCGTAGATCGTTACGGACCCGCCACAGTTGTGATCGGCGACAGTCACGGCATGAACATCTACAACGTTCTGGCAAAAACAGAAGCGTTTGATTTTCTCCTGGGTCTTGCTATCCATAGCCATCAGGCCCACAAATCGTATGCAAAGAACTGGTATCGAAATCAGGTTACTCCTTTCGTGGAGCGGAACGAAGAGCATATCCAAAAGGTCATTTATCATCAGACAGCGTCAACATTCTGGAGCCCGCGGAATGACCTATCTGTCGGGACTGAACCGAGTACTTTAAATCGCTCGGATGTAGAGAAGGTTGCTAGACTGATGACGGATCTTTCAGCCTATACGAAGACTGTTTGGCTTGGGCCGTTCCCAGACTACGGTCATAACCCAGTTGAAGCCGTTTTCGACTTGTCGAGCCGCAAAATGGCGAAATCAGCACAAGAGAATCTTGCCCTGCTGGACAAGGCAGTATTGGAAAGTTCGCAAAGACGCAGCTTTCGTTATGTCAAATTCGCTGACCTCTACCCGATGCCTGAAAGCCCGTTTTTCGACCGGTGCGTAATGTTCCGCGATTCCGATCATCTCACCTCCTGTGGTGAGAAGATGGTTGCGGAATGGATCGCGGCACACGAAACGCTCAACGCATTGAGCGTGAAGAATGCCGAAGCCACGAAGGGCCTTGAAGCAGGGTCATAAATGGGGTTTGTCGCAATACTTTCCGGCAACAAGTAGGGGTCTGGCATTGCCAAGTTGTTTGGGATTTCTGAACCGTCTATTCGAGCTGGATGAAGACACCATCTATTCTGCCGCGCCTGCAGGGCTATCGTTTCCCGCGCGAGATCATCGCGTATGCCGTCTGGGCCTACCATCGCTTTGCGCTCAGTACGGCCGATGTCGAAGATCTTCTGGCCGAACGAGGCATCACGGTCAGCCGGGAAGCGGTCCGAAACTGGATGAACCGGTTTGGTTGCCATTTCGCGGATTGTATCAAGCGCGACAGGCCCGGTGCGGCCGATAAATGGCACTTGGACGAAGTGGTTATTCCGATCAACGGTCGGAGACACTGGCTCTGGCGGGCAGTTGACGCGAACGGGGATGTTCTGAAGGATATCGAACAGGAGTTCGCCAAAGCCCTCGGGCTGGAAGATCATCAGCGCGTGGTCGGGACCCACATCAACACCGAAAACTTCCACATGCATATCCAGTTCAACCTCGTGCACCCGGAAACTTTCCGGATGCATACCCCATTCCGCGATTTCCAAGTCCTGCAGTTGACCGCGGCCGAGCTGGAAAAGGAACACGGCTTAGAGGTGGTCCAGGGCCGTGGCCCGGATAAAGACCGTATGCACAATGATCAGGAAAACCAGAAAGCCCGGGACAAGGAAGCCAACTCCTGGGAGTAGTCTTTCTCCGGATACCTGAAGGAACACAAGACCGACTTGCTTGCGTTCCCTCGTGTCGCAGAAACCTGGGAGGAATTGCACGAAGGCTTTGCGCTCTACGGCGTTGAGCTTCGCCGACGTGGGGCCGGGGTCGTGTTCCGCGATATCGACACCGGCACCATGGAAAAAGCCAGCGCCGTTGATCGGCTGTTTTCGAAAAAGAACCTTGAAGACAAATACGGCCCTTATCGCAAACAAGACCGGTTTTTTTAACCGGACAAAGCCCAAATCCAAATATCGACGCCGTCCGATCGATCCGCGTCTTGAACGACATCCCGCCTGGAAACGCATGACCGGAGGCAACACCGGCAAGCGGGTATCTTGGCGCCGGTTTTTGGAGCAACAGGCAGGTGTTGATGCCGAAGCCCGCGAAGCGCTCGAGCTACAGAAATCATACTTTCAGATCATTGCCGGCCAAGAACCGAAAAAAATCCGCACACGTCAGATTAGGCCCCGAAAATCGAAAGGGATGTCCCGATAAACTTATGGCGCTTCAATTTGAGCTGAACATCCGATTGATCGAAGATAGTTTTCCTAGCCAGTTGCAGTCACATAGAAATTTTGTCACCGGAGCTGCAGCAGTTACGCGCCTTGATTTCGCTGTTCAAAGTCTGAAACAAAAATAGCGGTTCACTCCACGTTGTATGTGGTTCTCAACCAATCCGCCGGTTAAGCTTGCCTGCATCCGCGCAGATCTGCGGATACTCATTTGGCGCAACGGGAGCCTGGTGACTATGAAGTGTCTTCTCGCGGTTCTGACAAGTCTTCTTCTGTCCTTCATGGCGTTACCGTCTGCCGTGGCTGCACAGAAGGTGGCACTGATCATTGGCAACTCGCACTACTTAAATGTTAGTCCTCTCGACAATCCGGTCCGCGATGCTGATTTGGCGGGCCACGGGGTACAGGCGGGCAACGTAAACTACCTGCTGGCAACAGACACGGGTGCCGAAAACAAGGCAACTTTCGAGAACACTGCCGTACGAATGGAAGAATTTCTGGCCGCTTACGCGCAGGGCGCGAAGGTTAAGCTGCTCATCGTCGATGCTTGTCGCGACAACCCGTTTGCTTCCACTCGTTCGCTCGAAAAGATCTTTGATCCCAGCGCGAAGGGGTTGTCTCGGGTCAACCATCAGCTTCAGGATCTGATGGTGATCTACTCCGCTCAGCCGAACCACCGGGCATATGACGGCGAGGGCAATAACAGCCCGTTTATGGAGGCTTTCTCTTCTGTATTGACAGCCAAAGAAAACGTGCAGTTGAGCGATGCACTGATCGACATTACCAATTTTGTGCGCACCAAAACGGCGAACAAGCAGCTGCCCTATACCGAAGGCACGCTGTCCGTTCACGTGCAACTTACCCTGGAGCAACCTCTGGAAAAGGCCTCGGAAGAGGATGTGTGCCTGGCAACAGGAAAGGTGATCGCTCTTGAACGTGTCGATGACTATCTGGAATTCGACACTGGACCAGAAAGCCTGATCATCAACGATGCGGGTAAGCCGGTATTGGAAGTCTGCCTTCGCGAAGGGGCAATCCTGGTTCACGGAAGTTACGACGAGATCTTCTCTGCCGCGGACCTCCGCAACTCGGAAAACGAGGGCTCCGGCTATTATTTCAAGACACAGGAAGGCGAAGACGCCCACCTGTGGTTTTACGCCGATCCGGACGACCCAAATGCCGCGGCTCAGGTCGGGGTGTATGTAGGTGACCAGGAGGTCACCTGGATCACTACCGGCTGGGTGTTCTGATCAGTTACTCGCAATAGATGGCGACGCGGGGACGTACGCCCTAGCTCATATCGACCTGGTCGGATATCGAAAGACACCCGGCCAGGCCATTTTGTTGCAATGAATGCACGGAACCATCGACCGCTAATAATGCCTTAACAATATGTAAATACTAACAACTAACCCTACGGAAATAAACTGACTGACAGTTGAGATATCCAAGTGCTCGCGCGCTCCTTGAATTATCAATAAGCCATTATTATAAATAACAAATCTGACATTTCTATCATTTTGAGATTTTTAATCCTGGAATTGCAACGCGTTTAATATTCAAAAATGATTTAGATAAAATGTTTTATATATTACGTTAGTAATAAATAGAAGTAGCATTACACCGAACATAAATCGCATTTATGAACAAAAATTCGTAATTTTGACAAATTTATACTTTCACAAAGTTACGGTAATATTCTTGAGCACCTTTGATCATGTGCACTAGAACTGCAGCGTGCTCTTAAGACATTCGCCTGACAATCGAGCACGCTGCTTTTTCATTCTGAAACAGCTTCTGAACAATACCCCACAAAAAATAGTTTGCGGGGTATGAAAGATGATACACTTACCCCACAGAGAAAATTATGTGGGGTAAATATGTCCGTGAGCTATCATAGCGCAATCGGTATTGCAGCTTGGACTGACCTGCGACGATCTTTGGTTGACCGTGCTGTTTCGGACCTCCGAGGAGTGCCTCGATCCAAAACAGTCGGCGCAAAAACCTATTGGTATGATCACTACCGACTTGGTAACAAGACGGTCGATCGTTACATCGGAGAAGACACCCCCGAGCTGCGCAACCGATTGAATCGGCAAACTGAAATCGCAGATGCCGCCAAGCAGGCAGATCTCGAGCGAGCCAGGTTGATGCGTGTGTTGCGAGCCGAAGGGTATCTGTTCGCGGATGTAGGCTCCGGTCAGGTTGTCTCGGCAATGGCGAAAGCCGGTGTCTTTCTGCTGGGAGGTACGATCGTCGGCACGCATGCCTTTCGCTGTTATGAAGGAGAGCTTGGCGTCCGGATTGGTTTCGATCAATCGGCTACAACAGACGATATCGACATCGCGAGTTTTGAGCGCTTGTCCCTGGCTCTCGCCGATACAGTCGAACCGCCGTTGCAAGAGGTCTTTTCCGAGCTTCACTTCGATCCGCTGCCAACGCTTGAGAGCGGCAAAACCTGGCGTTGGCGGCAGTCAAATCGCCAGACGTTGGTGGAATTCCTGACGCCTTCATTTGAAGAAGACGAAGGCATCCGCGATCTTCCCGCCCTTGGGGTGAACGCTCAAAGTCTGCATTTTCTCAATTACCTGATTGCCGATCCAATTCGAGTACCCTTTCTGTATAGATCCGGAGTGTTGGTGCAAATCCCGAAGCCAGAACGCTTTGCAGTTCACAAGCTGATTGTCGCTGACCGAAGACAAGGCGGACCGGACGCACTCAAAGCACACAAGGACCGCGCGCAGGCGGCATTCCTGATTGAAGCCTTGAGCGAAACCAGACCCGACGATCTGGTAGAAGCGTACCAGCTGGCGATTGAGTCCGGTTCAGCGTGGCGAACGAGGATCTTAGCGAGTCTGCAGCAAATGCCAACCACAGCCAAATTGCTTCAGTCAATACTATGAGTCCGTACAATCGCAGGTTCAATCCCGGGTCTCCGGCAATCACGTGGCCGAACGCAGGTGTACCAACGAACGTTTTGCGGACGTTTGCCGACGTTTCTTTGACAGACTCGTCTCGGCACCTCCTCGTTGCGCAGGTATTAGACCGCTCTCGATCGGTTAACGAGCCAAGCGCTAATGCTAAGTGCGACAACGCAAACCGCGGCCAAACTGGACAAGAAACCCAGGCCAAGCGAAATAATTTCGGTCTGCCAATCCAGCCCAGACTTTGTGAACTCAACGAGTGCGAGTGCGGAGAAGGTCGTCCAAATCAATGCTACTGAGGTGCTCAGCGCGTTACCAAACCTTCGTTCGCTGATGCGGATTTTACGAAATACAAGAAACGCACCTGCAAAGTAGAGAGAACTCAAGCAAAGGAACACGGTACCAAGGATTGCGTGCATTGCTACACCTGTCAGTGATAAATCTTATCATCGAGTGGTTTCGACAGACTAGAAAGATCAGAGATTGAGGTCTCTGAGCTGACCGACTACGACCAGTAGACCCGGGCATCAGATCGATGGTGTTTGGAAGAGGCTCAGTTGTTTGCCGGATCCGTTTCGGCCTCGAACGCCAGTATACCAACCCGTGCACAAGCCCAGGCTGTCGGCAACAAGATCACCGCATTTAGAATGGCAAATGGGACCAACGAAAGCCTGAAATACCCAGCCAACGCCCATAGAATTAGGAACGCAAAGGTGAGTAGTAGTGTGTCTACGAGAACGACTGCAGACACAAACCCAAACATAGTGCCAAAGGTGATCAACCGTTTCGGTTGATCACCTTCATTGTCTTCAATTTGAGAGGACATGATTACCATCCAGAGGATATCAGAAATCTAGCGAGAGGCGTTGATTATTTCGCTAAAAGTCAGCATTCGTGCGGTCACTAACCGTCTAAGCATTCAGATAATTCGCTCCCGACCAAGCTTCTATTAGACTAAAAAAATAAATTCGACGTCATCTTCGGTCAAACATTTGACTTTATTTGAGAGAGCAAGTCCTTTCCTCTAGCTTGTTTTTCTGACGGAAGTGGGTGAGAGAAGTAGTGCAGAACTTTTCTTAATCAGCCACTTGTAAAGCCGCATTTTGCGTCCCACGTCCTTCCAGCGCGATTTGAGCGCGCCCTGCACGATTATCCAGCCCTTTTTCGTGCTCGGTGTCAGTTATTGGCGCTGGTGGAACTAGAATCATGAACCTGTTGCTGACGGAAGTGATGGGTGAACCGATATGGATGTGGGGAACGTTCCTTGCACTCGTGCTAGGGCTGCTCGTTTTCGACTTGGGCGTTCTACACCGCCGTCCACATGAGATTGGTCTTAGAGAAAGCCTGCTTCTTTCCGCGTTGTACATCAGCTTGGGGTTGCTGTTCAGCCTTTGGATCTGCCAGATACTCGGCGCTCACGCCGCGATGCTCTACCTGACAGGCTATGTCGTCGAAAAGAGCCTGTCATTGGACAATGTGTTCGTCATTGCCCTTATCTTCAGCTACTTCGCGATACCAAGAGCTTATCAGCACAAGGTCCTGATCTGGGGGATTGTGGGGTTAATTGTCTTGCGCGGTTTGATGATTGGCGCAGGTACGGTAATCGTCTCCCACTTCGAGTGGGTTTTGTACGTCTTCGCAGTGTTTCTCATATTTACTGGCGTCAAGATGCTCTTGAACGGTGATCATCAATTTGAAGTCACCGACAACCCAGTTCTGCGGTTGTTACGTAGATGTTTGCCACTTTCGTCCGGTCTCCACGGACACCGGTTTTTCATCCGCTCCGGATCGAGACTTCTTGCAACACCATTGCTGTTGACGCTCTTCATGGTCGAAACCGCCGACCTCATTTTCGCAATTGACTCTATTCCAGCGATTTTCTCGATTACGACTGATCCTTACATTGTCTACACGTCCAACATTTTCGCAGTCCTTGGGCTTCGAGCGCTGTATTTCGTCCTTGTGGTTCTCATCGCTCGGTTCACCTATCTAAAATATGCGCTATCGCTTGTTCTGGTGTTCATCGGCAGCAAGATTTTCCTCGCTGAATTATTCCCTCTGGAGAAATTTCCACCAGCTTTGTCGCTGGTGATCACGGTGCTGCTAATCACCGGTGGGATTTTTCTCTCGTTGTTTTCACAGCGACCACCGGAATGTTCTCCAATGAGCGCTACAAATCCGCGACCCACGAGACCGAGTAAGTAAGCCCCTAAGGTAAAAAAGCTTCAGGATGTCCCGGCTGGACACTTTGCAACCATCCCATCAGAGTTCAACGAAATGTCTGACTTTATTCTGTTTGTTGCAGTGGGTTTTGCATCCCAGCTTATCGATGGTGCCATTGGAATGGCCTATGGATTAGCCAGCACCTCAGTATTGCTAGGGTTGGGATTTCCGCCGGTAACTGCAAGCGCATGTGTTCACGCTGCCGAAGTGTTTACAACTGGTGCTTCGGCCTTATCCCATTGGCGGTTCGGGAATGTTCGTTGGGGTATGGTTTTTCGATTGGCTGTGCCCGGTGCGATCGGAGGGATTTGTGGTGCGTTACTTCTGTCCACCATCGCGGGAGAAACACTTCGACCCTTCGTCGCCATTTACCTTGGTACCATGGGGCTTTGGATTGTTGGTAAGGCAGTATTTGAAAGGAAGTCTGATCCAGCAGAAGCTCGCATGCTGCCTGCTCTCGGGTTCATTGGGGGCATCCTGGACTCGATAGGCGGTGGTGGTTGGGGACCTATCGTCACTTCAAGTATCATCGGTCAAGGAGGGGTCGCCCGAACAGCAATTGGTTCTGCCAATGCAAGCGAATTTCTCGTCACGGTGGCAATTTCAGGCACTTTTATTCTAACCGTTGGGCTTGAGTTATGGCCCATCATATTGGGTTTAATCATCGGCGGTGTACTGGCAGCGCCTGTGGCCGCTCTTGTCGTGAAGCGAATGCCAGACCGACCAATGATGTTGATGGTTGGCATGCTGATCATTCTGCTTTCTGTTCGGGAACTCGCCCGACTGTTCAGGTTCTAGATTTAGTTCTGTTGGTGCTATTGAGCACTCGGTGACTAATTCCGGATGGGGAGAACTGCACACGAGACGGATCAAACCGAACAATAGCCTCCAAAAGACCGAGCAGAACCGTGTCCGCTTGCCGCTTCGTCTGCCGCTCACACCGCATTGATCCCGCCTCGAGTCCAATCTCCAAACAATATGACAACGCCCTTCGCGGTTGTGCGAACTTGCTATTTGGCTACGATACGCGTCATTCTCAGGCCCACAACAACCTCAACCTGTCGCAGAAAATCGAAATTCGCCCAACGAATTAAACCTGACATTATCGCTCGGGTTCATCGCCGCTTGATAGTCTTTGGATCTTTCACCAGCGGTTAACCTGACGCAAACGATGCCTGTACCGGCGAGACCGGATCGCAAAATGCGTCTGTTTCGCGCTTGGGTTCCCTAGTCATGCTGTTCGTTTGTTTTATGCTTGGGCTGTCGTACTTGCGCTTCGGGCCACCGTGTTGAATGAGATCGTCCACTTGGGAGGGGCGGCCCAAGAAGAAGCCTTGTCCTTCATCACAGCCCTCTTGCTGCAAGAGAGCCATTTGCTCAGGTGTCTCAATACCTTCCGCAAGAACCGGAATATCCAGACTTCGTCCCAACGCCAGAACAGCGCGAACGATTGCTTTTGATTGGCGGTCCTGTTCCATGCCACCAACAAATGCCCGATCAAGCTTAATTTTGTCGAATGGGAAAGTGCGCAGCGTTTCGAGGGAAGAATAGCCGGTTCCGAAGTCATCGAGAGCTAAACCAACGCCTAGGTCCTTAATCCGTTTCATGATGTGTAAAGAACGCACTTTGTCCTTCACGAGAGCGGTTTCGGTCAACTCGAGTTCCAAGCGATGCGGCGGTAATCCAGTCTTCGCCAATGCCTCTTGCACGAAACTGGGGAAGTTGGAATCTATGAACTGAACTGCAGATACGTTCACTGCAACTCTGTAAGTAGGCTCCCATTCAGCTGCATCCTGACAAGCTTGGTGGAGCACCCAAGCTCCCAGTGAAGATATCAACCCGTTTTCTTCAGCGACTGGAATAAACTCGGCCGGTGAAATCGACCCAAGTACCGGGTGTGTCCAGCGCAGTAATGCTTCGTACCCCTTTATACCATGGGTCTGGTCCAGCGACATTTGAACCTGGTAGTGGACCTGAAGTTCGCCCCGATCTAGAGCTCGTCGCAAGTCTTCAGCGAGTTGACGTCGATTGCGCACTGTTGAACCAATTTCGGCGTCATAAAAACAAATCGTCTCTAGAAACGCATGTTTGGCATGATACATGGCGAGGTCGGCGTTGTTCACCAGATCGTCTAGAGTCCGGGCATCATCTGGCCAGACCGCCGCACCGAGGCTTGCTCCGATAACATTTTCCATTGACCCAACTTTTAATCGGCGATTGAAGACACCCCGGATTCGTTCAGCGAAAGCAATGACTTCATCGCGGTTGTCAAAGGGCTTGATCGCTGCGAATTCATCGCCGCCAAGACGGGCAATAAATTCGTCCGGCTTCAGTATCTGCTCCATCCGGCGTGCGAGGATACGTAACACCTCGTCGCCTGCGGCATGTCCGAATGTATCATTGATCTGCTTAAAGCGATTGAGATCTATACCAATCACGGCGAACTGTTTGGCGGATGTAAGGTCGGCGTTGACGGCATCAGTAAGTACTTCCCGAAAACTCGCACGATTAGGCAGACCTGTAAGTGAGTCATGTGTCGCAACGTGATGAAGCTGCCTTTTGGACGTGGATCGCACATTGGTATCAATTAGAAAACTTGTTAGTCCCGTGCCTACAACGATCAAGGCAACAACGGTGATGGCCAATGCCAGTGCAACTACTGCCCGAGTGTCAACCTCCTGGAAATTTTGAGACATCGGTGTAACATGAAACGCAGTCATACCGGTAAAATGTAGGCCAACTATGCCGAAGACCATCAACGACACGGAAACCCAATATCGCTTCGTTCCGAGATAACGCCGCCAGATGAGCATTATCGCAGCGGCCGAGCAAACAGCTGAAAACAGGATCGATGCGACGATGTAGCCGAATTGCCATTCAACCAAGCCAACAGTGCGATAGGCGAACATTCCAACGTAGTGCATAGCCCCAAAAGATATACCCGCAAAAGCTCCCCCTAGTCCTGGGAGAATTTTACCGTTTTGCAAACCGCTGAGAAGGAAACTGGTAAAAAGACCGACTATCGCTATGACAAGAGAGAGCAAAGTCAGAGCGGGATCAAATGACACGGGAGCATTTGGTTCAAATGCCAGCATCGCAACGAAATGGGTTGTCCAGACACTCCCACCACCAGCGACAGCTGCCAAGAATTGCCAGCCCACTCGTTGGGCCCTGTCAGCGCGAACACCTCGCCTTAGAAGCCGCAGTGTAACGGCTGAGCCAAACAGGCAGACCACAGCGGCCAAGGCCACAAGAGCAATATTGTGCTGATAGAATACGCAATCTAAGACGTTAAACATGTGTGAATTGATCCGTATAAATACCTACGCATGCCTTAACATCTAAATGTTACGGTTAAATTGACGGTCCTCGTGCGAATTTAGTTGTTGCATCAACTACACCAGCGGTCAGGAGCCTGGAGTGTTGATATCCCTCAGGGACTGTCGCGAATTGTATATGAGCCGACGTGGAGCTATGGACGCGGAATTGATTTCTGGGATTCCACTAGCCCAGGCAGCCGGGACCCTCGATCTGGAAACCAAGGGCACACGCCGCACGGTTACCGCCTTCCTGAAGGAAGTAGGCACCTGACAGCGTAGCTACAAATGAATGTGACCTTATGAAACCGGCGGTCAGTCCGCCGGTTTTTTTGTTTTTGTCGCGCTCTCCTGGCTGTCTGTTTGACTTGATGTCGTTTATTCTCAGCGAGGCGCAGAAGGCGACTTGGCACCGTAAATCTTGAACGGGGCCGGGTCAGAATTGTATCGACAGCCGGGCATTCAAGCCATGGTTCTGAGTTTTGCTTGCAATCTGTCCAGAGTAGGAAACCGCAAGGTTCGTATTTGCCCCTAGGTCGACACCCAGCCCTGCATCAACAAGTGCCATGTCTTGAGCGAAGGGCGCTCCGTTGACCGTGAAACGGTCCCCTCCGGAAGAGAACGCCTGCTCGTAAGAGACATTTTCCAAGCTGGCATGTTGCCAGGCGAGGCCTGCTTTCGCGGTTACATCTGCCCCGAACAGGTTGAATGCGGACTCTGCCCTTACACCCGCCCAGAAAAAGGCCGTGTCATCACCCTGTCCATCTGCTGAGAGAGCGGCGGTGCCGCCGTTTTCGGTAAACTCGCTGCTTCCCAGATGTACCAGGGCAAGGCCAGCGAACGGCTCGATGACGATCCCGCCTGTGTGAAACTCATAACCTGTTTCGGCGAAGACCTGAGAGGAATAGATCGTCTGGTCGGAGCTCAGAGACTGTGACAGCGTGCTTGTCGCTCTCACGTCCCTGTCGACCCCTGTCTTGTTGTAGGCAGTCGCGATACCACCCTTGTAGGTCAGTCCGTTCCAGGCGCCACCGGCATAGAGGCCAAGGTGATAGCTGTCGGTGACTGCCTTTGAATTCAGCTGGTTCACTGAGACGTTGGTGCGGGTGTAACCTCCCAGGACACCGAGCGTGAGGGGCTCGGAGATAGCGTGGTCGTAGCCCACGAGGAAACCGCCTGTCGTGCTCTCGGCTCGGTAAGTTTCCTCGCTGGAACCGTAGCGACCCCAGGTGCCGATCGCGAAGCCCCAAAGATTCTGACCCGAGGTGTCGCGGCCCTGGAGACGCGATAAGGCGGCATCTCTGGTCTGGTGGCTGTCGCTCACCAGTACGGAGCGCAATGTCGCGTTGATCTCTCCAGAGAGACTGTCGAATGCAACCTGGGCCGCAGCTTCATCGGAAACGGTCGTCACCACTGCCAGATAAACCGGATTTGTGTTTCCCAGGCTTTCAATCGCTGCCGCGACCTGGGTCTGGTTGAATGTTTGAGCGGTGGATACCATGTCGATGTCGTTGCGCAAAAGGGTCAAGGCAACGTCATTGCCGGTCCCGGCTTTGTAGTTCAGGGAGGCGTCCAGAAAAGTCAGATTGTCTGTCACCGTGGCGAATGGCGCCATGACCGCGTCGCTGCCGTCGTTTTCGATGATGGTAAAGGGGCCCGTCGGGCCGTAGGACCAGTTCGCAACACTTGTCGGCGAGAGGACAAGGTCCAGGGTCATGGCACTTACGTCGACCGTACCATTGACAATCAGCTTGTCAGCGCTCGGCGTGCTGGACGTGTCGCCGTCCACTTCAATTTCGAGCGTTCCCGAACCGGACAGATTGCCGTTGATCGTTGTCGTGCCGATGGAATTGCCAGGCGCCAGCCGGCCGTTGTGGATGACGTTGCCTGTGATAGAGCCATGCCCCCCAAGGGTAGCGCCGCTGGCGACGGAAATGTTCGCCTCAAGACTGGCAGCGCTCCTGGAAGAATCCGTGCCGACGATTAGCGTGCCATTCGACAGTGTCACTCCACCTCCGAAGATGTTGCCGGTCTGATCCAGGTTCAGCGTTCCACCACCCGTTAGCGTGACGCCCTGAGTTGAGCTGACAGCATTGGTCACGTTCAGTTTCACCCCGTCCAGTTTAAGCGCGCTCGTGCTGCTAACCTTCAGTTCCCTGATGGTTGCGGTCCCGCTGCCGGACACCGTTAGGTCGCCGCCGGCCAGATTGAATTTCGTCGAGGACACGAGATCGGAGGCATTGAAAAAAAGTTCGCCATCATTCAACAGGGTTTCACCGGTGAGCGAATAGGTTCCTGTCATGGTCAAGGTGCCGGCGCCACTTTTTTCAAAGTTCCCATCCCCGGAGATTGCCCCGGAATAGCTGCCATTTGACGTCTGATTGAACCGCATCATCGCGCCCGACGCGACGTTGATATTGCCGGAAACGGCTGTTGAGTTGGCTTCCAGCGTTCCGGCGGACACAGCCGTTCCGCCGGAATAGGTGTTGGTACCAGTCAGACTGAGCGTGCTGGCGCCACTTTTTTCAAAGTTCCCATCCCCGGAGATTGCTCCGGAATAGCTGCCATTTGACGTCTGATTGAACCGCATTGTCGCGCCCGATGAGACGTTGATATTGCCGGAGATTGCCGTTGAGTTGGCTTCCAGTGTTCCGGCGGACACAGCCGTTCCGCCGGAATAGGTGTTGGTACCAGTCAGGCTCAGCGTGCCGGCGCCACTTTTTTCAAAGCGCCCGGCCCCGGAGATTGCCCCGGAATAGCTGCCAATTGACGTCTGATTGAACCGCATTGTCGCGCCTGACGAGACGTTGATATTGCCGGAGATTGCCGTTGAGTTGGCTTCCAGCGTTCCAGCGGACACAGCCGTTCCGCCGGAATAGGTGTTGGTGCCAGTCAGGCTCAGCGTGCCGGCGCCACTTTTTTCAAAGCGCCCGGCCCCGGAGATTGCCCCGGAATAGCTGCCAATTGACATCTGATTGAACCGCATTGTCGCGCCTGACGAGACGTTGATATTGCCGGAGATTGCCGTTGAGTTGGCTTCCAGCGTTCCAGCGGACACAGCCGTTCCGCCGGAATAGGTGTTGGTGCCAGTCAGGCTCAGCGTGCCGGCGCCACTTTTTTCAAAGCGCCCGGCCCCGGAGATTGCCCCGGAATAGCTGCCAATTGACATCTGATTGAACCGCATTGTCGCGCCTGACAAGACGTTGATATTGCCGGAGATTGCCGTTGAGTTGGCTTCCAGCGTTCCGGCGAACACAGCCGTTCCGCCCAAATAGGTGTTGGTGCCCGTCAAGCTCAGCGTGCCGCTGCCGGTCTTTCTCAGGCCACCAGCCCCACTGATGGAGGCGGAATGGTTGGCATCTATGGTTTGGTCGAATTGAAGGGTCGCTCCACTCTCGATACTGGCCGCTCCGGCGATGCTGCCGCCAGAGAGTTTCAGCACTCCGGTGGAAACCGTCCAGTCTTTTGTTGAGGACGTTGTGCCGGTTAGCGTCCAGGTCGCAGTCCCGGTTTTCTGAAAAGAACCGAAGCCGCTAAACGTTCCGGACAAACCCGAGAGAGCGAAGTTGGCGTTGTTGTTGCCACCGAGTTTTAGGATATCGTTTGACCCTGCATGGGAGATGCCGCCATTGAGCGTGGCGGTCGATCCATCCGAGGTGGCCTGGAGCTCAAGCGAACTCCTGCCCCCTGTAAAGGCGATGGCATGACCATCCGAGCCAGCCGTGCCGGTGTCAGACGGATTGCTCGGACTGGCGAAGGGCATTCCGCCGGCCCCCCCCGAGACTAGAGCCTTTCCGGAAAGAACGACATTGACATCGCTTCCCTTCACACCGTTGCCGCCATCTCCGCCGTCAGAGCTGTAGGTATCTGTGGCGGAGCCGCCATTGCCGCCGTCGCCGCCCGTGACTGTCCCCTCAATTATAACTGTAACCGGAGCTGAATGGCCGGTCAGGAAAATCGCATCCCCTGCATTGCCTCCGTTGTTGGAACTACCGTATTCGCCGTCTCCACCATTGCCTCCGTTGCCCCCCGAAACAGTTGCGTCGATGGTGTGGGTTCCGGACGTGTTGTTCAGGACGAGCCCGTAGCCCCCGCTTCCGCCCGCTCCCGCGTACCGACCTGAGGATGCTCCGCCTGTTCCGCCCGAACCGCCGGCAATGCTGCCGCTAGTAACGTTAAGGGAAGAAGAGTTGGTTGCGACTACTCCAAATCCACCGCCACCGCCGCCGCCGCCGCCGGAATATACGTTTGATGCGTCGCCTCCATTGCCGCCATTGCTCGCCTGGATGGAAAGTGGACCACTGCTCAGGTTGGAACCGTCGCCGATGAACCCGTGAGAGCCACCGTTACCGCCGTTGCCTGCGCCACCTGGAGAAACACCCCCGGCGCCGCCTGTGACGCCGGCTCCGCCGCCACCACCGCCGCCACTGCTATCAAATGGTGTATCTGCGTCGCCACCCACACCTGTTAGCGATGAAGTTCCAGGCTTCTCACCGGATGTAAAGCCACCCCCGCCACCATCACCGGGATCGGCCAGCGCAGAAGAAACAAGGGCGGATGAAAGCAGCAGAAACATGCGGAGTCGTGAAGGGCGTGGTCCAATGTTCATTGGTTTTTTGTCTCGAAGTGCAAAGCGCAGGAAATGGCCCTTGAACGCAAGGTGCCCTGGTTCCATCGCTTCAGGTGGTCAGGATTAGCAGGAACTTGTCGATCGAATGCTTGGCAGGCGGCAACGGGAGATCTGCCATGCAATGAAACTGTCCAAAAACACCTTCTTGCCTGAGTTCGACTCGTTGCCGCAGTTTTCGATGCTGGTCTGCGATGGATTGTTTCGTCTGCCGGAGGACTCGTTTCGTTAGGAGGGAACTTTTGCTATTCTTCAAAATTATCAGTGACTTGTATCTAACAGGACGTGCAAATTTTCTCGCAAAAGACGACAAAGCGTGATTTAATATTATCGATTCGTATCGATGCTTAGTCGCAAACCTGTAGTGGGAACCTGGACAACAGGCACAGAATCAATTTTTTAAAGTTCACTTCAACTTCAGCAATTTTCACTCATGCCGCAAACCTTGAAATCCATCATTCGAGTCCTTGATCTCGACGAGCAGATAGTTCTGAGGAACGCTGGATTGCCGGCCAACTATCTGTCCGACGAGACCCGGCAGGTGAACGCCATAGAACTCTGCGCATTGGATCGAGCAATCGAACAAGTGAGCGGTCGGAACGATATTTCACATACGCTAGCCATGTTCCGGGCGCGTACGCCCCGGCCATCCAGCACCATGGCGTTCGCCGGATGTGACACGCTACTCAGCGGGTATGAACGGCTTGCCGAGTTGAAGGGCCCTTACGATGGTACAGTTCTTTCCGTTTGCATTATCGATGATCGATTCCGCGTCGAGATAAGACCGCTTTCGCCAGAGTTTGTCCTTCTGCACTGGGTGCTTCTTTGTGAAATACTGTATTTTGTAGAGCTTGGGAGGACGTATACTGGCCGTCAAATCCAACCCTTGGAGGTAGGAATAATTGCCGCCGATAAAGTTCGGACCGACGACGTCGCCTACCTTGGCGTTACACCGGTCGAGTCCAAACGCGCTTTTGTTGAATTCACACTTACCGACGGAAATCGCCCGTTACTGACCACCCGGAAACAGAATTCATCGGACCACACTAGCCAGCGCGAAGGAAGGACTCATCCCAGGCATCGGATGCTTATGAGCGAACGGGTTGAGAGCGTGATGCTGGAAAGTATGCTGACCGGAAATTGCAACATCGCAACTGTCAGCGAACATCTCAATCTGAGTGCTCGCAAGCTTCAGAGGCTTTTGAAAGCCGAAGGGACCAGTTTCCGGGCCATCTTGGACGAGCAGAGACGATTACTGGCGACCCGATACCTTGAGATTGAACAGCGACCGGTCGCTGAAGTCGCAGAGTTGCTCGGATACCAGAATCAAAACTCGTTTTATCGAGCGTTCAAGAGCTGGACCGGCACGACAACGAAAACTTTACGACAGGTTACGGAACCTTCATCAAAATATACTCAGGCGAGGTCAATGAGGTAAATATCAAACACGGTAGCGTTAGGATAGTTCAACTGCGGGCGGCAGAAAAGTCGTTTACCTACCCCATGGTGTTAGTTCCTGACAAGTCTCTCTCATCCGCTGTTGCAAAGCGAACTGACTCGGTCGACGGGATCTATATCGATAGGTTGCCGGATCAAACCTGATCTCCGCGTAGGCACGGCGTATGAACACCGCCCAGTCCGCGTGCATCTCGTCGACCAGTTTACTTCTGAGGGCAGGCCTCAGGGCTTATGGCATGTTTCTCCCTGCCGTCCCGGGCGACAATCGTCTCCCTCCCCCGGTTTCCAAACTTCGGTCTCAGTGCATGGTTGCGGAAAACTTCAATACAAATGGTCTGCTTTCGGCGATCGGAGCAATTTCTGCAAATGACAAGGCTTGCGCAATTGAATAGGATAATTTCCCAGACACTGAGGATTTTACAATGTCTTTATCACCAGAAGTTGAGGCAATGGTCAAAGAACTCAGCAAACAACTCGCTAAGCAAAAAATTGAAGCATTAAGCGGAGCTTGTTGCGTCATGTTCTCTGCTATATTCAAAGTTCTATTGCGCTCTGGAAATTTGACAGCTGAGGAACTGGGACAAACACTCAACCAGATCGAAACTGGCGCAGCAAATGTCAAAGAAAATGCCCCTGAGCTCTCTGCCGCTCTTACACTAATGACACTGAATCTTCGTACCTCACTGCTACCGGAAGGCGGGTCATCAAATTAATACGGAACTGTGTTTCAAGAGGCATCCGAGTAATTCAGTTGCACATAGTCGATCATGTAATTCCTCAATAATTATCTATTCAGGTAACCACGCCCGCTTCTTTTGGCTCCTCGCCGGTGTCTGTATTCTCATCGGGTTGTAAAAAGATTATCGGAGCGAGCTCTAAAGTCATCAATATGCAGTCCCTGGGGACTTGCTCTGGGCAATACTCAATTGTTGGGGGGAAGGGACGCTTGGGAAGCACTCCGAGATCAATTCGACGCCATTTCACGACACCGGTTGACGACCTCCTTCTTCATCGATACATGCTTCTGCCATGGAAAACACAAATGTGATCGCAAATCTTTGGTGGCTGGTCTCCTAACAAGGCGGCCGGACTTTTCCATTCATCTTAGGGCCGCCGCATGGGCGGCCTTTTCGTTTTCCACGCTCGTTCATGCGGCAACTCTCTTTCCACGAGGAAAACGCACATGAACAAACCCGTGATTTTGACTGGTGACCGTACAACCGGACCACTGCATATCGGCCACTATGCGGGCTCACTTTCTAACCGCCTGCGATATCAAGATAGTCACGAGCAATTCCTACTCCTTGCCGACTCCCAGGCGCTGACGGACAACGCGCATGATCCAGGCAAGGTGCATCGCAACGTGATCGAGGTTGCGCTGGACTATCTGGCCGTGGGCATCGACCCCGATCGCACGACAATCTGTCTGCAATCGCACCTTCCAGCCCTGGCGGAGCTGTCGATGCTCTACCTTAATTTTGTTACCGTCTCGCGTCTGGAAAGAAACCCAACCATTAAGGACGAGATCCGGTCACGCGGTTTCGGTCGGGACATTCCCGCCGGCTTCCTCTGCTATCCTGCAGCTCAAGCGGCCGATATCACTGCCTTCCGCGCAACCGTTGTGCCTGTGGGAGAGGACCAGGCGCCGCTCATTGAGCAAACTAACGAGATCGTACGCCGAATAAATGCTACCGCCGGCGTCGACGTTCTCCCCGAGGCGCAGGCTGTCATACCCAGAAGCGGGCGACTGCCGGGTATTGACGGAACAAGCAAAATGTCAAAATCCGGGGGCAATGCCATTCCGCTTTCCGCCTCACCTGATGCAATCCGTGCGGCTGTGCGGGCTATGTTCACTGACCCGAACCACTTGCGCGTCGAGGACCCTGGGAAAGTCGAGGGTAATGTCGTCTTCGCTTATCTTGACGCTTTTGATGACGACGAACAGGGACTGGATGAGATCAAAGCCCATTACCAACGCGGTGGGCTCGGTGATGGGAACATCAAGAAGCGGCTGGAAGAGAAATTGCAGGCGCTTCTTGCCCCGATCCGTGAACGCCGCGAACAACTAGCCAAAGATCGAAGTCACGTCGTGGAGATCATTCGACGGGGGACAAGACGTGCACGTGATCGCACAGAAACCACAAAGCACGAAGTAATCAATGCTCTTGGTTTAATTCAGCTGTAGGGAAACTACGATGGACAGACCGGAGCAAGTCCGGTTTGTTCACAGTCCGGCCGTTTGAAAGAAATTTGAGCCGCGGATCAGCCCGAGTCGCCACAAACATCAATCGCAATATCCTAGGTCCTAGCGGCCTTTTTCACAGTATAGGCGGGATCAGTTCTGCGTAGAAATCAACGGACCTTTCGAAACTTTCGCTCTAACTTTTGCATTCCCCGAGGGCATCGCCAGCAGATCGTTTTGTTGGCGGACACACCCCTGACCAGAAAAGCCGAAACTCTTCTTGAGCCGAAGCATGGCTTCAAAACCAGCGACGCATTTTCTGACTGAGTTGAACGAGCGGAAACCGCCGACGTTCAGCATGTTCTTTTTCGCCCTGAAATGATCGCGCTCAATGCCCTGATGCAAATGATAGGTCACACTCATTGTCGGCTTCCACAATAATTCCAAGCGGACCAAACACTTCTTCTTGCAAAGCGATATCTGCGAGCCAGTCTTTGGCTGAAATGTGGAAAAGAAAAGGGTTAGCTTCTCTCTTTGAATTTTGGTCTCCTAAGAGATTTTTGTGCCATTGGCATCAGATATTCGGGCTACACCTTCGGCATAAGCCTTGGCGATGCCATCCGTAAGCATAGTCTGGCTTTCAACTTTACTCAGAGCTGCTTCGGTAGCTGCTATGAACTCTTTCGCTCCCGGTAGCACAACTGCAGTACCGGGATTGGTGCAGAATTGACCGGCCCCCATTGTCAGAGATCCCGCCCAGCCTTTGCCGATTTCGGTTCCGCGTGCAGCGGTAGCTTTGGGTGTAAGCGCGAATTTCTCGG
>NZ_AXCE01000027.1:0-21322 GCF_000475395.1 Labrenzia sp. C1B70
AATTCCCTGGAGTTCGTTGACACGCGCTTCTGCGCGAGCATTGTCCCAAATTTCACTCAACCGCTTGAACCGTGCCGCCATATGTTTGACCGCGACACCATCGCTCATTTCGCCTTTCAACCAAGATCTTGCTGCGTCTCCAAAAATTGTCCGACCGACGGCGAAGCCCTTAACAAGGCTGAATCGAGCCGCAATATCAAAGCTATTTGATAATTCCCATTCAGGAGCGTCTAGACCGAGAACCACAATGCCACGGACAAAAGGATCGTTTTCGTTGATAGCATTGACTGTTGTTGCCCAACTTTCCGCATCTGCCATTGGCTCAAGCTTCCACCAGTCCGGATAGATGCCGATCTCGTAGAAACGGCGGATGATATCTGCCGTGGTGTCGGCATCAACCGGACCAACCTTGGAGGGGATGATCTCCAGCAGCATTTCCAGCCGGTTCCGGCGGCAGGCGGCAAACAGCCGTTTCAGGACGTCCTCCTGCTCGGCCTTCATCGCGTCGGTGTCATTTGGATGGTAGAAGCACAGCACCTTGACCACATGCTCCGTCGGCCATTCGGCCAGGCCGCCGAAATCCGGACCGATTTCCGGTTCCAGTGTCAGTGGCCGGGAGGAAGGCCACTCCACCGGATGACCGATCCAAAGCCCGGTTCCGGCGGCCCGATAAAGCGCCTCGCGACCAATTCGGCTGTCGCACAGGATGCCATAGCCCGGCTGGCCGTCCGCGACCGAAAGGGCCGCGTCGAGGCAAAGCGTTTTAAACTTCTCGGCTTTTTCTTCCGAGAATCCTTCCATCTCCTCCAATTGAATACGGTGATCGAAGGCAAAGACACGCATGGTCGACCAGTCGCCGCCGTGCAGCCGGTGCCGGTTTGTGGACCAGTGGATCTGTTCCAGTTCCGGGTCCTTGCGCAGGGCCCTGTCCTTTACACCCCGTTTCAGGAAGAACTGCAGTTCTTCCCAGCTCGGATACGCCGGCGTGCAGCCGTGCCGGGAGACGGCAAACGCGCCGCATGCGTTGGCATAGGTCAGCGCCGTGACCCAGTCCTCGCCGGTGATCCAGCCTTTCAGCAGCCCGGACATGAAGCCGTCGCCGGCCCCCAGAACGTTGAACACCTCGATCGGAAATCCGGGACCGGAAATGCCCTCGTCGAGGCTGTCGGGGATCGCGCCTTCGAAGGCGGTTGCCCCCATCGGTCCGCGCTTGCAGACCAGCGTCGCCCCCGACACCTTGCGCACGTTGCGCAGTGCCTCGACCGTGTCCGTGGTTCCACCGGCAATGTGGAACTCTTCTTCCGTACCCACGATCAGGTCGAACAGATGCAGGCTCGATTGCAGCTTGGCAGTCACCTTGTCGGAGGCGATGAAGCGGTTCTCGCCGTCGCCGTGCCCTGACAGGCCCCAGAGGTTGGGGCGGTAGTCGATGTCGAGCGCGGTACGGCTGCCGTTTTCGCGGGCAAGCCTCAATGCCTTCAGAACGGCAGCTTCCGTCTGCGGATGGCTGAGGTGCGTGCCGGTCGCGACCACGGCCTTGGCGGAGGCAATGAATGCAGGATCGATGTCACCTTCGCCAAGAGCCATGTCGGCGCAGTTCTCGCGGTAGAAGATCAGCGGGAACTGTTCCTGGTCGCGGATGCCGAGCAGCACAAGCGCGGTGAGCCGCTCCCTGTCGGTGATTACGCCTTGTGTGTCGACACCGTGCCGTTCCAGTTCCTCGCGGATGAAACGGCCCATGTGTTCGTCACCGACGCGGGTGATCAACGCGGATTTCAGGCCGAGCCGAGCCGTGCCGCAGGCCATGTTGGTGGGCGAGCCGCCGATATACTTGTTGAAGGACGCCATGTCCTCCAGACGCCCCCCAACCTGGGCGCCATAAAGGTCGACCGAGGAGCGGCCGATCGTGATCAGGTCCAGAGTGTCAGTGTCAGACATCGTCAACCCTCACCGGCTGACCGCTTTTTGCCGAACGGGTTGCAGCTTCTGCCATGGCGAGCGCGGTTATGCCGTCGTCCAGTGTCACGGGGAGTGCCTTGCCGCTGCTAAGAGCCTCGACAAATGCAGCCCATTCGGCCGCATAGGAAGGCATGTATCTTTCGAGAAAGAAGTAGGTGGGCTTAGCGCCGCTCACTCCGGTGGCAGTCGATTTCACTACTGTGTTTTCAATCATGTTCTGGGCTTGCAAAAGCCCTTCAGATCCCAAAAGTTCAAGCCGTTGGTCGTACCCGTAGACGGCGCGCCTTGAGTTCTTGATGACGGCAATGCGACCATCGGCATAAGTCATGGTGACTACCGCGGTATCTACATCACCGGCGTCGCCGATTTCGCGATCCACGATGGAAGAGCCTGTCGCCATGATCGAAACCGGCGGTTCACCCATCATGAAATTGGCCATATCAAAATCATGAATCATCATGTCCCGGAATAGCCCGCCGGAGACCTTGATATAGGCAACCGGCGGCGGCGCTGGGTCGAAGGACGTGATCGACAGCAGTTCGGCCTTGCCAATCTCGTTCGCGTTCAGAGCGGCTTTGACCGCTCCGAAATTTGGATCGAATCTCCGGTTGAATCCGATCATGACGGGCCGGCCGGTGTTCGAAACGGCCTCGCGGCAAGCGCGAGCACGGTCGAGGCTCAGATCGACCGGTTTCTCGCATAGCACTGCCTTGCCTGATGCCGTGGCGGCCTCGATAAGGTCAGAATGCGTATCCGTTGAAGTTGCGATCAAGACCGCGTCAATGCTCTTGTCGGCGATGATATCTTCCGTCGTACGCGCCTCAACGCCATACTGCGCCGCGAGGTTCCTGGCGTTCTCCGGGATGTAATCCGACACGGCCACCAGAGTGCTTTCGGGATTGGTCGAAATGGCAGTGGCGTGAACGCCTGCGATGCGGCCTGCGCCGAGAAGTCCAACTTTCAACATTGGTCTTTGCTTTCTCAAAGAGAGTTAGAGAGTGAATGCAGTCTTGAATGCGGCCAACGCTGCTTCGGCATCATCGGCTGCGAAGGCCTCCATACCGACAGGGCCGCTGTATCCCATTTCAAACAGCGCTCTTGCGATGCGGGCATAGTTCATCTCGCCGGTGCCGGGTTCACAGCGTCCCGGATTGTCCGCAACCTGCACTTCGCCAATCCAGGGCAAGCACTTTTGGCACCAGCGAATGACGTCACCTTCGCCAATTTGTGTGTGGTAGAGATCGAGATTGATCCGCAGTTGCGGGCGGTCGACTGAAGACACCAGTGCAAGCACATCGGATGTCGATCCGAAGGGACAGCCCGGGTGATCCAGGAGGTTGAGGTTTTCGAGTGTGAAAACCACCCCTTCTTCCTCAGCAAGATCACAAATACGGTGCAGAGTATCCCGCGCTTTGAGCCACATTGGGCCCGACACCACGTCAGTTTGCCAGATCGGGATTCCGCCATCACCAAGCCCAGTGCCATGCAGGTTGAGGCGTTGAACGCCGAGCCGCTTGCCAACCTGGGCAGTTTCCCGTGCGGATCGGATCAGAATTTCGGCGCCTTCTTCATCCGCCAGCCGGCCTTCGAGGTAGCCGTTCATGATGGTGAACGTAGCGCCGGTCTTTTCCAGCGCCGCAAGGTCGTGACTGGGCCAGTTCCAAAGTCCAACCCCAAAACCCAATTCCTTCAGATGACTGGCCCGCCATTCTATCGGCTTGTCGCACCAAAGCATTTCCGCGCAAGCGGCCAGATCGAATTGCTCCGACATGTCGTTTTTTCCTTGAACTAAATCGTTCCACCCAGGGAGCCTTCCAGCTGCGCCAATTCCTGACCGCCAGCCATCAAGTCCTGTAATTCCTCGGGTGTTATTTCACCGCGCTTTGCCGTCCCAAGCGTCTTGCCACGGTTGAGCACAGTGAATCTATCACCAACAGCCATCGCATGGCGGACGTTGTGGCTGATGAAGACAACACCAACCCCGTGTTTGCGAACCTTGTCTATGGTAGCCAGCACGTTGGAGGTCTGACGGACGCCAAGAGCCGAAGTCGGTTCATCCAGGATCAGGACGCGTGCACCGAAATAAACGGCGCGCGCTATAGCAACTGTCTGACGCTCACCGCCGGAAAGAGTACCGACAGCCTGGTCCGGCGCCCGCAGATTGATGCCCATTTTGCGCATCTCTTCCATCGTGACGTCGTTGGCACGCTTGGCATCATATCGCTTGAATAGAAAGCTTCCCTTCGTGGGCTCGCGGCCCATGAAGAAGTTTCTCGTGACCGACATGAGTGGTATCATCGCAAGGTCCTGGAAGACGGTCGCGATACCCGCTTCCATGGCATCCCGCGGGCTGTTGAACGACATCGGCTTGCCGTCCAGCAGGATCGAACCCGAGTTGGGTTTGTGCACACCCGACATCGTCTTGATGAAGGTCGACTTGCCAGCGCCGTTGTCACCGAGCAGGCAATGGCACTCGCCTGGCATGACATCAAAGCTCACTCCGGCAAGAGCGATCACGTTTCCGAAGTGCTTTTCAATATTTTCCATATGGATGATTGGCTCGGACATGATCAGCGCTCCCCTGTCACACGCTTGCGGATGGCGTTGTTGAACAGAACAGCCAGTAGGAGCATGCCGCCCAAAAACACCTGGAACCAATCCTGGTCGAAGCCGGTGTAGGTAAGGCCGATCACAACCATTCCAAAAATGATTGAGCCAAAGAATGCGCCAATCGCGGAACCATATCCCCCCGTCAGGAGGCAGCCTCCGATGACTGCGGCAATAATGGCTTCAAATTCTTTCTGGAAGCCGCGTCGCGCGTCGGTCGACCCTGCATCCATGACAGTAATGATTGCGACGAGTGCCGCGCAGCACGCAGTCACCATGAAAAGTGAAATTTTCACTTTGTTGACAGGTACACCCGAATTCGATGCTGCCATGCGATCTCCACCAGCAGCAAATATCCAATTGCCGACGGGTGTTTTGAGAAGAACGTATGTGGCGAGGATCGCGATCAACACAAACCAGATGATCTCAACTGGGATTCCCGGAACCTTGGGTGTTCCATTTTGAAAAGTGCCAATCCAACCAGCATCAGCAAGGTAGGTGAACAGACCCTGAAACGCGTCGCCGGAGAAGAAGGGCGTTAGCCAGTCGCTTTCAGTGGCATCGCGCACACCCCGAAGCTGCGTGGAACCACCCGTGGCCAGCTTAAGACCAACAAGCGACAGGCCTCGTAGGATGAAAAGAAATGCCAGCGTGACAATGAACGAGGGCAGTCCGGATCTTATGACGATGGCACCGTTGATGGATCCGACGAGCGCAGCGAAGATGAACGTGGCCGGGATTGCGATGATGAGCGGCAAACCCAAAGTGACAGTGCAGGCAGCAAAAAAGAGACCGGCAAAGGCGACCATCGAGCCGATCGACAGATCGAACTCCCCGCCTATCATCAGAAGAGATGCGCCAATCGCAAGAATGCCAAGTTGGGCGGCTGGTGTCATGAAATTCATGAAACCAGCCAGAGTGAACATCGATTTGTCGGCGGTAAGCAGGAAAAATGCTGTGACAAGCACCAAACCGGCAATTGCACCGAGCTCAGGCTGCTTCATTACCTGCGCGGTCAGGGTTTCCCTTTTTATTCTTTCGTCGGGAACTTGTTCAGCTTCGTCGCTCACGACCTTCTCCCATTCTTTACAAAAATGGGGCGCCGAACATTGTTGCAGCGCCCCACGCATGTGGCTGATTAGCGAATGCCCTGAGCGGACAATTCAATGACCTGGCTTGCCTTGTCAGCGGTGATCAGGTTCGGCCCCGACGGAACGTTGCCGCCGGGAATCAGACCAAAATCGGCGTTAAGTGAGAGGAACACGACTGGAAGGTAACCCTGCAGGAATTGCTGTTGGTCGATTGCGAAGGCCGCATCGCCATCAACAATGGACTGCAGGAAGCTCGCGGAAAGATCGAAGGAGGCAACCTGGATCTCTCGGCCAGAACTCTTTGCCGCCGCAACCGCCGGTTCGCCAGCAGTCGAAGCTCCCAGCGCCATGACGGTGTCCACTTCCGTATCCGATGCCAGTGCGGCCGATACTTTCGACTCGATTTCAGCAGGATCGTTGGTTGTCGGCAGCACGGTAACCGAACCGCCAAACCCTTCGGCGAACCCTTCGCAGCGAAGGTCAAGCGACACGTTCCCGACTTCCTGGTTTACGCAGATCGCTTTCTTGCCACCCATTTCCGCCAGCTTGGCGCCGGCGGCCTTGCCGGCGTCGAATTCGTCCTGACCGACATGAAGCAGTGCGCCAAGGTCTTCGGAAACGTCGGAGCCGGAGTTCATCGAGATCACCGGTATGCCGGCGGCAACAGCACGCTGAATGGAGGGGCCGAGCGCATCGGCATCCGGAATCGAAACGACGAGACCATCAGGCTGCTGGTTCACGGCCGCATCGATCAACTGCGACATGGCCACCATGTCAAAAGTTTCAGGTGAGCGAAACTCAACGTTCGCGCCGGAATCTTTGCCACCCTTTTCGACACCGTTCTTGACCACTGACCAAAATGGATCATTTGCCTGGCCGTGGGCAACGACAATGATATCCGCAGCAAGTGCCGTGCCTGCAATGGCAATAGCAGCTGCAGTGACCGCGAGTGTTCCAATTAGTCTTTTCATCAGTTCCTCCCTTTCAGAATCCATATGCGGCGACAACCGCCAAGACGAAGATGACGACACATTTGTCGGCGTCAGTCCCTCTGTCGCGGGCGACAGGGCTCTCCATGACCGTGGGCGTTTCTGCCTTTAGAATTGGTAGATGAAGCAAAGTGACAGACTGCGATTGGAAGCAGTCTTTCACCATGTCCTCCCAGCATGGTCATTGAAAGCTAGCGAGTTTTGCACCCGCGTGCAAGAATTTTTTGCACGCGGGTGCATCTCGAATTGCTCGCGCGAGCAAATTGTTGACATTTCCTCTAATTGAAACTCAAAATGCCGGATGACCAAGATTGAAGAAAATCTCCAGTCAAACCAGCCGACCGTGACCGCAGACGATGTGGCCGAAGCGGCAGGCGTCTCACGCTGGACAGTCAACCGCGCTTTCAAGAAAGACGCATCCATTTCGCGCAAAACGCGCGAAAAGGTCATCGATGCAGCAAATGCGCTGGGTTACGTCCCCGACCTTCTGGCGTCCAGTCTGGCGTCGGACCGGAGCAACCTTGTTGCCTTATTGGTCGACGACTTCGCGAACCCTCACAAACTTGTCATGCTGGAAAGACTCACCAGGGTTCTTCGAAAAAGCGGCTGGGACTCTCTTCTCGTCAACACGCTGGACCCTGATGACGCTTCAGCCGCACTTCTGACCGCCAGCCAGAGGCGCGTTGACGCAGCCGTGCTGATTGGCAGTGGGTTCGACGACAAGGCACTTGAAACCGCGCTTGGCGCACGCCGCGTCAAGAAGCTGGTGGTCTTTGCTCGCATTTCGGAAAATCCGAACACGGTATCGATTTGCTGCGACGATCGTTCGGCAATGTCTGAAATTGCTCACCATGTGATCGGTAAGGGGTATCAGCGTCCGCTATTCGTCGCCGGACCGCAACTGCAATCAGCCCACTTGATGCGCAAGGAAACGTTCCTAAGCGTCTGGGAGACAGTCAAGGGAGTGCGGCCCGGATTTATCTCGCCAAACAGTTATGACCCGGAATTGGCATACAACTGCGTGACGCAACATTTCAAATCATTGAGCGCTTCGGAACGGCCGGACATACTCGTCTGTGAAAACGATGCGATCGCGATCGGAGCTTATGACGCATTGCGACACGAATTCGGCATGCAAATTCCCGAAGAAATCGCGATTACAGGTTTCGATGATGTGCCGCAGGCGGCAAGTCCGCACTACAATATTACGACTTATCGCCAACCAATTACCGCGATGGCCGAAGGTTTGGTTAGCTTTCTCAAAGGAGAGGAAGAGGTCTCAAACCTAAGTAAATTCTTAGGAAAACTAACAATTAGAAGAAGCGCATAGGTATTTTGCGAGATTCGCAACCACTTTAGGGAGGACATATAAGCGCAGCTATCACTTATGCCGCGAGAGAAAAAGTTTTTTGCTTTTATTGCCGTTGTAGTCGCACTCTTTTCGCGCCGTGTCGTCGGTTGGTCTATGCGGAGTGCACCAATCACGCTTGTTTATTGCTAGACGCCGTTCTGATCGCCGAATAGCGGTGGAAACCGAACCGCGAGGTACTCATCTGTTCGGACCAGAGATTGCAGTTCATAAGCATTGACTGTGGCTCGTTCCGCAAGGCTCAGAACCTTGAACATTCCATGAGGCGGCGCGGGAACTGTCACGCCAAAATGGTTGGCGAAAGCTTTTTCAATCTGCACAATCGGGATAGAATACGGTGGTGAATTTACAAAACATGCGAGGACGCCAGGTGAGGTGGGATCGGCTATTTCGGGATGTTTGGAAGTCCGAAACGCAAAGACGTTAGTAACGAGAATTGCTTCCAGCAGTTTTCGAACGGAAGCAAAAATGATTGCCTCAGGCATGTGCAATGACTTGGAAGATGCAAATTGGTTGATCGTATAAAAACACCCCTGACAGATCTGGAGGCTAGACTAGCTTCACTTGAACAACATGTTCACCAACAAGAGAACCGAATTGGTGAACCCAACTTGGCGTCAGCCTACCTCCAGGAAACACCCTTACGTTTATTGAGATTGCTTCTCCTAACTCTTTATGCCCATGATCCTATGCTTCCAATTAGGCAGTTCATGGAGATTGCGCGAAAACAAGAACTTGGAGTTTTGACGCAATCAGATCTACCTACTGAGGTACTTGAATTGATGCAAGAAAAGTTGGAAGATTTCCTGATGACGGCCCTGCCAACTGAGGAAGAGCTTGATGGTTTTGATAAAATTAGCAGAGAAGGAAATCAATGCCAGCCATAGAGTAGTTGATATGTAAATTATTATTATAAATATATCCTAACATCACTTGAACCTTCGGCAGTATAACTATCGAGATATAATCGTTCAGAGAGAAGTTGTGCTTCGGACCGTATCTTGAGATATGAAATTGTCCCAAGGCGGTGGTCGAAAGAGCTACACAGCAGGCTGTAAGCGCCATTATGCGGCCCTGTTCCTTTCCCAGGATGGACCACACATCGAGCCAATCGGCCATATTCTATTCTCTGTCGTTGGGGGACTGACGAGACAATGCGGCAGCGAACGCGTCTGCCGGTTCGTCGTGATGGTGTGACGTCGGGCGGCTCAGTCGGAAAAGCCTGGAATGATCCACTGTGGCACCCGAAACAGGAGCACGCTGTTTGTCCGGAAGTAATACGGCTGCAAGCTGGAATCCGTGACCCTCAAGAACGGCTGGCCTAGGCTGTCTGCGTCGTCCAGATCGATCATAGCGGTTCGAACCGGCTCCGGTTCGTCGCCTTCCTTTTCCTCTACACACCAGAGTTGGATTGGTCCGGCCAGGTTGGCGCAGTGAACCGAAACCGGCTCCGGTTCGTCCTCATCTTCTTCTTGTCGTTCCGCGTACTCAACGATGCTGAGTTCTTCCATATCGGGCGTCCAATGCGTCAAGCGCCGGGCATTGAGCGCAACAACCTCTTCGACAGTCTGGAAGATGACGAAGTGCCTCTCATTGTCTTCGGACCAAAGGCGGTTTTCCAAATACTGGACCGACTTTTCAGCCAGGCGAAGGGAAAGTGCGGTGCCGTCATCGAAGACGAAGTTTACCGGCACACACCAAGTTTTCGGCTCAAGGGGCTTGGGGCGTTTCGGAGGGCGCGGAAAGGCAGTGATATTCATGGTTTTCGCTTTGAGTCAGTAATGGGGAAGGGGCACGGCGAGAGAAGGTCAACGTGCTGTGAAAGATCCAGAATGTGCGGGTAGGTGTTACCGGGCTTCGCGCGTCAGTTCGTCGTGTCGGAGCTCGGTCGGCGGATGGGTGCGCATGATCCAGTCGGAGAACTTGTCGCCCGGCAGTTCGCTCATGTGCGAAATGTCCTCCAGAAACTCCGATATTCCGACGCCGTTCATCAGCTTTCCCGCGAACCTGTCGGCCTGGTACTCCTGAAACTGTGACGTGGACCCGTTCAGGAAATGCGCGATGTCGCACGGAAGCCTGAAGACGACCGTCGCCAATGTGAAGATCAGGCCAATGATCGGAATACGGTTGATGGTGGCGTTGGCGAGGCCAATGCCGAAATTCACCGGCAAGGTCAGGTAATGCAGGAGCATGTTGATCCTGGTATCCCAATTTCGCAGGTGCCCGATCTCATGGGCCGCAACGCCGGCCAGGCGCTCGATGCCGGCCTGGGTGTCGCCGTACTTGTGCAGGATGCCCTTGGTGAAGCACACCCGGTTATGGGCATAGGCCATGGCATTGATTTCCCCAATGTCCTGAACCCGCCAAACGATCTTGGGCAATTTGATCCCGCTCCTTTTTGCACAGTCTTCAAGAACGGCTTCGACCTTGGCGACGAGTTCTTTTTCGCGCTGAGACAGTCTGCGTGTCGAAAAACGAATGTCGAAGGCGCTGGCGGCGAAAGACGGAACGTAGGCAACGAAAACGGCCGGCGCCACAGCGATAGCCGCGGCAATAGCTGTTAATAGCCACTCCTCAATCGGCAAAGGGCCGTAAAAGAGAGAGTAAGGAACATTGAGCAGTGAAATTGAAAACGCGGTGAGTAGAAAGGCTGATGTCGCCCCTGCTGCAAGGGCGATTAGACGCGTTCCCTCAATAACTGCAACCCTGAATACGGGGCTCATCGATAAGGTCTCCTTTTGACTAGGGAGATTCTATCAATGATTGCAACGGCTAACAAGTAATTACAGCGATGTTTTCTGAGAAATAATGAAAAACGATAGAAATATATTGCAGAAGGTAAATAATTATAATTTGACCGTTTGTGTACGTTCTTATTTGTTTTAGTACAATTTAATATTCCTTCACAGAAAAGTTGCGAAAAAAGCTCCGCCGTTCTCAAACTAAATTGAAAGTTGCTCTCACTATTGCCAGTCCTATGGACGCAAGGTTGCTGAACTGATTCGCTGCAATGCAGAGCTTCAATTCGGTGATTTTGAATGGAGATAGAACACTAAAGGCCCTGTTCAGGGGCTAAAAATGGAAACCCCCAGACCCGACAAGTCGGATCCAGGGGGGAGCCTTACCTAAGTAAGTCTAGAACGCTGGTTTTGTAGCTCCCCCAAGACAATTTGACAAGCCTGGCCGCAATTTTTGCGGGCGGATTTCTATTGTCTATCCACAACCATAGGGTAGGGGGACGGAGCTGGACTTGAGCAAGTTGGAATACCCGTCGCATCCGGATTGGATTGACGCTGCAGAAGCCGCAAAACACCGCCGCGCATTTTCATCGGGGATCCTCGTCCCCTCGATCGGTCTGCCGAAAGGCAAGACCAAAATCGACGTGATCAAGGCCCTCAAACGGGCGCGTCGCGCTCTCGACCTCAAGCCGGCTGTGCTCGCTTACCTTGAGCATCAGATTTGCATGACCCAGGCCGAGGACTGGGAGCAGGGTAGGACACCGGTTGCCTACTCCCAGGTCAAGACCCTTGCGGCGCACTTCGATGTTGAGGAACGCACGATCCGAAATTACGAGGCCAGTCTTGCCCGGAAAGGTCTGATCCTCTGGAATGATTCCGGAAACCACCGGCGATATGCCAAGCGCGACGAGACCGGGAAACTCGTCGATGCTTACGGCATCGTGCTTACGCCGCTCATCGAACGGTTTGCGGACATCGAAAAGATGGGAGAGGCAGATGCGTTCGAACTTCAGTTGCGGAGTTCTGAAACCGGCCGCATCAGATGCTTGCGCCGTGTGCTGTGCTATCTGGCGCAACAGGCTCATGCTCATGACTGCAGCGCCGATCTCATCAGATCGGCCGAAAACCTCCTTGGCAGGATCCCCGGGCGGAGCTTCAGCAAGACGGCTTGGCCGACGATTGCCGTGTGTTCACTCCGGTTGGAACTGGAGGCCGAGATTGCACGCCTGAAACAAGCTTTGACCTCGGTTCTCGATCAAGAAATTTCCGCCCAGGCGGAACAAGATTTCCGGCACCTATATACGGAAGATACAAGGCAAAATCCCGTAGGGACTTGTAATGGCGAACGGACATCGCCGGACGGCGATGAAGTTATCCTGCAAACGGAGCCCGCTAACGCGGGCGGCATGGAAGAAGGGAGGAGGGGGCAGGCGCACCGCGAAAATATGCCCCCTGGTGCGAAGGTGAGGCCGAAAGTCGGAATTACCAGCACCGGGATCGAACACATCCGGCTCGATCAGGTGATGAATGTTGCCAGCCCGCTCATGCAGGACATGATCCAACTGGAGGCCGGAGAGAGGGAGGCAAACTGGACCGCTCTCGACAGGGCCGCCGCGAAAGCGGCCGGGTATCTTGGTCTTAGTCCGGCGCTCTGGACCAGCTTGCGCAGCGAAACAGGCCCGGCCGCCGCGTCCGTTTGCATCATCGTCACCGAACGCCGCCTCTCCGACCCGAACAACCCCGTTGCCAATCCGGGTGGGTTCGTGTCCGGAATGCTGACACGTGCCCGCCAAGGCAAGCTTCACCTTCACAAATCCGTCTTCGGGCTCTTGAAACAGCCCCAGCCGGAAAGCGGACTGACCTGATGGTCAGGCTGATTTCTGGTGCGCGGCGGACTGGCGTTCCGCCAGACAAATTCCAAGGGCAGGGGGCTCGCCCCCACGCTCTGTCAAGGTTGCCCGATGCCGGCGACCGGGAACCCGGGCGACCTTGACAGACCGTTCCCCCGTTCCGGCGACGGAACAAATGAGATCCAGCTCCCCAACACGAGGACCGTAAACTTATGAGAAAATTCCTGATCGCATCCTGTGCGGCTGCCTTCCTGGCGGCATGTCAAACCACTGATGGCGGAACCACTGCATTCTCCCAGGCAAACAAGCCCACCGTCGTAACATCCAAGAACATGGCGGCCGCCAAAGCCGCCTCAAAGGCCATTTTCATGCGGCCAACGCTTGGCTTCAAGGTTGCTCGTGAAACGGACAGCAAGGTGCTGTTCAACAAGACGCTCCCGGCCAACGTCAACGACAATAACCCGCTGAAAGACCGGACCAAGGGGGCACCGGTTTCATTCGTTGAACTCACGTTCCAGGCCGAGGGCGGCAAAACCCGAGTGACCGGCGACAACTGGCTTGTACTGAACCCGAAAGAGGCAAACAAGGACGTGTTCAATTTGCTCGCGACGCCGGATGGTGCCCGCCTGCAGAACAAGCTCAACGAGTTGCGGTGACCGGCCACGCGCTGAAACGCCATAGCCCGGTGGGCTGTCTCTGACCGACAACCCAGCCAGCGCCTGCGGACGCTGGCAGGGAATCGTTTTTCTTAAGAGACCAATGCGAAACTGTGTTATTCGCTAGGTTTCTAACCTTAACAAAAGCCCGCTTTTCTTGCGCAGGCATCGCATGCGCAAACGTATTGACGTTTTTCGTTAAAACATCCTTCTCTTACCGCGCATGTAGCGGCAAAAGCAACGGTCCCACCCAAGAACGCGACTAATGCCAACGAAAAAGTAATTGTCTTACGCATTTCGATTACTCCGTTTCAATTACTGGCACATATAAAGTTACGCAAAGGAATGCGCGTTGAGATATATATCGCGAATTTTTAAACGTTCAAAGGGTTTTTACCGATATTTGAAGGTTGAAACT
Organism: Labrenzia sp. C1B70; assembly: GCF_000475395.1. Taxonomy (NCBI): domain Bacteria; kingdom Pseudomonadati; phylum Pseudomonadota; class Alphaproteobacteria; order Hyphomicrobiales; family Stappiaceae; genus Labrenzia; species Labrenzia sp. C1B70. The sequence goes on from NZ_AXCE01000027.1 coordinate 13,678, forward strand.
AGCATCCTCTAAATCGTGACAATCATGGATTGGGCGACGCTCAAGATGCTGAGAAGTTGTGTCAAACACGTATTTGTTGTTTTGGCCGTTGCGGCGACGGGGGTCCACATTGCCTAAATGCTACCGAGCAGGCGGACTACGATCGGAACCCTTTTGTTCTGCAAACTCGCCAGCCTGCGGGGCGATGGTCTCGTCTATTTGTTCGAACAATTTGCGTTGCGAGTCCGCTTTTTCCTGCCAAAATTTACTAATCTTCTTGAGCTGACGTTCGAATCCTTCTCGCGGGTCATAATAACCCGGCCGTGCAGGTGTCTTGAATTGGTACCTCTTGCAGATCTTCGCAATTAGATCGAGTGTTTTTATTCCAAGCATGGAGTAGTCCTCAGCTCGATGCTCGAAGAGATCATCGTAATCCGGTGGGAATGCGTTTAGCGACGCATGCGCTTCCTTGATATTTCTGAGGTTGCTTTCGAGCCACAAAATCTGCTCAGTGAGCTTTGGATCGAATAACTCCCAGGCCGCTTTCTCAGGAAGAAATAGGTCAGGTTCCTTTGTCTGAAACTGAAATCGCGACGGGTTAGAAGCGTCAAATTCTGGAACGTTATTCATTGCAGCTCCATAGCAGTCACCGCAAAAATCCTCTAATAAAATTATGAGCTTAAGCCCCAAGAAACGCGCTTCACGTTCGCGTTTCCTTTTGTCTGAACGATGATCGCGGTAGATCCCCAGAGCTTGACTTATAAAAATACCAACGATGGGAACAGATGCCCCAATGAGGATCTTGAAGACGTCTGGTGAGAACAGCGTTTCGAGGAACGTATCCATGTCTTGAGTTGTGCTCAACTTCTGCCAATCAGGCTTATTTTAAAGCAGTATCGTATTCTTGCATCATTATATTAGGCTAGGTTTTTACATGTCAGCCCAATGCCAGAGAACAGAGTCTGACGGTCAACTTAGTTGAACACTACGCATGGACCAAATTAATCGGGGGGGATCAGTCCGAATGAGCAAAGACAACAATGTTGCCCGTTTCCCTGTTTCGACCTGGAAGAGAATCTGGAACAGGAGAGGTAAGCGTACGATCAACTGCATCGTTTCTGATCGGTATCTGAGGTATGGTGACCTCGCACCGTCTTCTGCGGGGTATTTCCCAGATCAGCTCAAAATCGGCACACCAGTGACGATTGATGTCATGTCAGACAACGCGCCCGACGAGAGGGAGCCCCGGAAGCTTTGCCAGTTGATCGTCACCGTCGAGGAGCTACGGGAAATGGTCGCTCAACTCGACAAAGACCTAGCCGAAACTGACGAGTGAACCTAGAGCTACGTGCCGGATCTGGTTGCTTTCGGAAGCACACGACGCCCCTTCGAACGGCGATTTCCCCGGCCACGCGGTGAAACGCCATAGCCCGTGGGCTGTCTCTGACCGACAACCCCGCCAGTGCCTGCGGACGCTGGCGGGGTTTCATTTTGTGCAAGCAACTAGCGATTTTGCTGTTGTAGCGCTTCGTTTTCGTACTCTTCCAACATGCTCTTGTGCACATCGATGATGTCGAGCAATGGCATGTCAATCAGTGCGATATTCGCGGCCGGGAAGAACGATTCAAACTCGCCGAATTGATGGGATAATTCAAATGCGGCCGGGGGCTCTCCCTCGCCCGCGTCAATTGCGTTTATCGCATCGTAGGCATTTTGCTCGTCCACCCAATAGGAGGTTTCGTTGCCGTCGATGTCGAAGATGTGGGCGCTATGGACAAGGTCTAGCGCACTCTCTTGGTCAAGATTTTTTTCAGAGACAAAGGCAGCAATGGCAGAGCGGTACTTCTTGGAGGTGCCTTTCTGCCAGGCTTTTTCATCGTCGCATGAAGCCCAATCACTAAGGCCGCGGTACAGTTCGAGAGGCCATCCCGTGATCGCGTCGCCGATGTCGACAAAATCTCCGTTCTCTGGTTCGTCGTGTTCTTCCGCAAGCAGCCAGATCCGGCGCATAGCTTTAGGGTTCACGATCAGTGCGCGATTGTTGAGCGTTGTGACAGTGAACCACTTCACTTGCGTTTGAAGGATTTCGCCGTTCAGAGCGTCTCTGATCTCATCGCGCTGCGAGGCAGAAATCGGATACCATTTGATATGTTCCCGGTCCTTCATTTTAAGTCCCAGGTTTCCCCAACAGCCGTCGAATTCTTCGGCCAGCGCGTCTGCATGTGGAATTGAAACGGTGAGCTTGTTGCTCGGGCTTATCCCTTCAAGCCCGAGAATGTCGTCAACGCTGCAACCGAAAATCATTGCCATGTCTCGCAGCGCGTCGATGCCCGGTTCTGTGGCTCCGCTCTCCCACCTGGATACGGTCTGTTGTGTCCTGCTGAGCAGTTTCGCCAAGTCGCCTTGGCTCCAGTTCATCTTCTCACGCAGCTCTTTGATCTTCATGTCCGTCTCACGCAAAATTTGTGTGTAGCGACACGGTTAGCGAGTTTTTGGCGGACACGCAAGTTTTGTGTGATCTACACAAAAAGGTTGTTGCCGGGTCGCTGTTGGCGACCCGACAGGCAGCAAAGCTTACGTCCTGCTATCGCTTCTGAGGACAGAAAGCGACGGATCTCCGATCTACGATAAGAACCGATTTTCAAGCCAAGTCAGGAAGTCTTTCCCGAGGAAGTAAACACCACCGCAGAGAAACAGCGTATGTATCGGATTATGCCAAGCGTGGTACACGACCGCATAAGGGCCTGCGAGATATTCGATAGCTGTGGACATTAGGTCTCCTTTGAGTTTTTGAATGTGACTGTCTCGACTCTTCGAGACCTCTAGGGTGACCCGAGCCATTGCAAGCGACAAATCTTGCCCCTTTCGCCGACGGCAGGTTCCATAATAAACATTACGCGTTTTTTGGTAAGATATTGAAAATAAACAATTTTTAACTTTTTTAGCCAGGTGAATAGCTTTTCTGTTCAAGGTTGCTGCCGCCAGTTCCACCTGACTGCGCACCGCCCTGTCATGAAACGGCTCTTATGGGCTGTGACCGGACTGGCGCCTAGTGTGCTCCGTTTGACGTTAGCTGACATTCGTCAGCCCTGAATGCGTCGACGCTTCCGGCCCTGATGTATGTACCGGCTGCTGTTCGCAAATGATTTTTAGCATGTTCTCGGAAGTCGCTCATATGTATCCGGCCTATTGATCGACACGCGGGTCGTGGCCTTGTTGGGGTTACGCACGCGCCTTGATCTAATTAGCGGCAAGGTCCAAGTTGACCGAAAGGGCCGTCAGACTCTGGGGGCGTAATTATTCCGTTCCATGCTTTCTATCTATCGCGAACTCCTTTGGGCCGATCCGGCCTAAACACCGATGGCTACCTCGTCTCTTGGCGCATCAAACGCCGTTTTGTGTCGCAGGATGCTCCAAGCCATTCTGGCCAGCTTATTCGCCAGAGCGACCGCGAGCTTGTTTCGGTTCATCCTCTCCGCCGCTTTGGTCAACCACCCGCCGAAACTGAAGTCCAGCCACCTGTTTGTTCTCATCAGAATGACCTTGGCAGCTTGGACGAAGAGCATTCGAAGGTATCGGCTGCCTCGTTTGGTGATACGTCCGAGGACCGTTCGCCCACCGGTACTGTATTGACGAGGCACTAGCCCAACCCAGGCCGCAAAGTCGCGACCTCGCTCAAACGCTTCACCTGTGCCGACAGCTGCAACCATAGCCGTCGAGATCATTGGGCCAATGCCGGGGATGGTCATGACGTTGACGCAGTTCTCTTCGGTTCGGCTAATTTGTTCGATCTCCTTCGAAACCGTGTCGATCCGCTCGTCCAGCCATAGCCAATCACCATAGAGCCCGATTAAAATCGTGCGCATGCGCGGTGAAATCTCGTCCTTGCGTTCCTTCAGGATCGTTTCGAAGGAGTTTTTTAGGGCGCGTAAACCCTTGCGCACCGTGATGCCCTGCTCGATCAAAAAGGCGCGGATCTGGTTGATCGTTGCCGTCCGGCGCGACACCAGACGCGAACGAACGCGATGGAGCGCCTGCAGGTCGAGCTGCTCCTGACTCTTCTCAGGAACGACGGTCAAGTTGGGACGCAATGCTGCTTCGGCAATCGCTTCCGCATCGTTGTAATCGTTCTTCTGCCCTTTGATGAAAGGCTTCACGTAGATCGCAGGAATGATCCGAGGTTCGAAACCCATCTTACGCAGAGACCGGCTCACGAAATGGGCGCTCAGGCACGCCTCCATCCCGACGATACATCGCGGCAGCTTCTCGAATACCGCAATCAACGCCAGGCGTTTGATCTGCCTTCGCAAAACAAGCTGCCCGTCCGTATCGAAACCAACGACGTGAAACGTGTCTTTGCCAATATCGATGCCAATCGACATCAGCTCATCAAAGTCTGTCTTCGCCATGCTACTTCTCCATCATGCAGAAATAGGCCAAGCCTAACCTGCGGGGTGAAGCAGCCGGTACATCCCATTAGCGGTCATTCACCTTCCGAAAAGATGCTGCGTTGCACTCCGGCGAAACAGTCATTGGTTGCATCCGCAAATACGGGAGGCCACCAAATACCGGCTATACGGACTTTCGTTGCAGCAATGTGTTTTCAATGCATAACATTGACGCGGTTTTCTTCTGTCTGGTTGATGTCTTCTATCTCATATCTTGCGCTGATCTCGATTGGTTTTGAGAGTTTTTGTCAAAGCCCGCAGTCCCTCGCGAAGCGGAATGCCCCGTTCAAACAGAAATGCACAGATCTGATTGACCGGGGCCATGCGTGACTGTGCCGGAAACCGCGAGCCCAGATCGGATACACAGACAGTAGGATACTCTCATTGAAAAGGCTCAATTCAATTGCTTGCCTTACCCATGTCAGAAGGCGGTTTTCTTCAGTCAGTCGGCTAACACAGTCGTGTGTGGGTCTTGCTGCGCCCGTTGGATTGTATCGGCCAGTCCGCCATTCGTACGAGAGACGAAATAAGCTGCGGTATTGGCTCTGCAAGCAGGGAATTCGCGTGCTATTTTTGAACGAAAATCCTTGAGTTGCTTTTCGGCTGCTGCCAAGCGTGCCGAACCGTACCATTCCGTCTCACTGAATTTGAACCATGCATTCTTCTTAAAATTGTAGTCTACCCGAATAACACTATTGGTGTCGATTTCGCTTTTGCAGTCGGAAACATCAAACGTGTTTCTAGGCGCTGCAAAAAAGTTCTTTCTGCTATCGCCAGACCTTTCACAATAGGCATACATGTATTGAAAACACTGGCCCGGCGTTGCCGCTACGGGCATCGGCTTTTCCAAAATCACATTGAAGGCTTGTTCCGTGCGGTCGTTACATACCCAGGCATAACCTGTGCAGGCCTGATTGTTGTTGCGTTTCCTGCATTCGTTTGAGGCTCGCTCCTGTACCGCATCCCGCGTCGGGCCCATGGACCAACCATGTGCCGTGGCCATTCCGCCAGCGTAATAATAAGCCATGCAGCCTTTGCCTTCACCTAGCAAAACTACATCACATTGTTGCCCACCTCGAGTGCGGCATTCGTCGATTGCCCGGTTTTTTGCAGCATGTTCTGTTGAATAGTCGTTAGAGAAACCAAAGCCCCCATCACCTTGAGATACAACTAGGGCAGCAAACCGTCTTACGTCTAGATCGTTGTTTTGGGAGGCGATTGTGTTGTCCTTGTTTTGCTTTCCATAACGTTGCTCTATCCGTGTGGCTTCTTCCTTGAGATTGCTTGAAAAATGCCTTTTTACCACTTCTAAATTACGACTACTTACTCCCATTTCAATGGCTTGTTCATAGTATTTCAGAGCAAGCTCAGGGTTCTTTGGCGCGCCGCGCCCGCGCCCATAAATATAAGCGAGTTCACCAGCCGACATTTCATGACCTAGGCTTAAAGATTTTTTTAGCAGATCGAGGCCCTTTTGCGTGTCCACTTGTACTCCATAGCCAAACATATAGTCTTTGCCGATAAAGCGTAGTCCTATAGGATAACCAGAGGCTAAAGTTTGGAGGCGGTATTTGTGTGTTTCCTTCGGACTCAATGATCGATTTTTGCATTTGTTTGTGCGCATTGTGTAATAGACCCAATAGGCCGCCATTTCATCTCCCTGGTCGGCCTGCTTCTTGAGTTTTTTAAACACGGAAAGGCCGTCACAGGCTTGCTTCCCGACTTCCTTATACTGCGCGCGTTTAGCTTCCCAATCAGCGGACATTTTGGCGTCGCTAATGCTAACCCCATAGAGTATTGTTCCGATGCATACCAATAGATTGGCAATAATTACCTGGGAAAGGCGAATGGTCTGAGTCACGTATTTTCTTAATTCTTCGATGAGTTTTTTAGTATAAATAAAAGACATTACAAATCCTGTATTCATAACCCAGTCAGTATTACTGAATATTATTAGCTTTAGCACTTACTTATTTGGGAAGTCCGTCTATTGATGCAGCAAGCCCCTTATTGCACCGCTGAGAGATAGATGTTGCAGCACGCTAACATAAAAGGCCGCCGCTTGAAAATTACTCAAGCAACAGCCTCGACACAAGCTCCGATCCATTGGGAATGACCGAGAAAGTCTCGTAGCAAACTTGCAGCGGCGCAGCATCCCGACCCAAAACTTTGGTTGGTGCCTGATCGGTGCACGCGATCCTTAGCGGTCATTTGAGTGTGCGTGGATTCAAGACCGTATGGACGATCGTCCTCTCTCGACCTAGTCCTGAGAGCTGCCGTTCGTTGCGCCGCGAACGAAGGCCCACAAGGTCGGATAAGAGTTGATCGATGCGTGTTTCTAATTGTGCGCTTGTGCGGACAAAAGCGTCATTCCTGAACCTTAGCTCGCGATAACCTCAAACAAGTTCCATTTTTTTTCGAACCCTTTTAGCGCGAACGCACCAACGTCACGGAACTGGAAGGCGGAGTTTCCAATTGTAAGGTCGGTAACGGTCTGCGACACCAGAATCTGGTTCGGTGCCGCGCGCCCTTCAATTCTTGAAGCTACATGAACCGCCAATCCACTGATGTCTCCGCCGCGCATTTCAACTTCACCGCTGTGCAACCCGGCTCGAGAAACCAATCTTTGGTCGAGTAGTTTCTTGCGAAGAGTGAGCGCACATTCAATTGCACGCCCTGGGGCATCGAATGTCGCCAACAGCCCGTCACCTGTTAATTTGATCAAGCGGCCCCGGAACAACTCAATAAGGTCTCCTGCAAGTTCATCGTGCCGGTCCAAGACCGCGCGCCACTGACGGTCACCATGAGAATGTGCTTCTTTCGTCGATCCTACAAGATCGAAAAACAAACATGTAGCAAGGACTCTTTCCGAGCTCACAGTAACTTGCTTGTCTTCTAGTAGAAACGATCTAATCTTGTTTATCACTAGTCCGTTGTCTTCGCCCCAGAAATAGTGTCCGCCGGGACCACAGTCTTCGAAACGCGCGTTGGGCACTCGATCGGCAATGAACTCACCATTTGCCACCGGAACCTGTCGGTCGTCTGAATGGTGTAAAACCAGTGTGGGCTGCTGGACCAATGGGAGGATTTCGCGTACATCTATTTGTAAGTTCAGGTTAAAGTACTTCCGCATGGCCGTTGGCGAACAGGATGATTTCTGGATTTTCCCGAAGATCTTCCTTGCAGCATCCGAGGCACCTAGAGCCCATCCGTTATTC
>NZ_AXCE01000028.1:0-62322 GCF_000475395.1 Labrenzia sp. C1B70
GCAGGGAAATGAGCGCTTACCGTAGATCTACTTTCCGCGTTGAAGGAACACCATTTTCTAGCCAACCAATTTAGGAATGCTTGGCTTTCCAAAAAAACCTTCTTCTTATGCCTGCAAATCCATAGCCTCCTAAAACAGCTTCTACGACACAAAGAGCAGAACGATCCATCTCTGAGCTTCTCATATTTAGCTTTAAACGCGCTATTTCAGCGGCTTTTTTCAAGTCTGAGATACGTAGTACTTAAGGTGGAGCGAAACGCGTATACCATGTTCAAAATCGTAGGCGCTGAAGGACAAGTGCGTCAGTTTACGAGGCACTGTAGAGAATTGCGAAGTAGGCTCAAATTTAGATCTCGGGTGCCGCGCACATGGAAAGCAAGTATTCAACAGGCTGAAGTAATAATGAATGTAATCGAAGATTGGCGCGATCAAAACATTTTGGCAGATGTATATGATGAAGCTCGCAGATTAATGGCCAATAGGGTTAGGTCGGATTGGAAAATCGGAGAGCACAAAGTTCTCGCCGATGAGCTAGGCATCTCCAATACAAAAGCATCTAAATACTTGAATGAATTAATATCGCGCGGTGATTTGACCAACTAGGTGTAGTCGGTGATGTAGAACAAATATTTTTGAAACCACCAAATAGGAAGAGACATTCGCGCTTTGTCCGCGTTGCGGCCATAATTTCCATTGCAGCAAACGTCCGCTCCCCGCCGACAATAGACCTACGCTCGTCGGTAACTAACAGCAGCTTAGCAATTCAGGCCGAAACGCCACCTCCATAGAGACCGCCCCCGCCATCCAATTGGACTCTGAAAATTGTCAAATTGGATATGTTGGCCAGACCAATTCCTTTCTAGCGTTCACGCAACAGCCGACTGTTCTCCTGATGCTCCTGGATCCTTCAGGCAGCGCCCCCTTTTCAATGGACCGAACATGCAAGTGCTTGACCGCGTTGAACTCTACCTTGTGAAAACACCCCTGCCCGCGCCGCATGCGCCCTCGTGGATTCCCGGAACGATCCGGACCCATGTCTCCATGTGCATCGTCCGGTTCATCACCGATGACGGTGTTGAAGGATGGAGCGGGTTTCCGGCTGCGGGGCGTGAGCGCGCCGGGCTGGGTGACCTCTTGGCGGGTCTGTTTCTCGGCCAGGATGCAGGCGATATCGAAAGGCTTTCCGAGCGCATCCAGATCATGGCGGCGGGTGGCAATTTCAACTGGTGGCTTGAGCCTGCCTTCTGGGACATCAAGGCCAGGAGTGCGGGCCTGCCGCTCTACAAGCTGCTTGGCGGAACGGATGACCGCATCAGGCTTTATGCCTCATCCGGCGAGCTTCGGGACCCGGGCGCACGGCGCGAGGAAGCCGAAGCCCGGCTTGCCGAAGGGTTCGACACGATGAAAATTCGTGTCCATGACTTCGATGAGGCCGTTGATATCGACCATATTTCCGATATTGCCCGTCACATGCAGGGACGGATGAGGATCTCGGTCGACTGCAATCAGGCCTTCCGCCTGACGCAGAACGGCGATGCGCCGCTCTGGTCGCTGGACAGGGCCAGGCGCTTTGTCGATGCCGCCGCGGATGTCGGCCTTGCCTGGGTGGAAGAACCGCTGTTTGGCGAATGGCACGAGGAAATTGCCAGACTGACAACCTATTCGCGCGTTCCTGTCGCCGGTGGCGAACTTCATGTCATGGGCTACAGGGAACTCGCCCGGATGATGAAGATGGGCTGCTACAATATCTTCCAGCCCGATGCCATGTGGGCCGGCGGGATTACCCAGTGCCTCAAGGTTGCAGCGCTCTGCAGGCAAGAAGGCATCAGGTTCACGCCGCATTGCTGGTCGAACGGCTTCGGCTTCATCGCAAATGCGCATGTGTTTGCCGCCAGCGGCTTTGCCGGTGAGGAGCTGTTTGAATATCCGATCTCACCACCGGGCTGGACACCGGAAGGCCGCGACCAGATCTTCTCGCAGCCGTTCCTGCACGAAAACGGCTGGTTTGCCATGCCGCAGACACCTGGCCTCGGCTTCGAGATCAATCAGGAAACCCTTAAGAAATACGGGCAGTGTTTCTTCAAGGCCAGCCGCAACTCCACGCACTGGATGCCTGAAGTGCTATCCGCTCCTTAAAGGTCTCACCCACGTCTGGCGTGCGCCGTTCCCTCGATCTTCGCCCCAAAGGCAAAGGACAGGTTTCTGCCACCTCGGTGAGGGAAACCTCCTGCGTGGAAGCATCAATCCGAACCGCGCGGCAGGTGCCGGAGCGCGCCTGTCAATCTGCACAATGGACCGGCGTGCAGGCATGAAGTAACAATTCTGGGTAGAGTTTGCCGATAACCCCGGTCCTTGCCTCAGTCACCAACGTCGATCCTTGACGCCGGGCGGGAACGAGCCCTTGGCAACCTGTGTCTGTCATGCGGGGAACGATGCGAAGCTGGGCCTGCCTTCTCTGTCTTGCAACGCTGCTTCTGGCAGGCTGTTCGACGTTGAACACGGACTATCCACGCGTCGAGACGAGTGCCTTTACGGCCTATCGCAGCACCTCTCTGGGCCGCCTGTTCCGGGCCGCGGAAAAAAGCCATCCGGGCAGATCGGGTGTCTCGCTCGTCACGACAGGGCGCAACGCCTTTGCCATCCGCGTGGCCATGACGGAGCTCGCCGAGCACAGCCTTGATCTGCAATACTACATCTGGGATGCGGACCAGAGCGGGCGCATCCTCGCGCAGGCCCTTTTGCGCAGCGCGGATCGCGGTGTGCGCGTGCGTCTTCTCATCGACGATATCAACGTCAACGGACGCGATGAAATCCTCGCCAGTCTGGACGCCCATCCGAATATCGAGATCCGGTTGTTCAACCCCTTCGTGAGCCGGTCCTCGCGGGTCTTCAACCTGATCGGTGACTTCGACCGCCTGAACCACCGCATGCACAACAAGCTGATGATCGCCGACAATGCGGTTGCGCTTCTCGGCGGGCGCAATATCGGCGACCACTATTTCGACGTCTCCGAGGAATCCAACTATCGCGACCTGGACATTGCCGCAGTCGGCCCGGTGGTGCGGGATGCCTCGAGCGTCTTCGATTATTTCTGGAACAGGGATTGGTCGGTACCTGTTGCGGCCAGCGTCAACCGGACCTTTGGCGAAACCGACCTGGAAATGGCCCGGGTGAAACTGGAAGAGACCATCGACACCGAAGGATATCCCTATCCTTTCCGCCAGAGGGTTACTGCCGTCCGCCAGTCGATGTCCTCGCTCACAAGGCAGCTGGTCTGGGCACCGGCCTTTGTCGTCTGGGACGATCCGGCCGATTTCATCGCGGGAAAAAGCGGCGGCAAGATCCTCAAGGCACTTGTCGGCAAGGTGGACGGGCTCAAACGCGAACTCCTGATGGAAAACGCCTATTTCGTTCCGACACAGGCAGGCGCCGACAAGCTGAAGCAGCTTACGGCGCGCGGCGTGAAGGTCCGCGTTCTCACCAACTCGCTCAGTTCAAACGATGTGGTTGCGGTTCACGCCGGCTATTCGAAATACCGCGCGGAACTTCTGGAAGCCGGCATAGAGCTGCATGAGGTCAGGGCCGATTCCGCAAGGGTCCAGCAAACACTCTTTTCGACAGACTCCAAGGCCGGGCTGCACACCAAGGCCGCGGTCTTTGACGGAACCTCGATATTCGTCGGCAGTTTCAATCTGGATCCACGATCAGCCAACCTCAATACGGAGATCGGCCTTTACGTGGAAAGCCCCGAACTTGCCCGCAGGCTGACAATGTTCCTGAATGAAGGCGTTTCGCTGAAAAACAGCTACCGGCTCGAACTGGACGACAACGGCAGGATCCTCTGGAAGAGCGAAGAAGATGGCGAGATCGTCACCTTCACCTCGGACCCGGGATCGACACTGGGCCAGCGCTTCACCTCCGGCATCATCGCAACGCTTCCCGTCGAAGGTCAGTTGTAGGTGGGAGGACAGGGGTAGCAGGCCTCTCTCCGCCAACCGCCCAGCCCCCTCTCGCTTCGATACAAGCCGGAAACGGCACAGGCGCTTCGCACTTCAAGCGATCTCGAACCCGGCGCACAGCGCGGTGTTGGCGACATGGCTGCGCATTGCGGTTCGGGCGGCTTCCGCGTCGCCCTTGCGCAGTTCGGCAACGATGACCCGGTGCTCAGCCAGCGAGGCCCGCATGCGCAGCGGATCCGTGATCGGGATCGGCTGGCGCTGGGTCTCCGTCAGAAGTTTCCGGACCTGATCGTAAAGGCCCGCGATCATGCGGTTCCTGCACCGCCGGGCAATCAGGTCGTGAAACTCCAGATCGGCATCCACGTTGCTGAGAAAGTCGCGATTGGACCAGGCCTGTTCCATCAGGTCGGTCAGTTGCGAGAGCCGGTCGAGATCTTCCTCCGACAGTCGCCCCGCTGCATGAGCCGCAATCTCGCCTTCAAGAACAAGCCGGGTCTCGAACACTTCCTGCAGGGAATGTTCCTCGGCGAACTTCCAGTCCGACATGGTCTTGCCCGAACCGGTGCCGACGACAAACGTGCCCCTGCCCGCTTCCGTCTTGATCAGGCCGATGGTTTCAAGGGTCAGCAGGGCTTCGCGCAATGAGGCCCTGCTGACACCGAACTCTTCCGACATTTCCCGCTGCGAAGGGATCTTCTCCCCGCTCTTGAGCGCTCCGCTGAGGATCATCTCCTGAAGCTTGCGGGCGATGCTCTGCGGAACCGGCGTACGTGTAATCATTGTGTCTTTCATGGTTCGTACGGCGCGTGTGCCGTTCTGCCTTTCTTTTAGCCCGCCGAAACGCGATCAGCATCATTTTAACGCTTGCATCCCGTTTGATCGATCTGTTTACTGGTCTAACTGGTCAGACCAGTCATACCAGTTAGACCAAGAATAATCACCAGGGGAATAAAATGTCTCTTCACTCCTTCATCAAAACGGCTGCAACCGTAGGCTTGCTCACGTTTTCCTCCATGACCACCGCCATGGCCGCAGACCTGACAGTCGGCGCCAACATCGGCAACGTTCCGTGGGAATTCCAGGATGAGTCGGGCAAGACCGTCGGTTTTGAAATCGATCTTGCAACCGAGGTCGCAAACAGGCTCGGAAAATCGATCGAGTTTGAAAACATCCCGTTCAACGGGCTGTTTTCCGCGGTCCAGTCGGGTCGGATCGACATGGCGGTGTCCTCGATCACCATCACCAAGAAGCGTCTGGAATCGGTCACATTCGCCCAGCCTTACTATGACAGCGACCAGTCCCTCACCGTTACCGCCGACAGTGGCCTGAAATCGGTTGCCGACATGAAAGGCAAGGTCATCGGCGTCGACACGGGCTCTACCGGCGACATCTGGGCCACCGAAAATCAGGAGAAATACGGCTTTGGTGAAATCCGCCGCTACGAAGGCCTGGCCCCAGCCATGCTCGACCTGACGGCAGGCCGCATCGACGGCTACATAAGCGACATCCCGGCGCTGCTTTACTACACCAAGGACAAGCCGAACCTTGCGGTCGTCGAACGCATCACCACCGGCGAACAGTACTCCATGATGTTTGCCAAGGACGCGGAACTGGCAAGCCAGGTGAACGACGTCCTGTCCGAACTGAAGAAGGAAGGCGTCGTGGCTGACCTGCACGAGAAATGGTTCGGCTCTCGCGCCGAAGAAACCACCTCGACGGTTACCATCCTCGACATGCCCAAGCTGTAAGCAAAGCACGCGCGGGCCGCCTTCGGGAGGGCCCGCGCCTTCCCTGATTCCAGCCATTCTTCCGGACTTTTCATGGACCTCTTCGAAACGTTCTTCAACGTTCCGGTCTTCATCCGAACGTTTCCGCTCCTCATGAGCGGCCTTGTCGTAACCTTGCAAATCGGGGCAACCAGTATCGTTGCCGGCCTTGTTCTCGGGCTTTGCCTTTCCCTTGTGCGCATGTACGGCTCACCCTGGATACGTGTACCGGCCGCCATCTATATCGACATCTTCCGGTCAATCCCGCTGCTCGTACTCCTGATCGTCGTCTACTACGCCCTTCCATTCGTCGGCATCAGACTGTCACCATTCCTGTCCGCCACGCTCGCGCTGACGCTCGTGTCCGGTGCCTATACCGCAGAAATCTTTCGGGCGGGCATTCAGGCGATTCCCGTCGGACAATTTGAAGCCTCGCGCGCACTTGGTCTGTCCTACAAGGACATGATGGTCGACGTCGTGCTGCCGCAGGCCATCAAGATCGTTATCCCGCCACTGACGAACAACTGCATCAACGTGATGAAAGACACCGCATTGGCCTCCGTCGTTGCCATGCCGGACCTTCTCAAACAGGCGACCCAGGCCCAGGCCCTTGCCGCCAACCCCACGCCCCTGATCGGCGCTGCCATCATCTATCTCGCGTTCCTGTGGCCCCTGGTTGCCCTGGTCTCGCGCTTTGAAAACCGGCTCGGGCGGAGGAGTGCGTGATGCGAAACATCATCGAAATCGAGAACGTTACCAAGCACTACGGCGCCTTTGCCGCGCTCAGCGACATAGACCTGGCGATCGGCGAAGGCGAGGTCGTCTGTGTCATTGGCCCGTCCGGGTCCGGCAAATCCACGCTGATCCGGTGCATCAACCTTCTGGAGAGCTATTCCGACAAGGGCAGCATTCGGGTCGACGGCATTCCGGTGCAGCCCGGACCGACACTGGGCCAGGTCCGCGCCGAAGTCGGCATGGTGTTCCAGTCGTTCAATCTTTTCCCGCACATGAGTGTCCTGAAGAATGTGATGCTGGCCCCCATGCGTGTGCGCAGGACACCAGCTGCGGAGGCTGCCACGAAGGCCCGCGAACTCTTGGCCCGCGTTGGCATTGCCGAACAGGCAGACAAGTTTCCCGGCCAACTGTCCGGCGGTCAGCAGCAACGTGTTGCCATTGCCCGCGCACTGGCAATGGAACCCAAGGTTCTCCTGTTCGATGAACCGACCTCGGCGCTCGATCCGGAAATGGTGGGCGAAGTTCTCGACGTCATGCGCCAGCTTGCCGGAACCGGCGTGACCATGGTCGTGGTCACCCATGAAATGGGCTTTGCCCGCCAGGTGGCCGACAGGGTGATCTTCATGGATGGCGGCAGGATCGTGGAAACCGGAACGCCGGCGCAGATTTTCGACACCCCGAAAGAACAAAGAACCCGCAATTTTCTAAGCGCGGTCCTCAACCACTGAAATTTACTGCCTTTGCTGGAGCCAACCATGCCAAACAATGCACAACTGGACATCGCCTGGGTCCGGGATCAATTTCCGGGACTGAAATCGGACTGGGTCTTTTTCGACAATGCCGGCGGATCGCAGATCCTCAACCAGGCAGTCGAGCGGATCAAACAGTTCCTGCTCGAAAAAAACGTTCAGATCGGCGGTAGCTACGAAGTTTCGAAGGCCGCGGCGGCAGCTCTCCTGGAAGCGCGCAAGGCCGGCCAGCTTCTGGTCAACGCCTCCCGTCCCGAAGAGATCGTCTTCGGCCATTCCACCACCGTGCTGATGCAGAACCTTGTCGAATCCATGCGCCGCCAGTTGGCGCCGGGAGACGAGGTGATCGTGACCAACGCGGACCATGAATCCAATATCGGCCCCTGGCTGCGGCTCGAGGAATTCGGCATCAAGGTGACCTTCTGGCAGCTCGACAAGGACAGCCTGACCCTGCACCTGGATGATCTCGGCAAACTGATGAACGAACGCACCAGGCTCGTTGCGGTCCACCACGTCTCCAACATCCTGGGTGAAGTCAATCCCGTCCGCGAAATCGCCGATTATGTGCATCACAGAGGTGCCAGACTGTGCGTCGACGCGGTCGCCTATGCGCCGCACCGGGCGATCGACGTGCAGGAACTGAACGTCGATTACTACATCTTCAGCCTGTACAAGACCTTCGGCCCGCACATCGCGATGATGTACGGCAAATACGACCACCTTCTGGAGCTGGACACGCTCTACCACTATTTTTACGGCAAGGACAAAGTCCCGGGAAAACTGGAAGCAGGCAATCCGAATTATGAACTTGCCTATTCGCTGACAGCCATCACTGCCTATCTGCAGGAACTCGGGAAACGATGCGGAGCCCCTGCCTCGTCCGAGCCGCGCGCCCTGATCGAGACCGCCTTTTCTGCCATCGCGGCGCAAGAGATTGCCTTGACCCAGCGCTTTCTCGACTGGGCGAAGCAACACCCGGACATCACGATTGTCGGGCGTGACACGGTTGGAAACGGCAACAGGATCGCAACCATCAGCTTCACGGCAAAAGGCTGGGCGCCGGAGGCACTGTGCCGGAAGATCGACGAATACCATGTTGCAATCCGCCATGGTGATTTCCATTCCCGGCGCCTGATCGAAGACCTCGGGCTGGCCGAAGCCGGAGGCGTCGTGCGCCTGTCCATGGTCCATTACAACACGCTTGAAGAAGTCGATCGCCTGACCAACGCCCTGGATAAAACCCTCGGTCAAGAAGCGTCCGGAACAGCACCTGTGAAAGCATCGGCATGACGGCACCCTCCTTCAACACAGTGGTGCGCGGTGGCACCATCGTCACCGCTGCCGATGTCTATCAGGCAGACATCGGCATTACGGATGGCAAGATCGTGGCAATCGGGCGTGATCTGCAGGAAGCAGACACGACCATCGACGCGACCGGCTTGCTCGTGATGCCGGGCGGCATCGACAGTCACGTCCATATCGCGCAGCCGTCAGGCGAAGGCATTGTCATGGCGGACGATTTCGAAAGCGGAACGAGGTCGGCGCTTCTTGGCGGGAACACGACGGTAATGCCTTTCTGCCTTCAGCAGAAAGGCGACACCCTGCGCGAGGCGTTGAAGGGATATCATGCCCTTGCAGAGGGCAACTGTTTCACCGACATCAGTTTTCACATGATCGTCTCCGACCCGACGCCGCATGTGCTTGGCCAGGAAATGCCGGCACTTGCGGAAGAAGGCTATACGTCGATCAAGGTGTTCATGACCTACGAAGGCCTGCGCCTGCGTGACGACGAAATCCTGGCCACGCTGGACGCGGCCAAACGCTCCAGACAGGTCGTGCTGGTTCATTGCGAAAACGAAGATGCCATCCGCTATCTGATCGGACGGCGCGAAGCAGATGGCGACACCGCCCCGTACCACCACGCCACGTCTCGCCCGATCGCGGCAGAGCGAGAGGCAACACACCGGGCCCTGTCGCTGGCCGAAATCGTCGATACCCCGATCGTCATCGTCCATGTTTCGAACCGCGAAGCGATGGAGGAAATCTCGCGCGCAAGGCTGAGAGGCCAGAAGATTGCCGGTGAAACCTGCCCGCAATACCTCGTTCTGACGGCAGACGATCTGGATCTTGAGGATTTCGAAGGTGCGAAGTTCGTCTGTTCGCCTCCTCCCAGAGACAAGGAAAGCCAAGACGCCTGCTGGTCCGGTCTGGAAAACGGCGTGTTCGACCTTTACTCTTCCGACCACTGCCCGTTCCGGTTTGACGACCCCGGCGGCAAGAAGACCGAGAAGGGAATGCAGTCCTTCAGATGGATCCCGAACGGCATTCCGGGCGTTGCGACCAGACTGCCGATATTGTTCTCCGAAGGCGTCAAGACCGGCCGGATCGACCTCAACCGCTTCGTTGCGCTGACGTCCACCAATCACGCCAAGCTGTATGGTCTCTATCCGCAGAAAGGCACCATCGCGGTCGGTTCGGATGCCGATCTGACCCTGTGGGATCCGGAACTCAGGAAAACCATCACCAACGAAGACCTCGGCCATGGCGCCGACTACACGCCTTACGAAGGCATGGAGGTGACCGGATGGCCCGTGAAGGTTCTTCTGCGCGGCGACCTGGTGATGGAAAAAGGCGTGCCCGTTCTTGGCAAGGGCCGGGGCAGATATCTTCCCCGTAAACGAAGCAATCTGATCAACGGCGAAACCAGCCTGTAAGTCCTGACCGGCATCATCCGGCGTGTCGCTGTTGACGGCTGATGATGCCGGGCCAAAACCCGGAAAAAGAAACGCAGACCATTTCAACCGGGAAGGGATCTGGATTGACACCGACGGTCAGGTCGGCGAGGATTTTCAGATGATCCGAATGTCTGCTTTGGCCTCCCGGCTAAAAAGGCGGCTACTGCCTGTCGACAGGCCGCCTGATCAGTTAGTGGGTGATCCGGACGCCCCGTATATTTTCCGCTGGCGCTTGTGGCCGAAGAACCCGCTCATCAACGCGTATTTACACAATGTCGTACGGGCTGACGACGAGGCAGCCCTGCACGACCACCCCTGGCCGAGCGTGTCGATCATGCTGGCCGGCACGATCGATGAGACTTTCGCTGCCCGAAAAGGCGAGAAGGTGCGCAAACTGCGTGCCGGAGATGTCGTACTCCGTAAATCCCGCTTCGCGCACCGTCTGTCTCCCGTCCTCACCGAACCGGCCTGGACCCTCTTCATCACGGGGCCCCGCGTCAGGGAATGGGGCTTTCATTGTGCCCAGGGCTGGCGTGACTGGAAGACATTCGTCGAGGCCAGAAAAGGTGGCAAATACAACGGCTGCGACGATCCATAGGATTATTCGGAAGGCGTCTCGTCCAGAATGACATCGCTTCCGGCGCAACCGGTTGCCCGCTGCACGATCAGCTCATGAATGCATTGGGCAACATGTGCGGGCGGAAGCCCGGTGCCCCCGGGCTGAAGCTGCAACTGGCCCGGTATGACAGTGTGCAGGGCAATACCCAGCCCCTCCACCTCTGGCCGCAGGGCCTGGCCGAACGCGATCATTCCCGCCTTGGCTGCGCTGTAGACAACGGCTTCAGTAACGGGCCGAACACCGGCGGTAGACGCGATCTGCACGACGACGGCGTTGTTTGAAAGCTTCAACGCCGGAATGGCGGCGTGGGTCAGAAGGATGGCAGCCTGAAGACCGGTTTCCAGAACGCGCAGGAGCAGATCCGGTGAAGACGGTGCGAAGGGCTGGAACCCATATGCAGCCGCACCATGGATCAGGACGTCGAGCCCGTCCATTGCAGTTGCCGCCTGCTGGACAACAGTTTCGGGTGTGGTTTTTGAAGAGAGATTTGCTTCAATGATATGGGCGGTTCCGCCCCTGGCGTGTATCTCATCCGACAATTGCCGAAGAGACTCCGCACTGCGCCCAACCAGGGCAAACTCGAATTCCGGGCTGGCAAGGCGTTCGATCAACGCTCGCCCAACCCGACCACTTGCGCCTGTCAGCAAAATCCGTGACATGCGTTTATCGGTACTGATTCAACCGGGAAGCCAAAACGGCAGACCCGGTATCAGCGACCTGTGGTTTTATCCTCGTCGCAGCCAAATCCGACCACACGACCTGCTTCTTGCCCCGTCAACTGGCGTGGCGTGGAGCCGGCAAGTGCAACGGTTTCCGACGGATCAACAAACTCGATGTCGGCTTCAACTTCGGTATTGCGCTCGATATTTGCTTTCGCTTCAGACATATCTAGTGCTCCTTGTTTGCAATTTGCAGTTTCAATCCTGCACTCATACCTACTAGATTGTCCAGAGCGAACTCGCGATGTGGTGAATTTTCTAAAAGCGACTTCAGCTGCCAGACGGCGATAGACTGATAAATTGCAACCGGAAACGATCAACAGGAAGACTGCGTGTCGAAGGCAACTGACGGGCTCGAATTTCAACGGAAGCGGCACGTTTTCGCGTGTATGCCGATATCGCGGGTCTCTGCATGACATCGAGACCAGTACAATTGGCCGTGATCAGCATAGCCGGCTACGGGTTGGCTCTCCTGACGAACCTGCTTCTGTCCAACATGCTCGGGACAGAGCTCTTCGGAGACTATCAGGTTGCATTCGCCCTCTTGTCGCTGCTGGCCTCCCTGTCACTGTCCGGAACGGATATGGTGGCTTCGCGCTACCTGCCCACCATGCGCAAAACGGTGAACCTCGAGGGTATTCGGGCTTACTGTGCCTGGAACCGCAGCCGGATACGCTTCGGCTTTTCAATCATCCTGGCAGTCTATGCAGTGTTTCTGGCAATCGCACTTGCCACACATCTGGCCGATTACAAGCGCTTCGAAGAGTACCATCTGGCTTTTCACAGTATCTGGATTGCCCCGATTGCCGCACTTTCGCTTCTGACCGACCGATATCTCGTCGCCAGCGGGTACCCGCGAACGGGAAGCATCCTGGGCTCGCTGGCCCTTCATCTTGTGCTGCTTTTCTGTGTCGCCGCGGCAGTGTACGGGCTGCGGCTGTCCGTCTCGAGCAGCAGCGTCATGATCGGTATCCTCGTGGTATCGTTCGTGTTCCTGGGGCTCCTGCATGCCGTCATCTTTCGGACCGTTGAGCCCGAGATATACGGTGCATGGTGGACACCGGCGCGGGGCGCATCCGCCGAACACCACAGGGCCTGGTCACGGACCAGCAATCGAATGCTGATCATGCGGGTCAATTCACTGATGTTGTGGCACCTTGACCTCTTCATCGTCGAAATCGCCTCGCCGAACGAAGCCGCCACAAGTTTATATGCGGCAGTCCTGCTGGTGGTTCGCATCATGCAGCTTATCCCGACCACCATATCCTTCATGATCCGCCCGTTGTGCGGTGCTGCCGCCGACGACCGGTCGCAATGTCCCAAATTGCAAAAGGCAATCAACGAGTCGAATGCCGTCGTCCTGGGGATCTGCTCACTGCTCCTGGCCGGGATGCTAATCGGCGGACATTTCATTCTGAATGCCTTTGGCCCTGGGTTCTCCGAAGCAACGACTGCACTCGCGATGGTTGCTGTCGGAGCCTTCATTGAAGCCTTGACGCGCCAGTCCCTCGTGATCCTGCAGACCATGGGTCACGAACAGGTCGCGACCCGCATCTCGACAGTCAGTCTCGTTATCGTGCTCGGGGGCGGGTTCATCGCCACCTACCTCTTTTCATACAACGGCATGGCCGCCGTGACCGGTTTGGTCTTGGCGGGCAAGGGTTTGATATCCTATGCTTTTGCTCGAAGGCGGCTTCCGGAGATCCGTCCTCTGAGCGTCATTTGAAACAACGCGGAGGTGTGATGATGAAGACAGACAATCCATATCAACACTTGATCGAGGCCCTTACCCCACCTTCTGGCGAAATAGATTCATTTATCGAATTGGGCAGCATCCTGCGGTCACTCGATCCGCAACGCATAAACGGCCTGTTGCTGGATCTGCTGCACGTTGTGCGCGAACGCGGCAGCTTGCCGGCACAGCGGGAAGGCAACGTCTACCTGTGCCGGACCGATCAGTTCAGCCTGATGCTGCGCTTCAGTGGACAAGGTGGCCGGCAACCGGTCTACACCGCCAACGAGTTTGACGCCTTCGTGTTGAACCTGTCACCAAATGACGTGCACATACCGCGGCTGGAGTGCGGGCTGGATCGCAACAACCTTCATCAACGCCCGCCCAGCCTCAAGCGCCAGGACAGCGACCTCGTGCTGAAGGCACATGACGTCTATGACGCCCCGGCGTTCGGCGACATCATCGACATTGCCGCCGCCACGCCGATCGCGCCGTTGTTGATCGTGCATTCCCCGCCACGGGCCCACAGCACCTGGACCTTCGACCGCGAGACACTGGAGCCACTGCAGCAGGTCAGCACCGATCTGCATGCCTCGCGCATGCAGATGGTTCTCCAACTGCTTCAGGCCATGCAACAGATCGATGGACTTGAAGAACCGCTGGCCAAAATGGTGCATTCGAACATGGCAGGTTTTGCACGCTGGGATGCCTTGAAGCTGCTTCATCGCTGTGCGCCACAGCAGGCTCTCACCGCTTTGCACCAAATGGCGCACAGTGACCGCGATGCGTCGCTTCGCGAAGCGGCGCGAGCAACCCTTGCAAGAACGATGGATGGGGATGCGGCATGACCGAGACATATTTTCCCGAAGGGAACGAGACCCTGACGCTTGATCAGTTCGTTGAAAGGCTGGAGGCATCCGGCATCGTTCCGGATCTTCGCGCCTCCCGCTACACTCCGGAAGCAATGTCGCGCGTTGCCGAATGGATGGCTGCATTGGCACGCGATCCAGATGTGCTGCGCGGTCTGCTTGTCGATGGTCTGGCGGATTTTCTGAACTACCAGGTCGACAACGATTTCAAACCGTCAACCTTGATGCTGCACAAGGGCGACGGGTATTCCCTACGTGCCGTCCTGTGGATGCCGCCAAGCCCTCAACATCCCCCCGAAATCTTTTCCTATTACGAAACCCATGATCACAGCTTCGATTTCTTCACGGTCGGCGCTTTCGGTCCCGGGTACCGCACCCAGTTGTACGACTACGAATACGAGAACGTGCGCGGCGTCCCGGGAGAACTTGTTCCCTTGAGGTTTCAGGAGGAAACCGGGCTGCCGCCAGGCAAGGTGATGTACTATTACGGCAGCCGCGATATTCACACGCAGCTCCCGGCGCCCTCGATCTCCGCGTCGATCAACCTGCTCCTGCCCAAGACCTATCCGGCACACCGCCGGCAATACGAGATGACCCTGGAAGAAACGCCGGAAGGTGTCTTCGGCAAACTCATTGCCGGGAATGTCGATCGACAGGCGCAGGAGCGCGCGTTGTTCGAAACAGCAGCGGCTATGGGCGATACCGATCTTCATGAGGCCTTGCGCGACATTGCAAGACATCATGATACGCCGCAGGTGCGGGCACTGGCCTGGCAATCCCTGTTGCCCAACAGCAAACATCTCGCCGAGGATGTCAGCCTGGTCCGCGACGATGGAGACCCCCATGTTCGCGCCGCCCTCTCGCAGTGGGTGTAGAGCGCTGAGATTTCCTAGCCTGGCAAAGTGGTGCCTGCGGCGCCTTGCCAGCGATCATCCGAAGGCGTGAAGATTGGGAAGGATCAACTCCCTTTGGATCAGGTCGGAAAGTGTGGTAATCGCCAGCTAAACAACATCGGGAATGCACCATTGAGCGAACTGACCGTAGCGGAAGCAACGAACCGCGTTTATGAATCCCTGCAGGCTGACAACGAAGATATCGACCTGCATATCGCTGCTCTCAAGGAAGCGTTGAAACGCGAGGGCCAGAAGGAAGCCGTTTTTGATCCGGCAAAGCTCGTCCAGAACAACCGCTCCGGACGCAAGCTCATGCAAGCCTACTTTCGCCAGCGTGGTGTGAAGGTCACCTTCGCGGCTTCCTGACACGAAGCTGCCATTGGCCTTCCTGCCTCACTGAACCCTGTATCGATGCTCCGGACGTCCGACCGGGTAATCTCCACTGGAGCCGCCGCCTTGGTTTTCACCTGAAGGCGGCGGCACTGTGCAAAGTCCCCAGACAGGTTTCCACCTCACTCGAAAACAGTACTGCTCTGTTCCTGCTTTCTCAGGTGGGCTTTTTCTGCATGTCGAGCGCCGCTCGTAAACATGTACCGTTTCGCAACCAGGGAAATCGCGAACACAAAGATCAACAGCGGCACCACAATGACCATGAGGGAGCCGAGCCCGTTCGCAAGTTCGCCTTGCGAAAGAAGAAACCATACGAACACCCCGGCAATAGCTACCGAAATGGCCAGTTCAACAAGCGTCATCTGAAAAGCGGCCCGCCAGGCGAAACCGCTGTCGGGGATGATTTCGTACTTTTTGTAAAAGTGTCGCCCTGCGTCGCTTGAAGCGCCCAATACGGCACCAATCTGGTTCACCGAACCGCTCACGCTGAAGCCTGTTAGAGTTTCCAGAATGACACTGAAGATAGCCAGGGCGATCAACAGGCCTGTGAACACCAACGCAAATCTCACCAATCCAACACTTTTCTGCACAATAGCCCCCAAGACTTGAAAACACTTTGTTGATAGCGCCGGGACAGGCAAGGCATGCCCCATGCGGCCCCGCCCCGGCATTCCATAGTGGAGAATTCCGGCGACGGCCGTCCGGCTTATAGAAGCTAAATCTTAAGTTGCAATTTCCAGAAACTCTTGCATTGACGACAAATGCGTATCCGGTGCTGCATCTTGGGGAGTGTCTCCAACAGGGCACAAGTACCTGCCTGAAGTCTTGACCACGTCATCAACCTGACACTTAACTTGGAAAGACGCAGTTTCTTGCTTCTTCGGCTATCGCGTGACGAACCTTTTGCTCAATCTGCTTGCGCTCCGGACCCTTGATACCTTGCTCGTCCAGAAACATTGAAAGGATGCCAGTGGCCCTGTTTGCCAGGAAGTCAGCTCTTTCCTGGCTGCCATCAATCGTTGTATCGAAAACAGAAAGCGCTGCATCCATTGCTGCAGCTTCACGGTCCACGGGCCTGGACACAGTCGTTGTCGGGGTGACATCTGCCGTTGTTGTAGAACCGTTTCCAAGTTCGCCAAAGCGCCTTGCTATCTCTGCATCGAATGCCGCCCAGGTTGCATCCCGTTCGGCCGGTGTCATTCGATTTTCCGCTTCAGCCCGCGCAAGCAGGTCAACCATGTCCCGCCGCACCTGAACCAGCCCGAATGTTGGCCGAACTGCTTCATCGAAATCCGCAAGGCCCTTTTCCAGCCAAGCCGCTGCATCGAACGGATCACCGGTTTCGGGATCCCTGGCTTTGGCGGAATGCATTTTTTTCCAGAAGCCCAGCAGCCCAGTCATCAAGCAGCCCCATCCATCAACGCCTCAGGAGGTTCAAGTCCGATCTTTTGGTCCCGGATATTCCTGACTTTTCGAAGATATTTCAAAGTCCGGGGAACCTCTCCCAAACATCGAGCAGACCCATGCGTTTTCCTTCGTCGACAAGAGTGCCTGCAGCGGCGAGCTGGCCGTCAGGCATCCGCAGAAGATCATGATAGACGAGGTTGGCGCCCCCAAAGTGGGCAATAGGTTCGAGCTTGTGATTCAGGAATATGACGTAACCCGCGTCGACCCCGTCGCTTGTGTCGCGAAAGGCCACGGAGACCGCGATCGTGCATTTTACCGGATCGAGAGAGTTCGTCCGTTCCTTGCAACTTCCCTCCATGTCCATCAGGTAGCTCGAGCCGCCTTTGGCGCTCACGAACGCCCGGCTGGTAGTTGGACTGGTTACAACAGCATCGTTTCCAGCTTCCTTGGCACGCCGGACATGCACACCGTAAAAGTTCTTCAGTGGCCAGAGACCGTACACGTTGCTGACGGCATCTATCAGACGGGCACGACTGACCGGCCCGCTATCTCCCTCTCGCCTCCAACGCCCGTTCGGGTCTTCCAACTTGGGCGAAAAGATGCTTGCTTGACCGCGCTTGAGAATGTCCTCTCCCTCGACCATTGAGAAATGGGTGGCAGTGTGATCGCCCAGAACAGCGAAGAAGACCTCCCTTCCGCTGACTTGACCGATGGAGACGCTGTCCAGACGTGCGCCTAGTGTTGTTTGCAGCGTGGAAACCCGGCCGTTCTTGACCACGTGCAAGAGCACACCACCGTCATTGGGGGCCTTGGCAACAGTGACCGAAAAACCGCCGGCACTGTCTCCGGCAACTGGCTCCGGACTTGCCTTGGTTCTTTCGCTCGTCAGTAGTTTGCGCTTTTTGTCCAGGTCGAAAAAGTCAATCGGTCCGAATGCTCCGGTAAAGACAGAGTTTCCTTGTTCTGCAGGCCCGGTAATGCCGCGATACTCCCTGTCCTGAGGACGGCCGACTTCTACGATGTTCGTGGTGCGGTTGGTGCTGGGATTAACGATCGTGACGTAGCGGCTGGTGTCACTGTTGCCCAGCATCGATAAGGAGCTAGAGCCTACTGAATTGAGGCCATAGAGCGTATGAATACCCTGGCGAAGATCACCATTTATCCGTTTCGAAGGCAGGAGCCTTTGCGACTTCGCCCATTCGAGAGCAGTGGAAGGTGCTTTTTGCGCAAAGGCATTGGAACCAAACAAAATAAATGCGGCCGCAAAGGCGCCGGATATTCCAATCTTCATGTACTCTCCCACACTTGGTGCAGGCAGAGTCAAGATTGAACCTGACGCTTCGTCAAGTAGCTTTTCCTCAGGAATGGGAGTGGGACGGCAGGAACCTGCTTGCAGTGTCGTTCACTGCTAATCACCAGGCTTACAACATAGATTTTGGGTGTGATGCCAAACGTGTATTCCTGGTGGCAGCGGTTCAAGCAGGTCAACTAGCAGGGCACGGACACGAACGTCCGGCGACCGTTTCCGTCAACGACCAGGGCGGTCAAGGCACCGCCATGAACTGCTCCCGTATCAATACCTGTAGCAAACGGAAAAATAGCCGGCCCTTGCATGAAGGGATTGTGGCCAAAAATGACGTGGCCGAAACGGCCATCATAACTGTCTGCCCAGAATGGATCACCAGCCGTTTCATGCCCTTTAACCAGGAAAGCACCGGTGTCGGCGCTGACAAACCGCGTGCGCAGTATCTTGCGAAAGCTGCGACGGTCCTTGCCTTTCAGCTCAAGCGCTTCGTCCAGACTGGTTGGAAACGCAAGCATGTCTCCGGGAATACCGCCATGAACGGCAAGAATGTCATGCGCGTCCAACCGAAAAAACGGTACAGCGCTTTCAAGAAAGGCGACATCTTCCGGGGCGAGCTGAGCATTCAGGGACGCCAGTTCGCCGTTTCCAGCTTCCTGCTCCGCCGCAACCGTGGGGCGGACAGCCAGATTGACACGATAGCGCGCATGCAGATCTTCATGATTGCCCTCGATGAGAACGGTTTCGAAGGCTGCCTCATCCTTCATTTGGCGGACCATGCGCACAACGCCGGCGGCATCGGGGCCCTTGTCCACCAGATCACCCAGAAAGACGACCCTGTCGCCGGCATCGGGAGCAAGCTTTTCAATAAGCGCAGCCAGAGCTTCACTCATTCCATGAATATCGCCAATGAAGATGTGCCTGTTTACCATGGTCTGACAGGTATAAAACGGCGCGTTTCATTTCAATACCTTGGCTGTACCCCGCTCCTGCCGGACCACCGCGTGGTACACAGCCGGCAGCTCCAGGTGCCTCGATTGTCCGATCATACGGTCGGACGCACGCCTGGAACGCCATCTGTCCGAGCACGTTCAGATCAATTGGACGGAAACACTTCAAAACGCCACGAAAATATGTTCATTTTGCCTCGATCTTGAAGCCTTATTTCAGCCCAACAAATACTGATGAATGCATGACATCGAACAACAATAATCGTTTGATATTCTGGGCTGAATTTCCTTTCCGTTTTCTCCGTCGAAGCCAAAAGAGGTTTGGATGACTGTACTCATTACCGGCGGTGCCGGTTATATCGGCTCGCATTGCTGCGTGGCTTTTCTTCAGGCCGGGCACGACATCGTTGTGGTGGACAACATGTCCAACGCGAGCCAGGTCAGTCTCGAGCGGGTAGCGGCCATCACCGGCGCGAAGGTATCTCTGGAAACAGCCGATATCCGGGATCAGTCGCGGATGGAGGAAATCCTCAAGCAGTACCGCTGTACGGCGGTGGTGCATTTTGCCGGCCTGAAAGCGGTTGGTGAATCCACCAAGATCCCCCTCGCCTATTACGACAACAACGTCGTGGGAACTCATCGCTTGCTGTCGGCGATGGCCAATTGCGGCGTGAAGCAAATGATCTTCTCGTCCTCGGCGACCGTTTACGGCGACCCGCAATTCCTGCCCCTGACCGAAGATCACCCGACGAGCGCCGTCAATCCCTACGGCCGCACCAAGCTGATGATCGAGGAAATGCTTCGCGATGTCGCCGCCAGCGACCCCTCCTGGCGCTTCGGCATCCTGCGCTATTTCAACCCGGTCGGCGCGCATGAAAGCGGGCTGGTGGGCGAAGATCCGCAAGGCATCCCGAACAATCTCATGCCGTTCATCACCCAGGTCGCGGACGGCCGCCGGGAGGAGCTTTCGGTCTTCGGCAACGACTACGACACGCCGGACGGAACCGGCATCCGCGACTACATCCATGTCATCGATCTGGTCGAAGGCCATCTGAGGGCACATGAAGTGCTCGGATCAGGCTCCGCCCCGTCCAATTGTTTTGCGGTCAACCTTGGCACCGGCAACGGCTACAGCGTGCTGGAGATGGTCAAGGCATTCGAGCGGGCCTCCAACAGACAGATCCGCTACTCAATCGCTCCTCGCCGGGAAGGCGATGTGGCACAGTGTTTCGCAAACACGGAATTTGCGGAAAAACTGCTCAACTGGAAGGCCGAGCGCGGCCTTGAGGACATGTGCCGCGACACCTGGAACTGGGTCTGCAAGAACCCGCGCGGCTACGAAACCGTCGCCTGACCAGGTCTGACGCCTGACATGTTTGAGCCGGCAAGCGGTCTTGCCGGCTCAATTCATTGGCAGATGCCACTCGTTTCTAGGCTGAAGTGTTCTGAAACACTCTCACGGTGCGGATACTGGTTGCAGCTCCGGCAACGTCACCATCGTTCTTGCCGGCAAAGGGCGCGACCGCATTGCTGAGAAGCAGCAGCGCTGGCGTGTGAGCAAAATCGTTGGGTGCGTCAAAGACCTCCATGTCATCGACGTAGAAACGAAATCCCTGCCGGGTCCAGAGCATCGCATAGCGGTGAAAGGTGTCGTCCAGCCGAATATGCGCCCGGTAACTTGCGGCAAGCACCTTCTTTTCCGGGCGCCACCGGCGGGCTGAGACCTGAACGATGTTCGGATATTTGACTTCGGCCACATCCAGTTCGAAATGTGTGTCGCCCTCCGTCTCGCGATCGGATATCAGCCAGAAGGCATTGTTGACACCGGCCTCGCGCGCGATGCGCATCTCACACTCGAAATAGCCGTAAGTCTGGCGGAAGGTCCGGGTCCGAACGTAGCCTCCCGTGAAAGGCCGTTTCGGATCGGCCTGATGGCCGAGTTTGAGGTCGAGTTCGCCTTCCCGCATCACCACGTTTTTCGGGTAGCGCATGGTCGGATGACCGTCCCCTCCGATGCGCATGCGGTCCCAGGTTTGCTGAAACCGGTTAAGGTCGTCGAAATCATCCTGGAAGGTCAACTGCCAGTCGCCGTCCATCCGCTGCAGAGGGGCAGGCAGGTCGTTCGAGGTCAGAGCCAGCAAGCTGCGGGGCGACGCAAGAAGCGCCGCACCCGCCATGCCACCGGCTGCCGCGCCGGTCAGAAACCGGCGACGGCTCAGCACAGGTCCGGGTCGTGTCATGATCCCGCGAACCGGTCAGCTCGCCAGTTTCGCGCCGGCGTCCGGCGATGTCTTCTCGCGAAGCTTCAGCTCCAGGTTCCACGCGCGGCTGCGCAGGGTCTCGATCTCGCTGGTCATGAAATCGACCTCGCCCCGGAACCAGTCGGTTACTTCCTCGGTCGTCTGGTCGATCTTCACAAGGTTCGGCTTGACCAGCGGCTGCTCAGGCGGCGAGGCCACCGGTTTTGCGAGCACGTGGTTGAGGCCGTTCTCGGTGAGGAAGCGATGGTACTCGGCATAATTCAGCCGGTAGACATGCTGAACCTTGGAGAAGTCGGCACTCTCGAAGATCTTTTCCAGGTTGATCGGCATGTAATCTTCGATCTCGACGGAAGGGATCGCGAACAGCGTCGACAATTCACGAATGCGGGAATCGTAGGTGAAGAACACCGCGGGAATGCCCTGGTGCAGGCCGATGACGTTGCCGTGGAGGCGGAAGCCGACCAGAACGTCGACATTGTCCCGCGCATCTGCCGCCCATTCATCAACGTCGAAGAATGCCTGCATCCGCTCGCTCATCAGCGCCTCGACATCCTTGTCGCCCTCCAAATTGTACTTTCCGAGGATCGAACGGATATGCTTCTGCTTGGCTTCGCCGGTCTCGAAGATTGCCAGTGTTTCCTCGCGCTCGCCCTGGGAATAGAGACGATTGGCCGGCCGCTTGGCCACAGCCTCGATGAGCGCCCGTTGCATGCGGTTGGTCTTGGTGGCGTTGGACGCATAGTCGGCGGAAAGATACTTGTTCAGCGTCAGACCGACACGAGCGTTGGCCGGATCCAGCGGCTTGATCTCGATGGACGGCCTCAGATTGCGGTAGAAGCTCGGGCAGCCGATGATCCGGATGTTCTTGATGCCGATGTCGTTGAAGACCTCGGCGCTGTAGACACCGCGTACGCCGATCGTTTCGCATTTGTCGGCGATGATCTTCCAGGCCTCGATGCTGCCTTTCGGCATTTCCAGCTTCTTGTATTTCGCCGCCTGGGCGCCGACACCCACCGGAACGATCGGACCCTTGAGCTTCTTCAGGAGCGGAATGACATTGCCGATATCGACCGTCTCTGTGAGGTAGTTGGATCCGCGAATGACGGTGGCGTCATAATCGTCGGTCGGCCAGAGTTTCTCGTCGGCCGCATGGGCGAACTGCACGTTGGTGATCTGGTCGTAGGCAAGTGCCTTCAACATCGCGTCATAGACGAGAACGTCGCCCGTGTTGATCCCGCCGCGTGCAAAGGTCGACAGGGGATCATCGATTTTCAGAAATGCCGACTTGTTGCCCGGCTTGACGGCAGCGCCGCCGTTGAGAACGAAGAGCTTCTTCATGTGAACTGCACCTTTCAAAAATGTGGGCTCGGGCCCTTCGATTACCGGACGGACGTCTGACGTCCGCGTTGCTGCCAGAGCGTTGCTCCGTCAGCGGCACTCCCCCGGACGGTCGTTTCGGATGAACTGGAAATCTGCGCCACCGGCGCCTTGGTTCGGCGGATGCTTTGCAGGCGATCCGGGAACCAGTTGTGCAATTGCCGCAGGAACGGCTGCAGGCTCTTTTCCCAACTGCGCTCTGCACTGCGCTGTGACGCATTGGTCGAAAGGGTTCGAAGCAGCCTTTCCGACTTTGCCAGTGTTTCGAGCGCCGTGATCAGATCATGGGTCACCACGCCATCGTCAGAGGAGCGCAGCAACAGGCCATCAACCTTGTTCTCGATCAGCTCGCTTACGGCCCCCACATCGGTGGCGACAGGCACACAGCCAAGACGTTGTGCCTCGATGATCGTGAGCGGCGCACCTTCCCATCTGGACGGCAACACGAAGGCATCGGCCCAGGCCAGCAGTCGGCTGAGCCTGCGACTGTCATAGATCGGCGGATCGACGCGGATACCGAGTTCGGCAAACCGCTCCTTCCAGGAACCGCCTGCCCCGGCGTCCATGACGTCGGAACCGACAATGCGCCAGTCGATGTCGACACCCTTGCGCTTCAGGGCACGAGCCGCAGCAAAGATCCGCTCGATGCCTTTCTGCCTGTCCAGCCGCCCCAGGAAGACAGCCCGCAGACGGCCATCGCGGTCTTGCTGACGGTTGTCCGACAGCCGTTTGGCCTCTTCCGGCGCCATCGGGTAACCGGCGGCATTCGGAATATGAAGCAGCTTGGCAACAGGCACACCCATGCCGTGCAGCCACTCGGCCATGTCCCGCGAGCAGGTCAGCACGCTGTCGTAGATATGCTCATAGGCAAGCGTCAGATAGGGATGGCCCGCCGGACGGCCGAGTTCGGAACTGTCCAGCACATGCACGTAGTTGACGACCTTGACCCCGCGCCGGCGAAGTTCGCCGAAAATGGCATTGGCCGGGGCAAGCTGGTTGTTGATCACCACATCAAGGCCGGAAAGGAACCCGAGAACCTGTTCGGCCCGCGCGTTTTCGTCATGCCCCATCAGCAACTCGTGGCCGGAGAACATGTTGGGACCACCCCACAGAGGATAGTCGTCGGCCAGAAAGTTGATGGTGTCGAACACCCCGTCGTTGTCGGAGATGTGGTTGTAGACCGGCTTTCCGAACACATAGAGATGGACTTCGCACCCGGCTTTTTTCAGAACCCGGGCAGCCGCGTAGGCAACCTTCTCGACACCGCCGAACGTGGCGATCGGCAACAACAGACCGACCCTGAGGGGCGCGCCCTCACGGCCAAGACGCGGCATGATCGGGGCTGCTCCCGCACTGTGTCGCAGCAGCTCGAAATACTTGCTGCGGTTCGGGAAGTAGGCAGAACGCCAGATCCAACGTTCACCAGGCCCATGGCGATAGCCGGACTCGCGCAGGGCCCCCAGCGTGGCCAGAAGGCTGTTGGTGGCAGACAGGGCGGTGCCCTGAATGTCTTCCGCCGAGAACGGCCCACGCACGACGACTTCGGCTATCTTCGGTGCCGGATTGGCACCTCTCAATGTCCGGATCCAGTCGTCGGACTTGTCCTCGACACATTGCTTCATGATGTCGAGCGAACACATCCAGCCAAGCGGCTTCTTGGCAAGTTCCTTGCCTTCACCCAGCTCGTTCACTTCAATGGCCAGCCGGTCCTTGTCGCTTTCGAACCGAAGCGCGACAAAATGATGGGACGCCGACAGGCGCTCGGTCAGCCACAAGACGTTGTGCAGCAGACCGCAGCTTTTCAGCGCGTCCCTGTGTGCCGGCGACATCCACAGCCAGAACGGAGGTACGCCGTAGGTTTCCGGTTCGGCCTGCGCTGCCCAGAAGGTCTTCACGAATTCCTCGATGCTGCGCTTCTTGTGCGCAACGACAGGATCGGTGAAGAGATCGACCAGGTAGGTATCTGCTCCGAATGCGACGAACCGTGGTGCTTCCTCGTGCTCCCAGCCAAGCAGCGTCTCGGTGGAGAACAGCTTCTTGTGCTTGTCCTTGATGTATCCAAGGATGCTGTCACGGGTTCGGTTGGAATCGCGCAACATGCTTTCGGCGCGCTGGCGGTACTCGAAGCCGAAGAAGGGATAGTTCGCTCCCTTGAAGCCATGAGAAATCGCCTGCAGCCAGAAATCCCAATCCTCGAAGCCGGACTTCATGCTCTCGTCGAAACGAACCCCGGCGTCGAGGAGGGATCTGGAGACCAGGCTGCCGGCCTCGCAGATATTGTCGAAGGTAACGTGCAGAAGGCGCGAATATTCCGCCGTGTAGTTGCCGTTCCACTCGATCCCGAACTTGTCGATATTGGGATAGACCCAATCCACGCCATCACTGGATTTCATGAAGTCGAGAAGAACGCGGATCGCCGAGGGCGTGATCCGGTTGTCGGCATCCAGGAAATAGACCGCTTCCAGATCGGAGAAGCTGCGCAAGGCAAAGTCGATGCCGTAGTTGCGCGCAGAACTCAGACCGCCGTTGGCCTTCCGCAGGTAATAGACATTGTCGTAGGCGAGCGCATAGGCCCGCCCCGTTTGCCCCGTTTCGGGAAAGGGGCAACCATCGTCAACGATCACGACCGCGATGTTGAACGGCGCCTGCTGGGCCAATGCCGCGTCGATGGCCTCGGTCAGAAGGACCGAGTGCTTGTAGACCGGAATGACGATGGCGACCGTGGCCGAAGCCGTGCCGGAACCGCCGAACTGTGCGTAACGCACATTCGGCAAGCCCGGTCTTGATCCAGTGTGCTGGAGCATGCCGGCCTACCCGCTCACGACAGCGCGGAAGTTGGCGAATTTCGCCCAGGCAAAATCGTTACCGGTCGTTTCGTTCATCCGGGTGGCAAAATAGACATTCTGCCAGACCCCGATCCGTTCACCTGCAAAGGCGCTCAGATGTGCCGTCTCGCCGTAGCTGACGGTTTTCCAGCCGGAAAACGCCTCGCCGACCGACTGTTCACGCTCTCCCTTGAAGAGCGCCTTGGCCGCGCCAAGGTCCTTGGCAACCACAATGGCGAAATCGATATCGGCGGCGCGGCTGTTGTCGATGAACGCCTTGGCGGACATGCGGATCACCTGCGGTGGACAAGCTGCCGGAAGTTGCCCGATGGTCATGCCTTCCGCAGGCGGGTGACAGCCGATGGCGCGTTCCGTCGGCAACGGCATGATCGCTTCGAAATCGAAGGACACCTCATCGGAATTGGCAAGGCTTGCGTGCTCCAGGATGCCCGGGGCGATCGGCATGTCACGGAAGCCTTCGTCCAGGTTCACCTGTTGCGACTGCGCCGGAATGTAGTTGGCGTGCGGCGGCATGGAAACGCCCGGAATGCCACCCCACACCTGAAGGGCGAGACTGTTCTTGAGGACCGACAAGCCGTTGGCGGCATCGCGCACATGGAACATTTCAACCGGCTGCAGACCACCGACGGACAGAAGCGGTACCTCGTCCTCGGTCTCTTCAACCTGCATGCGGAATTCCAGCGTTCTGCGCAGGCCCGCAGTCGAGCGCGACAGGCCGAAGATGTTCCAGCCCGTGGACAGATCGCCACTGGAGAAATGCCAGGTATCAACGATCCTCTGGTCCTCCAGCGTCATCAACTGGGCACGCAGCTTGATGTCGGGACGGCTGCCGGTCTGTTCGACATGCACCGCCACTCCGCTGACACCGGAACTGGGCACCGGCAGGATCTGGCTGACACCATCGACGGAGGCACTTGCCAGCACATTCGGATTGAGCGGGTTTTCGGCCGGTTCGTTGCTGAACAGGAGATCCAGCGGCTGCAGACCATGCCGGTTGAGGAACGCTTCAAGTGCGGCAAACCGGTTCTGCAGGTCGTCGTTCAGGCTGCGAAGTGTCTTCAGCTCCTTGCTGGACAGAACCAGGCGCCGTGCACCCGATTTCACATGATCGGCAACCAGCCCGACCATCGAGGAAACAGCCTCCACTTCACCGCCACGACCCCAACCGATAACCGGTGGCAACTGAACCACACCGCGTTGCTGCATCCATTTGTGCAGTTCGTCCTTTGCATCCATTGCAGCCGGATCCACGATCACGGCCAGTGGCAGAAGCGGCGCTTCCGACACCTGGTACCGGCCTGCGCTCTCGTCGGAAAACAGGGCGAAGTCGTCTTCGACACCCTCGAACCAGACCGTCTTGACCGCCTCGAGCAACGGCCCGGGAATGTCCTGCCTTGATACGCCCACGACGATCAAGGTCAGCTCCTTCAGCAGCAGCATCTCACGCGTAGCGTTGTGAACGGGAAACGTGTCTTGTGTAGCCACGACTGTCATGCAAGCCCCCATCTGAACTGTGAAGCGTCCCCCTGCCGGAGATCCGCTTGCTCAACTAATATACATGCACAAGATTTATGTTTGTTTGTGACAATAATGCGGCGCAACATAGAATTATGTAAATATATTTATCTACTTATTGCTTTTCACAAAATATAGATTCATTTCTATCGCAATATTACTCAAATAATACGAATAAAATACTTCAAAATTCGAAATGATATTCTTATCAAGTCACATGAGAGCCACCACCTTCCGCTGCTGCGCCGGCGCACGCTCCCGCATGACATGCGGCACATTGTTTTCGCTCAGGAAGTCACCCATGGCGTAATAGGTGGCCTCATAGGCCCGGTTGAACCGGTCAAAGAGGCCCTGATCCCAATAGTCGCTCAGGCGGAACACCTTCTCGCTGAAGACGTCGAAGCTCGGGATCCGGAACGTCTCCGCAAATTCGCGCGTGCGGCTGTCGTAGGTGAAATAAAGCGCCGGGACGCCATTGGCCAAAGCCATCAGGTTGCCATGGAGGCGATACCCGAGCACCAGGTCGCAGGCTTTGACGCAGGCATCATAGTCCGCGACAACGTCGGAATAGAACATGGAGTTGCGGTAGAGGCACTCGATGTCGTCGTCCAGATACCACTCGCCAACCCAGGCATTCTCCCGAAGCGAGGAAATCGCCTGGTCCTTTTGCGCAGGCGTTCCAAGTACCAGCTTCTTCTCCTCCAGCTCGCCCTGAGCCATCAGAACGGTATCGAAGCGGGCCGCAACCGACTTGATCAGGTCGCGATGGAACGTGAGATACTGCCGGATATCCCTGGCGTATGCCGGCGACACTTCGCGCCGCACGGTCAGGCCGACTTTCCGGATACGGTCGATCTCGGGCAGCGTGATCCTCAGACCGGGGTCGTTGTGGCGAAATGCCGTCGGGCAACCGATGATCCGCGTGTTGGAAATTCCGATGTCTTCCAGCACCTCGGCGGTGTAGGCACCGCGAACGCCGACAGATGTCGTCGAACCTGCAATCAGGCGCAGGACATTCTTCGTGGCATCCGACAGCACAAGCTTGCCGTCCACCGGCGCCTGGGCACCAATTCCGAAAGCCAGAACCGGAAGCCCGAGCCGGCGCAGCACCTGCTCCGCCATTTCCCAGTCCATCTCGCCGTGAATGTAGTTGGACCCGCGCAACACGACATAGTCGAATTCATCCCGCAACCGGTCAACTTCCGCCGGGTTGAATTCGCGGATCGTCAGGGTTTCGAGCCTGTCGTACTTCAGCAGTTTCAGCGAGGAATCGAAAACGAAGGCATCGCCGATATTGTGATAGTGGTTCAGGTTGCGCTGAATGTCCTGATGGCTGTACCAGCGGACATTGTTGTGATCGTAGACTTCGCCGGACGGTATCATCACCAGAACGCGTGTCATTCCATATTCCTTTGTCTTCTCAGGCGCTTTGCTTGAGGGCACCGGGACGAGACGCGAGGCCGCCATCTAGAACCTCGCGATAAAGGGTCACGTGCTCGCCGGCACTTTCGAGATGCGTTTTGGGTGGTCTGATGCCCGTCCGCAGACGCTGCCACAGACCCGGATCGCGCAAGGCCTCGGCCATGCGGTCCGCCAGGTCTTCCGGGCTTGCCGGCCGGGCATGCAGTCCATCGACCTTGTCGCGAACCTTTTCGGCCATGCCACCGATGCCGCTGCAGATAACCGGACGCCCATGGAAGAACGCTTCCTGAATGATCACAGGTGAGTTCTCCCACCATACGGACGGCATCATCACCCAGTCCGTTTGCCGGATCAGCGACGGCATATCCTTGTTCTGGTAGCTGCCGGCGAAGCGCACGCGTGATCCTGCCGCTTCCAGAAGCTCTGAAATTCGACTGCGAAACGCTTCGGGCTGACGTTCAAGATTGCCGCCATGAATGGTCAGCGTGGCATCTTCCCCCCAGATGCTTTCGGGAACTCGATGGACTGCATCCAGAAGTACATCCACCCCCTTGTAGGGCGTCATCTGGCCGAAGAACGCAAAACGGTTCCGCCGGCCACCGGCCGCCACGGAACGCTGCGCCGCCTGTTCGCTCACGTTCAGGCCGTTTTCGATAACGGTCATCTTGTCCGCCGGCAGCCCCCAGGCGACATAGCGGTCCGCCAGGAAACGGCTGGGCGAGATGTAGCCATCAGCAAGCCCGAGCATGGACTTGATGAACTGCCGCCGGCGCAGGAAACTGGCCGGCGAAATCTCCGGAAAGCAACCGTTGCAGGCAATCGGCGTGGCCGCCTCGCAGAGTTTGTGGCCACCTGCTTTGACCATTTGCCCATGATGATGGCAGATGGACAGGAACTCGTGGAAAGTCACCAGAATGGTGGCGTCCGGCAAGGCGTCGCGCACCGTGTAGAGTGTCTCTAGCCCGAAGCCGATGAAATGATGGAAATGCACCACGTCCGGACGCAGGGTGCGCACAAACCGCCGCAGGTCCCTGTGCAGGTCTCCGGTGTTGCGGTTGGACACCAGGAACGGGTCGTAGTCGTCAGCGTGGAAAAGCAGCTCGTCATCGGCGTCATCGACCCCCATCAGCGCGGACTGGCCGTGCCGCGGATAGCCGTCACCAACCCGCGCCAGGAAGAACGATTGTGTTCCCGGCAGGGCCTTCAGGCCCTGGTGCAGATTGTAGGAAGCCACTTCCGCTCCGCCGAGTGACAGTGTCGGATGGCCATGAGAAATGACGAGCACGCGCAGAGCCGCGGCCTTGGAAGGTGTTCTTTCCTCGTGAGCATCCGTCATCGGATATCCTCTGCCAGGTCAGCAAGAAACGGAGACCAGGTTCGCTCGAAACTGCGGCGATCGAGTTCTGAAACCAGTTTTTTCCAGGACCGCTCTCCCGGGCGACCGTCCTCGGCGTGGATCATCTCCACCTGAGGCACCCAGAGCGAACCGATGCCCGACAGTTTCAGCCGCAGGGCGGCATCGAGCCCTTTCTCGTCCGTGCCAAGATATTTCCTTGAAAAGCCCCCCGCTTCCGTCAGGGCCGATCTCGGCAGCACACAGCAATCGAACGGTGCCGCGGCAGCAGGGCTGACATCCGCGCCATGAAGTGTCCGGCGCGGGTAACCAAGATAATGCTGCTTCAACAGATAGCGGCCGTCTTCCGGCTCGATCCAGGCACCGCCCCATCTGATGGTTTCGTCTTCATAGAGCAGCGTGGGCGCTGCAATACAGCTAGCATCCTGTGCCTGAAACGCCGCAAGCAGCGGCTCCAGCCAGCCCGGACCGCGCGGCAACACGCCGGAAGACAGACAAACAACCGTCTCCGCCGGTGAGGCCTCGACGCCCGCCTGAAGCGCATCGAGCGCGTCCTCGACGTGGTCCGCCAGCACCAGGCGGACGGCGAGACCGTAGAAACCGGCAAGTTGCCTGAAGTCTTCAACCTGCTCCAGCGCATCATCCTGCGAGGCAACCAGGACCACCGGCGCGCTCCGCAGCAGCGGATCAAGCACACACAGCGACAGCAGGACACGTGATTTCTCGAAATTTCCGTCGAGACCGATCACAAGGGCAAACGCGGCGTTTTCATCCACAGGCCCGAAGTCGATCGTCTCGACGATGACTGGTTCGGGCGCATCATTGGCCTGCAAAACCGGCAGAAGATGGCGCTCCAGAAAATCAGGACGGAATGCCGTTGCCGGATCCAGCCCGGAAAGAAGTCGCCTTAGCGCGGAACGCGGCGAAGCCCTGCCAAGCGCCAGCGGAGCAAAGGCGGACCTGCCATCCTTCAGCACGATCTCCAGATACGTACCCTCGGTGCCGGACATTTCCTCGGCAGGCACATGAACAAGGAACCCGTGCCGTTGCAGTGCATCCGGCCCGTTCAGAAAGGGTGACAATGTTTCGAAAGCGCTTGTCACGTCGGGCCGCAGCTGCGTCGTCCAGCGCGTGTCGAGGCGACAACTCATGCAGCCCGAACGCAGGAAGACCGTCTCGACACGGTCTTCCGGATTGAGCAGCCAGCCCGACAACAGGACGCCGGCCCGATCCAGTGAAGCGCTGAAATCGATACCGACACGAACCGGGACGTCGAGCTCGCTAACCGTTTCCCGGCCATCGAACCGCCGGCCCGCCAGCTCCAGCCGGGCCCTGCCGTCACCCGCGGGGGAGAGCTTCGGCAGAAGGGCCCGTATGTGGGAGGGAAGAGCCCGGGCCGGCGGCATCGTCCTGTGTTCATGAACCTCGACCACGCTCCATCCGGCGCGGCCACGAAAGAAAACCTTGCGAAGTTGCGCGGTATCAAGACCGCCCTCAACCTCGAGCAAACCGGCAAAACCATGTGCCTTGCCACCGGTGTCCTTGCGCTCGAAAAGACTTCCGGCCAGCTGACCGAGTTTCAATGCGCCGTCGAAAACAAACACCCGGCTGGTTCCCACCGGCATGCCCTTGGCCCACCCCTGGAGGTAGATATCTCCGGCGTCGAAGACACCCAGCACCTCGATGAAACCGTCGCGTCCCGCGACAGCATCGACAAGTCTGGCGGCCGTTTGCATTGCCTGAAGTGTGGTTCCCGCGCCAAGCAATGCCTGGACCAGGCCGTCAACGATGTCCGGCACCGATTGAGGTGACAGCTCACCGACACTGTTGAGGAAGCTCTTGAGATCTTCTGCCTGATGCCTGACGCCATAGGGGTAGGCATGCCCCTGGCTGCGGATCGTCACCCGGTCAGGCAGGGTGGCAGAACCTGGCACCGGAGACAGGATAGCGATGAACGGACGCTTTTTTCCCGAAAGGCCGTTTCCGGCTGGCAGCACCGTCACCGTGCAGGGTACAACCATCTTCGGGTCTTCGTTGAGGATAGCCGGCACCCCGCCGGCAAAGGCTTCCCCCACCCCGGCGATCAACAGAGTTTCGCGGTCGAGGTTGACGTAAAGAACCGAATGACCGTCGAGTGGAACCTGCGCCCCTGCGCTCCCCTGCGCCTTCAGCGCGGGCGCCTGCCGCTCCGCTCTCGCGGGCAGCTTCTTCACGCCTTCCAGGGTGACGACAGGCTCCATCGTTGCTTACCTCCAGAGACCGCCTGCGGCGGCAAACAGCATGCCCCCGACAAACCCGAGAAGGATCGCCAGCAGCAGGATATGAACCTTGAGGTTGTTGCGGCTCTTTTCTCCAAGGACCTTCAACCGGTCATCGAACCCCTTCAGCGTCGTATCGAAACGCAGCAGGAAGACTTCCAGTTCCTTGACCTTCTGGGAGAGGTCGCCCTGGCCGTTTTTCAGAAGGGACATGGCTTCGCCAAGTTCGCCCTCGTTCGATGCCAGCGCATCGATCCGCTGTACCGTCTCGCGCAAGACCGCCGTTGCATCACGCTGGCCAACAGCGCTTTGGCGCTGCGCCACGATCAGCCGGTCGACTTTCTCCATCACCACTGCCAGAGGCATGGCGACGGCAGCTTCCGCGGCGCGTTCTTCTGCGCTCGGGCGCGGCAACTTCAGTTGCGCTTCCCCCTTGGGGGTTTCCGCCACAACAGTCAGACCGCCAGGTGCTGCGGCAACGGCCTGGGGCAACTCGATATCGAACGCATAATGGCCGTCGCCGATGCCGTTGCGCTTCAAGTCGATGCGCTGGGTTTCGGCAACCTTGCTGAGAACTCGCTCACCGTCGTGGAAGACGTGGATTGTCATGCGGTCGCTCGGGCTCGACGCATCCCAGGCCCAGCCGAGCAGACGACCGTTTTCGAATGCATCGACACGCCCCTGAAGCCGTGCGGAAACGGCCTGTTCCCTGGCCTCCGCAACAGCTTGCGGCGGCTTGGCGTCCGATCCGGGTTTTACCTGTTCAAGAGGGGTTACACTCATTCCGTTTTCCTCAGGCAGCAGGTTCACGCGCCGCGGTTTGCCGGTCGGCAAACAGGCGCAGATATTGTTCGGCAACAGCGCTGACGGACAGTGGCTTGCGGATGTTGGCTGCAAGTTTCCGGTACTGCGCGGCATCTCCGGCAGCTGTCGCCATCTCGATTGCCAGGCCGACCGGATCGTTCTTGCGCACATGCAGGCCATCGACGCCGTCCCTGACGGCCTCGGCCATGCCGCCGACACCGCAGGTGATCACCGGCCGTCCGTGCTGCTGTGCTTCTGCAATGACCAGCGGCGCGTTTTCCCACCACAGCGAAGGCACCACGACCCAGTCCACGGGCTCCATGAGACCGGCGACATCATCAGGTTTGTAAGCCCCCAGGCGCTGCACTCTGGGTGCGGTTTCCTCGAACAGCTTTTCGATGCGTTTGACGAATTCCTGGTTCTGGAAGGGAGCACCGCCATGGACCCGCAGCTCGAATTCCATGTCCTTTTCCACCAACAGCTTTGCCGCCTGCAGCAGAACCTCGACACCCTTCCAGGGGGTCAGGTTTCCGAAATAGCCGAACACGGTTTTGGGCGTGTCGTCAGCCGACCGGCTCTTGGCCGGTGCCGCGTCCGGCCTGCCATTTCGAATGATCCTGATTTTCTCCGGCGGCAGGCCCCAGCGCACATAAACGTCACGCAGAAACGCGCTTGGAGATACGAACTCGTCGACGGCTTCCAGATGCGTCTTGATGAACCGCTCGCGCAGACGCATGTCGTTCGGCTTTGCTTCGGGCAGGCACTTGCACAGTCCTCCCGACCCAAGCGCGGCACAGGCTTCGTCCGGGCTTTTCATCAGGACGCCGTCGTTGGCGCAGATCGCGTAATAGTCGTGCAGCGTCATAACGATGCGCACGTCGGGCAGCACCCGGCGGATAAGAACCGGCAGTTCGACACCGAACAGCAGCAAATGGTGGATATGGACCACATCCGGCCGGAAGCTTTCCAGCAGTGTCCGCATGTCCGGTACAAAGGCTTGCAGATCGATCTGGCTCATGTTGAACCGGTCGAAATGACCAGCCCACATCAGCAACTCGTCGCCGCTGTCGCTGATCGCCTGAAAGCTGGTACCCGGATGCGGCTCGCGGTGCAGATGGTTGGTCGCACCCACAAACAGTGACTGGTGCCCGGCCTTGCGATAGGCCCTTGCCAGGTCAAGCGCGACCGTCTCCGTCCCGCCGGGGTGAAGTTCCGGATGATTATGCGCGAAGACAAGGATCCGCATCAGGACACCCCCCGCGACGTTTTCACGGCAACGAAAAAGTCCTGGTAATGCGGAGCCCCGTTGCCGCCGCGCCAGTGCCCGAACCGCTTCAGGGCGATTTCGAATCCCGCCGTCTCCAATGCCCTGTCGAGGAAACCATCATCGAAGGCGACCGCTGCGAGCGGCGCTTGCGGGTTGCCGTACCAGGCAGGTCCCTCGCCGTCGCGTCGGAACACGACACGAGGGATCAAGCCTTCGCCGCGGTCCGGCGCAATCACGAAAGCCGACAGAAACAACCTGCCTCCCAGCTCCATGAGGCGCGAGATTTCGCGGAAATAGGGCAGGATCTCTTCCGACGGCAGATGGGTGACCACCGATGTCATGATGGCAAAATCGAACGAGCCGTTGGCGAACGGCAGGGCAATCTCCGTGCCGCGGATATAGCCGTCGGGATTGTAGAGAGCGTTGGCGATATCCAGATGCATGAACCGGAAATTGGGATAGACCGATCCGATGTTGCGCGTACACCATTGAATGCCCGCCGATGCCGGATCGATACCCACATATCGGGCGGTGTCCGGATCCAGATACTGGGTCAGAGGCACTGCCATCCGGCCAATGCCGCAACCGACATCAAGCACCCGCTCATGCGCGCGCAAGCCCCCAAGGTCGATAAAGTGGCCCAGAAACTCCGTGCCGATGGCAAGATAGTCACCATCTCCGACGAAGTTGTCCTCGCTCGGGGGAACCGGCAGGAACCTGTTACGGCCGATGTAACCTTGCAGGTCTGCAATCCGCTCACTGCCGAGTGGGGATGTGACCAGACTGGTGGCATCCTTGATGAGAACCGGCGAATTCATGCACTCAGCCCTTTTTCACGCCGCTCCGCAGCTTCCATCAAGGCAACGATATCGTCCTGCCAGCGGGACTGGTGGAGCCAGCGATTGTATTGAGAGGCGACACCGCGCGTGTAATCTTCGTTCTTGCGAATGGAAACACGCTCGAAGTGGTAGAGTTCGACGTCGCCCAGATAGTAGATCTTGCGATTCAACTTACGGAGTTTCAGGCACAGGTCGCTGTCTTCGTAGTCACCGACGATGAAGTCCGTCGTGAACCCTCCCACCGTCTCGAAATCGGCTTTCGACAGAACGAGGCAAGCACCGGTTACCCCCGGTACCTCGCGGGAGGTGCTGGCTTCCGGAAACTGACGCGGGAAGCCCTTGTAGTAGTGATGGTTGAACCAGCGGCCCTTGTCGTCCTGGATAAACTTCAAACCGGCATGCTGAATGGCGTTGTCTGCATAGAGCAGCTTGCCGCCTACAGCCGCGACCTGCTCGTCCATCATCAGGCTGGCACACAGCTGTTCGAGCCAGCCGGCCTCGACCGGCACGACATCGGAATTGATCATCGCCAGATAGCGCCCGCGCGCCGCTTCCGCACCTGCATTGCAGGCAAGCGCATAGCCGCCGTTACGTTCCATCACGACGAGACGAACGGGAAGGCCATAAAGAAGATGGAACCCGGCGAGCAGGTCCTCCACATGGGTTACCTGCTCGGGAGAGTCGAGCACGAAAATCACCTCGGCGTTCTCCGCCAGCCAGCTGTCGGCGGAAAACGCTGCAAGCTGCGCCTTGATGAACTCGAACACCTTGTAAAGCGGGATCACGATCGACACGGTCGGATCAGCAAGCGGTTTGCCGAACAGAACTTCGGACGGTTCACCGACTGATTGCCGGAAACGCGACTGGATATCGGACAAGACATTCGACAGGCATGTCGCCAGAACCTCGTCGCTCGCATGGCGCGGTGTCACGACGGAAAGCGCCTTCGCCCTCGTGTCGGGAATGTCACCCGGCTGCGGTGGCGGCACCAGCAGTTCCCGCTCACCCGATGCCAAACGGACTTCGAACCGGGGCTGCAGATTGTGTTGAAGCGCCCTGCCGACCGGTGCAAACGCGACAAAGCGCTTTATCGCGTAACCGCCCTGGGTTTCCGGCAGAACGCCATCGAACGTGTGTAGCTCAAGCGCAACCGGACCGGCGTCACCGGCAAGAATATCGAGCCCCTGATAGACGCGGGCGGGATCGCGCAGCCAGCCACCGACCAGGACACCGGCTTCGCAGGCGACAGCGGTTTCCACTGCACAAAAGGAGCCGGTTTCTGACAGCGAGCCATGCCGGCGCGCCGGCAAGGGATCGCTCACCTGCAGGTCCCGTATGGCAGCACGCGCCTCATCGGATTTGGCGCCGACGTCCGACACCAGGTAATCCCGCACTTCCGGCAGCTTGCGCGCATTGGTAGCCCACCATGCACCGACAGTGCGCCTCACGTTGTCGGTAGCCAGTTTCCGGATCGCCAGACCCCAGCTTCCGGACAGCACCAGAAAACCGTTGGCAGGTGGCTGCGGCATGTCGACGGCACCGAGGAACAACCTGCTCTTGCCGCCGTTGTAGGGCGTGTTGCACGTTCCGCTGTCCAACCGCAGAACACCCGTATCACCGATCACGACCGCTGTTTTGATGTCGGTGCTGTCGCTGTTGATGAGAGTTTCCAGCAACCGGACGGAACCGATGC
Source organism: Labrenzia sp. C1B70 (assembly GCF_000475395.1). Taxonomy (NCBI): domain Bacteria; kingdom Pseudomonadati; phylum Pseudomonadota; class Alphaproteobacteria; order Hyphomicrobiales; family Stappiaceae; genus Labrenzia; species Labrenzia sp. C1B70. The sequence continues at coordinate 36,463 of NZ_AXCE01000028.1, forward strand.
TCGCGACAGCATCCACAACCGGCGGCGCATCGTTGACGGAGCGCAGCAGCTCTCTTGCAAAATTGACGAAACTGCGGGAACGCCCCAGCCGGAACATGCCGGACCAGGCGCTCAGGAAAGTCGTGACGAAAACGGCGCAGGCGGCCTGACTGAGGCCGTTGGTAATGGCAAAGGCATCGGCGGCAGGACCAGGCTTCGCGGCGTCGACAGAAAGCGTCGCCTCGGACCCGACCGCGCCGGCGCTCAACTTCAGACTGAGCCTGGTTTTTTCCTTCAGCGAAACAGCCCATACGACTCGCGACCGGCCATCAAGCCGGTTCAGCCGGACACTCGCAATGGAGCCGAAGGACTGACCGCCCTGCTCCACAAGCCGGGGCGCAGCATTTACCTGATGCGCCGGATCCCAGACAAGAAGAAGAACCTCCGGCGTTAGTTGGAAGTAATGCGGGGACTCAAAGTCCGCCTCGGCGTATTTGCCCAGGGTCTCGAGCATCTTTGTCCATCACTGTTCTAAGGCCTGAGTTGCGGACGGCCACAGGCCACAGGCCGGTACCCGGGCACACGGACGACCGCGTGCCCGGGTGCGGGATCATCAGGAAACGACGATGTAGCCGTCAGGATTGTCCTGAAGATCGTCGGCATCGACGTTGTTGAGCGTGACGGTATCGCCGTTGCCGAGATCGATGACCGTGTTGTTGCCGACCTGGGTCGCCCGTGCGGCGACATCGGCAGCAGAGGAAACGCCGGTATCGTTGATGTTGCTCGAGATCTGCACCAGATCGCCGACCTGGAAATCCATGACGATGTCGTTGCCGCCACCGCCGGAGAACACGAAGACATCGTGGTCGCCACCACCGAACATCAGATCGTTGCCGGCGCCGCCGTCAATGATGTCGGTTCCTTCGCCACCGAAAATGATGTCGCCGCCGGCACCACCTTCGATGTAGTCGGAGCCCGCTCCGCCGAAGATGGTATCGCTGCCTTCACCACCAAGAATGACGTCTTCGCCACCTTGCCCGAAAATCTTGTCGGCACCCTCTCCGCCGACGATCAGATCTCCACCTCGGCCGCCGAAGAGGAAGTCGTCCCCTTCATTGCCGAGCAGAACATCCGATGAGCCCAATCCGAATATGAAATCCTGAGCATTGGTACCTTGCAGGAAATCCTGAAAAGCACTGCCTTCAATCGTGGCCATGTAGCTAACTCCTGAAGTTCGCCTCGTTACATTTGACGCCCCGCGAACCGCGGCACACCGCACTGCACAAACCCCGTATTTTTGCAGCGCGAGAAGTACAATACACAATTACTAATCTCTTCAAAGGGACGAATAGTGAAAAAAATAAGGCAATATTTTGAAGGAGATAAACTAGTTCTACTTTTCATTTAATAGTAGTTCGAAAATACAATTCCTTTACGTTTATTTTATTTCGAAATTCAAAATAAAATCAATGAAACCACATGATCCCCCATAGATTGAAATCCAATTTCTGCGATTTTTCAGATGCTTGAAACCGCCCGCACTTCATGCAGAAACAGCACTCAACCGCCTCGCCGGAAAAATGAACGACATGGTGGTTTTGCAACGCACTAATCGCGTTAAAGGTGCAATTTTCGCACTGCACCAGGAAAATGCCCCCACGCTCGGAATGGACCGGGCTTCGAAAAAGCAACGGGCGGTCAATACCGCCCGTCGTTAAAAAAATTTGTTGGAGCACAAAAAAATTGCGCCTCAGTCTTCCCGGAAAGCTCGATCAAGGCTTTGCGTGATCGGCTCGAGCAGATAGTCCATTGCCTTGCGAGCACGCCGGATAATCAGGACTTCCGCCGGCATGCCCGGGTAAAGCGTCAAGGCGGGCTTGCCGTCCAGCTCTTCGGAAAGAACCTGTGCGCGCACGACATAAAAGGCCGCCTGCGTCTGGGGATCGACGGTCTGGTCGGCAGCGACATAGGTCACCTCCCCTCCCAGCGGGCTGGTGTTCTGCCGGTCATAGGCAGTCAGTCGGATACGCGCCTCCGAGCCGACACGAACGGTATCGATGTCGTTCAGGTTCATCCGAACCTCGACAAGCATCTTCTCGTCTCGCGGAACGATATCCATGATCGCCTTGCCAGGCTCGACCACCCCTCCCGGTGTCCGCATCTCGATGCTGGAGACAATACCGGCCTGAGGGGAATGCACCACCAGCCGGTCGAGGACATCCTGCGACGAGATGATCTGTTCGTTGGTGAGGTTCAGTTCAAGCTGAGCCTCGAGGATCTTTCCGGCAATGTCGCTTTGCCATTCCTGTTCGGCCTGCAACAGGGCAACTTCCGCACCCTGGCGCGCCTTTTCCGCACGCGCCTTCTGGGCCTCCAGCTCACCGCCGTCGCCAATCATCTCGCTCAGTTCCAGCTGAACTTCGCTAAGCATGGCTTTTGACGTGAACCCTTTCTTCTCCAGGCCGCTGAGGGCGTCGACACGCTCCTCAAGCAGCTTTCGCCGGTGCCCGGTGGCTTCGATCTGGGCCTGATTGGCCTCGATCTGCGCCACATACTGCTCCATCTCCTTCTGCTGAAAGGCGATCTTGCCCTCGTAGACCTGACGGCGTTTTTCGAACACCCCCTGTTCGGCCGCCACCACTTCGGCGATCAGGGGCTCGCTGCTGTTCTTGAGCTCTTCCGGAAATACGATTTCTTCCGACAGATCCCGCTCGGCCCTGAGCCGGGCCAGCCTTGCCAGCAAACTGGTCCGTTTGCCATGGAGCTGCGCCAGCTCGGCACGTGCGCGCGTGTCGTCCAGCTCCACCAACGGCTGGCCGGCATCCACGAAATCCCCTTCCTGCACGAGCAACCGGCGCAGAATCCCGCCTTCCAGATGACTGATGGTCTTGCGCTTGCTGTCGACAATCACCTTGCCGGTGGCAACCGCCGCACTATCGAGATCGGCGGTAAATCCCCAAAGCAGAAATCCGCCAAAGCCGATCGAAACGGCCAGAGCTGCCGCCAGAAGCGGTTTGCGCAAGCTTGGCGGGCGCGCATCGTCCGCCTTGAGGGCGGCCATCCAATAGGCCTGGCCTGTTTCGGTCGCGGCCTCTGACGAGGGTGTGGCGACCGGTGGCCTTGTCTGCTCGGAACGCTCGCTCATGCCACTTCTCCACTCGTCGGCAGGGCACGGGGTGCGGCAGGTGCCGGCAGGCGCCTGGAAATACTGCTGACGACATCCGTCCGGTCACCGAACTGGCCGATCCGGCCATCTTCCAGCACCAGGATCTTGTCGGCCGCCTCCATGATTGCCGGTCTGTGCGCGATGACGATGACGATGGCGTTGTCTTCCTTTGCCTGCGAAATAGCACGCAACAGGGCAACTTCCCCTTCCGTATCCAGGTTGGCATTGGGTTCGTCGAGCACGAGCAGGCGCGGCCGTCCGAACAGCGCACGCGCAAGGGCGACACGCTGCTTTTGTCCGCCTGACAAGGTGTAACGGTTGTCACCGACGGGCGTATCGTAGCCGAGTGGCATCCGGCCGATCATCTCGTGAACGCCTGCAGCACGTGCCGCATCGATCACCATCTGAGGGTCGGCATCATACATGCGCGAGATGTTGTCCCGAACCGTTCCATCCAGAAGAGACACCGACTGCGGCAGATACCCGACCATCGCGCCAAAGGATGCCCGCTCCCAGAGATAGGCGTTGTGCCCATCAAGAAAGACGCCGCCCGTCGTGGGCTGAAGAACACCTACAAGCAGACGGGCCAGGGTCGACTTTCCGGCTGCTGACGGGCCGACAATGCCAAGAACGTCACCGGGTTCGAGCGTGAACGAAATGCCCTTGATAACAGGCACCGGTGCGTTGGGCGGCGCGTAGACCAGCTTGTCGATCTTGAGCGATCCCTGGCTGGGCGGGGTCGGCACGGTCTGGCGAAGCGAAGAGTGGTTCTCCAGAACCTCGCGCACCCGGCCCCAGGCGGTTGAAGCGAACACCCACTGGCGCCAGTTTTCCGTGAGATTGTCGAAAGGGGTCAGCAGGCGCCCCATCAGGATACTTGCGGCGATCATCGTGCCGGCAGTCACCTCTCCCTTGATAACAAGATCCGCGCCAAGCGCCAGGACCGCGATCTGCATGCCAAACCGGAGGCTTCGAGTCAGCGCGTGGATTGCCTTGCCGCGCCGGCTTCCCATTGCCATCAGTTCAGTGGCATGGAGCTGCCCCTTGCGCCAACGGCGCGTCAGGGCAGGCATCAACCCCATTGCCTCAATCGTCTCTGCGTGACGAAGCGTGGAGGCGATCGTCGCGACATTCTGCAAGTTGGCGGTGTTTGCTTCCTTCAACAGCGAGCGTGTCGTCATGTCGGACAGGAGGTTGAGCCCGATCAGCGTAATCGCTGAAACAACAGCCAGCAGCCCGTAAAGCGGATGCAGGGCAAACAGCACAATCAGGAACAGCGGCACCCACATGGCTTCCAGCGGCGCGCTGATGGCGTTGCTGGTTATGAAGGTGCGAAGATCGTTCAGGTCCCGCAGCACTTCGGAGGCCATACCGCCCCCCTTCTCCAGCGAAGATTTCACCCCCGCCTCGATTGCCGTCAGGTTGAGACGCCGAACCAGTTCGCTCCCCATCACCTGGAAAATCTGGCTGCGGATAAATTCCAGAATCGCAAAAAGCATCAGTCCGCCACAGGCGATGATCAGCAACATTGTCAGGGTATCGAGGCTCTGACTGTTCAGAACCCGGTCATGAACCTGCAGCATGAACAGCGGAACGATCATCTGCAGCAGCGTGATGAACCCACTCAGAAGCGCCGCTGCGGCGAGACCGGTTGCAAAGGTGACTCGAGCCTCTCTTATGAGACGGAACGGATCGATTGCGTCCGGTGTTGTCTTTTCAACCATTCAAGATTCTCCGAAGCCTCAACCGATAGGTGTGTTCGCACGTGCGAAAAAAAGAGCGATTGCCCAGAAAACGACACATCTTTTCCATAGGAATGACGAAAGCATATAGACTAACTTGGGGTATCTAGTGCCTTTAATTATGGCAATCGATTGGCAAAGAGAAGAAATGCAAAAACAAAACTAATAAATGCATCAATGTGCATAGACAGGGAGCAGAATAGCGATGAAATTATTTCGAATTTAGTTCGAATGTAGGTGGGAGTTTGGGGCAAATGCACAAAGTCTTAGAAGACGCAACAAGGGACATGAATGGGCACGTTTCGCGGACTGAACCTATGGTTGAAGAATCCATCAATCATTCAGCATACGGGGAAAGGGAAAGGATCGCGGCTCCGGCGTCGCAAGCGAACCATTTCGAACTCGTAAGAGTCATCGAACGAATGTATCGGCGCTACCTTGACCGCCTCCGCGTCGATCTGATCCGAATAGGCGCGGACGACATCTCTCCCGCCCATGCCATGTTGCTTTTCACCATCGGTGACGACGACCTGTCCGTGCGGGATCTGATGGACCGCGGTCACTATCTCGGATCGAATGCGTCCTACAGCCTCAAGCAACTTGTCCAGTCCGGCTACGTCGATCGAACGGCTTCGGCACGGGACCGGCGCTCAGCCCGTATCCGTCTGACCGACAAGGGAAAGATGCTTTGCAGAGCCGTGAAGGCAGCCGACGAGGTCAATCAGGACCAGATCGTGCGATCCGAACAGGACCTGAAGGCTCTCGAGGAAACATTCGCACTGCTGCGCAAGCTTGAAGTCCTTTGGGCCACGGACCTTCAACAATCCCCCTTGCGTCTGGACGGCACCCGTTTCTGATCGAAGGTTTGGCACATGCATATCGTGTTCGTGCACCGGCATGGGCCCGGGCAGTTCGTTCATCTTGCCCGGCGTCTGATCGCCGATGGCTGGACTGCCACGCTCATATGCGAATCCCTGGACCGGCCGGTGCCGGGCCTGCGTGTGCTGCGCTATGCCGGTGACACCCGGCAGGCGGCCAGCACAGGTGGACGGCCTTCCGTGCCCTACATCGAGGCGGGCCGCAAGGTTGCCGATATCCTGCACAAGCTGGACCTGAACGGCCACAAGCCCGACATTGTTATGGGACATATCGGTTGGGGCGGCATGATGTTCGTCAAGGATGCCCTGCCGGATGTACCTGCCATCGGTTTCTGCGAATATTACTTCCAGCCGCAGGGCGGAGACGTCGGGTTTGCACCTTCCGACGAGATGTCGCTGCAGCAGCGCCAGACCATGAGGCTCCGCAACGCCATCCAGCTGTCCACTCTGGACCAGCTCGATGCCGGCATCAGCCCGACGGCCTGGCAGAAGAGCCGCTATCCCGCAGAATACCGGTCAAAGATCCTCGTGCAGCATGAAGGTATCGACACGACCCGGGCTCGCCCCGACCCGATGGCCGGATTTCGCCTGCCGGACGGCAGACACCTGACCGCGGGCGATCCGGTGGTCACCTTCGCGGCACGTGACCTGGAACCCTACCGCGGCTTTCCGCAATTCATGCAGGCAGCAGCACTGGTCGCCCGCGAAAATCCGGAAGCCAGGTTCGTTGTTGCCGGTGGCGACGGCGTCAGCTACGGACGCGCACCGTCTCGTGGCGACACATGGCGCAACCGGCTTCTTCAGGAAACCGGCCTTCCACCTGATCGGATCCACTTTCTGGGACAGATCCCGCACAAGGATCTCCTGAGCCTGTTTCAGGTCTCTGCCGCCCATGTCTACCTGACCTACCCGTTCGTGCTGTCCTGGTCATTTCTCGAAGCCATGGCCTGCGAGGCACCTGTCATCGCGTCCAAAACCGCTCCGGTTCAGGAAGTCGTTCGAGACGGGGTCAACGGCAGGCTCGTCGATTTCTGGGATACGAAGGCAATCGCTGCCGAAGTTTGTTCGGCGTTGCAGTCTCCGGCAGACCGGCAGGCCATGCGCCGCGCAGCACGCCGGACCGTTGTCGCCAGATACGAATTGTCAGCCTGCGTCCTGCGCCTGCAGGCACTCTTGAGCAAGCTGCCGAACCGTTCGGCGCAACGGCAGCCCCGCCTTGGACCAGTCGCCGGAAGGCGCAACGTGGTGACGGAGTGGAACCGGGTATGAAGGGAATTGTTCTTGCCGGCGGCGCCGGGTCTCGCCTGTTTCCCATGACGCTGGCAAGCTCGAAGCAGCTTCTGCCCGTCTACGACAAACCGATGATCTACTACCCGCTGACGACGCTGATGCTTGCCGGCATTCGAGACATTCTGATCATCTGCACACCGCGGGACCTGAGCGCGTTCCAGCGCGTCCTCGGCAAGGGAAACCGCTGGGGCCTGAACCTGTCCTACGCTGTCCAGAAGCACCCTGCAGGCATCGCCCAGGCATTCCTGATCGCGGAAGATTTTCTGGGCAGGGAACCGTCGGCCCTCATTCTGGGTGACAACATTTTCCATGGCACCGGCCTGTCGGAAAAAATGCTGGCAGCCCGGCGAAACGAGACCGGCGCAACCATATTCGCCTATCAGGTTCATGATCCCGAACGATACGGCGTTGTCGGCTTCGACAGCGCTGGCAAGGCTGCCTCAATCGTTGAAAAACCGGTTGCCCCGCAATCGGACTGGGCGGTGACCGGCCTCTATTTCTACGATGCCAGGGTTGTCGACATCGCCCGGACCCTCACCCCATCCGCACGCGGCGAACTTGAAATCACCGACATCAACAGGGCCTATCTGGAAAGCGGTGACCTCAGCGTCCAGATGCTGGGCCGGGGCTATGCCTGGCTGGATGCAGGAACGCCGGAATCGCTCCTGGAAGCAGCCTGCTTCATCCAGACACTGGAATCCCGCCAACGCCTGAAGATTGCCTGTCCTGAAGAGGTCGCATTCTACCAGGGCTGGATCTCAAGAGGTGATCTCGAAGCCCTGGCGAGCGAGATTTCAGGCACGACCTACGGCCGTTACCTGAATTGGATCGCCAGGGAAGCGGCAAAAGCGCAATATGAACCGGCAAGCGCCCTGGCCTCGTGAGAAGCGTCAGAAGCGCGCCGTGATCGAGGCCTGCAGATTGAGGTCCCCGGCTTCCGTTTCTCCTGCGTCCTGCAGGGCAACGCCCGCGATCAGGTTTGCCGTCAGATTGTCTCCAAGAGCATAGTCGAAGCCGGCGCCGACACCGGACAGTGTCGCATTGTCGTCTGTGGCGTGATCGATCCCGAAGCCGATATCGGCAAACAGATAGGCAGACAGACTGTCGTTTGTCAGTGATTGCGGCCAGCTTTCAGGCAAGTTGCCGGCAAGCGGCGAGAAGGACGGCAAACGCAATTCGTTCCGCCAGATGACACCGCTGTCCACGCTGGCATCATCGTAGTTATACCCGCGCACAGCATACCGCCCACCAAGCGAGATCCGCTCCGTATCCGGCAGCACCTGCCCGGCGAGCGTGCCCGAGAGGGCGCTCACCCAGAAGAACCTGTTCGGAAGAGAGGTAGTCCGGCTGATGTCTGCCGCAAGATACGCATAGTCAACCGACTGGACACGCCCATTGGTAAAGGTCTGCCAGGTGGTTGCCGCATTTCCCTGAAGAACACCTCCCGGATTGGCCTTCACCCTGACATCCACTGCCGTGCGGCCAAGACGGTCATCGAACGAATTGCTCCAGCCTAGCACCATCTGGAACAGATCCGCGGCACCGTCGGCAACCGCGACGCCATTGAAGAAGGTTGTCCGCTCCAGACGTTTCAGCTCGACGCCCGTGTAGATATCCCCCCAATAGCGCCCCGGCAGGAGATTCGAGACGGCGGACCTGTAGATGATCGGCAATTCATAGGTGGTGTTTTCAAAGTCGAAAAAACGGTTCGGCGTCTCGCGTGAGGCAACCAATGCCGGTGCGATTTCAAGACTTTGCCGGGCCCACGTCGGAATGGTGAGCCTGCCTGCGTGGGACACATAGGAGGGGTAGTCGCCTTCACGCGGAATGACAATTCCCGGATCGCTCCAGATGTCGTCGCTGGCCGTCATCTGGTAGTAAAGCCAGGGGCCGCCCGGAAAGGGAAGACGCGCATTGCCACCCAGAAAATACCGGTCGCGTCCGGTATCCTGCGATCCGGAATTGGACCACCCCGCAAACACCTGCCACGGCCTGCCTTCATCGATCGTGACTTCGAGGTCGCTGAGCGCAGCATCCTCGCCCGGGCGAAAGACCCCACCCGCCCGCCTGTAGGGGGAGCGGTTCAACCAGCCGAGATCCTCTTCCAGTGCGCGCGCATCAATGCGCCCACCTGGATTGATCCGCAGCCTTGCGCGGATCTCCTCGGCGTCTCGCTCGTCGAGCCCCTGAACTGTCACGTTGCCCGACTTGAACTCGATCACCCTGACCTGCAGCACCCCGCCGGTTATTTCCTGCGGTGGCAGGGTAACGGATACGAACGGATAGCCCGCATCCTTGTAAACGCGGGCTATGGCAGCCTGGATTTCCCCCGCAAGGGCGAGGGAAAGCGGCTTGCCGAGATACTCCGAGAGCACGGCATCCAGTGCGGCCTGATCGAAAGCAGCCGCCGGACCGCCGATGCCCTTTGGAGCTCGGCCTGCCACATCGTCGGACTGACCGATCAGATAAACGCCGGCCAGGTCAACGCCGAGTGGTGACCTGTCGGTGGCACCGAAGTCCTGGGGGGCGACGTCCAGCGAGACCGGCTCTCCGGGTTCGGCAGCAGGCAGGTTTCTCTCAAGAGCCTGCTGGGCGAATGAACCTTCGGAAACGAGCGCAAGACCAGCCACCAGGACCGCAGTTATCGTATGTCTTGTCATGCCGGGCTACTCTGCCGCCGCACTGAGCCAGCGACCGAGCGAGCGGTTGCAGGGGTGAACGGCACCTTCGCCGCCGACGACGCCCGGCTCGCAGGCAGAGGGGTTGTTTTCAAGTGCCTCGTCGGCATCCGGGTTCTGCAACCGGTTGCGCTCCAGCACCTGCTGGCGGGGATCGGTGGAGGACTGTCCGCTGCCGGAAGAACCAGACGTTTCGGAAGGACTTGTGATCGTCAACGTGCCATCGACGCTGACAATGTCGTAGCCGAACTGATGCGAATAGAAGCTGTTCCCAATGGCATAACTTCCGACCGCGGTTGCCGTGACGGCGGCACCGCCATCGAAACTTCCCAGGAGACTCGCTCCGGCAGACGACAAGGCATAGGTGAACCCGCCGGAGTAGACCGTTCCGTCATATACTTTGGACTTGTCGTCACCCGTTACCGTGATCGCAGTCAGGAAACCTCGCAGGAGCGGAGTTGTCTGCCCCTCGTAGATGCGCCAGGTGTTCGCCGTGCCGCCCTGGTCGTCAATTCCAAAACCGGCTGAAACGAACGTGTCGAGCTGCTGCATGGCACTGCTGGTCACACCGGAAACATTGGTGACCGAACCGCCAAGCTGATTGCCGACTGCATTGTTCAGCCCGGTAGTCTGTGTATTCCAGACACTGTTAGTGAGCGTGATCGTACCTGCGTCCATTGTGCCGACCAGGCCGCCGCCGTTCACGCTTGCGGAGACGGCACCCGTTGCGTAGGAACGGGTAACGGACGCCCCGTCAAGCATTCGCCCGACAAGACCGCCGATCTCATTGGCACCAGAAACGTCCCCGGTGGCGTAGCTGTCGGAAATGCTGCTGACCGTCAGGCCAACGAGCCCGCCGGCAGTGCTGCCGGTGTGGATCACGTCGCCAGTCGCAAAGGACCTTGTGATTGGCGCTCCGAGGGAGTGGGCAACCAGCCCACCGAGACGCGTCGCGATGCTGTCGGAACTTTGCACCGTTCCGGTCGCATAGGAGAGATCGACCGAACCCGAATCAATGGAGCCGATGAGACCGCCTGCGCCATATGGTGTGGTGGTACCACCCGTGTTATCGGCAAGGAGCGTGACAGTTCCGCTGGCATGAGATCTGGAAACGTCAACATTCGACGCCCGGCCCATCAGTCCACCGATGTCATAACGGCCACTGACGTTGCCGGAAGCGGACGAACGGGTAACCTGCGATGCATCAGAAGTCTGGCCATCACCGATAAGGCCACCGGCAGCATAGGCCGTGGTGGTGACATCCGCCGAAGAATGTGTGTCGGTAACGGAATACTCCGACGCCATTCGTCCGGCAACGCCGCCGACATTACCTGCGCCTGTCACCGTGCCGCCAACCGAAACATCCGATACCGAGACCTTGCCACCAACGGCGTTGCCGATCAGCCCGCCAACACCGATCCCTCCCGCGATGTTGACGTTCGTCAGTTTGAGATCATGAATGGAGATATCCTGACCATCGGCTCTAACGACGCCAAACAACCCGATCGTGTTGAAGTTACCTGTCGAGGTCAGGCCATCGATCGTATGGCCGCCACCGTCGAAATTGCCGCGAAGGCTTGTCGACGCAAAGCCGGAACCACCGTTCCAGGCCGCTGTTCCCGAAGCGTCGATATCCCGGGTCAGCACATAGTTTACCGGTGTGGTTCCGGAACCTGACTGTATGCCCTGAAGACTGTAGACATCGAAGATCTGGTACGGGTTGGCCTGCGATCCATCACCACCAAGCGCACGCACAAAATGACCGCCCTGAATATCGAAATCCCGGGCATAAAAGTCCGGCAAACTGCTGCCGACCTGCAGCCAGGCGGTATCGGACTGGAAATCGTCGACATGGATATCACCCGTCGCCGTTGAAGTGACATTCGTTGCGCTGCTCGTCTGGTCCACACGCAGCTTGCCGTTCGCCGCGGTGACGGAGCCGTTGATCTTGATGGAGGCGTTGCTGGCGTCGGCGTAGAGAGAAAGCTGGTTGCTGTTAGACCACGCGACATCGCCGTTCACTGTCAGGTCACCGTCATGGGCCCACAGGATGGTGTTGCTGTCGCCGACCGAAAATGTACCATTCGTTGCAACAGTCAGGTTGCCACCGGCGTAAAGATTGTTGTCGAGATTGAAGTTGGACGTCGCATTCAAATTGAAGTCGAGACTGTTGCCATTCTGGTCGGTTCGCACAACCGCCGACGTGTTGCGCAGGAAGTTGAGATCGGTGTCGCTGAACGCGCCGATGGTCGTGTCCAGAGCGGTGACCACGTCCGTCGTGGCCGCTGCACCGGTATTGACGTTGAAGGCATTGCCCCAGATATCGGCTCCGGAGACGCCGGTCGACGTTACTGTGTCGGCGAAAGTCGCCGCTTTGGTGCTTTCACCGTCCAGATAGGCCAGTGCCCCGGCGGAATTGAGCGACCCGGCCGTGGTCAGGATGTAATAATACCCGTTTGCCCCGCTCACAGCGCTGCCGACAAGATTGCCGCCGGAAAGCGCGCTGACATTTGCTCCGGTTTGGGCCGTCGTGCCCGCGTCACTGTAGACGATACCTGAGACCGCCTCGGGTGTGGCGGCATACTCCCACTTGAAATAAGGGAAAAGTCCGCTGCCAGTGCCCCAGATGCTGCTGTCCAGGGTAAAACTGCCCAGGGTCAGGGATCCCTGCATCTGGGAAGTGGTCAGGCCGCTCGTGTTGGTCACGGTAGCGGTATAGGGAGCCGAGTAACCGATCACCTCGGTTTGTCCGGTCGTTTCAGTATCCCAGGCCGAGTCGGTTATTGAAACGCTTGAGTCGGAGACTTCAGCGACCAATGCGGCTGCATACCCTTCAGCCTCTACGAGACCCGTAACAAAGGAGTTCTCAATGACCGTGTTCCTGTCGGCCGTACCGATGAGCCCTCCAGCCGCGGCGCCGTTTGTACCGAGCACCTGACCGGCAAAATACGAATTCGAGATCGTAAGGTCTTCCGCGTACCCAACCAGTCCACCAGCCTCCCGAAAGCTCCCTGACGAGGTGACTGTCGCCGTCGAATAGGAATTTTCGATCCTGTTGTCGTTGTCGTCTGTGGTGCCGACAAGACCACCGACCTGCCCTCCGGTTATCGATCCTGTCGAGCTGGAATTCGAGATTGTCAGCCCTTCACCCATGATCGCGACGAGGCCGCCGGTGGCGCTGCCCCCATCCGTCGTCGTGACGGAAACATCCGCATGAACATTGGTCATGGTCGACTGGTCGATGTTGCCGAAATACCTGGCCACGACGCCTGCGCCCCAGGAATTCGTCTGAACGGTTCCACTGACAGTCACATTCGACATGTTGTGACCGTGATAGTTTCCACCACCTGTGTCGCCGACCAGAATTGCCGTCTGGTTGTCGCCGGTAACAGACGCGTTCGTGAGTGTAAGGTCCTTTATCTCAAGGTCACGTCCGGAAGTGAAATAGTTGTCTTGCCAATAGCTTATGAGTGCGACATTACCTTCGGAAGGCCGGTTGATATAGAGGCCGTCTATCGTATGTCCCTTGCCATCCAGGCTTCCGGAAAAGGAAACAGGGTCAAAGCCAGCACCGTTATTCCAAGATGATGTCGTCGACGCGTCGATATCGTTCGCAAGCTCATAGTAAAGGCTGATATCGCCGGACCCGCCACCACGCCTGTCATGGGTCGTTATCCCTTGCAGGCCATAAACGTCAAATAGCGCATAAGGGTTGGAAAAAGTGCCATCGCCACCCTGCGCCCGGATGAAAGTCCCGAAGCCAACACTTAGTGCGTTCGTGGCAAAGTCTGGCAGGCCCGCGCCGACCTGATCCCAGACACCCCTGGTGAGAGCGAAATTGTCGACATCGACCGCGCCGGCTGCTCCCGTCGAGATTGTGCCGACGGCAGCCGTGCCGCTGTTCCCGTAAGCCAGCAGGGTCAGCCCACCGTTCTGGCCGTCAATGGCCGCATTGATCGCGATGTCGTTATAGGCGTTGAGCGTGAGTGTGTTTGTACTCGTCCAGGTGATGCCGGAATTGATGGTGATGTTGCCGTCGCCCGCACTCTGGTTGCCCGGACCGCTTGCCGACGAGTTGGTGGTCTGCAGGCTCACGTTGTTGCTGGCAAGGTTGGAAGAGATCGTTGCCGCCGCCGCCGCATCGACCGTCAGGTCAACCGGGTCGATCAGCCAGAGGCCGGTCTGACCGCCTTCAGCCGAGGTGTCGACCGCAATTCCGGCAAAATCGATCGTGTTTCGGGCAGACGTTTCGACAAATCCACCTTCACCGCCCACGCCACCCCTTGCGCTCAACGTTCCGGAAACACTTGCCGCGTCCTCGGCAAACACCACGATTTCACCACCCTTGACGCCGTTTTCTTCCGCCGAGGCGTCGAGCGTACCGGTGATCGTGATTTCTCCGGCCGTCACCGTGATGGCGCCCCCCTCGGTCGCCGGCTTTGCACCCGGCACCGGAACGTTCTCCGCCACTCTGCGCGACTTGAGCTTGCCGCTGACCTGGACCTTGCCCGTATTGCCCGCCGTCAGGAATATCCGGCCACCGGAAGTGCTGACACCGGTTGCCTTGACGACACCATCCGTGTTTCCAGCCAGCGCAAAGACATTGCCGCCATTCGCGCGGATTTCAGCGTTGGCCGCCGCGATGGTTCCGGAATTGAGTGCTTCGGTATCGGCTCCGCCAAGCTTGACCGACAACAGGCCGTCTGCATCGGCGACGTCTTTCATCAGGACTTCGTAGCCAGCGGCAAGGGCTGCGGTCCCGTTGGGCGCTTCAAGAGTGCCACTGTTTTCAACGCGGCGCGCAATCAGTGCAATGTCACCCTGCGCAGACCGGATAGTGCCCGCATTTACGACTTCGGCACCGCTCGTGCCGGAAAAGGTCAGGCCGCCACCATTCAGAAAATCGCTGTCGGTAACGTCCTGCGTCGAAGCGACAAACGAACCACCTGTCGACACAAGGCCGCCGCTGCCAACCGCAACTCCGGCGGGATTGACGAGAAATACGCTGCCCGTCGCGCTGAGGTTGCCATCGATACGGCTCGGCACATTGCCCGTGACCCGATTGAGCGTGGCACCGGCGCCGTTGTCGAAATGAACCTGATTGCCGGAGCCGATGGAAAAACTGCCCCAGTTCACGATACCGGCATCGCTGGATTGCTTCACATCAACCCTTGAACCACCTTGCGTAATGGTTCCGTTGCCATGCGTGAAACTGCCCCCTTGCGGCAGGGCATCGCCTGAAAAGGCTGCGGTGGGGACAAGGGCTGTCGTCAGCAGCAGAAATGCGGCAAGGGAGGCTGTCCGGTTTGAGCCGGATGGAATGGCAGGCTCAACCGTTGCGCTCGAAACGCCGGTGCTTCGGGTCCTGGACGCCATTTGTATTAATACTCCCGCTGTTGCGTCGTCTTGTGCCCACGACGGTCAACATTGGTGTAAATACAGATGGCGAGTGATCGAATTCCACCTACCAATACTAATCAATTCTGACAGATTCTGACGAGACTTGCTTCCTTTGGGTGACACCTGCCTGAAATCGAAGCTGCCGCAATCAAGGCCTCGAAACTGTTACTTGAACAGGCAGGCCGCTTCCGTCATCACAAGCGCATGCTCGATCTCAAGACCATGTTGCTGCTGGAATTCGCGACAACCGCTTTCATGTCAGTTGCCTGGCTTCTCGTCTGGTTCGTCTGGCGCCAGATCTATGAACTGAAGGTCATCGCGGCCGGCTTCTTCGCCATCGCGATTGGATTGTTTCTCTATTTGCAGCGCGGTCCGGACCCATCGCTCATTCGCGTCGTAACGGACAACATGGTGATCAAGTTTGGCCTGGTCCTGTGGGCCGACGGCCTGGCGCGCTTCCTGGGACAACCCCGTTTTGTCGGTATCAGCGCGTTCTGTCTCGCGGCACAGCTCCTGTTCTGGATCTTCGCCGTTATCTATGACCCGACAGACCTCGGCCTGCGCATTCATGCCTCCACTGCCTTCACGGTGGTGATGATGGCACTGATGATCCGGACGCTCTACCGCGACCGCTCCCAACCCCCTTTCCTGCGCTGGATCATGATCTTCCTGCTTGGAGAATATTCCGCCGCAAGTCTGCTGCAGAGCGCACTCGTCTACATTCAGCCATCAACGGTCGCCAATCCGGTGATGACCAACATCAACACATGGTACTTCTTCCAGGGACACATCTTCATTGTCGGCTTTTTCTTCTGTCTGATCTTCATGGTGGGCATGCGCCTGTCCATGGATTTGCGCGACCGAAACGCTGCGCTTGCGCGCGAAGTAACATTGAGACGGCGTCTGGAGGGAGAACTGTCCGCCAGTCTGGAAGGGGAGAAGGCGGCCCGTCAGGACCAGCGCCAGTTGATGCGCATGGTCAGCCATGAGTTTCGCACCCCACTGGCCGCAATCCGCTACGCAAGCGACATGCTCACCCTGATGCTGGAACAACCGCAGCAGGCTGTCGCCCAACGTCTGAAAAGCATCGACGAGGCCGTTTCCCGCATGACGATGCTGATCGATCGTTTTCTTGCAAGCGAGCGGCAGGATGAAGGTGTGCTGAAAATCGAGCAGGTAGATTTCCCGGCGCTTTATGAGGATGTTCAGCGGCACTTCGACCATGCCGGCCTTGGCGAACGCCTCAGACTTCATCCGGTTGCGCCGATGCCGGCATATCGGGGAGATACCGAGATGCTCCGCACGGTGATCGTCAATCTGGTCGACAACGCGCTCAAATATTCACCTAAAGACGCCGAGGTCGAGATCACGATAGGGGCCCACAACGGTGATATCGTTCTGGAAGTGAAGGACCGCGGGATCGGCATTCCGGATCGGGACCTGGCGCAGATCGGCAATCGTTTCTACAGGGCCTCGAACACTGGCGGAACCGGAGGCAGCGGGCTCGGCCTGCATTCCTGCCGGCAGCTCGTAGGCTATCACCAGGGACATCTGGATTTGAGTGCAAGACAAGGCGGCGGCACGATTGCCAGAGTTTTCCTGCCGCTTCCCGGATTTGCGCGAGCGGACTCTGAGACCATGCAGGAGGAGGAACCGGCATGAACAGGATTTTGATCGTGGAGGACGAAAGTGCTCTTCGCGCCGACTTGTTGGATTATATGCGTCTCAACGGCTTTCAGGTCAGCGGCGCGGGCGGCGCGGCCGAAATGTGGACCGCGCTGGATGACGCCGACCGACCGGATGTCGTGATCCTGGATGTCTCGCTGCCGGATGGAAACGGCTTCGACCTTGCAGGTGACCTGAGGGCAAAAATCAATTGCGGCATCATCATGCTGACCGCACACGGAGACAGCGAAAGCCGTGTCCGCGGGTTCGACAGCGGCGCGGACATCTATCTCGTCAAGCACACCAGCCTCAGGGAAATACTGGCTGCGGTGCAGAGCCTCATACGCAGACTGTCCGGTGCTTCATCAGAAGGCAACAGCACGGCAGAATGGGTGCTGGACAATGTCTCCTGGAAGCTTCTGCCACCGGACGGCGACGCAATAAAGTTGACCGCAACCGAAAGGATCTTTCTGGAAGCCCTGGTCTCCAATTCCGGCGCTCCTTGCCCCCGGGACGATCTTTCCCGGCTTCTCTCCAATCGCCAGACCCAATTCGACAACCGGCATCTGGATGCCGTTGTCAGCCGCCTCAGGCGCAAGATCCAGGATCAGACCGGGGTGGAATCGCCCATCAAGTCTGTCTATGGCGTCGGGTATTCCTTCAGCGCCGCCTGCAAGATGGACAGCTAGCCCGGTTTGTCTCGCTCAGGTTGCCGAACACGTGGCGGAACCCGAAGGGTCTGGCACCCTCGCCGTGCATATTTCCGTCGACGTTCGGAATTCTGATGTAAGGTGCCTCCAAATGAGGCAATCCGGGATGTCAGGCGCAATCAGTTTTCAGAAAATATCCGTCATGCTGGCCGTCATTGCGATGTCCTGCCTGGCGACACTCCTGCTGTTGACTGCCGCAAACGCGCGGGATCTTCGTGTCCTGACGTCCTTTCCGGACTATTTCACGAAGCCCTTCGTCGATGCGTTTTCGAAGAAGTATCCGGCGATCAACGTTACCGTCCTGAACAAGAACACGGTCGCCTCGGTCGAGGAAATCCTGCTGGACAACCCGCGCGGCTTCGACCTGTTCTGGTCGTCATCGCCGGAGGCCTTTTCCCTTCTCGAGAAATTTGGCCGCCTGCGGGAACGCTCACAGGACAGCAGCCAGACCTTTGTCGATTTCGCCTATTCCGGTGTCGGCTGGTGCTGGATGGAAGACTTTGAAGGCAGGCCGCCCACAAGCTGGAACGATCTGCTGGACGCACGCTTTCAGGACAGGCTGGCCATGTCCCACCCTGCCCGGTCTGGGTCCACGCACATGCTGCTGGAAGTCATCCTTCAGGACCGCGGCTGGGATCGGGGCTGGCAGTATATCTTCGGCCTGTCCCAGAACCTCAAGACCATCACCGCCCGCAGTTTCAGTGTCATAGAGGGGCTCAAGCGCGGCCGCTTCGATGTTGGTCTGTCGATCGATTTTCTCGCGCTGACGGAAGCCGACGACGGCGTCCGCTTTCAATATGGTCAACCGGTCATGATGGCCCCTGCCCGGATTTCCGTTCTCAACCACGGTTCCGCCCATGAGGAGGCGGGCCTGTTCATCGATTTCATGTTGAGCAAACCGGCGCAGGAACTGCTGACACAGCCCGACATCCGCAGGATCCCGGTGGACACCACTGTTCGCGAACAATCCTTGAACCAGTTCCCCAGGGAAGTGCAGGCTGCGCTGAAATTCAGCTGGTCCACCTATGACCCCAATCTTGCCGAAACACGGTATCAGGCCGTCAACGACCTGTTCGACATCTTCATCACCAGAAATCTGGTTCAGCGCAGAAACCTGTTGCGGCGCCTGGAAACACTGAGCCGTCAGGCGCCTCCCGAACTCGTCCCTTCGCTGATCAAGATTAAGAAGAAGCTCAACCAGCTTCCCGTGTCCGAGATCGATGCCGTGCGCTCGGAACGCTACCGGGACGCACAGGAGGAAGGCGCGAACTCGCTTGTCGGAACAGGCGAGGAATGGAGCCTTGCCACCTGGCGCGTTGCCGCCAGGGAGCAACTGGCGGAAGTCGATGCCATGCTGACAGGGCTCGAGGCAAGCATCCGGAATGGTCTGGCTGTCAATGACTGAGACGGCAAACCGCGGGCGCGGCACGATATGGTTTAGATTGCTGCTGTCCATCCTCACGATTGCCGCGATCACCTGGATCATCCTGGCCATCGGCGTGGTCTTCTTCACTCAGGCACGCAGCGATTTTGGTGAGATCACCGAAAAGAGCATTCCGGAAATCGCCCTGGCCTCCGAACTTTCCGAATATGCGACGCGCCTTGCCGTCATCGCGACCGAGATTGCCGCGCAGACCCGGGAACGCGAACCGGAAGCCATGCGCGAGGATGTGGAAGCCGCAAGCCAGGGCATCTCGGGCCTTCTGGAAACAAACATCCTGAGCGATACGAAAAACACCGCGAAGATAATCGAGGCGAAGGAAACCTTGAGCGACAAGCTCGGGTCCTTCCTGCAGGTCTCCCGGGATCTGCAGGCAATCAACAGGTCGCTGGAACACTACCAGGTGGAACTGCGCTGGCTGCAGATCGATATCCAGACCGAAGTCGCTGCCCGCATTCAGGACCTGTCCTTCAACATCGACAGCCTGTCGTCCGAAATGGTCCGCTCGCAGTCGCGCACCGACCGGGTAGCGGCTGCCGCGATCATCCGGCAGGAAACCCTGCTTCGCGAACAGATGCAGACAATCGGGTCAAGCACGGCGACGGCGATTACCTTCCTGCTCCAAGCGCTTTACGTCGACACGGCGGAAAAACTTGCACAGCTCGAAGATCTGAATTTCGACGCGCTTGAAAACCTCCAGGGCATGCTGGCGGAGGTCCCGCAAAAGGCCGACACCGAAACGCTGGTGTCATCGCTGGAGCGGCTGCAGGCCTTCGCCTATGACGAAACGGGTGTCTTTGCAGGATCGCGTGACCGGATCGAGCTGCAGCAACAGGCACTTGGCGACCTCAGCACCGCACAGGCCGCCGTCGCAGATCTTCAGGCAGCCCTGGTCGAACTGGGCAGGGAACGCCGTCTTGCTGCCCTCACCTTCACCAATCAGGCAGCCGAACGGCTGCGCATTGCCTCTCTGCTGCTGGCCGTCGCAACTGTCATCTGCGGCGTCATCTGCGCGGGCATTCTGCTGTTTTATGTCCGCAACCAGATCGTTGCCCGACTGCACCGGCTGGCAGAAGCCCTGATCGAGATCGCTCAGGGCAATCTCTCCACGCCGATCCCCACACGCGGCAACGACGAGATCGCCCGCATGGGGGCAGCAACGGAGATCTTCAGATCCTCCGTGGTTGAACTGAACAGAACCCACGAAAACCTGCAAAAGGAAATCGTGGAGCGCAAACGCGCCTTCGACCAGTTGAAGCAGACCCAGCGCGAACTTGTTCAGGCCGGCAAGCTGGCGGCTCTCGGCCAGATGTCTGCTGGCATCAGTCACGAACTGAACCAGCCGCTCGCGGCCATGAAACATCACCTGCACAACCTTCGACTGCTGCTTGCCAAGGGCAAGAGCGAAGCGGTCGAAGCCAAGGTCGACGTCGTTGAAAACCTTGCCGAGCGGATGTCGCGCGTCATCAAGCACCTGAACGGCATTGCCCGCCGTTCGGACTACGCGGTCAAGGACCTGACGCTGGAACAGGCCCTGGAACCTGTCGTATCGCTGTTCGAGCGGCGCCTGGAGGAAAGCTGCGTCGCGCTCAATGTCTCCGACGCTGCCGGCAAGCTAACCCTCCGCGCGGATCCCGTGTTGCTGGAACAGGTCCTGATCAACGTCATCGGCAACTCGGTCGACGCCATCGACATGAAAGCGGCAGGCGGCGGTGAAATCCGCATCGAGGCAGAGAAAACTGGCGGTGACGCGACCATCCTGATCGCCGACAACGGCATCGGCCTTCAGGGGCAATCGGCAACGCAGCTGACCGACCCGTTCGTGACCACCAAGGAAGTCGGCAAGGGTCTCGGTCTTGGATTGACCATCTCCTTCAACATCATGCAGGACATGGACGGGCATCTGGAACTTGCGGAAAACGACCGGGGTGGCGTAACCGTTCAGCTGAGGCTGCCATGCGCGGCACAGAACAAGGTGGGGCAGCTTGAGCACTCGGTTTGAAACGGGCGAAATCGTTCTGGTCGACGATGATGCGGATCTGCTGGACGCAATGCAGGAAACGCTCGAGCTCGCCGGGTTCAGCGTACGTTGCTACGCCAACGCCAATGTGATTGCCGAACAGATCCAGCCCAACTGGAACGGCATCGTCATCAGCGATATTCGCATGCCCGGCAGAACCGGCATGGAGTTTCTGCGCCTGATCCAGGAAAATGCCCCCCAGGTGCCCTTCATCGTCATTACGGCACATGGCGACGTGAAGACCGCGATCCAGGCGATGAAGCACAACGCCTATGACTTCATCGAGAAATCCACCGAACCGCAACACCTGATCGACACGGCCCGCCGGGCACTTGAAAAGCGCAGGCTGCAACTCGAAAACCTGGCGCTGCGGCGCAAGGTTCAGCGCATCCGCGATCCTCAGGGTGAGTTAATCGGCAGTTCGCAGGTCATGGCTGACCTGCGGTCGACGATTTCGCGCATCGGCCCGCTGAATGTCGATGTGCTTCTGCACGGCGAAACCGGCACCGGCAAGGACCTGACCGCACGCTGTCTGCATCAACTGTCCCCGCGCGCACCGGGACCGCTTGTGACGATCAACTGTGGCGCCGTCACGGAGATGGACATCGACCGCGAACTGTTCGGCTTCGAAACCGAAAACGGCTCCTTCCCGGGGCGGGTCGAACGGGCGCAGGGCGGAACACTCTATCTGGACGAACTTGATTCCATGCCCAATGCGCTGCAGACGCGGTTTCTGCGTGTACTGGAAGAGCGCAAGATCACAAGGCTGGGCGGCAGCGATGCCGTCCCGGTCGACATCCGCGTCATCGCCGGCGTGAAGACCAACCCTGCCGCCCTCGTTCACGATGGCCGCCTGCGGGGCGATCTCTATCACCGGATGAATGTGGCAACCCTGTCCCTCCCGCCGGTGCGTGAACGCGGCGGGGATGTCATCGAACTGATGGAACACCTTCTGGATCAGGCCTCGGAAAACCACGGCCTGCCGCTTCCGAAACTGTCACCGCGCCAGAAAAAGCAGTTCCTCACTTATGACTGGCCCGGCAATGTTCGCGAAATTCGCAACATCGCTGCACGGCTTGTCATCGGTCTGGAGGCAGACCTGCAGATAGGCAGCGGCCAGCCAATTGAGGTCTCCACAGGCTATGAGGCGGCCATGACCGCCTTCGAAACCGAGCTCTTGCAGAACGCTCTGCTTCAGACCGGTGGCCGAAAGGCAGAAGCCGCCGAACTGCTCGGCATCCCGCGCAAGAGACTTTACCTGCGCCTGAAAAGCTGCGGTCTTGCGGAGGAAGACGGGTCATGATCGACACGTTGAACGTGTCAGTTTTGACACAAAAATATCAATAAATTCAATAATTTGACTCGAAAATTTCGCCAGTGATAGCGTTTCTTCGCTGAACGAACAAGGGGCTGGATCACCCCCTTGCGTCAGAATGGAGGAGACATAATCCAATGAGGAAATTACTGGGCCTGACGGCACTGGGACTGCTGGTGTCTGCCGGCGTGGCGAATGCTGCCGACAAGGTGGTCGTCGTGACATCCTTTCCGAAGGAACTGACCGATGCATTCGAAGCCGCCTTTGCTGCATCCAACCTGGACTACGAGCTGGAGATCCTGAGCAAGGGAACATCCGCAGCCGTCAAATACATTCAGGAAACCGCCGGAAACAACACGTCCGACCTGATGTGGGCGTCCGCCCCGGATGCGTTCGAAGTGCTCAAGGGCAACGACCTGCTTGCCAAGGTCGAAATCAACGCCGAAGGCATTCCGGAAAAGATCGGCACGTACCCGATCAATGATCCCGACGGCTTCTACTACGGTTTTGCCGCATCCGGTTACGGCATCATGTGGAACACCCGCTACCTGCAGGCCAACGAGCTGGAACCGGCAAAGGAATGGGAAGACCTGGCCAAGCCGGAATATTTCGGTCATGTCGGCATGTCCGCACCGTCCCGCTCCGGCACCACGCACCTGACGGTCGAAACGCTTCTGCAGGGCGCCGGCTGGGAAAAGGGCTGGGCCGACTGGAAGTGGATTTCCGGTAACATGAACACGGTCACCGAGCGCAGCTTCGGTGTGCCGGATGGCGTCAACTCGGGCAACTTCGGCCTCGGCGTCGTTATCGACTTCTTCGGCTTCTCGTCCCGCGCGTCCGGCTTCCCTGTCGACTTCGCCTATCCGTCGGTCACTGCCGTTGTACCTGCCAACATCGGTGTCGTGAAAAACGCTCCGAACCCGGAAGGTGCAAAGGCGTTCATCGAGTTCGTGTTGTCGCCGGAAGGCCAGCAGGTCCTGTTCGATCCGGCCATCATGCGTCTGCCGGTCAACCCGGCTGCTTACGCGACCGCACCGGACGGCATTCCGAACCCGTTCGAAGGCGATGATGTGAAGGCATCGGTCAACTTCGACGCCGACCGCTCGGAAAAGCGCTACAACGTCGTCAATTCCCTGTTCGACGTCATGGTCACCTATCGTCTGACCGAGCTGCGTGAAGCCGTCAGGGCCGTGCAGCTTGCCGAGATTGCACTGGCCGACAAGGACAATGCGGAAGCCAAGGCACTGATCGCCGAAGCACGCGCACTCATCGACGCTACCCCCATCACCGAGGAAGAAAGTCTCGACCCCTCCTTCGCCGCCGTCTTCCAGCAGAAACGCAAGAAGGAAAGCGACGTCATCGAGGGCCGCCAGGCGGAAGTCGAGCAGCAGTGGGATGCCTTCGTGGTCGAGAACTACGCAAAGGCCAAGGCTCTGGCGGAAAAAGCCGCCAGCCTCTGACGGAAAACCAAAAACAACATCACGTCGAACTTGCCGCACCGCCCGGAACAGGGAAGGTGCGGCCTCTTCCCCGGAGTTCATAGCCGATGACTACGAGCAATGCAGCGACTGCGCCTGCAAGGCAGTGGCGCATATTTCCCGAGCTGTCCGGCACCGCAATTGCGGGCGTCGCGATCGCCATCTTCCTGCTGGCGTTTCTCATCCTTCCCGTCTTGAAGGTGACCTATGTCGCCTTTCAGGATCCCCACACAGGAGCCCTGACGCTCCAGAATTTCGGCGATTTCTTCCGCTCGTCGCTGTTCCGCAGTTCCTTCGTGAACTCCTTCTACGTCTCGGCGATGTCCGTGGTCGTGGCAACGGTTATCGCCCTGCCGCTGGCCTATATCACCACCCGTTTCAACTTCGGTGGAAGCGCGCTGATCCAGAGCATCGGCGTCATCCCACTGATCATGCCGCCCTTCGTCGGCGCCATCGCGATGCAGCTCCTGTTCGGCCGCAACGGCACGGTCAACCTTCTGCTGTCGCAATACCTTGGCTTCAAGATCCCGTTCATGGAAGGTCTGAACGGCGTCATCTTCGTCCAGTCCCTGCACTATTTCCCGTTCATCCTGATCAACCTGTCGGCGTCGCTCCGCAACATCGACAAGGCTATGGAAGAATCGGCGCAGAACCTCGGCTGCACGGGCCTTCGTCTGTTCCGCCGGATCGTGTTCCCGCTCGCCATGCCCGGTTACATTGCCGGCGCCGCGCTGGTGTTCATCAAGGTCTTTGACGATCTCGGCACCCCGTTGCTGCTCAACGTCAACAACATGCTGGCCCCCCAAGCCTATCTGCGCATTTCCTCCGTCGGCATCAGCGATCCGATGGGCTACGTCATTTCCTTCATCCTGGTGGCCTTCTCGGTCTTTTCGCTGTGGGCGTCCTTCCTGTTCATGCGGGGCAAGGATTACGCCACGGTTCAAAAGGGCGGTGGCGGCCTTGCCCGGCGCGACCTGTCGCGCGGCGAGAAGATCGTTGCCTATGGCGTCGTCGTCTTCATCCTGCTTCTGGTCCTGTCGCCGCATTTCGGTCTGACGCTGCTTGCGTTCGGCACGATCTGGTCGTTCAGCCCGCTGCCGGACGGCTACACGCTGGCCAACTTCGCCACCGTGTTCGAACAGTCCCTGCAATATGTGGTCAACACACTGATCTATGCAGGCCTTGCCGCCGGCTTCGACATCATCCTGGGAACGGCAATCGCCTACATCGTGCTGCGAACCGGCATCAAGGGCCGCAAGATGCTCGACTACATGGCGACCGCCGCGCTTGCCGTACCCGGCGTCGTGCTCGGCATCGGCTACCTGCGCCTGTTCCACAGCTTCGAGGTGCCGGTCATCGGCAAGCCGCTGGCGTCCTGGTGGGTCATCATCGTGATCGCCCTGACCGTGCGCCGTCTGCCGTATGCGCTCAGGGCCTGCATGGCCGCGCTTCAGCAGGTCAGCCTGTCGCTTGAGGAGGCAGCGGAAAACCTCGGCGCCTCCAAGGGCCGCTCCATCCGCAGGATCGTCGTTCCGCTGATGGCCGGGGGGATCCTCGCCGGCTTCGTCACCAGCTTTGCCACTGCCGCAGTCGAACTGTCGGCAACCATCATGCTGGTCTCCACCAGCGACGACGCTCCGCTCTCCTACGGGATCTACCTCTACATGCAAAGTCCGTCCGGCCGGGGTGCCGGAGCGGCACTCGGCATCCTCGCCGTCGTGATCGTCGGCCTGGGGACGTACCTGTCGAACAGCATCATCGAGAAGGACCGGGCTCGCAAGGCCGAAGTCCGCGCATCCCACTGAGCGTATAATTTCGAGGAAACACTTCCAATGACCAGAAAAGCAGTCGAAATACGGATCGAGGACCTGCATCTCTCCTTCGGCACCACCGAAGTCCTGCGCGGCGTCAACATGACCATCGAACCGGGTGAATTCTACGCCTTCCTTGGCCCGTCGGGCTCCGGCAAGTCCACCCTCCTGCGTGCCATTGCAGGCTTCGGCCCGACACCCAGAGGACGCATTCTCATCGGAGGCCGCGACATTGCCAAGCTTCCGCCCTGGAAACGCAATGTCGGCATGGTGTTCCAGTCCTATGC
>NZ_AXCE01000029.1:0-18014 GCF_000475395.1 Labrenzia sp. C1B70
TGCCCTGGCCCGCACCGGCGCTGCTCATTCTCAAGTTCATCGCCCACCACCTGTGGGATTCTGAGAAGAAGATGTCTGATCCCAGTCACGGGATGCCTGAAGACATTGCGAGGCAGCTTGAGGGGCAAGGATTGCTCCGCAGCGCGAAGAATGCGGCGGGCCTACGGCCCCCGCATGCCATATCAACCGTGCAGCGGCGCCTTGCCTCCTGGTCGACGCTGCATCGCTGGCGTTCCCTGCAGGGGCACTTCTCGGATCCGGACGTGCGCTCGGCCATGCGACTTGCGTCCCGTGTGGCCGACCGGCCGAAAGCAAAAAAAAGCCGCAAGGCCATCACGGCCGATTGTCTGGAGCTGCTGCTCGCGACATGTGACGGCACGGATTACGCCGCGCCAAGCCTGATGGACATTCGAGACAGGGCATTGCTGCTGGTTGGTTTTGCCTCCGGTGGCCGCCGGCGCTCCGAGTTGTCCGGAATGCGGTTTGGTCAGATCACCTGGGAGGGCTTTTTGCCTCTGGATCCGAGTGACCCGGAGAGCGACCTCCTGCCTGCCGCCAGCCTGCGACTGGGGCGCACCAAGACGGAAGAGTCTTCGGACGACAATTCTGTTCTTTTGATCGGACGCAGTGTCGATGCGCTGAAGGCCTGGCTGGAGGCGGCCCGGATTCAGGAAGGGGCCGTCTTCCGCGCGATCGATCAGTGGGGCAACCTGAAAACCCGTGCCCTCACCCCGCAATCGGTGAATGCCATCGTCAAGAAACGCTGTGCACTTGCCGGACTGGACCCGCAGGACTTTTCCGCGCATGGCTTGCGCTCCGGCTTTCTGACGGAAGCGGCCAACAGGGACATTCCGATCCAGGATGCCATGCTGCAGTCCCGGCACAGGTCCCTCGCCCAGGCGTCCAGCTATTACAGCGATGCCGGGCGTAGCAGACGACGGTCGGCCAGATTGTTGGGCTAGAGCTTTTAGGTTTGGGCGCGTTGCCGTCTCTACGGAATGGAGCGGCCATTCGACAGCGGCCAGCAATCAATCCGACGGCAGTCGTGTCAGCATCTTCCTGATGTGATCCGGGGGGCCGATGCGCGGCTATCTACCGCGCATCGATCCATTCAGACCGCGACGCCTTGCACGGCGGCGGCAAATGGTTCCAGCATGTTCATTTCCTCCACCGTCAAGACGATGGAGACAGCGGCTACGTTTTCCTCAAGCCGAGTACGCTTGCGGGTACCGGGGATCGGGACCGTCTTCACATTCAAGGCGCTGGATTGCGCATAGAGCCAAGCTAGAGCAAGCTGCGCTGCGGTCACCCCCTTGGCCGATGCGATTTCGTCGATCTTTGCCACCAGGCGCAGGTTCGCCTCGCGGTTCTCGGCGGAAAAGCGCGGGAAGTTCTGGCGGGCATCCGCGTCGGCCAAGCGTCTGGTGAAGGCCTGGCCGGTCAGTATGCCTCGACCGAGCGGCGCATAGGGGATGATCGTAACGCCCAGGCTGGCAGCGGTCGGCACGACGTCGTTCTCGATGTCGCGGGTGAAGATCGACCATTCGGACTGCAATGCTGCGATCGGATGGATAGCTTGAGCGGCACGTAGTTCTTCCGCACTGACGGCGGAAAGACCGAGCGACTTTACCTTGCCCTCAGCAACCAGAGCGGCCATCGCGCCGATGGAGTCTTCCAAGGGCGTCACACCATCGCGACGGTGCATGTAATAGAGGTCGATGACATCGACGCCGAGACGCTTCAGCGAGTGTTCGACCGCTGTTCTGATGAATTCGGGACGGTTGTCGAGGCTCCAGTCATTGGGGTTTTCGGGCGTACGCGTATAGCCGAACTTGGTTGCGATGATGACTTGCTCGCGATGGGTGGCAATGAAGGGCGCAAGAAACTCCTCGTTCGCACCGACGCCATACATGTCGGCCGTGTCATACATTGTCACACCCAGTTCCAGGGCCCGCTCGAGGGTGGCACGGGATTCTGCTTCGTCCGTCTCGCCGTAGAACTCGCTCATACCCATGCAGCCAAGGCCTTGGGCACCGATCAATGGGCCGGTCTGTTCGAGTTGGACCTGTGGGATGGAAGTGATTTCGCTTGTCATATTGGGTCTCCACTTTTTGACAAGCATCTCTTATAAGTATGGAGTATAATCCATGGTCAAGGGTTGACGCATGCTGATTTCGGAATTTGCCAGAGCCACCGATCTGCCGGTGGATACAATCCGCTTTTACATCGCCAAGGGACTCCTGAAGCCGGAACGAAGTGCGAAAGGGGGGGCTAACCCTTACCAGACGTTCCGACGCGAAGATATCACGGCCGTTCGGATGATCCGATTGCAGCAGACGCTGGGTTACTCGCTGGGTGAGATCCTGGCGCTGAACCAAGAATACCGTGCCGGCGAGCATTCCTCCGAACGCACGATCGACGTCTTGCAGAAGCAGATCGCCCGGCTGGAGGAACGAAAGACCGCGTTGGATGCGGCCCTGTCTTTCCTGCGCGGCAAGGTGGACTGGATCAAGGCGGGCAAGCCTGGCGACGTGCCCCGCCTTGAAGACTATCAGTGCTGAAGGGCACGTGGTTCAGTCAGCCCTTCCTCCCTTGATATTGCCGGTTCGTATTCAAGTTCGCGACTTGCCTTGTTGATGTCTTACGTCACCTCGACTGCAGAGGTAGGTGTAGCGACCTGCATTTATCCGCAACTCGGATTGCAAACATCGCTCCCTCTAGCGAGGCGCTTCGCTGTCGAGGATCTGGATTTCCTCTTCGATGACGTCGAGCAAATGCTGTAGCTCGCCATTCTCGATGGTCTCCCAGACAGTCTCGACATCAACACGGAAGTACTCGTGCACCACCCTGTCCCGAAACCCGGCAATAGCGCGCCAGGGAACTTCGGGGCGTCGGGATGTGAGGTCCTCAGGCAGTGCCTTGGCAGATTCGCCGATTATGATGAACGAGGCGGAGACTGCCCGAAACGTCTTCCGGTCGTCGGTCGGCGTTGCAAGAAACGCCGCGCGATCCATGCCGTCGACAAACTCGTAGATTTCCTTGATGGCACCTCTCATGTCCTGCAGGCGATGAAGCGGACTGCGTGGCATCAGAACACCAGGATCTCATCCAGTGACGCCGTTTCGGTGACGTGGTCACGCAGGCTTGCTCGGGGGACCAGGTCAATCTTCGTGTCAGTTTCCAGAGCTTCCCGGATCAGACCTTCTATCCGCCCGATTTCAAAGAGCGACAGCTTTGCACCTGGCCGCAGCTCGTAGGCCAGATCTATGTCGCTATCGGGACGGGCATCGCCCTTGGCCACCGAACCGAACAGGTA
Organism: Labrenzia sp. C1B70; assembly: GCF_000475395.1. Taxonomy (NCBI): domain Bacteria; kingdom Pseudomonadati; phylum Pseudomonadota; class Alphaproteobacteria; order Hyphomicrobiales; family Stappiaceae; genus Labrenzia; species Labrenzia sp. C1B70. The sequence goes on from NZ_AXCE01000029.1 coordinate 3,317, forward strand.
AAGGTGCCCTAGCCCCTTTTCAGCCATCGCGGTCTGGTGTCGACGAAGGCGACGCACGACATCGGTCGCAATGGGGGCTTGCCTGTCTTCTTCCGCAACATAGTCTGCCACAAGTTGGTTGAGCAGCTCCTGCACTTTCAATCCGCGTCGTGCAGCCAGAGATTTGAAGCGGTTTTTCAGCGGCGTTGGTACGCGGGCAGACAGGTAGGCGGTTTCTTGGTCCGGCATGGTTGGAACACTCGCTGATTTGTGCACAAATGCACGATATATCAGTCGGCGAGAGAATTCCAGCAGCATTTGTGACTGCATTTTGCGGAACGCCGTGAGCTATCCGGCAGACCGGAGAGGAGCGTTGTTCGGATTCATCGCTGGAAAAGCATTCTTTGTGGGGTAGGGCCCGACAAGCTGACCTACTTCTTGGCGGGCTTTCGCGTTTGTTTGGCTCGTCGTTGCCCGAGGCCCATTTGCTTGGCGAGTTCAGAGCGGGCCGCTGCGTAATTTGGCGCGACCATCGGGTAGTCGGCAGGCAGGTTCCATTTGGCCCGGTATTCTTCCGGCGTCAGGCCGTAGTGGGTCCGAAGATGCCGCTTTAGCGATTTGAACTTCTTGCCGTCCTCCAGACAGATAAGGAAATCGCCTCCGACGGACTTCTTGACCGGCACAGCGGGCACCAATTCCACAACTTCCGGCTCCTGGGTTTTCTGCGCGGCCGAGACGAGCGCTTTGTGCACGGAAGCTATCAGGCCCGCCAAATCAGGAGCGGCAACGGTGTTGTTGGACACATAGGATGAAACGATATCGCTGGTGAGTTCAATGCAGGCTGCATCCAGGGCGATGTCGTTCTCTGGTGTATTGGTCATGGTTATCCTTATGGGCAGGGTGTCTTGTAAAAAAGGAGGCCGATAGTTGTTCTGATAACACTACGATGAAACGTCTTACGTGCCATTTCTTATTTATGCAATGTGACGAAAACAAAGAATTTTTCAAAGTTTATTTTGCAAATGAGCCGCGTAACCTTCGATTGTCAAATTTTCCTGTCATCAACTGGCGCGTCCTACGGACCACGCTCTCTTCCGGCCGCTATGCGGCCTCCACCGAGCCAAACACGATTTCTTCCGGGACTTGTCTAAGGCCGGCAGAAGTCTCAAAGAGCCTTCCACCGGCAAGATAGTCCATCGGCCGAAACCGCCTTTGTCTCGGCCCATTCGGGGACCGATCGTTCGCGCTGGATCTGCTTTGCAGATATTTGCCTGGCTGCGCCTGACATTGATTAGCTGGCGGGGCTCCGCCCCCGGCCGGTCAAGGATACACCGCTGCGCGGCCGGAAAAGCGGTCTCCCCATGCTCCGCGGCTCAAGCCTTGTGCGCACGCGGACCCCCCGCCGCCTTTCCGGTCCCTGACCGCCCTCCCCCGTTTCCGACGACGCGGAAAATGAAACGAGCCGCATCGGTCAAGTTTCATGGAAACAGGAGCAAACCAAATGACCAAGACCGACACAAACCCCCTTGAAATTTCTTTCTCGAAACTGACACTCGATCCGAAGAACGTCCGCAAATCCTACACGCAGGCAGGCATCCTTGAGCTTGCTGAAAGCATCGCCTCAGTTGGCGTGCTGCAGAACCTTGTCGTTCGCCCAGGTGACAAAAAGGGAACCTACCTTGTGACTGCAGGCGGGCGTCGGTTCCGGGCAATTGAACACTTGATATCCAACAAGAGAATGCCCGCATCCGTCAAGGCGACGTGCGTTCTCAGCGACGAGACTGACGCAACCGAAATCAGCCTTGCCGAAAACATCATGCGCGAAGGCATGTCCCCTGCCGATGAATACCGCGCTTTCAAACAGATGGCCGACGATGGCAAGACCGTCAGCGAAATCGCAAGCCGTTTCGGTGAAACCGAACTTGTCGTGACGAAGCGCCTCAAGCTCGCCCGCGTCTCCCCTCGCTTGTTTGAGATTTTCGAAAAGGGCGAAATGGAACTTGCCCAATTGCAGGCGTTCACCGTCAGCGAGGACCATGAAGCTCAGGAACGGGTTTGGGATAATCTGTCGCCGAATTATCGCAGCAGTCGCGAAATTCGTCAGGCGTTGACCAGTGGCAAAATTCCCGCGTCCGACAAACGCATCAAATTCCTTGGCGGCCTCGATGCTGTCTGCGAGGCGGGCGGCACGGTGATCTGTGACCTCTTTGATACAGATGGCGGATATGCCGAAGACGGGGCGTTGATTGATAAACTCGTGGCCGAAAAGATCGACGCACTCACCCTTGAGGTTGCTGGCGAAGGCTGGAAGTGGTGCCGCTACCAGCCGGAAATCGACTACACGGACATGCAGAAATACGGTCGTGTCTATCCCATGGCCCGCGATCTGTCCGACGAGGAACAGAAGCACCTTGAAACACTGGAAAACGCGGTTGAGACGACTGGCGATGTCTACGACCAGTCTGGAGACGAAGACGACCGGCTTGCCTTCGAAGCGGCGGAAAACGCTCTTGAGGACTTCCGCGCCGCGTGGAAACCGGAGTTCAGCGACGAGCAGAAGGCTAAGGCCGGGGCAATCCTGTCGCTTGGCTATCATGGCGATCTGCGCATTGAACGCGGCTTGATCGATCCGAAGGACGTGAAGGTGGCCGCACAAGCCTGCTCTGATACAGCGTCAGACGAAAAGGCCGGTTCCGATCACTCGAAAGCACTGGTCGCCGAGTTGACCGCTCGCAAGACCGCAGCGCTCCGTCTTGAGCTTGCCCGGAACCCGAACCTGGCCCTTGTTGTTAGCGTTCACTCCATGACGATCAAGACGCTGTACGAGCACCGAGCGGCATGGACCCATGGGGCGGTTGAAGTCTCGCTCGACAGCGCATGCCTTGAAACACACATCAAGGACGCGGGCCAGTGCGCCGACCTCGATGCAATTGAACGCGTCCGCGAAAGCTGGAAATCGGTTCTGCCTGTCGATCCGGCCGACCTTTGGGATTGGTGCATGGGTGTGTCGCAGGAAGAATTGCTTCGGCTGCAAGCGTTCCTTGTCGCCCAGACAATCAATGCTATCAGCCATGGCGACGGCTTCAACGGCGCGGGCGTGGATAACGGCAACCGGATCGGCGCGGCGCTCAACCTCGACATGGCCGATCACTTCCAGCCGACCGCCGAAACCTACTTCGCCCGCGTCAAGCTCGATGTCATCCATGACAGTCTTGTGCAGGCCTGCGGCGAGGAAGCTGCCGCGCCCGTTCTCAAAATGAAGAAAAAGGAGGCCGCAGCCTATGCAGCCGAAAAAGTCGCCGGGACGCGTTGGGTACCGAACATCATGACTTTCACAGACGAAGCTCCTGCGTCCGAGGAAGTTATTCAAGAGGCAGCGTAACGCTGTCCAATGAAGGGCTGCCCTGCGAAAGCTCCCGCAGGGCGGCCTTTCCCCTTCAGGGAAACCCCACCATCGAATACGGAGCCCCTTGCCTCCCGATCAAACGATAGCCGGTTGCGGACCCCTCTAAAGGAACCGGCTGAAGTTTGATAAGGGGCTTCACTCTGGCCCGGTCAAGTACATACCCCACTTGACCGGGCCAGCTCGTCACGGGAGCGGACCAGCCCTGACGGGCCGGGCTGATCCCTTGTTATTTTTTGTCGTCTGTTGAAATGTGGTTTGATGTGCAATCTCTACTCCCACACTTCGGCGCGGCAAGCCGTCCTGGATTTCACCCGAGCCATGAAAGTTGCCGACACTATCGGCAACCTGGCACCGCAGCCGGGCATCTATCCGGACTATTCCGCTCCCATCGTCCGTAATATCGGTGCCGACCGGGAATTGACCTTGGCACGTTGGGGAATGCCTTCACCGGCATTTGCACTGAAAGGCAAGTCGGCCGACAAGGCCGTGACGAACGTTCGCAACACTAAAAGCCCGCACTGGCGCCGCTGGCTCAACATCGACCACCGTTGTGTTGTCCCGTTCAATTCCTTTTCCGAGTTTGATTCAAAGGCACGTGAGCCGGTCTGGTTCGCCTTCAACGAAGACCGCCCTCTTGCTGTCTTTGCCGGTATCTGGACGAACTGGAGCAGCGTTCGAAAGGTGAAGGAAGGCGAAGTGACCGCTGACCTGTTCGCGTTTTTGACGTGCGAGCCAAACAAGGAAGTCGGAGCGATCCACCCGAAGGCCATGCCCGTTATTTTGACGGAGCAGGAAGAAATCGAAACTTGGCTGTCCGCGCCCTGGGACGAAGCGAAAGAGCTTCAGCGTCCTCTTGCGGATGACACGCTCGATATTGTTGCGCGCGGCGGGCGTCAGGACGGCAAGGACTGACACGCGGACCAGCCCTGACGGGCCGGGCTGATCCTCGCCAGGGGCGTTGCCCCTACGGTGAGCGGCCCAGATCCTCCAAAGCAACATGATCGCGCCGGCACACCGGCCCGACCCCGTTCCTTTTCCAAACCTGACCCGCTCCCCTACCCCTAGAACAATGACCGGCCAGGGCCGGACTTTTGCTTGCTGAAAAGGGGCTCCGCCCCCGCCAGGTCAAGGATGAACCGCTGCGCGGCCATGGCAGGGGTATCCCCACGCTCCGCGGCTTCGCCTTGTGCGCGCGGGTGATCCCCCTCCCCTGCCACGGTCCTTGACCCGGCTCCCCCGTTTCCGACGACGCGGAAAATGAAAGGCGATACGCCGCGAACGAGGAGCACAAAATGAACCGCACGGACTGGAAGAAACTCTATCGGCAAATCAGGGCAAGCGAGGAGCCGGAGGCCGTCAACGCCAACGGGCGGAAATACTATGTCGGAAAAATGGGTGTGAAGCCGGTTACTGGCCGGGCCGTCCTTTTCTCCCTGTTCGGTTCTTGCCGGATGCTTGAGGGGCGTTCGTCCCGCCTTGGGCTTCTGCGGAGCGCACGTAAGTACCGGCTGGAACTGCAAGAGGCTGTTCGGCTCGAAATCTCAATTTTCGGGCAAGCCAGTCAACCCGGCTTCGCCTTCCGCTAATCCATCGACAGGAGATTTCGACATGCTGAAAACGAAGGCGATCCCGAGCGTGGATGCGAACGCCGCAGACTATTGGCCGTCAGTGCGCCGGAAAGCGAAATTCAACAATGCCTTGCGGCTTGCAGCCGAGCGTTTCGAAAACATCCGCGTGGGACGGATCTATGAGGCGTGGGTGGGTGAGGTGTCCAGTATGGTGCGCTCGGTCGCCATCCAGTGCCAAATCCTCGTCGCAGACGACTATCGGGAATTTCGGGAGTTGGCCGCTGCACGCTTTGGAATGCCCGAGCTTTGCAGCAATGACGAAATCATCCAGACAGAGGCGTTCGACGCGACCCAAGAGGCGCACGAGTCCTTGTATGGCGGGATGAGAAGTTAACCGCTCGTTAACCTATTGACCGCCAGATGTGCTATCGGTGAGCCAATCAGTTTTGAGGGCGAAAGCAGCAGCGCCAGTCCAGGGGCGCGACCGGGCGGGATCGGCCAGCCCGGCCGAGGCAACGGCCTTGCCCTCAAACCGGAGGTAATGCGATGTGGTTCATACCCATTAGCGTTACCCTAGAAATGAAAAGAACTCGGACCACCTGGACAGTGAAGCTCCGAGTTCAATTCGTGATCTAGGAAAGGAGGCGGCGGGGAAACCTGCCGTCTCTCTCCGGTCCCAAATGTAGCACTTTCCGCCGAAAAATCAACAAACCTATCTAAAAGCAAGGTTCAGCCATGTCTCAATTGGAGCTCTTTGAGCGCGACGACAAAGGCGTGGCCGGTGCCGTCTGGTGGACCGGCACTGGCAGTGCCACAACAACAACGGCTTCTTTCAAGATAGGGAAGACGGCAAAGGGCCGTGGAAATTCGTGATCTACGGTTTCGGTGAAACCGATTGCACGGTTTACCGAATAAGCGAAGACGGCCAGCTCTCTCATTGCCGGGTGCCGATTGACGAGCGCAATTGTATCTTGATCAATGGCCGCAAACACGGCCCTGAAAACTGGCGTCATTGAGGGGTGACCGAGTGGCCGCTGGACCAGCCCTGACGGGCCGGGCTGATCCTGGGGAGGGGCTTCGCCCCTACGGCGCGCGGCCCAGGTCCTCCAAAGTAACAGGGTCGCGCCGGCGCAGCGGCCCGATCGCGTTCCTTCTCCGAACCTGACCCGCGCGCCTACCCCATGAAAGATCGGCCGGCAGAGAAGCCGGGCTTTTCTCTTGAAAGTAGGGGCTCCGCCCCCCGCCAGATCAAGGATAAACCGCTGCGCGGCCTCCTGCGGGGTGTCCCCACGCTCCGCGGCTCTCGCCTTGTGCGCGCGGGTGATCCCCCTCCCCGCATACGGTCCTTGATCTGCCGCCCCTGTTTCCGACGACGCGGAAAATGAAACGAGCCACCCCGGCCAAGTTCAGGAAACAGGAGCAAACCAATGACCGCCACCTTTACCGCCACCTACAGCCCGGAAGACAACAAGCTGCGCCTCTACTCTGACCGCAGACTTGACGCAGAGACATACGCCCGGGTTAAAGGCATGGGCTTTAAATGGGCTCCGAAACAGGAGCTTTTCGTTGCGCCGCGCTGGACGCCCGACCGTGAGGATTTGTGCGTTGAGCTTGCTGGCGAGATTGAGCCGGAATTTACGACGCTGGCCGAACGCGCAGAGGCGAAGACCGAGCGCCTGGACGCTCTTGCGGACAAGCGACAGGCCCAGTCGAGTGCATTCCTGCGTGCCGCTGACGATCTATCGCAAGCGTTCCACATGGGCCAACCCATCCTTGTTGGTCACCACTCAGAACGGAAAGCCCGCAAGACACAAGAGCGGATGCACAACGCCATGGACAAGTCGGTTAAGGCTGCAAAGTCCGTTCAGTATTGGCAATGGAAAGCGGCAGGCGTGGAAAGCTTCGCGAACATGAAGAACAGCCCACGCGTTCGCGCCAATCGCATCAAGACGCTGCTTGCCGAGCTGCGAGACCTTCAGCGTGACGTCAATCATGCGCAAGTGTGCTTGTCCATCTGGCAGAAGGCGGAAACCGAAGACCAGATCAGGAAGCTCAGCCGTGCCCATGTAAACGGTAATGCCCTCGTCAGTTGGGAGCGAGCGAAGGAGCTTGAAGACGGCGAAATCAGCCCCCAGGACTTCCGCACACGCTGCATTGAGAGCGCCAAGAAGGCTATCAACAGTCCAAAGCGCCGCCGCTGGATTGACCACATTCTCAACCGGCTTGCGTATGAGCGGGACTTGTTGGGATCGGTGGCGCGATATGAAGGCGAGCTTTCGCCGGTCATCCTGCAAGCTTTTGCCCGTGAACATGGCGCGATGAAACCGAGTGCAAAGGTGGTTCCGGAGGGCTTTGCCCTGGAAAGCGCCGTACCGTTGCCGCTTCACATTGCGGGCGAAAAGGCTGTGACGCTTTCGGCCGACGATTGGCGCGATCTGATGCAGTCGGTCGGGTACACGGTGCCGGAGAAGAAAGACGCTAAACCGCCGATCCTGAATTTCAGGGCAGGGGAGCTTGTTGCACCGAACCGCTTCCATGCCGGTGAAACTCAGACATTCCGGCAAATCGAATTGACCAAGGCTGAATATTCCAAGGTCTGGGCTGACCAGCGCGGAACCAGAACCAGCGTTTGCGGGACGTTCCGTTTCAAGATCTGTATCGATCCGACCGCGCCCGGAGCATATTTTTCGCGTCCCTGGGTGGCCGTGTTCCTGACGGACTCCAAAGAGCACCCGGCACCGAAAAGTTTCAAGCAGCAAGCCAACGCCGCTTGACCATGCAAGCACGAGAGGGGGCGTGTCCCCCTCAATATCCTCCGTCCTTCCGCGTATGCAGGCCAGTCATGAAGAAGTCAGTCTATAGCCGCCCCAACAAACCCATGTTTATTCCCGTCCAGCGTCGCGACAGTGGGGCAATTCCAGAAGTCCGGGGAATCCAAGAACCGCTTGTGATTGATCGGGCCAGCGAATGCCACGTGACGCCCGCAGATGTCGCGGCCCGCATGGTCGACTATCTCGGCCGACCTGGCGACTTAAACACGCTTGAGCCGAGCGCAGGCACGGGCGCGCTCGTATCCGCGCTGCTGGCCAGTGGCCATAGTCCAAATGAGATCTGCGCAGTGGAGCGCCACCATAAACTTGCCCGCAGTGTTCGCCGCTTGGGTGTTGCTGTATTTGAGGAATGCTTTTTGGAATATGTGGAGCGCGTCAGGGGCCGAGTTGAGTTTCCGCGCATCATCATGAACCCTCCGTTTTCCCAGGTGCGCAAGCACATGAAGGCGGCGCGCTCGCTGCTTGGCAGAAACGGCCATCAAGGTCCCGCGACCCTCGTTGCACTCGTGCCGATCACCTTTGAACATGAGAACGCGGAAACGATGGAGATTCTGCCGGAGGACACGTATTCGACGTGTCGCGTGAGGACGAAGATCGTGCGAATCGTCGCATTCTAGGCCTGCAGTTCGGCGTGCGATGCCCTTTTGCCAGGGCTCTTGGAGCTAAGGTCACGATCTCGAATGCGTAAAACTCAGAAAAATGAGGCATGTCTCCTGCGCTCATGTTCTGGGATTTGGCCGAAGCTTTGTGCAGAATGTTTGCCGCAGAAAACCTGTCCATAACGAGGTCGGAAAAAAGTGTGTTGTTTGTCAGTTGGTTAGGTCCGTGACATCTGTCACGCCGTGCGAAGAGGCTGCTGAGGATCGAAATTTGTGACCCGCGGGCGTGTCTGTGAATGGGCCTTTGTATTAATGACGAGCATTTTAACTGGTTGAATTGACTCAGAAAGTTAATGGACGTTAACCAAAAACGCATTGACAGGAATCGTTATTTCATTCTTTTTCGTAATCGACACTTTTTTCCAGAAAACGCGCTTTTTTGCGTCGGAGCTTAAAGACATGACCGAAACCGTCGAGGTTGAGGAGACTTTGGACCCCAACAGCACGCGAGGACAGATCTCTCGTTTCTCAGCGTTGCTAAGCACGCAAATCAAAAACAATTGGCAACTTAACTATCCACCAGAAGCGCGAAAGCAGCTTCGCTCGTTTTCATCGTCCGAAGTTGCCGATCTTGTCGGTATTTCGCCTGCAACTTTACGACAAATGTCATTGGACGGGGAGGGGCCGATGCCGGACCGCTCCGAAGGCAACAGGCGCATATATTCTCTTGAGCAGATCAATGAATTGCGGAAGTTCCTGGCGGAGCGTCGTCCCTCGCAGGCCACGTCTTTCGATCCACAGCGCCGCGATGGCGACAAGATGCAGGTTGTCGCTATTGCTAACTTCAAGGGTGGGTGCGCCAAGACAACAACCGCGCTGCACCTGGCTCAGTTTCTTGCGTTGCAAGGTCTCAGAGTGTTGGCGATCGATCTGGACACGCAGGCTAGCCTGACTGAGATGCTTGGCGTGCAGCCTGTTCTGGAGGTGGGCGACAATGAAACGGTCTTTGCGGTGCTGCGGTATGATGAAGAGCGACGCACTCTCCCGGGAGTGATACGCCCTACGTATTTCGCAGGATTGGATATCGTTCCTGGTCAGAGCGAGCTTCAGTACTTTGACTATGAGACACCTGCAGCAATTGTCAGCAACAACTTCCTAGGCGACGAATACTTTATACGCCGTCTTGCGACATCGCTTCGAAGCGTGGAAGACAAGTATGATGTTGTGGTGATCGATGCTCCGCCGCAGTTGTCGTATTTGACCTTGAACGCAGTGTATGCAGCAACTGGTCTCATCATACCGGTTCAATCAGCAATGATAGACGTCGCGAGTATGAACCAGTTTCTCTATATGCTGGACGAAATGCTCGAACAGATGGCTCACTTCGGTGCGTCAGTTGATCATGACTTCCTGCGATTTCTACTGACGCGACACGTTCCTCACGACGTGCCTCAAGTTAACATTGCCGCCTTGCTTCGTTCACTGTTTGGCGAAAGCGTTTTGACGTCTGCCGTTCTGGAAACGACCGCTATAACAAACGCAGGTCTTGAGAATAAGACACTTTATGAATTGGAACGCGGGGCCGTTAGCCGAGATACCTATAATCGTGCGATCGAAGCTGTGAATGCAGCGAATAAAGAGATTTACGGTGAAATCCTGAAAGTCTGGGGCCGCAAATGACCAGCTCAAAAGCTTCCACCAGGGCGAAGAAGCTGGCCGGCATGTTCGGCCAGGTTGATCCCGAAGCGCTCGCCAAGCAGGCGGCGAACGAAAAATCGACCGAAAAGTCGATGACAACGGCTCCAACAAAAGCGCTGCAGGCAAGCTTCGCGAGTATTGAGAAGGACAACCTTAGTCTCAGGGAAGAACTCAAAAAATCAAAGGTACATGAGTTAGACCCTGATCTAGTACTAGCGTCCTTGATTCCGGATCGAATGGAATGGACCGAGGATGATCCTCAGTTTCAAAGTTTGGTGGCCTCGATGGAGGCTTCCGGACAGAAACTGCCAATCCTGGTTCGGCCACACCCCGACGTAGATGGTGCCTACCAGCTTGCATACGGTGCAAGAAGGAACAAAGCGGCCAAAGTTCTGGGCCGCAAAGTCAGGGCGTTTGTTGAAGAACTTTCGGACGAACAGCTTATCATCGCGCAGGGTTTGGAGAACAATGAGCGGAAGAACCTTAGCTTCATTGAACAAGCGATGTATGCGCAGGCCCTAACGCAAGCTGGTTACAGCCGGAAGGTGATTGCTGAATCCGTTGGTGTGGGTAACGAGACGATTATCTCCAAGATGACGGCGATTGCCGGACAAGTTCCGAGAGATATCTGTATTTCCATCGGACCGGCACCAAAAATTGGGCGAACCAGGTGGGAAGCGTTCGGACAGCTTATTGAAAAAGGCACTCGTAAGGCGTCAATTGTCGAGGCTGTCCGGGGATTGCCAAGTCACGAAATCTGGATAAACGCGGACTCGAACAAGCGCTTCGATTTGGCGATGCGTGCTGCAGAAAAGGCGGACAAAGCCAGAACGGCTACTCTCAAACCATCTAAAACGCCGATCCAGTCGACTACTCGTTCCTACGGGAATATCGAGCGATCTTCGATTGCGATGAAAATTACCATCAACGTCAAGAGCGAGCCGAAATTCGCGAATTTCGTCGAAGAGAGAATTTCGGCGCTGATAACCGAATTCGAGAACTTGGAGAGGGGAGGGGAAAGCAACGAGGAAGTCTAAGATGAAAAGAACCCGCCACAAGGGCGGGTCCTAATTGAGATAGGCATAGGTGCCTAAAATCTCGGTCTAGCAGCTAAGATTTTAGAATCACTTGTGACGCAAGGCAAGTTCTGTCTCGTAACAGAGCACGATTTATTGCGTCTTTTTGCCTGTCTCCCAACCAAATTCCATAGGTCCGGTTGCGTTGGTTCGTTTCCGGGGAAGGGGGACTTATGTCCACTGCTCAGCAGATTGCGAGCTTTCGCAAAGTTTCTGCAGGAGTCCTTGCAAGCGCTCATTTGGCCGCCCAGGACGATAGACCTGCAGTTTTGAAAAAGGATGTTTCGCTGGCTCTCAAGCGCGTTGCACCGGCACTTGGCATCGACGGAACAGCCTACCACGTGCTCGATATCCTTTTGGGGCTCGTCCAGGGCGACGACTTCAAGGCCGGTCGGCGTCCAGTCGTGGCAATCTCCAACCAGCGTCTTGCAGACTACACTCGCAAAACCACCCGCACAGTCACACGGTGCCTTAAGAAACTCGTTGAGGCGGGGATCCTCGCGTACCGCGACAGTCCCACAGGGCGACGTTTTGTCTATCGCGGCCGGGCAGGGGAGGCCGAGCAAGCCTATGGCCTGGACTTCACCCCGGCATGTTTCAATCTGGAGGCCTTCAAGAAACAGGCAGATGCCTTTCAGCGTCGTCTGAAGGCCGAGCAGGAAGCAAAGCGCACCATCACGCGGCTTTCACGCGCAATCGCCGACATGGCGGAAGCGGATACTGCATCGTTTCGCGACTTTTTCACGAGCGCGCAGAGTGTCGTCAAACGCGATCAGTTGACCTTGGCAGAACGGGCCGAGATGTTGCGGAGCCTTTATGAAGAAGCTTTGGCTCTCCATGAAGCCAACTCCGATAAATCTAACGATAAAATGTCATGCGCGGGTGACATTGATGTCAGCCCTTTATCTATTACAACCCAAACCGACTCTCTAAGAAGTAACAACGAACGGACTTGCTCTAACGAGCAAGACACTAACCTACCTACTGACAACGGCTTCGCCGTTGAAACCGCTCTTGAAAGAGAGCCTCGCGGCGGGCGCACAGACCTGCAACCGCCTAAACCGCAAGCGGCAAGGTCGGCGGGAGGCAAATTACCGGAAACGAATCTCGATGGAGTTTCCATCGGTCTCATTCGGGCAGCCTGTACCCAGGTGCAAAGTGAAATCGGACTTTCGTTCTCCGACTGGTCACGGCTGTGTCAGGCCGCGGACCACTTGCGGATTTTGATCGGCCTCAGTCCGGCCGGATATCAAAATGCCGTTGAACGGCAGGGAAAATTCCTGGCCGCCGCTTGTCTTGTCGTCGTTGCTGAAAAAGCCTTGCGCGATCCCGAACAAATCGCATCCCCTGGCGGATACTTCCGCGCAATGATCGACAGGGCAGGCGAGGGCAAATTGCACCTACACAAATCCCTGCATGGCCTGGTGTCGTGACGTTCGCGGCTTTGGGATCGACTGTGCCAAGCAGGCAATTCCATAATTAGCGACGTCGCTGGAGTTGAAAACTAGACTTTCATTTACTAGCCTCAACTTGTTTAACCGATCCTGCCGGACATTGTTATTCCATGGGCATCGCCAACTTGTTTGGAACGGCCAGTGTGGGGCTCCGTTTTGGACGGATTTCAGGCGTTCATCTCTCCGGTGTAGTCCTGCCATAGGCTGAACGCACCTGCCCTTGCGTGCCGGTATGAGGGCGCGGACAGTTTGTATCTGCGCGGGCGGAAGATCGTGTTGATCTGATCGTGGGCGGACAGAAACCGTTGAGCTTGCCGAGGCGACTTGAAACGGCCCATGATCTTCTCCCGTTTCCGGGTCGGACGATGGGAATTCTCAATCCTGTTGTTCAGCCCCTTGTGAGCGCGATGATCGGCATCCGGAGCAAGGGCCCGAACCGGCTTGGTGTAGCTGCGCAGCTTGTCGCTTACCACGACCCTGGGCTCGCCGTATTGCACGACCAGCGCACCGAAGAAACGTCTGGCAGCCTTGGCATTCCGGTGAGGCTGAACCAGGATGTCAAGCACGTCTCCATCTCCGTCAATTGCCCGCCAAAGCCAGTATTTCACACCGCCAATGACGATCACGGCTTCATCCAAGTGCCATTTATTGTTTGGCTTTGGCCGATCCCGGCGAATGCAGCGCGCGAAGTGCCGGCCAAACCGGTTCACCCATTTGCGGATCGTTTCCCGGCTGACGCCAATACCCCGCTCAGCAAGGAGGTCTTCAACATCTGCCGTACTCAACGCAAACCGATGATAGGCCCAAACCGCATAGGAGATAATCGATCTGGGAAAACGGAAGCCCTTAAGGCGCGGCAAATCAAGACGTTCAAACATCACAGCGATCTACCAAGCCCAAGAGTGAGCAACAAGTTGGCAATACCGGTTGTAGTTATCCCGGATTCTCTAGTACTTAACGAGCTAAAGGACGAAAGGGATTAGAAAGTCCATGCAGCACGTCAGGCGAATTGCCAAATTCATCCACTCCGAGCTAGTTTTTCTTGAAAAGCAGGGGCAGTCCGCACAGCAGGTAACCGGGACCATGGTGCGATTTTTGCCAGACCTTTACGCGCTGCGGGAACGGGTCAGCGATGCGGAATTGGAACGTCTTTGCTCAATCTATCCGGGGCTACATCGCTTCGTGGGTCTTATGGATGAATTCATCTCGCCGGGGCATCAGCTGCGGGACGCAGACGTGTCTCCTCATCGACAGCTCGCCCAACTTCCTGAGCCCATTCGAAGCGAAATGGTTCGTTTGCTACAGCTCGCCGCACAGATTGGTTCGGGTGACCGCACGGCCGAACAGCGATCGAGCTTAATTGCCCTTTGGAAAGAAGATGTCAAACGCCTTCTGGACGGCGAGTTCTGCGGCCCTCTGGAGGCTGAAAGGCGTAAAATACTCTCCGAGACGTTTTCGTCCATCGAGACGCAGTTATAGACCTCATTCCTTTTTCTGTCATGCAAGTGTCAAGGCCACATGATTTTTGTATCACAACTCGTTGGTGTCTGATCGTTGCGGCTTGCATTCTTCCGGTGGTGGGATTGCAGACATTCCAATGGATTGAGATAGCGCGGTTGAAGTCGGAGCGGCCCCGGCAACATGGTGGGATTTTGCCGGGACAAAGGCCGCTTAGCGGACAAGCCTTGCTCCTAACTCAGTTTACCCTTGGAGCGGTTGCAATCTGAGTAGTGGCATCATAACAAGCACAATCAGAGGATGCTAGAGGATTGTGTTGCGGCTTCTGCTGCAACTGACATCATCTTCATGTTTGTCGTCGTTGCCGGTCACGGCGTATTTCCACGTTGTTAGTCTGAATTCGACCTGCAGCAGGGTGCGTCTCAGGATGCGCGGTTGGTGCCGACTGCAATCAGAAACAGTATGGTCTAATCGCGGCCGCCGGGAACCGGGTGCGGCAAACTACCCGGCTCCAAAGGGGGAGGACGGTTGATCAAGCGCGACCGGTGACGCCAGCGTGGTCAGCCTCACCGGCAATCGCGCTGGTCATCTGAATGAGGTTGGTCCGTACGTTTTGGTCCTCGATCCGG
>NZ_AXCE01000030.1:0-3532 GCF_000475395.1 Labrenzia sp. C1B70
ATCCAGTCGTGATCCGGATGGTTCTGGAAGCGCCACTTGCGCATCGGGCCGGCCATGACGTTCAGATAATACATCTCGTAGCCGTAGGGTGCGCCGCAGGGGTGATGGCCCTTGGGGACCAGCACCACGTCGCCATCGGCAACAGCCATCGTCTCGTCCAGCTCGCCGTCCTCGGTGAAAACGCGCTGGAACCCGAAACCCTGTTTCGGGTTCAGGCGGTGGTAGTAGGTCTCTTCCAGATAGGTCATGTCCGGAAAATTGTCTTCGTCGTGCCGGTGCGGCGGGTAGGACGACCAGTTGCCCTGGGGTGTGAACACTTCCGTCACCAGCAGGCTGTCGGCGATATCGCTTTCTTCCATCGCAATCGGGTGGATATAGCGGGTGTTCGCTCCCTTGCCGCGTTCCACCTGGCCGATGTCCGTGATCACACGGGCCTTGTAATTGCCCTTGCCGGGGGCGGTGCAGACCGCCAGGACGCAGTCGGTTGTCGCCGTTGCAGACCAGCTGCTGCCGTTGGGCACATAGACGCAATGCGGCTTCTTGCGCTCGAAAACGCTCATCCTGTCGCCCAGCTCACCAAAGCTTTCATCTCCAGCGGAAATTGACGCCTTGCCTTCCACGAGGACAAGGATGACTTCCTTGTCACCGGTTTCTTCCGATCCCGACTGTCCCGCTTCCAGATGATACAGGCCGAAGCCGACATAGCCCCACCTGGCGCTTTCAGGCGTGATGTCGTGCACCTTGCCGGAGGTGCCGGACGGTTTGACGAGAAGATGGCTCATGTCAAATCCACTTCCTTTGCGAGTTGCTTGAGGGTCTTGAGGCCGAGGCTCTGATACTGGAACGGATTGCGGACCTCCGGGTCCTGCTCTGCCTCGATAACGATCCAGCCTTCGTAGCCGGTATCCTTCAGGATCTGGAGAAGAGGTTTGAAATCAACGCCGCCTTCCTCGTCGCCCGGCACGGTGAAGACGCCGGCACGGACGCCGTCCATGAAGGACTTCTTGTCTTCGCGGATATCCTTCATCACGGCAGGCCGAACGTTCTTGGCATGGAAATGCTTCACGCGGGCAGCGTGTTTTTCCAGAACTGGCGCCGGATCCTGACCATTGCTGCCGAAATAGCAATGACCGGCATCGAACAGCAACTTGGTCGCCGGGCCGGTGGCATCCATGAAAGCGTCGATTTCCGCCGGTGTCTCGACCACAGTGCCCATGTGGTGATGGTAGACAAGGTCGATGCCCTGGCTTGCGCAGAAGGCCGCGAGTTCCTCGATCTTGGCGCCGAAGGCTTTCATCTCTTCTGCGGTAAGAACCGGGCTGGTGTTGATGTCGACCTGAGAGCCCTGAATGGTGTTGGAGGTCTCGCAGGCAATGCAGACCTTGCAGTCATTGTACTTCAGCTTGTCCAGATGCGGCTGGATCGCCTTCTTTTCGGCCTCGACCGACTGGGCAAGCAGGTTGAGCGAGTACCAGCCGGAAATGAACTTGAGCCCATGGCCGCCCAGAAGCTGTTTCAGCTCTTCCGGATCGTTCGGCCAGCGGTGGCCGTTCTCGATGCCGTCGAAGCCGATTTCGGAAGCTTCCGACAGGATCTGCTCGGTCGGAATATGTGCGCCAAGGGTCTGGTCGTCATCATTGGCCCAGGCGATCGGGTTGGTGCCGTAAAGGATCATGGCTGTTGTCCTGTAACGCATTGGAGCGTTGGAGTTGATCGTAACTTTCGAACCTCATCCTGAGGAAGCGCTTCAGCGCTGTCTCGAAGGATGGGCCACTTGTTCGGTATATGCCGCCCATCCTTCGAGACGGACCTGACGGTCCTCCTCAGGATGATGTGTGACTGGGTGGAAAAGCTGGGCTGGTGTTCTGCATTCCCCTCAATCGACCAGGTTCTGGTGCTTCAAAGCGTCGACATAGCCCTCACGGGCCTTGTTGACTTCGGTCCGTTCAGAGACCTCCGGCACGGCGACGTCCCACCAGTGACCGCCACCGTTCTCGCCCGGCCCATGCATCGGGTCCGTATCGATGACGATTACCGTCGGGATGGCCCGGTCCTTCGAGGCGAGGATCTGCGCTTCCAGATCGGCGATGTCCTTTGCCTTTACCGCGTGGGCGCCCATGGCGGCCGCGTGGGCGACGAAGTCGATGTCCGGCTGCGCCTCGACATTGCAGTTTTGATAGAGGTTGTTGAACTGGTTGCCACCGGTGCCCATCTGCAGCCGGTTGATGCAGCCGTAGCCCCGGTTGTCGGTGAGCACGACCGTGAACGGCACCCGCCGCATGACGGCCGTCGCAAGTTCCGAGTTGGCCATCATGTAGGACCCGTCACCGACGAAGCAGACGACATCCCGCTCCGGCTGCGCCAGCTTGATGCCCATAGCACCGGCAATCTCGTAGCCCATGCAGGAATAGCCGTATTCCATATGATAGCCACCCTGCGGCGCCTGCCACAGAAGCTTCAGGGCGCCCGGCATGGTGCCGGCCGCGCACATGGCGATGGTCTTTTCCGAAGATGTCCGCTGCACCGCGCCGATAACCTCCGCATCGAGCGGCAGGTAGCCTTCAGTTACATCGGTCCGCGCACTGCAGTGGGCATCGACCTTGGCCAGCCAGTCAAGACGAGACTGCGGATTGAAAGCCGATTTTGTCTCTGAGCCAAGGGCCGCTGAGATCTTCTCCAGAGACACTTTGGCATCGCCGACGACACCGATGGCACCATGCTTCAGGGCGTCGTAGCCCTGGACGTTGATGGAGACGAGCTTGCGGCCGGGTTTCTTGAAGAGCGCCCAGGAGCCGGTGGTGAAGTCCTGGAAGCGGGTGCCGATACCGATGACGAGATCGGCGCTTTCGGCAATCTCGTTGGCGCAGGCCGAGCCGTCGACCCCGGCGGTGCCGAAGTTCATCGGATGAGACTGCGCCAGCGCCGACTTGCCCGCCTGGGTTTCGATCACCGGAATGCCGTGCCTGGTCGCAAACGCGCCAAGAGTTTCTTCAGCCTGCGAATAGATAACGCCGCCGCCACAAACCAGAACCGGGTTCTTTGCGGATTTGATGAGGGCGACAACGTCGGCGATGTCCCGGCTGTCGGGTTCCGGGCGACGGATGCGCCAGACCTTCGGCTCGAAGAAGCTTGCCGGATAATCGAAGGCTTCTGCCTGCGTGTCCTGGCAGAACGCCAGGGTCACCGGACCGCAGTTGACCGGATCGGTCATCACGCGGAAGGCGCGCGGAAGGGCCGTCAGCAGGTGTTCCGGGCGGCTGATGCGGTCGAAGTAGCGCGAGACGGGACGGAAGCAGTCATTGGCCGAAACCGTGCCGTCGTCGAAATCCTCCACCTGCTGCAGCACCGGGTCGGGTGCCCGATTGGCGAAGACATCGCCGGGGATCAGCAACACCGGCAGGCGGTTCACATGGGCAAGGGCTGCGGCGGTCACCATGTTGGTGGCGCCGGGGCCAATGGACGAGGTGACGGCCATTGCCCGTGTGCGCTTCTTGGCCTTGGCATAGGCGATGGCCGTATGGGCCATGGTCTG
>NZ_AXCE01000031.1:0-8674 GCF_000475395.1 Labrenzia sp. C1B70
CATAAAGTGGATGGGCTCTAGAATTAAGCGATCCGCACAGCTTTCAAAATGAGTGTTGTCACGTTAACCGATCGTCGGTTTTCTGTGTTTCCAGCCGGTCGTAAATTTCGGTGAAGGTTTCCATTTCGATAGGTATCGATTCGTGCTGGAGAACATCATGTTTTCCTTTTGTGCTAGTCTCGATATCCGAATGTGCTCGATGAGGACGCACGAGAGGGTTTGGGGGCACTAAGCCGCACAGCTTCGGCAATCGTCCAAAAGTCCAGCTAAAACACTGTGTTCAAGCCAATCAGATATATCTATAGATTTCTGCCGATTATTTCGTGCGACCGCGCCCCTCAAGGACCAACCACCATTGCCGTAATGTGATTTTGATCTATTGTGCAACTTCTCAATAGTAAAAATGCCGATGTTTTCTTCTGGATTTCGTTGAACTCAAACGTTTTTCGATATAACCGGCAATAATTACCATTTGAATTGACTAGGTTCACTCTTCGTTCAATTTTGAACTGCTTAATAATGGGGCCATTTCCACCCCAACAAAGCAGCGGTAAATTGCCCACAGAAGTCAACACCCTCCTGCGTTCAATGAAGCAACTGGTCCCGAATCCGGAAACCTGCGCAATTCTCTCAACCGTTGGCGTTTCCTATTGGGCCTATGATCCTGTAGCTGAAGAAATTTGCTGGCAGCGCACGGACGCAACCAGTGCCAAAGGATATCGGCTGGTCAAATTCTCCTTGCGTAACGCGTTGGAGTATTACGCGCAGACTGACAGGAAGCGATTTTTGCTATTGCTTTCCGATGCGATAGAGCACGGGCTTTCATCACCTTTGACGGCAACAATGAAAACGGACGCCGGCCTGAAGACCTTTGAAATTGTCGCGGCACGCCTTGCAGGGAAAACAGTACCCTTGGTGGTTGGGGTAATGCGAGAGTGTTCGTCAGAGGCGCCCAAAAGAGACGAGTCACCCGACATGCTGTCAAATTTGGCACATGCTTTGGCGTCGGTAACCAGTGCAATTCTCGTGACTGATCGTAACGGAGTGATCAGGTCCGCCAATAGGCAATTTCTGAAAGTGTTCGCGGTCAAAAATTCCAAGCAGATCATCGGCCGTGATGTTCGCACCATACCAAATCTCCTAGGAAAGAAACTTCCTGCCACCTTCACAAAGATGTTGGCCGACAAAACCCTGACACAGGGTGTCTTGAAACTGCCTGACGACACCGGTGTTGCGAAGGAACTCCTATTCGACCTGCATCCACTGGCCCTAGAGAACCCGAAAGGTGGTTGCATCTTTGTCGGAGAAGTGGGCGCCGATTCTCAGGATCTACCGGCCGCAGATATCCTGGATGCCGTTCCAACGCCGATTTTGGTGGCAGATTTAAATTCAAGGCGGATCAAATACGCCAACAACGCCGGCCGCGGAGAACTCGGACTGTCCGCCAGACAGATCGGCTCAGAGCGCCTGTCGGATAAACTGATGTCGCCAACGGATGTGCGCGACCTTGCCCGTGTGCTCGACACCGTTGGCTGGGATGCCGGCCGCGTGTGGCAGGTTCAAAGCCACATCGGCCTCAAGCGCCACTATCGTATCCGTACCTGCTTCATTGGAGACAAGTCTGAACGACAAATCATCCTTGAGTTTTTGCCGGTCCGTAAAGAGACAGATAAGCCGGCCAATGAGAAGGCGCAGAACTTCTTCTCAAGGTTGCTCGACATGAATTTTGCCAAGTAGATACCTCAGATTTGGAAATTTGTCCGCGATGATTTCATCGTTCTCGGCTGAGCCGACCTTCGTCTCCAGATCGGGATGCTGCTTCGCGGTCTATGGTGGCTGCCATTGACTTCCGATACGAAGGGTCCCTTAACTGCATTGGAAAGTTGCCGGGCTAGGCATGGCATCTCAACTGGAACGCAATAACGCTCCCGGCAGCAAGATGTCTACCTTCCCGTGATCTGTGGTTGAATCTTTAAGAAAGCGGCAAATGTGATCTCGATGAACAAAGAAGAAGCTCCTGTCGAATTACAGGGCCGTTCTGCATTTCTAGCTGGAACCCACGATTTCCAAACAGATATCGAGTTGCTGGCAGGCAGCGAGTTCGTCAAGACAATTCTTGAGACAGTCATGCTCGCGACAAATATGCGATTTGCCGGGGTAGCCCGTGTGACGGCCGACAGATGGGTCGCTTGCCGCACCATCGACGAGGTCAATTTCGGCCTCTCTGAAGGCGACGAGATCGCGATAGAGTCTACATTCTGCCGGACAGTGCGGGAAACGTCCGAGATGGTCATTTTCAGCGACGCCGCGAGTGACCCAGAGTATCAAGGCCATCCCATTGCCACGGCCTTTGGCATCGTCAGTTATGCTTCGGTGCCGATCTATCGAAGTGACGGCAGCTTTTTCGGGACCCTCTGCGCGATCGACACCGAACCAAAAGACGTCAAGAGTCCCCGCGCTGTGGCGATGCTGAAAATGTTTGCAGACCTCATCGGACGCAACCTGGAAACCGAGGAACGATTGGAAGCACAGGAGCAACTGATCGAACACGAACGCAAGCTGGTCCAGATACAGGATGAGTTTATAGCGATCCTCGGTCATGACTTGCGAAACCCGGTTGCCGCCTTCGGTGCGGGCATCCGACAACTGGACAAAGAGCCGGTGACGAGCCGTGGGCGCGATTTGCTCGTCCTGATGCGTGCCTCACTTCACCGCATGACGGAGTTGATTGACAACATGATGTTGCACGCGAAATCTCGACTTGGCGGCGGTATAGCAGTCAGCGTCGTGCAGGATGCGCCTCTCGCGGAGACGCTGCAACAGGTGGTAGACGAGATCCGTGTCACCGTCCCGGAAAAGGAAATCCAACTGGATGTCGATCTGGCGTATCCGGTCAGCTGCGATCCGGATCGGATCGGGCAAGCGGTATCGAATCTCCTATCCAATGCGATCACGCACGGAGCCTCTGGCTCGCCAGTTCAGGTTACAGTCAGGAGCCATGACAAAGAGGCCGTTATAGAAGTGGAAAACGAGGGAGAGCCGATCCCGCCCGAGCTTCAGAAAACTCTGTTTCACCCGTTTCATCGCGGGAGCGGGACAAGTGAGGGTCTCGGGCTCGGCCTGCACATTGCATCATCGATAGCAAAGGCACATAGCGGGCGACTATCAGTCGCAAGCGAGGGCAGCACAACCTGTTTCCGGCTTGAATTGCCGAAACTCGAATTTTCGTAGCTCTAGACGTGCTTTGGTACCGGTCAAATCCATTAGATCACTCTGCCGGACCGCGGCTTCCCGCCTTCCGTGTTCAAGTACACATACGTCCCTTAGCGGAGATATGCATCTCTTGTTGTGAAAGTTCGCTTTGGTCTTATACTTTTGAAAAACTCGGCCCGGTAGTCGCGTTGATTGCCTCTTGAAGTACCGCGCGCGTCGCCCTTTCTCGCGTCAGCTGGCGATCTGCCGCGGTGGCAGGAGTTTTGCCAGCTTTCGGTGGTTCTGGGCGGGGGCTGCGACGTGGAATTCGTCACGCGCTCCGCATGGTCCGCGCAATCGGAGACGATTGAATCCCTGGATCCGCTTCAGATGCGCGAACAGCATCTCCACCTTCTTTCGAAGCTTGCAGGAGATGGCGCATTCCGTTCTGGCAGCCTGACAACATCTGACGCCAAAATCGCAAATTCTGATCATCAAGTCGAACGGAAGTATCGTTCGCATTACGGCCGTTAACGAAAAGTTTAGAAAACTACTGCAGAGCAGTCCTTAGAAGGGTGTTTTGGTGCGATCGTATCTTTGGCAACAGATCAAAACCGATCCGTCTCAGCCATGAATTCGAACGATTTCCTCATCCAGAACCATTACAGCAGGTGACTTGTTCGATTGAGCACCCACAAACTGCAGAATATCTCCGGCGGGCATCGGCTGGCCGAGAAGATAGCCTTGACCAACAGTGCAGCCCATTTGTTTAAGCAGATCTATCTGCTCCAGTGTCTCCAGACCCTCAGCTACAACTTGCGCATCAATCAAACTTGCGAGACCTCTTACTGTGCGAATAATTCCACGGTTTACCGGATCTGTAAGGGCTGACTTCACGAATGTTCGATCAATTTTCAGTTCGTCCCATCTAAATTTTGTAAGGTAGGAAAGAGCAGAGAACCCCGTTCCAAAATCGTCCAGGCAGATTGCGATCCCCAGGCTCCTGAGTGAAGCGAGCGTTGTCAGGATTCTGTCCAGGTCTGTCATCATGACAGATTCAGTAACCTCCATTTTCAGGCGTTCTGGAGGAAACTTCGTTCGTTCAAGCGATCTTCGAAAGTGCTCGATGACATCGTCTTGAAGTAACTCGACTACAGAAATATTAACTGACAGGCTCGTCCCGTCCGGAAACTTCAGGGCGTCGAGACATGCGGTTTCGAAAATGGCGCGTCCAATGGAAACGATATCGCCGCTACCCTCCGCGATCGGGATAAACTCATCAGGTGGCACGAAGCCAAGTTTGGGATGTGACCACCTGGCAAGAGCTTCAAAACCCACGACTGTACCGCTCGCAAGATCGAACTGCGGTTGATAGAATGGAACGAACTCTCCGCGCAGTACCGCTTTTTTCAGCTCAGCTTCGAGCTCTATTCGGCGATGCAGGTTGTTTCGCAAACTCTTGTCAAACTCCAGTGCGTGACCTTTCCCCCGCGACTTGGCAAAGGTTAACGCCAGATCGGCATCCATTAGAATTTCAGGCTCGAATGTGCCGTTTTGCAGAGCGACGCCGGCCGACAGGTCGACAATTATGTTCCCGTAACTGGTCTCAATGGGCTGCTTGAAACATTTCACAAGCTCATGGCCAAGTGAAATGGCATTGTCATTGTCCACATCGATGTGCGCGATGACGATAAACTCATCTCCGCCCACCCGAAAAACCATGTTGCTGGAATGCCAAGCCGATACGATTGCCTCCAACTTCCGTGCTGTCGCAACCAAAAGAGCATCGCCTGCGTTATGCCCCATCACGTCGTTGACAGTTTTGAAGCCGTCGAGATCGATCGCGATCACGGCAACACGATCATTCCGAGGCTGATATCGGCATAAGAACGAAAGGCGTTCATCGAGGGCAAGGCGGTTGCGAAGGCCAGTCAAGGTGTCGTGCTTGGCAAGATGAGCCATGCGTTCGGCATTAGTCGAAATATTTTCATTTGCACGCCGCAAACGCCAATTCTGGCGGGCGGTCAAGGCCAACAGGCCGATGCCGCTAGCAACGAGGGCAAACATCAACCAGTTCTGTTGCCGTTGCTTTTCCTTGAGTTCGGCGCGAACAGATGCCGCTTTGGCTATCGCAAAGGTTTGGGATTCTCCCCCGAGCCTTTCAAAGGTCGATGAGGTTTCGGACAGGACCGACAGAATACGCTCCTGAGACGCAGGGTTTTCTATAGTTTCAAAATCTGGCGCAAGGTTGACAACTTTTTCGCACGCACGTTCGAATCTTGCCTGCCTTGCTGGCGATTGGTCCAAAAACACCTTGTAGCCACCAGAATTCCAGGTATCGAGGCGGCTCAAAAAAATCTGATAAAAGAGCCTGGCTTTTTCAGCATCTTCCGCTGTATCCAGAGCCGCATAGCGCGCGACATATTTTTCGAGACTTGCAGCTTCAATGCGCCCGTTTGCACCTGTCCAGCTTACATCGTAGCTCATCGATCTCATAGCTGCATCTTCGGATGCACCAGAGACTTGGCGGTGGACCAGAGCCAATAGCGCGAAGCAACACAGCGCGAATATGGCAAAGATCGTAAATCCATTGGGACGACGCATTTGGGGCCTTAGACTCATCTGTTATTCGACGGTGATGGTCCGAACCTGCCAGGCAGCCCGAGAATAATAGATCTCACTTTTCAGCTCTTTATCACTGTCGAAGGGATAGATTATAAAGAGCGGTCCCTTGTCGCTGACAGGCATATACTTCCCATCTTTTTTGGTTGCCAGGATGACACCGTATTTCTCGAAATCGGAGACAGGTATTTCGGTGTGGTAGTTGTTCAATGCGATCACGCTGATTTTGGTGCCGGTTGCCCCAACCTTGTTGAGCAGGTCTGCCATTGGTGCGCCAGAAAAGGTTACCGCTCCGTCGTGCCAGGGAGTGGTTGTTGTGATTTCCGCAACACCAATCTCTTCAATCTCATTCATCGTTAGGTCTATCGACCCATTTGCGGCGATTTTCCCCTCAATCGTTAGGACCGGCGAACTTGCGTCCTGCGCACGACTTCCAGTCAAAGCAACGGAGGTTGCGAACATTGCCAATGCGATTATTTTCAGTTTTCGCATAAGTTTTCCCTGTTATATTCTTAAATAATATCACGTCTCTCAAACATAAACATCACTCAAATTAATAATTTCTCACCTTGTCTTAAAAAATATAGCCTATATGAAGTTATCCAGAATTTGTTAATGGTAAATTGAGCAAGTTTAACAAACGAACACTTGGTGGTATGCCAAATAAATACAACCGAGAAACTCGGCGCGGCGGTCGAGCGCTGATCGTTACTACCCGCACTAGTTGCTGTTCATTTATTGGCATTTGTTACAATTTTAGGACGCGCACCCATGTCACAGCGTTAGGAACTTCAACGGATTTTGGCCAACGTTTCGGCAACTTTCGAGAAATGTGCCATTGCACAACGAGGTAGAAGAAGTTTCTTCGAACTGGACAGTGACAGTTGCCAACGTGTTCTTGTACGCCGCGGTGGAGAAGGCAGTTATCGACTAGATATCCGCATCCACTAGAGCTGTTGGCAATTTTCAGGGCTGGTTTTAGAACTGGCAATCGACTGAAGTGGGGAAGCTTACCAGACTACGTCCGATTCCTCGTGCTCAAAAGCTGATACCATCTCCTTGATCTCGCGCGCTGGTGCTCCCAAAGCGTGCGCAACTTCTTTCCAAGTCTTTGTGGCCCTGCCTACTTCAGCAATTATGCGATCGGCACTTTCGGCCTCAAGGAGGTAATTCTCGTGCTGAGATCGATGCAATTCGATGCTGGCATCTGGATTGTCGTCAGTGATGTAGCTCTTGAGCACGCGCGGTTGGTTTGGGACGGGGTTGATGTCGTACGCCGGCGACAGGTACCAGCCCCCCCTGCCGCGAAGAAACCCATGATTGCGCATATGGTCGTCGAGGTTCGTCACGAGGATGGAAAAGGCAACCCGCCTGTATAGCTCTTCGCGATCTCTTTCCGGTGTTACACTTTCCGAGGTTATCA
Organism: Labrenzia sp. C1B70; assembly: GCF_000475395.1. NCBI lineage: Bacteria > Pseudomonadati > Pseudomonadota > Alphaproteobacteria > Hyphomicrobiales > Stappiaceae > Labrenzia > Labrenzia sp. C1B70. The sequence goes on from NZ_AXCE01000031.1 coordinate 7,238, forward strand.
AGTCCGCCAAGTCTAGGTAGCTGTAGCTTTCCCCGTCTCGTCCATTAATCATGGCCATCGCTGAGATGAACGGGATCCTGCCCTCTTCGTTCCGATCAAACCTGTGAGACAAAAAGACGGGTATGTCGCCTGCCATTTCAAGGGTGTGATCAGCAACTGTTATTCCGGCTCGCCGAGCCAATTCCAGTGTAATAGCTTCCCAACGCTCGACGCAGTGGTTGTCGGTCTCCTTCGGAAATTTTGCTACAGAGAGGCGCCCGTGCTGATCGAGAATACTGGCTTTGGGCCGAGCTCCGCCGAGAGAACTTCCTGGAGCAAAGAGCATTTTGAGGTCTTCCACGGTCTCCTCCCCACGAAGCACGCGTTGAGATGCTTGCAATAGATCTCCGAGACTGAGCAGTACAGGCACGCCAATCCCCTCGCGCGCTTGAAACTCCCCATCAACTTTGTATCGCAGTGCGCCTAAACGGGTCTCGTCGTTTACTCCCAACAAATAGTCGGCCTCTTGCAGCGTCCTCGAGCGCCGCTCTTCAGCCTCTGCAATCCTTCCCTCGTAGCGCCGCATGACAGTTCGGCCCCATGTATCTGGGGAGGAGTCCCCGAGTGGGGCTAGCATGTCTTGTCCCACTCCTGGCACGAACTGCCCAGGCCCTAGGGGAATGTCTGGTGAAAGGCCAAAGGCATTTTTGTCAGAGAGCCAATCTTCGTGATAAGTGAAAGCTACTCGCTCTCGCTCTCGACCTCGCCCAGCAACGCGATGCAGCGTGCCGACCCGGTGCAACCCTTTCCAGTCTATCCAGACTTCAACCATTCTTCAGCCTCGCCCGCTTGGGAAGGTCATCGAGAGATATTTGATCACCGACAGGGTCATCAATATTCCCCCATCCATTAATGAGGCCAAGCGCTTGTAGCACAGCGACATAGGTGCCTATTTTTACTGCAGGATCCCCTTGTTCGATCTTGGCCACAGTCTGCCGTGTTGTTCCGGCGCGCTGCGCGATGATCTCGGCTGTCAGTCTACGTCTCAGACGCGCGACACGAATGTTTTCTCCGAGGGTCATGAGCTCCTTACGCGCTGCCCGTGGCACCTTGATCGCTGTAGCCAAAATGGTTTCTCCCAAAAACGTAATAAGGTATAATGTTGTGTAGACGTAACCTTATGATCATAGTAGTGCCTAGGGCACAATCGATTGAGTGAGTTGGAGTATCTGTGCCATATTATGTTATCTCAAGCGAACATAAAAAATTATAATGTAACTTGGAAGAGCCATTAGGATTTGTTGGCAAAATACATAGAGCCCAAGCAGTGCTCGCGCGAAACAGAAACAAGGACTTGGAGACAAGTCTGAACGACAAATCTTCCTTATCCAGCGCCAGTGCCGAGTGGTCAAAGTTCAGCAACTTATGAAAGGCGCGCTAGAGCCCATCCACTTTATG
>NZ_AXCE01000032.1:0-29532 GCF_000475395.1 Labrenzia sp. C1B70
TGCGAATGAGTTGCAATATCACTTGCAGAAATGATGTTCGAACCGGGATATGGTGATGTTGAAAAAACTGCTTCTGACGGTCTCTCTTGCGGCACTTGCAGCCGGACCGGTAAACGGCGCTTCCGCACAGGACAAAATGAAAGTGGTGACCACATTCACCGTTCTTGCCGACATTGCGCAGAATGTTGCCGGGGAGACCGCCGAAGTGGTCTCGATCACCAAGCCGGGTGCGGAAATCCACGGTTATGAGCCGACACCGCAGGACATCGTGCGGGCATCCGACGCGGACCTGATCCTGTGGAACGGCATGAACCTTGAGCGTTGGTTCGAGCAGTTTCTGTCCAACCTAGGCGACATCCCCTCCGTAACCCTGACAGACGGGATCGAACCGATCTCGATCGCGTCGGGTTCCTATGAAGGAAAGCCGAACCCGCATGCGTGGATGGGACTGGACAACGCGCTGATCTATATCGACAACATCTCCAAGGCATTTGCCCAATACGACCCGGAGAATGCGGAGGTCTATGCCGGCAACGCGGATGCCTACAAGGCAAAGCTGCGCGAAACCATAGAGCCGCTGCGCCAGGCCGTTGCCGATATCCCGGAAGACAAGCGCTGGCTGGTGACCTGTGAAGGCGCGTTCAGTTATCTCGCCCGCGATTTCGGCATGAAGGAGCTGTACCTCTGGCCGATCAACGCCGATCAGGTCGGCACGCCGCAGCAGGTCCGTTCGGTGATTGACGGGGTGCGTGAGCACGACATCCCGGTCGTCTTCTGCGAGAGCACGGTCAACACTTCGCCTGCCAAGCAGGTGGCCCGGGAAACCGGCGCGAGATATGGCGGCGACCTTTATGTCGATTCCCTGAGCGAGGCGGACGGCAAGGTGCCCACCTACCTGGACTTGCTGAAGGTCACCTCGAGCACGGTGGTCGAGGGGCTGAAATCCAATTCACAGTGATGGCCCGTAATAAAGACTGCCGGGCAGCATGACCCGATGCTGCCCTTGATTGTGTCACAGTAACTTCAGATTGTACTGGAAAGCCTACATGCTGAATGTCATCAAGGACCCGGTTATGGATATGCCCAACGTCAGGGACGATGGCGGAATTGCCGCCGAAGACGTTACGGTTACCTACCGGAACGGACATACGGCACTCTGGAACGCCAGCTTCTCGATCCCGCGCGGCACCGTCACGGCTCTGGTCGGCGTCAATGGCGCGGGCAAGTCGACGCTGTTCAAGGCCATCATGGGGTTCGTGCCCACAGCCAAGGGGCGCATCCGGATCCTGGATATGACCGTCCGGGAAGCCCTCAAGAAGAACCTCGTCGCTTACGTTCCCCAATCGGAGGAAGTCGACTGGTCATTCCCCGTTCTGGTGGAGGACGTGGTGATGATGGGCCGTTACGGCCACATGGGGTTTTTGCGACGGCCAAAGCCTGCGGACCATGCCGCGGTCGACCAGGCACTGACCCGCGTGAACATGCAGGATTTCCGGCATCGGCAGATTGGCGAGCTTTCCGGTGGTCAGCGCAAGCGCGTCTTTCTCGCCCGCGCTCTTGCCCAGGACGGCCAGGTGATCCTGCTGGATGAACCGTTCACCGGCGTCGACGTGAAAACCGAGGAACAGATCGTGGCGTTGCTGCGGGAGTTACAGGCCGAGGGCAGGGTGATGCTTGTCTCCACCCATAACCTCGGTTCCGTTCCCGAATTCTGCGACAGGACGGTGCTGGTCAAGGGAACGGTGCTCGACTACGGGCCAACCGCGACAACCTTCACCCGTCAGAACCTGGAGAAGGCCTTTGGCGGGGTGCTGCGCCATTTCACCATTTCCGACCAGACCCTGCACACCGATGGCGATCAGCGTACGGTGACGATCCTGACCGACGACGAGCGCCCGTTCGTTCAATACGGCGACAAAGTGCAGACGAGAGAGGCGCGCGACTGATGGAGCCTTTCAGTTTCGCCTATCTCCTCGAACCCTTTCAATATGGCTACATGACCAATGCCATGTGGGTTTCCGCACTTGTCGGCGGGGTTTGCGCCTTCCTGTCGTCCTACCTGATGTTGAAAGGCTGGTCGCTGATCGGCGATGCCCTGTCTCATTCGGTCGTGCCGGGGGTGGCCGGTGCCTATATCCTGGGCCTGCCGTTTTCCCTGGGGGCCTTTCTGGCGGGCGGACTTGCAGCCGGGGCCATGCTGTTCCTGTCCGAACGTTCGGGCCTGAAGGTCGACGTGATCATCGGCCTGATCTTCACGTCCTTCTTCGGCCTTGGTCTCTTCATCGTTTCCATTAGCCCAATGTCGGTCTCGGTCCAGACGATCACCATGGGCAACATTCTGGCCATCACGCCGGAAGATACCCTGCAACTGGCCATCATCGGCTTTGTGTCGCTGGCGATCCTGACGCTCAAGTGGAAGGATCTGATGGTCACTTTCTTTGACGAAAGCCATGCCCGCACAATCGGTCTGAGGCCCGGTCTCCTCAAGGCAATCTTCTTCGTGCTTCTGTCCGCTTCCGTGGTTGCGGCCATGCAGACGGTCGGGGCCTTTCTCGTTATTGCAATGGTGGTCACGCCCGGTGCGACAGCCTACCTCTTGTGCGACCGCTTCCCGCGCCTGATCCTGACCTCCATCGCGATCGGCACGCTGACCAGCTTCGCCGGAGCCTATATCAGCTACTTTCTGGACGGGGCCACAGGCGGTATCATTGTCACCTTGCAGACCCTGATCTTCCTGTTCACATTCGTTCTGGCGCCAAAGCACGGCCTTCTGGCCGCCAGGCGCAAGTCGGCGGAAGCCCTGCGCCGGGGATACGCTGCGGACGTTGCGAAATCAGAAGCGGGAGATCAGGCCTGATGGACCTCGAGACGCTGCTTCTGCCGTTCAAGTTCCCCTTCATGCAGAACGCGTTTCTGATCTGCGTGATCGTGTCCATCCCGACGGCTCTCTTGTCGAGCTTCCTGGTGATCAAGGGTTGGGCCCTGATGGGGGACGCTGTCAGCCACGCGGTTTTACCCGGCATCGTACTGGCTTACATCTTTGGCATACCATTGATCGTCGGCGCTTTTGCCGCCGGCATGGTCTGTGCCGTTCTGACGGGTTACCTGTCAGGCAACAGCCGGGTGAAGCAGGATACCGTGATGGGGGTCGTGTTTTCCGGCATGTTCGGTGTCGGCATCGTGCTTTACGTCTCGATCCGGACAAACGCTCATCTGGACCATATCCTGTTCGGCAACATGCTGGGTGTGGAGCAGCACGAGCTTGTCACCGCAGGCGTTATTGCCCTCGTTGTCGGCGGTGGGCTGGTGCTGAAGTGGAAAGACCTTCTGTTGCACAGTTTCGATCCGGCCCAGGCTCAGGCCTCCGGTTTGCCGGTAAAGCTGTTGCACTACGGCCTTCTGGCGGCACTGTCGCTGACGATCGTGGCAACGCTTTCTGCTGCGGGCCTTATCCTGGCGGTTGCCTTGCTCATTGCACCGGGGGCGATCGCATTCCTTTTGGTCCGCACCTTCAAGTCGATGCTTTACGTGTCGGTGCTGGTCTGCATGGTGTCAATGGTCGCAGGCACCTACGCCAGCTTCTTTCTGGACAGCGCACCGGCCCCCACCATCGTCCTCATTTTGACAGCCGTTTTCATCGCCGCGTTTGCCCGCCGCCAGATCCTGACCCGGCAAGCATCCCTGCGCCGCGTTGACGACGCCGCATAGGGACAGATCCTGCCATACCGAAAGAGAACCGGTGCCGGACGTCGGCACTGGTTTCGGGCAATCACTACGCTATCTGGATAGAAATCCCGGCCAGAAGACGCTCTCACGGCGGTTCCGGCAGTCAGTTTCTATATCATAGGTAGAATTTGCAAAGATGGAACAACTCATTGGCGTGAAAGCGTGTCGTTTCGCTTACAAATTGGTACACCTTATCGATTGTTGGCATACGGGAATTGCCGTAGATAACTGGTTTCAGGAAACAACCGTTTTCGGCAGTGCCGGCAAGTTCTGATCGGAGTTCCAATTGTCAATTTGGAAACAGCTCGTTCTCACCCTCCTGGTTGTCATCGTGGCGGCGGGGCTCTGGGTTCGTTATTATCCGGGAGCCGGCGCGCACCTGTCCGCCTGGGGGATCGACTGGCTGGATTTTGCCGTCGCCGATGCAGCGCCAAGCGGAGGCGATCAACCACGGCGTGGCCGGGGTGGGCCGCAAGGTGCCGTCGTTGCAACGCCGGTCGTCGAAATCACGATCAATGACCGTCTTTCGGCGATCGGTACCAGCACGGCACTGCAGTCTGTTGCCGTGACGCCTTATACAAGCGGCCGCATGACCGAGGTTCTGGTCAAGTCCGGTGCCACCGTGAAGGCAGGAGATGCCATTGCCAAACTGGATCTGGACGCCGAGCAGATCGCCGTCGAGAGAGCCGCAAATGCTCTGAAGGATGCCGAGGCCCGGCTTCAGCGTATGCAGGTGCTGCGAAAAACCAATACGGCTACGGCTGTTCAGGTGACAGACGCGGAACTCTCGGTAGACAATGCGCGGCTGCAACTTCGCGAAGCCGAACTGGCGCTCTCCCGCCGCTCCATCGAAACTCCGATCGCCGGCGTGGTCGGCATTCTTCCCATTACCGCAGGCAATTACGTTTCCTCGCAGACCGTCATCGCAACCATTGACGACCGCAGCGAAATTCTTGTCGACTTCTGGGTTCCGGAGCGGTTCGCCTCCGCTATCGCAGTGGGATCTCCGATCACCGCCACGTCGGTCGCCCGCCCGGGTGAAACCTTCGAGGGTGTCATCAGTGCCGTCGACAACCGCATCGATATCGACAGCCGCACACTTCAGGTTCGTGCCCGTTTTCCGAACAAGGCCGACAAGTTGAGAGCCGGCATGTCGTTCCAGGTTTCGATGAAGTTTCCCGGCGACAAGTATCCGGCGGTTGATCCGCTGGCCGTGCAATGGGGGTCCGACGGTGCCTTCGTCTGGGCCGTGCGTGAAGGCAAGGGCGTTCGTGTCCCGGTCAGCATTATCCAGCGCAATACCGACAGCGTGTTGGTCGACGCGGAGCTGACGGTCAACGACGAGGTCGTGACCGAAGGCATTCATCTGGTTCGCAACGGGGCCGACGTGACGGTTGCAGACCGCAAGCAGGCTCCGGCATCGGACACTCCGGCGACAACTGCTTCCAGCCAAAGCGGTTCCTGAGAATTGACCTGAAGGTCTTGGAGAGATTGCCATGCAGATGGACCGTTTGAAGGAACTTGGCATCACTGGCCTGTTCGTGCGGCGTCCGGTTCTTGCCTTCGTGATCAACATGCTGATCGTGGTTGCGGGGATCGCGGCAATTTTCGGCATCGAAGTGCGCGAACTGCCCGATGTCGACCGCCCGGTCATCACCGTCAGCACGGATTATCCGGCCGCAGCTGCCGAGACCATCGACCGTGAAGTGACCGGTGTCATCGAAGGCGCAGTGGCACGTGTCTCCGGCGTGAAGTCTATCTCTTCATCGTCCTCCTTCGGTCGAAGCCGTGTGACCGTGGAATTTTCCGATGATGTCGATCTGGACGTTGCCGCTTCCGACATGCGCGATGCGCTCGGGCGCATCACCAACGATCTGCCCGAGGACGCCGAGCCTTCCCGTATCATCAAGGCTGATGCCAACGCCCAGCCGGTATTGCGCCTGGGTCTGACTTCCGACCGCATGTCGGTCGAAGACATGACGGTGCTGGTGGAAGACGAGATTTCCGACGTCCTTGCCGCTGTTCCAGGTGTCGCGGACGTCCAGGTCTACGGTGACCGCGACAAGATCTTCCGGATCGACATCGACCAGGCCAAGATGGCCAGCCTCAATCTGACCATCGCGGATGTGGCCAATGCCCTGTCCTCCATGGCCTTCGATACGCCGGCAGGCTCGCTGACCAGTCAGAACCAGGATCTGATCGTCCGCGCCACGGCTTCCATTGATACGCCTGAGGAATTCGAAAGCGTTATTATCAATCGCCGCGCAAGGCTCCGCGACTTCGTGACGGTGACACTTGGCCCGGATCTGGGCCAGACACAGCTGCGCGCCAACGGCAAGTCGGGCATCGGCCTTGGCGTCATTCGCTCCGCCCAGTCGAACACGCTCGAGATTTCGGAAGGCGTTCGCTCCGCGGTCGACCGTATCCAGGAGAACCTGCCTGAAGGCATGACCATCGAGGTAACCAGCGATGACGCCACCTTCATCAATGGCGCCATTCATGAAGTCGAGATTGCCCTTGCCATCTCGGTCAGCATCGTTCTGCTGATCATCTTCATTTTCCTGTGGGACTGGCGGGCAACCATCATTCCGGGCGTGTCCCTGCCGGTGGCGCTGATCGGCACACTTGCGGCGATCTATCTTGCCGGGTTCTCCATCAACATCCTGACGCTTCTGGCGCTGGTTCTGGCAACAGGCCTTGTGGTCGACGATGCCATCGTGGTGCTGGAAAACATCGTGCGCAGGCGAAATGAAGGCATCGGACCACGCGCTGCGGCGGTTCTAGGTGCCGAAGAGGTCTTCTTCGCGGTGCTGGCGACAACGGCGACGCTGATTGCCGTGTTTGTACCGCTCTCCTTCCTGCCGGGGCAGACCGGCGGGCTGTTCCGCGAATTCGGCTTCGTACTCGCCATCGCGGTGTTCCTGTCCTCCATCGTGGCGCTGTCGCTGTGTCCCATGCTGGCCTCGCGCATTCTCAAGAGCAAACCGGCCGGCAAGGCCGATGATCACGGGGGCGGAGCCGGCGGTCTGGGGCGGATGTTGAGCGCTCTCTACCGGCGCTGCCTGCATGCATGCCTTGATGCGCCGATGGTGGTTGTGGCTATTTCGCTGCTGTTTGCAGCCACCGCGGGTGTCCTGTTTCCCACCATCAAGTCGGAACTGACGCCGTCTGAAGACCGCTCGATTGCCTTCATGCGCATTTCCGCGCCTCAGGGCGTGAGCCTTGATTACCTGTCTCAGCAGATGCGCCAGATCGAAAACCTGCTGGAGCCTTATCGGGAAAGCGGCGAGATCAACAGCACCTTCTCGATTGCGGGAACAGGCGGTTCCAAGAACAGCGGATTCATCGTCATGCGTCTGGCGCCGTGGGACCAGCGCGAGCGGTCGCAACAGCAGATCCTGTCCGAGGTCAGTGCGCTTGTGCGTGATGTGCCAGGTGTGCGGGCCTTCGCCTTCCAGCCCAACAGCCTTGGCATTCGCGGTGCCGGGTCCGGCCTTCAGTTTGCCGTCGCCGGCAGCAACGACTATGCGACGCTCGGCGCTACGGCGGACAAGATCATCTCGGCGATGGAGCAGGATCCAAGGTTCCGGCAGGTGCGCCTGTCCACCGAGGCCACCCAGCCGCAGCTTTCGGTTTCCATCGATCGCGAACGCGCCTCCGACCTTGGCATCGACATTAACGGACTGGGCACGGCCATGCAGGCCATGCTGGACGGTCGCAAGATCGGGCAGGTTTTCATCAACGATCAGGCCTATGACGTGAAATTCGTTTCCACGTCCAATCCGATCAACGATCCGACGGATATGGAGAACATCTTCATCAAGACAGGTGATGGCCGCTTCGTACCCGTGTCGACCATTGCCAGCCTGGTGGAAAAGGCCGTGCCACCTTCTCTTGCAAGGGAACAGCAGCTGCGCTCCGTTGCTGTTACGGCAGGTCTTGCGGACGACTTCGCCCTCGGCAATGCGTATGAGGAAGCGCTGAAGATCGCCGAACCGTTGCTGCCGCCCGGTGCCCGTATCGTGCCGCTGGCGGAAACGGCAACGCTGGGTGAACAGTCATCCTCCATGGCGCGCACGTTCGGCTTTGCGATCATCATCATCCTGCTGGTGCTGGCGGCCCAGTTCGAGAGCTTCATCAGTGCGCTCATCATCATGGCGACGGTTCCGCTTGGCCTGGCCTGCGCTGTCTTCGCCATGCTGCTGACCGGGACGACACTCAACGTCTATTCCCAGATCGGCCTCGTGCTGCTTGTGGGCATCATGGCGAAGAACGGCATCCTGATCGTGGAATTTGCCAACCAGCTGCGGGATCGCGGGCAGGGACTGCGAGAAGCGATCGAGAATGCCTCGAACATCCGCTTGAGACCAGTGATGATGACCATGATCTGTACCATTGTCGGCGGCGTGCCGCTGATCATGGCAAGCGGGGCAGGGGCAGAAGCGCGAATTGCCCTGGGGTTTGTCATTGTCGGAGGTCTGGGCCTTGCGACTGTCTCGACCCTGTTCCTGACGCCGGTTGCCTATCTCCTGCTCGGACGGTTCATCACACCGGCCGTTCAGGAAGAAGAGCGCCTTCACAAGGAACTGGACGCGGCAAGGACGATCGGTCAACAGCCGGGCGAGTGACAACACTGGAAAGCCGGCTTTGAGCTGGCTTTCACCCAAACGCAGTCATCCCGGACGCAGCGCAGCGGAGCTCCGGGATTGGAGGCCCGGTTCGTGTGAACAGGCACAGGTGACCGGGTATCTTCAAAACCGAAAGACCAGTGCCTCTCTGATCCCGGCTCACGCTGCGCTTGGCCGGATTGGCGAACAGAGGCATCGCGAAAAAAGAAACCGCCCGTATGTCCACGGGCGGTTTTTGTTTTTGCCTTACCGCCCGGTGATGGCCGGGAAGAACAGCAGGATACCTACGGCGAGTATCTGCAGGGCGATGAACGGCAGCAGCGAGCGGAAGATCGTTGCCAGCGTTATGCCCGGTGGGGCAACGCTCTTGAGATAGAAGGCGGCAGGCCCGAACGGCGGTGACAGGAACGACACCTGCATGTTCATGCAGAACAGAACGCCAAACCAGACCGGATCGTAGCCGAGATCCTTGATGATCGGCACGAAGATCGGCATCGTCAGCAGCGCGATCCCGACCCAGTCCAGGAACATGCCGAGCACGAACAGGATCAGCATCATGAACAACAGGATGATGGTGGGATTGTCGGAGATGCCGGATATGAGGGCCGAGACGAACTTGATGCCGCCCATCAGGTTGAACACTCCGACCAGAGCACTTGCACCGATGCCGATCCACACGATCATGCCGACGGTCTGAAGCGTCTGCAGGGCAGCACCTTTCAGAAGCTCGAGTGTAAATTCCCCCCGAACCACCGTCGACAACAGCACCCCGGCAACGCCGACCGCCGATGCCTCGGTGACACTCGCGATGCCGCCGTAAATGGAGCCAAGCACGCCGGCAACGACGGTAAGCGGCAGGATAAGCCCCTTCAGGAGGCGAAGTTTTTCCGCCATCGGCACAGGTTCATCGTCCTGTACCGGTGCGATGGCCGGATTGAGGTAGGCCCGGATCAGGACGTAGGCGACATAAAAACCAGCCAGCATCAGACCCGGCAGAAAGGCGGCGGTGAAGAGATCGCCGACCGAGACGTTGGCGGTAAGGCCGTAGATGATGAGTACGATGGACGGCGGTACCATGGTGCCGAGCGCACCGCCTGCGCACACGACGCCGATGGCCAGGTGTTTGTCGTAGCCGAGGCGCAGCATCTGGGGCAGCGCAACAAGGCCGAGCAGCACGACTTCGCCGCCGATGATGCCGCTCATGGCCGCCAGGATCACTGCCACGACGATGGTCTGGATAGCGACCCCGCCGCGCAGGCGTCCGCCCAGCAACTTCATGGCGTCGAACAGATCTCTGGCGATGCCTGATCGATCAAGGATTGCCGCCATCAGAACGAACATCGGCACGGAGACGAAGACGAAGGAACCGACGAAGGAGTAGACGCGGCTGGTGATCAGCGGCACGACCATGGGTCCGAACCAGCCGAGCGCGAAGATCAGCGCAACCAGCAGAGTGACGAAGGCAAGCGGGATGCCGGAGACCAGCAGCACCAGCAGCATCGCGAACATGAGCAGCGTGCCGGTCTCGATGCCGAGCCCTTGAAGGGAGCCGAAGAACTCTGTCACTTACGCCCCCTGGCATAGTTATAGGCAAGAATGAGGAACTGGACGGCCATCACCGTCATGACGACCAGAAGGAAAACCTTGATCAGGCCCGGAAAGACAGGGTCCCAGGCACTGCCGGAGCGTTCCAGACGGAAGCTGCCATCGGGCCGAAAAGCCGCCTTCTGAACCATCAGCCAGCTGGCGTAGGCAAAAAAGGTGCTGGCCACCATGCAGATGAGCGAGATGACGACGTCAAGGACACGCCGCAGAGGTGGCGGCAACGTGTCGTAGATCAGCACGACCCTGATGTGGCGGTCGCGCGCGGTGCAGTAGAGCCCGCCATAGAGAAAGGCGGCGCCGCACAGGAAAATGGTGGTCTCGTGCGCCCAGATTGTGGGGGCGTTGAAGACGTAGCGCAAAAGCACTTCGTTGATGAGGATCAGCATCGAAGCAACGATGCCGATGGCAAACAGCAAGCCGCCCCTGTCGATCCAGCGCCCGAGCATGCCGGCCTCGGCAATAGCGCCGGGATCCTTTTCCCGCTCCGGGGTTTCGTTCGGTTCCACCAAGGTTTCCTCCAGCTTCTTTTACAAAACGGGCGCCCGAAGGCGCCCGCCAGGTAACCACATTGAGGCAGCTTACTGCATCAGGCCGTTTTCTTTCAGGTAGCTGGTTAGAACGTCATAGACCTTCTGGGCATTGTCCGAACGTTCGGCGACCTTGGCCCATTCGCCGGTGGCGATGGAGCGGAACTTCGCGCGTTCTTCCGGCGACCAGTCCGTGACGGTCACCTTGCCGCTGGCCTTGGCTTCCTCGACGGCTTTCTGGTCGCTCTCGGCGAGAGCTGCCACCTGCGCGTTGGCGAAATCCCTGACGCTTTCTTCAAGGGCGGTCTTGAGATCGTCCGGCAGGGCATCCCACTTGGCCTTGTTCATGGAAATTTCCACCAGCGGCATGGAGTGGAAGCCCGGATAGACCGGGTTCGGGGCAACGTCGTGCATGCCCTGTGCCTGATTGGTGGAGAAGACCGAGTAGTCGGCTGCGTCGATCACGCCCTTGTCGAGCGCGGTGAAGACTTCGGACCCCGGCAGGTTGACCGGAGCAGCGCCAGCCGCTGCAAACACCTGCTGAACCAGGCCTTCAGGCGCACGCATCTTCAGGCCCTTCAGGTCGTCAACACCTTTCAGCGGAACCTTGGAGACGAAGGCCTCCAGGCCCGGTGTCGTCGCGCCGATGAAGTGCAGGCCGTAAGGCTCTACCAGCTCGTTCATCAGGTCTTTGCCGCCGCCATCGTACATGAAGGCAAACATCTGGTCCGGCGACGCCCAGGCGCCGACCGGGTTGGCGATCAAACCGAAAGCCGGATCCTTGCCGGCAAAGTAGGACGTATCGGTGATATGGCCGTCAAGAATGCCGGATGCGATGGCATCCTGGGTCTCGCTGTGGGCCACAATGGACTCCACAGGCAGCAACTCGACCTCGATCTTGCCGCCGGTCTTTTCCTTCACGCTCGCGGCCCAGCCCTGCTGAAGCACGAAATTCGGGTTGCCTGCCGGGTCGGAAGACTGGAAGCGGAACGAATAGTCCGCAGCCATGGCGGTCGTGGCAAGCGCACCGGCCGCAACGGCGGCAAGAGCGGTTCTGGTCAAGAGTTTGAGCATGATTTCCTCCCTAGTCGAAACGTCATCGCTCAAGAGGCGATGGTGGTACGAGGCGGCCTTGCTGGCCGCAGTTCTTTCATGGCTTTGTCGACAAGTTCGTCGACAGGCCTTGAAATATCCAGGCTGAAGCCGGCTTCCCCGACTTGCAGCGGTTCCAGCGTCGCCAGCTGGCTGTCCAGCAGCGTTTCACCGACGAAATGTCCCTGGCGCCCACCCAGGCGCTCGGCGATCAGGCCGCGTTCTCCTGCCAGGTGGACAAAGATGCACGAGGGCAGGGCAGCCCGTAATCGGTCCCGATAGGCGCGCTTCAGGCTGGAGCAGGCGATCACTGCACCGCCGGCACAGTAGATCTGCAGCTTGGCGGCAAGTGACACGGCGTCGAGCCAGGGCATGCGGTCGGCATCGGTCAGCGCTTTTCCCGCCGCCATCTTGCGCTTGTTTTCCGGGCTGTGAAAGTCGTCAGCTTCAACCATGCCGACGCCAAGCCTGTCCGCGAGGCGGTTCGCCAGCAGGCTTTTGCCGGCGCCGCAAACGCCCATCACGACGATGGCCGTTTCGCCAGAGGCTGATGGCAATTCACCCTGCATTTCCGTCCCCGAATGATCTCGTTGTTGGGCGTATTGAAAATGATAGCGCTAACATTTGTCAAATACTTTTTTCTGGGATATTATCGAAGAGTTGATTTGCAATGGTATAAATAATTGTAATGGTTGAATAATTTGAAAATAACGATCGCCGATGTTGCCCAGGAAGCTGGTGTTAGCGCTATGACCGTGTCGCGCGCGCTACGTGATCCTGACAAGGTCTCCGCCAAGACACTGACCAAAATCCGGGAGGTGGTCGACAGGCTCGGATACGTGCCAGATCCGGCGGCCAGCGCGCTTGCTGCGGGCAAGACCAACGTCATCGGCGTCATCGTGCCGTCAGTAACCAACAACGTGTTTTCTGATGTCATGCGAGGCATCTATGAAGCGGCTGAAGGGTCGAAATGGCAGATCCAGCTCGGCAATTCCCGCTATTCCCCACTTGAAGAAGAAAGCCTTGTGCGAACCTTCCTGAGCCAGCGTCCCGCTGGCCTGGTCCTGTCAGGTCTCGATCAGTCGGAAGACACGGCCCGGCTGCTGGAACGGGCAGACTGCCGCATCGTCCAGATCATGGAGTGCGGGCCGGCGCCATATGACATGATGGTCGGCTTTTCCCACGTGGAGGCTTCTGCCGCGGCAACTCGCCATCTTCTTGCTGCCGGATACAGGCGTCCGGGCTATATCGCTGCCCGGCTCGACCCGCGCAGCCAGCGCCGCCTTGCCGGGTTTCGCGGGGAGGCGGAAAAGGCAGGCGTCTTCGATGCGGGCCGGATCGTGACGACACCGCGTCCTTCAACCGTCACCCTTGGCTGTGAACTGGTCGCCGACCTTCTGTCGAAGGCGCCGGAAACCGATGCGATCCTGTGCAACAACGATGACCTTGCGCTCGGTGCCCTGTTCGAGTGCCAGCGTCGCGGCATCCGGGTTCCGGATCAGATGGGTATCTGCGGTTTCAACGATCTGGAAATGATGGCCGCCGCCAACCCGCCGATCACTAGCGTGCGCACGTTCCGCCTGGCCATGGGACGCGATGCCTTTCGCATGCTGACGGGTGCCCTTGCCGGAATTGAGCCGGAACAGCCGGTGGTCGATCTCGGCTACGAGGTCGTCGCACGTGGCAGCACAGCCCGAAACGGGCAAGGCTAGAAGATGTCTTTTAAGGGAAGAAAGACTGGCTGGGGTGGAAGGATTCGAACCTTCGCATGGCGGTACCAAAAACCGCTGCCTTACCGCTTGGCTACACCCCAAGGCCGTGGGGACGCTGTATAGCGAGCCTCGATCCTTTGCGCAAGTCTCCACAAGAGCAAACTTTGACGGGGAAGGACCGGTTTTCCCCAGGTGCGTTGCAAAGCCATCGCCGGGACGATTGGCGGCCGTTTCAATCCGCTTCAAGTTGGCGGAACGGCAAGCCGGACTTGGCGTGTCCGCTGGAAAGCGGCGTAATTCGCCCTTGCCTTGCCGAGGTTGTTCACAGTTTCAAAAAAGTGACATTCGGCAATGCAAATCGCTTGCGGGATCAGACCAGCTTTGCTAAATGACCCTCCACGCAGCGAGGGCTTGCCCAGCTGTTCCCGATGAGCCTAGCTTTCTAAGCTCATATTCTGTGTCGGAGTGTAGCGCAGCCTGGTAGCGCACCTCGTTCGGGACGAGGGGGTCGGAGGTTCGAATCCTCTCACTCCGACCATTTTCTTCCTTCCAATTTGAACGCCTCGCGACCAGCAACGCCTGCGGACCTGATTTCGCCCGCAGCGATTGGTACGCCTGCGTCGGCGTTTTCTTCCCTAGACCACAGTCTCGGCTAATCGAGTTGGCACTTGCGATGCCCGTTGCCTTCCTTGCTGGAGCTGTGCGTTTCAGACCTGGTTTTGCAACCTGCTGCCGTTGTGGGCCGTCTCTCGAGACCGGCCTTTACATTCGTCCCCGATAAAAAGCGTGGTTTGATCAAGCTGCGCGCCTCTTGCCAGCCGGCCTGGAAGATACTGGCAAGTGCTCGTTTTGATTGAGAGTTTTGTGAAATAAAACTGAAATTAAATCGATTGCTAAACAAAAAATCTCAACCATATGAGGCAATTTTCCCGCAAAAATTGCTTGCAACCTGTGGCTTAAACCCTTAGGGCAGCATTAACAAAAAAGACAATGCGGGAAAAGACAATGCGCAACAGTTTCGCTGTTTTTTGAACAACTTGCCGGTTCTGAATTTGAAGGTCCGGCGACGATAGCTGCCTTTTTACGATCCTGATCATTGGCCTGCCGGCTCTCCCGGCAGAACGCCTCTGCACGCCTTGCGTGCTGTCCGTCAAAAAAACAGATACTCCAGGCACAGACAATGTTTTTCCAATTTTTCGTACCGTCGAATTCCGTCTCCGGTCATCGCAATGCGAGGTCCTTGAGGCGTGAACCGCGCCGCAAGTTCTGGAAACCGGTGCTGGTGGCAGCAGGTCTGCTGGCTGTGTGCACGCAAGCCTCCGCCCAATCGGAACAGCCGGACCAGAAGACCCTCACTGAACGGTTCAAGGCTTGGACGGTGACGTGCGTGGAGGCCGAAACACGCACCTGCCGGATGACGCAGGAGCTGGTGCAGCAAAAGACCGGGCAGCGCCTGTCCGCCTTGTTGGTCGAGGAACGGGCCGGGGAGGGTCCGGTGCTGACGGTTCTGACGCCCTTTGGCCTGGCCTTCTCGCAAGGCCTCACACTTGCGGTGGATGACGTTGAGTTGCCGAAGGCGCAGTTTCTGACCTGCCTTCCCTCAGGCTGCGTGGTACCGGTGCCGCTGGATGAAGCGGCCCTTGAAAAACTCCGGACGGGCAATCGGCTCACCGCAGTTGGTGTCACCGCCACCAACGACAAGCAGGTCCGCATCGAGTTTTCGCTGCAGGGGTCCGCTGCCGCATTGGCCCGGTTGAAGGACCTTTCCGCGGGCAAGACGACCGACTGACACCATGCGAGCACTTGCGCGTTTCCTGGCTCCGCTTGCAGGGGCTCTGCTGTTTGCACTGCCCGGGGCGGCTCAAACGCCTGCGGGGATCGAGAACGTGCTGCGCCAGCAGCAGCAGATCATCGAGCGAGAGGAACAGCAGCGCCGGCTGGAGCGTGACCGTTTTCTGGGCGGAACGACGGAACCATCCCAGCGTTCACCGGATCTGCTGCCGCAGGCAACTGGCGGCGAGGGACCATGTGTTGACGTCGAAAGGATCCGGTTCGAAGGCGCAAAGCGCGTTCCGGCAAACCAACTGGAGTTGCTGGTCCGCAACCGTCAGGGCGCCTGCCTGACGCTGACCGACATCCAGAACGTGCTCAGAACGGCGACCAATTATTACGTCGAGAAGGGCTTCGTCACCTCGCGCGCCTATCTGGTGCCGCAGGATCTCGGTTCCGGAGAATTGCGTGTTCTCATCGTCGAGGGCTCGGTGTCCGAGGTTCGCCTTCAGGAAAACGGCAAGGCGCGGCGAGGGGCAACGCAGCTTTTCGGCGAGCGATCCGGCCGGATCATGAATATCCGCGATTTCGAGCAGGGGCTGGAGCAGATCAACCGGCTGGGATCGAAGGAAGCCGTCATCCGCATCGAGCCGGGCGCGGGCGTTGGCCAAAGCATCGTCACCATCGAGGTGAAAGACGCCTACGCGGTGCAACTGTCCGCATCGCTGGACAATGGCGGGGCCACCAGCACCGGCCGTCATCAGTGGAACGGCATCGCCGGATTTGAGGACGTGCTCGGGTTGAACGAGCTGTTGACGATCTCTGCCCGCAGTTCGCTCGACAGGCTGGACGAGCGTATCTATTCGCGCTCGATCAACGCCTATCTGTCCGTGCCCTGGCGGTATTGGACCGTCAACATCAGCGGGTCCTATCTGGACTATCTGTCCCGCCTGGAAAGCCCGTCGGGCGACTATTCCTATGACGGCACAAGCTGGGAAGGCCGGGTGGAGCTCGACCGGGTGCTGCACCGTACAGGGCGCTTTGTCTGGCGTGCCGGTGGCGCCTTCTCGCTGAAGGAGGCCAACAACTTCATCGAAGAGATCTTCATCGACGCCTCCAGCCAGCGGTTGGCCGTTCTGGAAGCGTCCACGAAGATCAGCGGCCGGATTGCCGGCGGGTTCGGGCAGGCCAGTATCGCCTTCAAGCAGGGGCTGGAGGGCTTTGCCGCCCAGAAGGACAGTCGCCAGCTGGATGGCACGCCGGCGGCCCAGTTCAGCCAGGTGACGCTGTCGGGGTTCTACCAGCGGGCCTGGCAGAACCCGGTCGGCCAGCTTTCCTTCCAGGCCAGCACCTATGGCGCTTTTTCGCCCGACACGCTGTTTGCCTCCGAAAGGGTAACCATCGGCGGGCCGTTGTCCGTTCGCGGGTTTCGCGATGTCAGCCTGTCGGGTGATGTCGGTGGCTACAGCCAGCTTGAGCTTGGCTTCACGCCCGCGTTCGCCAGCAAAGCTCCGGACAACCTGAAACGGCTATTCGGTCTGCCGCAGGTGTTTGCCGGTCTGGATGCCGGCGGCGTCCTGGAAGATGCCGACGATCCGCTGGAGGGCGGAGAGCTGATGGGCGGTGCGGTCGGCCTGCGGCTGAGCGGCGGCATCGTGACCGGCGAAGTGGCTTATGAGCGGGCTCTGGCCCATCCGACATTTCTGGATCCGGCGGAAAACGGTTTCTTGCGTTTCCGGCTGGGCATTTCTCAAACGTTTTAGGCGGATCGGCTTATGATCAAGTCCGTTTTAAATGGTTTCTTCTGTACCGTCTTTCTGGTCCAGACCTCCCTGCCGGCCTTTGCCGGCGGGTTGACGCCGGATGGCGCTGCTGCGCCCGGCAACCGGCCGGAGATCATCGCGGCGCCAAACGGCGTGCCGGTCCAGAACATCGTCACACCAAATGCGCAGGGCCTGTCCCACAACAAGTTCACCGATTTCAATGTCGGCAAGAACGGCCTGATCCTCAACAATTCCAAGGGTGTCGGCCAAAGCAACCTGGGCGGCTACATTGTCGGCAACCCCAATCTTCAAGGCTCCGGCCCGGCAACGGTGATCTTGAACGAAGTCACCTCGTCCAACCGGTCTTTGTTGCAGGGCGCGACAGAGCTGCACGGCGGGCAGGCGGACTACATCCTCGCCAACCCCAACGGCATCACCTGTAACGGCTGCGGCTTCATCAACATTCAGCGGGCAACACTGACGACAGGCGTGCCGCAAGTCGATGCCGGAACGCTGAAGGGCTTCTCGGTGGACCGGGGCACTGTCACCATTGGTGCGGATGGCGTCGCGGCGGAAAGCGTCGACTATTTCGACATCGTCTCGCGCGCGGTCGAAATCAACGGCAAGATCCACGCTGGCGAGAACCTCGGCGTCTTTGCCGGTCGCAACGACTACGACTATGCCAACCGCTCGGTTGCGGCCAAGGCCGGGTCGGCGGCGGACAAACCGGAATTTGCCATTGATTCCTCCGCGCTTGGCGGCATGTATGCCGGCCGCATCAAGCTGATCGGCACGGAAAGCGGCGTCGGTGTGCGTGCTCCGGAAAGCGCGACCGCAGCCACCGGCGATTTTCAGATAACCGCCGATGGCAAGCTGGTGCTTGGCGGCACGGTGTCTGCCCGCAAGTCCCTGCGCGCCCGGTCCGTCAACGGGTCGGTGGAGGTTCAGCAAAATGCGTCCCTCTATGGCCAGGAAACGCTGATCCTGAAGGCCGGCGGCGATATCAAGGTTGCCAAGGAGGCAACCCTTGGTGCCGGCAGCCAGGTGGATCTGGAAGCGGCAGGCATCGATTTTGACGAGGCGCAGCTCCTGGCGGGCATGGCGCCGGGTGGCACGCTGGCAGCAGGGGTCGGCTCCATCAAGGTGGCAACGACCGGCCTGGCCGATTTTTCCGCCGCCAGCCACCTTCAGGCGGGCGAGGCCATCACCTTCAACGTCGGCGCGCTTCAGCAATCGGGAACCGTTGCCGCCGACACCTACACGGTGCGAGCATCAAACGACGTGGTCCTTGGCAGCGCATCGATCGCCAGTGCAATCAATGTCGCCTCCAGCCTTGGCGACGTCACGGTCGCCTCCGGATCGGTGCTTTATTCCGGCGGAGACCTTGCCCTTTCGGCAGCCGGCCGTTTGACCGTGGCAACGGCGGGCGAGGTCAACGCGCGCGACCATGTCGCGCTGACAGCACCGGTGATCGACATTTCCGGCGGCAAGGTTTTTGCGGGTGTCACCGGCGAAGGCGCCGCGATAACGGACGCCGGCACGTTGACGCTGACTGCATCCGGTTCGCTCAACGTGGCCGCCGGGTCCCGCATTCAGTCCGGCGACCTGACACGGATCACCGCCGGCTCCTGGAACCAGCTCGGCGCGCTGGAGGTCGGTTCCCTGGAACTCGATCTTGGCGGGCTCTCCCTCAGCGGTTCCGGTGCGACGGTCGCGGCGCGGGATATCTCCGGCAGCATCACCGGCACTGCAACGCTTGCCGCTGCCGCCCCGGGGCTGACCGCCACCAACGCGCTGGACCTCAGCGTCAACGATCTGACCGTTGCCGGGTTGCTGCGCGTGAACGGAACCGGCCAGCTGACCATTGGCGGCACCCTGTCGGTGACCGGCAAACTGGAAGCGACCGGCGGGCTGACGGTCAACGGCGGAACCACCAGTGTTGCCTCCGGCGCTTACATCATTGCCAATGATGCTGCCCTGTTCGATGGCCTGGACAGCTTCACCAACCGGGGCGGCGTTCACGCCGGCAACGGCCTGACCATCCGCTCGGCCAGCCTGGACAACCATGGCGGCGTTCTTGTTGCCGAAAACGGCCTGACGCTGGAAGGCCGCACGGCGGGCACCAAGGCGGCCAGCATCATCAACCGCAAGGGCGGGATCATCGAGGCAAGGTCCGGAACGCTGACGATCCGGGCTGAAAGCCTGAAGAACATCACCGGTGCCACTTTCGACACCAAGACGACCGCATATGCCAATGAAGTCGTCGCCGGGGCCTATCCTCCCGACTGGCTGAAGGGCGGCTTCTCCAAATACTGGGCGGCCGGGGGCATCGGCGACTGGGACCAGTTCTGGGACACTGGCGGCGGGCCCGGCGGCTATGTTTTCGTGCCGCACCCGGAAAAGATCGATGAGATCCTCACGGCCAAAAATGCCACGGCAGCGGACTGGGACCAGAACTGGTGGAAGGACTACGCACCGACTTCCATTGCCGAGTTCGACCCGGACAACGGCACTTATGACGACTGGCTGATGCTCGCCCCCGACGAGGACGGTGCAGCGGGGTCGGGCGATGTGGTGACCATCTTCGTCACCGAAGACACCTATGAGCTGGTCGACCCGGTCGCGCGCATCGCGGCGCTGAACGGCAACATGGTGCTGGATGTCGGCACGCTGGAAAACGAATACAGCGACATCGTCGTCTCCGGCGACATGCGCATCGACGGCACCAGTATCGTCAACGGCGGCAAGACCCTGACACGGGTCATCACCATTCACCAGAGCTGGTCGAGCTACGAAACCCGCACGCTGGGTTTTGCCCCCTCGCACAAGTTTCTGGACAATGGGGTGCAAAGCAAGACGCTGAGCGCCGAAACCATCGATGCTGTTCCCGCGACCATCCACGCCGGCGGATCGCTGATCGGCAACCTGACAGGCACGCTCACCAACGAAGCCGGCGAGCCTTCCACCCCCGAAAAGCTGCAAAAGTCCACGCAGGACACGTCCATCGTTCAGCTCAACGCCAGCTCCCAGGCCCCGGCCTTCGACCCTGCGTCCTACAAGTTCAACGGCCAGCTTTTCAGCCGCGCTCCGGAAAGCAGCCCGTTCCTTTACGAAACGCGCTTCGCGTTCGTCGACATTGGCGCATTCTTCGGGTCGCAGTATTTCCTGGATACGGTCGGCATTCCCGACATCGACAAGCACATCCGCTCGCTTGGTGATGCCTATTTCGAAAGCCAGTATGTGGCAGAGCAGGTGCGCAGGGCGACGGGCCGCCGCTGGCTGTCCGCCGACCAGACCTCCGATGCCCTGCAGATGAAGACGCTGATCGACAACGCGGGTGCACAGGCCGAGGCGCTGGACCTGGCGTTCGGCGTGTCCTTGAGCGAGGAGCAGATCGCACTCCTGACCAGCGACATCGTCTGGTACGAACGCGCGGTGGTGGACGGCGTCGAGGTGATCGCGCCCCGTCTCTACCTTGCCTCGACAACCGGCCTCAACAAGACCGGCGCTGTCATCGCCGGGCGCAACACGACGCTGGAGGCAGCGGAAATCAGGAACGTTCGCGGCACGATCAAGGCCGACGAAACCCTGGTCGCCAGCGCCGCCGGCACCCTGCTCAACAGGTCCGGCACGATCAGCGGCAGGGATGTAACCCTGTCCGGCGAGACTGTCTCGATCGAAACCGCAACCCGGGCGACCGGCAACGGCACCACGGCCATCGGCACCTGGGCCTATGAGCGCGGCACGGTGACGGCGGAAGACACGCTGACCATCCGCAGCGATAACGACACCCGCATCACCGGGGCAGATCTTGCCAGCGGCGGCAGCCTGGAAATCGACGCCGG
Source organism: Labrenzia sp. C1B70 (assembly GCF_000475395.1). NCBI lineage: Bacteria > Pseudomonadati > Pseudomonadota > Alphaproteobacteria > Hyphomicrobiales > Stappiaceae > Labrenzia > Labrenzia sp. C1B70. The sequence continues at coordinate 20,669 of NZ_AXCE01000032.1, forward strand.
CCGTGACCTGGTGGTAACCGCCATCGAGCTCGACAGCCATTTCGAAGCCAGTGGCCAGGCAGGCAGCAACCGCTACGATGTGCGCGAAAGCCAGACCCGTGTGTCCGGATCCACCATCCAGGCGGCAGACGCGGCCGACCTCAAGGCCGGGCGCAACATTGCCGTGGAAGGCTCGCTGATTGCCAGCGACGGCACGGCCAGCCTGACAGCCGGTGAAAACGTCACCATCGGCACGGCGGAGGAAAGCCGGGAAGACCGGTCCGCGCGCAACAAAAGCGGCTTCCTGACCTTAAGTTCCAGGAAACGCGACAGCAGCAGCACCACGCAGGTGGGCTCCATGGTGACCGCGCTCGGCGATCTGGAGATCTCGGCCGGTGCAGGGGATGTGGTGGTCAAGGGCTCCGCCGTATCCTCCCAAAGCGACGTTGCCCTTTCGGCCGGGCGCGATGTGCGCCTGGAAGCTGCCCAGAACACCTCCGAAGACAGCCGGGTCGACAAGAAAAGCGGCTTCTTTGCAGAAACCGGCAACATGGGCGTGGTCGCCGGCTACAAGTCCGAACGGCATACCTCCGACACCAGCTCGTTGACCCAGGTCACCTCGGCGGTGTCCGGACGGAACGTTTCCATCGATGCCGGGCGCGATGTGGTCTCCGAAGCTGCCTCCGTCGCCGCCGACGAAGACCTTGGCATAACCGCCGGGCGCGACATCGTCCTGGACAGCGTTCACGATCTTTATGCCCATTCGGAAAGCCACAAGATCGACACCTTCGCGCTGTCGGTCGGCGCCTTCGAAAACATCTCCGGGCCGGTGAAATCGCTGGCGGATGCGCCGCGCATGGCAGCCTCGGGCAAGGGCAATCTCGGCTATCAGGCGCTTTCCGCGGTCTCCGCCGGGCTGAAGGCGGTCGACGCGCTCAACCAGCTCAACGCCATCCGCCAGGGCGGCACCATTGCCGGGGTGCGCATCGGCATCGGCATCTCCCGCGAGGAAAGCAGCTCGTCGGAGGTTAGCGCCATCGCCCGCACCGCCACGCTGTCGGCGGGCAACAACATGTCCCTGGAGGCGGGACGCGACATCACCGCCAAGGGCGCCCGGATCGACGCCGGCAACGATATCGCCATGGCGGCGGGACGGGATGTCATCCTGGAATCGGCGCAGAACCATCTCGCCTATGAGGGCGAAAGCTCCAGCATGTCCGCGGGCATCGGGCTGACGCTTGGTGTCGGCGCCAGTGGCAAGAATGGTGCCCCCGGCGCCAGCCTCAGCCTGGGGCTGGATGTCTCCGGCCAGCAGAGTTCCTACAGCCAGTCGCAGACCTATCACACCAACACGGATGTGACGGCGGGCGGCAACGTGTCGGTCGCAACCGGCCGGGACCTTGCCCTGAAGGGCGCGCGGATTGAAGCCGACAGTGCCGATCTCGACATCGGCGGCAACCTCACGATCGAAAGCCGGCTGGACACGGCCGAAGGCTCCAACCAGAGCAGCGGCTACAGCGCCGGGGTTTCCGTTGGCATCGGGCTGGGGGCAGACGGCGCCGGGCCCACCTTCGGCGCCTCTGCCAGCGTCAACGGGGCCAAGGGGTCCAACAGCTCGGCCTGGGTGAACGCCCCCTCCGGCATCGTCACCGACAACGCGCTCAATGCCGATGTCGGCGAAACGACCTCCATCACTGGCGGGGTGATCGCCTCGCGCTCCGGCGATCTGACCCTTGAAACCGAGCGTCTGGAAACGGCGGATATCGACCTTCATCGCAAGGGCCGGCAGGTTTCCGGCTCGGTCGGCGTCAGCATAGGTTCCAATCCGGAAGGCAAGTCCAAACCGGGCATCACGGTGGAAGGGGCCTATTCCAACTCCGAAACCGAGGGCGTTGCCCGCGCCACCATCGGCGAGGGCGAGATCACCGTGCGCGACGGCGATGGCGACGGCATCAAGGCCGCCGACCTGGAAGCCGAGGCGGACGCGGCAGAAGCCGAAGGCGACACGGCCCGCGCCGAAGCCCTGCGCGCCGAAGCGGACCGGGAAGCGGCGGAAGACACCACCGCCACCGAAACCCAACTTGCCAACCTCAACCGCGACCCGGACGCGGTGGTGGAAGTGACCTCGCAGAAGCAGGAAGGGTTTGAGCTTTATGTGAGTGATACGGCGGTGCGGGACCTGGGCAAGGTTCTTTCCGCGGTAGGGCAGGCCATCGAAAAGCTGGATGTGTCTCCCCAACAACGCGAACTGCTAAAGCGCTTGGCCGCCTGCGGCGGTCGCCAAGGGTACAATCGGTACAACCCGCTGAACTGGATTGTTACTCCAGCCTACGCTGCGGACTGCTCTCAGACTGCGATTGAAGATCTCATGTTCGGGATCAAACGGGAGACGCTTACCGAACTCGTAGAATTTTGTGAGAGCCTTGATCCCGGCGTTCAAGCCTATGCGAAGGCTGCTCTGGCAGCGCGCATTTTTGCAGACTTGCCAGCCGCTGACCGCGCTCAGCTGAAATCGATCACCAAATGGGACATCGAAAGCGTATCCGGGCTGTCCTATGATACGGTCTTGATGCTTGAGCTGGCGAACGAGGCTTTGCACTGCCAGGCGCCAAGCTGCAAGAGCACCAAGAACCAGACGGTGCTCAAGCTCTACAATACTATTGGTCAGAAAGAGCTGCACCTCGCCACCTTCCTGAAGATGACGCCACCCAGCGAGAGCTCGTTGGGCTTCGATACGACGGGAATGACCTGGTCGCAGTACATCACAGTTCTTCAGGCCGAGGAATTGATTGCGCAAGCAGGTGGGCACGTTGTCGGCGAAGCTGTTGCAAAAGCTGGTGCCTTAATTACGAGAAGGCTTGGGTCTAAGATTGCCGAAGCTTTCTCCGCAAACGTGAAGGCCTTAAATAGGAGAGGGGAGCTTTTCAGCCAGCGTCCCACGTCCTTCGATCCGATGAACCCTCAGCAATTTGCGAAAATCCAAGAGGCGTTCGCAAGACAGGGGAAAGTCTTTGATAGCTCTGAGGACGCGCTAAGATATCTTGAGACCAGAGGAGCTGATGGAGTCACGTTCAACGCTGAAACAATCCTCGTCCGTCCTGACGCTAGCCCAAGCACAATCTTTGAGGAGTTAATCCACTCCGGGCAGCACCGAACTGGCCGCTATGATCAATGGGTTTCACAGTATGGGAACGCTGGGGCTACCGCTAGAGCGGAATATGAAGCGGCGACTAGACTGGTAAATAATCAGAGGGCCTATGGGATTTCCGATGCTGAACATGCTGTGAACCAAGCGCGAGTTCAGGAGTTTGGAAGCCAGCTTGATAGTATGGGAATTCCCCGTGATTGATATTGGAGTTGTAGAATCTGTCGATTTGGTGGCGGGCAAGTCAATTGTTGCCGTGCGTCTGGAAGTCGACCTTGATAAGGTGCCGCTCGAAGCTGGGGCTGTATCAATAAAATTCAGCAATCAGGTTCACGCAAACAAACTTTCTGGCCATAAATGGTGGCCGGAGCGGCAACAGATTGACCTGCTATTTGATTCTATAGAAGTGCTTCCTCAACTTGGGGATGCTGTTTTTGTTTCTTTGGACGGTTAGGCTTTATGGCATCTCTCCGCCTCTTGATCCGAACCTTACTTGCGCTGCTAATCGTAGCATTTGGGACGGTTGCAGCCTTCGCCGCACCGGGAGATTGGGCACGGGTCACTTATCCAGTTGAGGCGCAGGAATTTTGCGTGCTGCCGGTCATTCTGACGAACGCCACCCGCGCGCCGCCACACACCAGTGCAAATGTGATGGCTACAGGCATTGTCTTTGCGCAAGCCGATGACCTGCGCGCATCAGATGGCGCAGAAACCACAGGGGTGGTCTATGCTCTTTTGCGTTCCTCAATTGCCACAAATAAGTCGGTGGACAATATTCTCGCTGGCGGTAAACGTTTGCCAAGCAAGGGCGGACCGACAACTCAGATTCAAAAGGCTGGAGGGTTGATCAGGCAAACGCTGATTTTGACCCGCTAGGTCTGAATGATGTCGGTTCTCACTACGATTGATATTGAAGGTACGTTCAAAGATGCTGATAGTTTCGAAGCTCTGGCTGCCTTTCTCCGCCAATCAGCTGCCCGCGTAAATTTCGACGGCACACTTCGCTTAACCGTTGAAGATGAGGATGGCAGGGAATATCGAGAATTAATTTGCGATGAAAATGATTACACGGAAATAGTGAAATTATCATTCGAAAGCAAAGATGTATCTGGTATTTATGCGCAAATTCAGATTGATGGAGAGGGACACTACTTTTTGTTTTTGCTGCCTTCAGCTGGTGTTTTTTCAATTGGCGTAGAAGGAGGGCGCAAGACCGTTGGAGAAAGTTGTACGGATATCAGTTGGTATCTTCAGAAAATTGGATTGCCCATCAAGAAGATGTTTCCGGGAGTATACGCTCTGAAATGCCAAGACTTGTATTGATGGACTTGCCCAGAAAAAGTGAACAACACCGAGTTTGCCGGAGGCTCCTTCTCCTGAATGGAGTGGAGCGCGTTGAGCAAAACAACGAACAAGTAGTCCCTGAAGTTCGTGAGAAGGTGTTTCTCTTCGTGTCGGACATGTGTGTCTGGGGCTGGATGTCTCCGGCCAGCAGAGTTCCTACAGCCAGTCGCGGACCTATTACAGCAACACGGATGTGACGGCGGGCTGCAACGTATCGGTCGCAACCGGCCGGGACCTTGCCCTGCAAGGCGCGCCAAACCGGTAGAAGCTCGTGTCTCAGGTCGAGGTGCGGCGGCGTGCAAATGCTCGAACGAACTGGGAAGACCCAATCTCGTGGTTGGATTTCGAATGAGGAAGTAAATGGTGCGCTTATCTAAAGAACTTGAAGCTGCAATTGGGAGGCTCTTCGAAAACAAGGAGATTGGATATAGGGCCCTCGGCGTAACGCACTCGGAAGAAATGAATGCTCTTGGTCTTCGAACGGAGCGATCTGTTCCGGAAAATGTTAGTGCGGAGGAGAGGATATCGCTGCTTCGCAGAAAGTTGGAGGACTGGGTGGAGTTAAAGAGTGCTGAAATACAAGAATATGATAGTGTGGAAGACACCACAAGAATACGTGCCGAAGCTCTCTCCACGCTGATGTTTCTGAGAGACTTGAACCAGTATTTCCCTCGGGTGCAAACCGCAACGCGAGAAGCCTTTAAAAAGCACAGACGATCACTTTGATCCCATATTTCGGCGCGCCTTCATTCAAAGTCGAGTGAAATGATGCACTGAGCCCGAAGTTTGGATCGCCGGAGGTTGGAGTTTTGCTGTATCTGCTCTGATCCCCGAAAACTTCGATGCCTTCATCGCTTCCGCTCCTTCTCCCAGCCGAGATCCTAGCGCGGAAAACTCCAGTCAAAAACGATCCAGTTTTCGGGGATCAGAGCACATGGTCGAGCAATTATTGGATAAATCGCTCGGCAAACTTGGGGGCAATGATGACGTCTATAACTGAGTTAGAAAAACTAATTGCCGAACACTCTGGCAATGGCGTTGAGTTCGGCACAGCGAGCAGCGATCTTTCACCAACAGACGAAAGAGTTGCTGAAACTGAAAACAAGATTGGCTGTAAGCTGCCCCCTAGCTATCTCTGGTTTGTCAAGAACTACGGCGGCGGTCACGTTTATGGCGAAGAGATATTCGCAATATATCCCGTTCTATCCCACCTGTCGGTTGGCGACATCGCTTTTCAAACAAAGAGTGAAAGAGAGCAGGGCTTTGCAAGGGATTCCGCTGTGGTTGTTTGCTCTAATGATTTCGGTGAAACTTTCTATTTTGACACATCGACCCAAGATGATGACGGAGAGTATCCAGTCTTTGTGAAAGCTGGCGCAAATGAAAAAAGATACGCGGACAGCTTTGCAGGGTTCTTATACAAGCGGATAGAAAACCCTGAGGGGTAGCTTTCGACCGGTCGATACTCGGATAATGGAAAGCCTATCTACAGTGACACAAATGGCGGTTATTTCACGCTCGAAGGAGGCGGGGTCCGCACGTTTGCCCCAACTGACTACAATTCAGTTCCGATTCATCATGTTTGTACCAATAAATGTGACATAGGTACCGGTAAAACGCCCGCTTGGACTCCTCGGTTTAAGAAAATTTTCGACAACGCAGGGCTGAATATTGATAGTGAAATCAATAAAATTGCTATTCCTGGACATCGAGGGCCACACCCACAGGCGTATCATCAGTATGTTTATGGGAGCTTGAATGACGATGTACTTGGACTTACACCGAGTAGACCAAATTATACTATGGAAATTAAGAATACGCTGAGCCGAATCAAGTCTGAAGCCATAATTCCAGGAAGCCAAGTTAACCGTTGGCTCACAGGACAATGAAATCATGAAATACTATTTGCTTAGAGATGATATGTGGCTTGATGAAAGTGCTGACCGTTGGATTTTTGATCGATTAAAGTATGAAACAGATAAGGGGAACCTCGAATTCGTAGACCCTCCCCTGGAGTACATGGAGCCCTGCACTTACCCAATCGACTTGCATCGAGCTGGGAGGGAGACAGACTTTAGTTTTACAATGGACTCTGGAAATATCCCAATTCTTAGTAAAAAAGCTAAATCTGCTCTAGATGGACTGCCAGAAGTCGATGAACCTTATCACCACGTAGTTCTAGAACCAGTTAAGATCGAAAACAAACAAGTAGATCAAGATTATTTTGTGATGATTATCGAAACGCAGATTGATTGCGTAGACGAAGAACGATCCGAGTTTCAGAAGTATGAAGAAAACGATCCTGTTCGGCCAGACAAGGCGGGGCAGTACCGCGCATTTTTCAATTTGGTTATAGATCCGTCGAAGACCGGAGATCATCATATTTTCCGCCTCAAAAAACACCTCGGCTCCATTATCGTGAGCGAGGAGGTTAAAAGGCGTTTTGAAGGTTCTGGTGTGACGGGTGCTGTGTTTGAATCTGTAAACGGAGATCAAAAAACCATTGCGTAACACGGATCAAACCGCTGAACTTTTAAAGTGACACTGGGCTGCATTGCCAACTTGTTGATCGAGCTTTGCTTTGGTTGATCGCTTTTATGAGCGCGGATTGAAGCCGACAGTGCCGATCTTGACATCGGCCGCAACCTCACGATCGAAAGCCGGCTGGATACGGCCGAAGGCTCCAACCAGAGCAGCGGCTACAGCGCCGGGGTTTCCGTTGGCATCGGGCTGGGGGCAGACGGCGCCGGGCCCACCTTCGGCGCCTCGGCCAGCGTCAACGGGGCCAAGGGCTCCAACAGCTCGGCCTGGGTGAACGCCCCCTCCGGCATCGTCACCGACAACGCGCTCAATGCCGATGTCGGCGAAACGACCTCCATCACCGGCGGGGTGATCGCCTCGCGCTCCGGCGACCTGACCCTTGAAACCGAGCGTCTGGAAACGGCGGATATCGACCTTCACCGCAAGGGCCGGCAGGTATCCGGTTCGGTCGGCGTCAGCATAGGCTCCAATCCGGAAGGCAAGTCCAAACCGGGCATCACGGTGGAAGGGGCCTATTCCAACTCCGAAACCGAGGGCGTTGCCCGCGCCACCATTGGCGAGGGCGAGATCACCGTGCGCGACGGCGATGGCGACGGCATCAAGGCCGCCGACCTGGAAGCCGAGGCCGACGCTGCGGAAGCCGAAGGCGACACGGCCCGCGCGGAAGCCCTGCGCACCGAAGCGGAGCTGGAGGCGGCGGAAGACACCACCGCCACCGAAACCCAACTTTCCAACCTCAACCGCGACCCGGAAGCGGTGGTGGAAGTGACCTCGCAGAAGCAGGAAGGGTTTGAGCTTTATGTGAGTGATACGAGTGTCAGGGATGCTTTCAAAGCCGTCAAACTGGTTGGGCACGCAGCTTCTTCAATCGTTTCCAGTGTCATGGAAAGGATGGGAGATGAAAACCCAGGTTTAAAAGACCTGGCCCAAGCCAAACGTGCGGGACACCTTTCGGACGAAGCGATCCTGACACAGCTTGCTGGTTGCAACCCTCAACATGGCTTTAATCTCTGGCAATTGTTCGTTTCACCTGCCTACGCACAAGGAACTTGCTCCGTTACGACATCCAATGGGTATGTCATTAACCTGAGCGACGAAGAGACACGTCAATGCCTTGAGATCTATCTCGGCACTATGATCGCCAACCCGGAGGATGCCGGTCGTTGGGCGGATCTGCTCCGCAACGGGAACCTCACGGCTCCGGTCAGGGCAATGGGCGCAATCGCGGCCATGTCAAACGGCCCGTATGTAACAGGCTACGGAGAAGATGGCGAAGACCTTGTAACGACAGACGGCAATGGTCGTTTCCTCTATAAGAATACGGTTACAGGTGACTTATTCTTTGCCAATCCGCTGGATGTGGGGGATCCGGCAGTCATTTCTTATGTAAGCGACGCATCTGCGGTCGGTGGGCCGGGAACCAGCTTCACCACAGTAAGACTCGCTCTCGCTCCGAAGTTTGTTGGAAAAACAAAGGCGACAAAGGGAGGATACAAGGGCCCGAACGTTGATTCCGTACCTCCAGAACAATCACCGTACCCGCCGGGTACGCTGAGCTCCGGGAAGGTCTGGACGAAGTCTGCTCGTGTCAAAGAGGCTCAGTTGCCGAGTTCAGGGAAGATAAGATTCGTTCCTCCGGAGAAATGGGATGGAACTACACCTTTGCCACGTGGTCCGAACAAGGGGTATGTCGACAAATTTGGAAATGAATGGACGCGTGGACCATCCAGAACGGAAGGTCAAGCATTTGAGTGGGATGTTCAGCTATCGAATACGGGGAAGTCGCAGTTGGGATGGGCTACTCGGGATGGTTCCCACGCAAACGTATCATTGGACGGTAAGCGCGAATTTCTCG
>NZ_AXCE01000033.1:0-16763 GCF_000475395.1 Labrenzia sp. C1B70
AACTTGAATCAGGCCGCTGCCAGTATGTCACATCACAATCGATTCATCGAATAACGGATGGGCTCTAGGGCTCTCGCCCTCTTTTGACCAATCCTCCATTGAAGGAGGCATTTCAATCTTCAACATAATGTTCGAAAACAGGCAAGAAACAACTTTGTTTTCTAGGAGTTTGTAAATGAGACTTTGTGACTGCGGGTGTACCCCCCCTTCGTTTTCCACCAATGCGCCTAAGAGCTGCATGTGTTGTGCACCAGAAACACTTGCGGCCTATGCGCGCATCAACGCCGATATTTCGAGGCGGGAAATGCTAGGGGGGACAATCGCGACTCTGGGCATGTTCGCCGGTTTCGGACTTACACCAAGCTATGCACACGGCGGAGCTTCGCGCAAAGCCCTACTCCTGCAAAATCTCCGCGTTTTCGATGGCGAAAGCCTACGCCTGCGGGAAGATGTCGACATTCTTGTCGAAGGTGACAGGATCTCCGCTTTAGTGCCACGAGGCGACAAAATCCAAGACGCAAACAACATCGATTGTGGAAACCGGGTGGTCATTCCCGGTCTGATCGACGCCCATTGGCACAGCACGTTGGCAGCAGTTGATCAGATGACTGCGCTGACAGCCGATGTCGGCTATGTGCACCTACTCGCGGCACGTGAGGCCGGGGCTACGCTGAGGCGCGGGTTCACCACAATCCGGGATGTCGGCGGGCCTGCTTTCGCACTGAAAAGAGCCATTGACGAGAACGTGGTCGAAGGACCGAGAATCTTCCCTTCCGGCGCCATGCTTTCGCAGACGTCGGGACACGGCGACTTCAGGCAGTTGAACGAAGTTCCATCCGCACCGGGCACGCTCAGCTACGCCGAAAAGACGGGTATAGCCGCCATCGCGGATGGTGCCGACATGGTTCTTCTGCGTGCCCGCGAGCAGCTCATGAAAGGCGCTAGTCAACTCAAGATCATGGCCGGTGGTGGCGTCGCGTCTCCCTATGACCCACTAGACGCAGTGCAATACACTGAAAGAGAACTCAGAGCCGCAGTCGAGGCGGCAAGCGATTGGGGAACCTACGTCTGTGCCCATGTTTATACCTCGGAAGGAATAAAGCGGTCCGTGCGTGCGGGGATCAAGAGCATCGAGCACGGCCAACTCGCGGATGAGGAAACCGTGAAGATGATGGCCGACGCGGGCGTCTGGTGGAGCCTTCAGCCGTTCCTGGCCGATGACGATGCCAACAAGTATCCGGATGTCGCCAGACAAAATGCCCAAAAGCGAGTGGCTGAAGGTACCGTTAAGGCTTACGAATGGGGAGCGCGCTATAAGGTCGACATCGCCTTTGGCACCGACATCCTAATGAACCCTGCCGGCACGGTCAGCCAAGGCCGTCAGCTTGCAAAAATCACACGCTTCATGTCGCCCCTCGAGGCACTGCGCATGGCCACCGGCAGAAATGGTGAACTGCTCGCATTGTCCGGCGCCCGAAGCCCTTATCCAGCGCCGCTGGGTGTCATCACGCCGGGTGCCATGGCCGATCTATTGGTGGTTGATGGCGACCCGGCAACAGATTTGGCGTTCCTGGGTGATCCCGAAACCAACCTGCGGCTCATTCTCAAGGGAGGTCAGATTGTGAAACAGACGCTTTGAAAAACACAGCTCTTTTTACATCCCCACTCCATTCGACTGTTGGCATTCTGACATGAAACCTCTTCACTACCCGATCGCTCTCGCACTCGTTCTGACGATCTTCTTCTCTTGTACCTCGCTGGCATCGCCACCCTTAATGGTCGACGAAGTCTGGCGGCTAGTGGAACTCGATGGCAAGGCCGCCAACACAGGAGTGGAAACTTCGCTGATGATAGGCGAAGACGGAACCGCATCTGGCCAAGCCGGATGCAACCGTTTCACCTCGCGGGCCATATTGGAAGGCTCAACGCTCTCATTCAAGAACGTTGCGACGACACGTATGATGTGTACCGAGCCACAAATGCAGCAGGAGCAGAGCTTCCTGGAGACGCTGGCAGCGGTCGCCAGATGGAACATGGCCGACAGGGTACTCACCTTCTCCGACCAGGAGGGAAACGAAAGACTTCGGTTTGAACCGCTGCTGACTGAGATCCGTTTCAAACTTGCACTGCCGGCTGGCACGCAAGTCGAGACCTCAACGGTTAACTACAGCTGCGAGGAAATGCAGCTACAGGTCGATTACATCAACGCTAGCCAGATTTCACTGGCGATCCTCAAGATGCCGGACGAGACCCTCGTTGCGGCCGCGGTGGTATCTGCGACTGGTGCGCGTTACGCAGGTGGCGAATATGTCTGGTGGACGAAGGGCGCGCGCGAAGCTACGCTCGCTCGCATCGGGGATAGCACTCCCGACCTTTCCTGCCGCGCCGAATAGGCTGGCATTCGATGTCTGTTACTCCACCAGCCTCAGGCCGAGGAACTGGGTTGTGATGCTGAAATAAATTAGGAGACCTGTGACGTCTACTATCGTGGTCAATGCGGGTCCAGAAACAACCGCCGGATCCTGCCGCGCGGCCAGGGAAACCACAGGTAGAACGGCCCCGATCAAGGTAGCGCTCACGACCTGTACCGCAAGTGCAGTCGCGATCGCGAGCCCGATGCCCTGCAGCGTCAGCCCTTCCGGCACATCCTGCGCGTTCGAGATCAACAACACCTTGAGAAAGGCGAACAGAAAGAGGAACGCTGCCATTAATAGAGACACTCTCGTTTCTTTCCAGAGCACCCTTGCCGTGTCGCTTACCTGCAGCCCGCCCGAGCTGATCGCACGTGTCACTAAACTGGCTGACTGAGTGCCAACGTTGCCGCCAGTATCGGCCACCATCGGCATGTAGAGCGCGAGGATAACCAGCGCATCAAGAGCATTCTCATAGAGATGAACTACATAGCCGGCAGCAAGTCCGGCAACGGCCAAACCCATAATCCAGGGAAGCCGGCGTTGGAAATCCATCCAGATGGACAGGTCCAGGTAGTGGTCATCGGACTGTCCTACCAACCCGGAAAAAGTATCAGACTCGGCTTTGAACTTGTCGAACAAGAACCGGTGTGCCGTGATGGCAGGCACAAGTCCGAGAAGTGTTCCTTCGTTGTCTACCACAGGCAGGGCTTTTAGATCGTCGTCATGAATCTTGCCGGCCGTTTCCTCGGCGGTCCAGTCCGGTCGGCCGATGGGATGATCTACTGTGGCAACGCCGATCACCGGAAAGTCCGGATTGCTTGCAACGCACCGTTGGAGACTCAGCAGCCCAGCATACCGTCCATCCGGATAATTCACGCAGGCGTATCCGTCGAGTGCGTCAGGACTGTTCGCAAACAATCTCACAGCTTCCCGGCATGTCAGCTTTCCGTCGATCATCATGGGTTGTTGCAGTAACAGGCTGACCGGCTCGAAGGGAGCTGTTTCACCGGTTTCTTTTGATCGATTTGTCATCTGCCTGTCCTGAAAGTTTCCTAGGAATTGACCCCGATGTTTTCGCCATCCCTGAGAGCCATTGTCAAACAACGATTGTGACCGACTAACTGCACGACATCGGAATCATCTAGTCAGCAGATCTCAACGAGAAGGCCAACCTTCACAATCATCGACGTTGATGATACGTGTCTGACTGGCTGGTGATTTGATGTTGGATGACTGTCAAGATTCAGTTTTCACAATCATTTATGATGCAACGATGAACTTCACGATAAGACTTTCCTGGAGCTTGATTTGCGCTGTTGCCGTGGTTTGGGGAGGCGTCAGCGCATGTGGAGCCGGTGAACTTCACGCCCGTGCAGCGAGTGTGTCGGAAAGTTCCCCCAAAGCTGTGTTTCAGGTCACCCCTTATGCCTGGGCAGCCACGCTCCAAGGGGAGGTGTCTCCTTTTCGCCGTGTCCCCAGCGTGCGTATCGAGAAGACGTTCTCCGACATTTTCGAGCAACTCGAGCTTGCGGGCTTCGTCAACCTTTACGGAAGGTACGGGCGCTGGATCCTGTCGGCGGACGCAATGTATGTGAACCTTTCTGACAGCGAGACGGTCGGACCGGTTCCTTATGTAGGTGTTATCGGCGCCAAGTACGACACGGCGCAGTTCTCGGCCACGCTCAAGGGCGGATACCGTGCTGTCGATACTGGTCGTATTACCCTCGACGTCTTGGGCGGCATCAGGCACTGGCACCTCTGAAACAATCTCGAGGTCAGTGCAGCCGGAAGACACTTTAGCGTAAAGAGCGACTACGGCTGGACCGACCCGCTGGTCGGCGCAAGGGCACACTTTCATCTCAACGACGCTTTCTCGCTTCTGGTTCAGGGGGACGTTGGCGGGTTCGGGGGGGCGGATAGCACTTGGCAACTTCTTGCGACAGCCAACTACAAGATAAACGAGAGACTGGTCCTTTCCGTTGGCTACAAGACATTATCAGTAGACTACGATGCGGATGGGCATGTCTTTCAGTCAACATTATCAGGACCAGTCGGCGGCATCACTCTGAGGTTCTGAGCGTGGAAGGCGGATCGCCCTTATAGGCTTCCTTTTCCCAGTCGACCCGAGCCTCCACCATCAGCAGCAACGCACCGGCAAGAAAGCAAACGGCCCCGAGAAATAGATGCAGGTTGGAGAGCTCAAGGATCCAGCCGGGTGCCTTGATTGCCGGAACATATGCCAGTATCGACGCGATCATGAAGGCGATACATCCGACAAGATTGATGGCTGCTATCCACCAGTCAAGGTCCCTTGGCTGACAGGAAATATGGGCGTGGCCGGTTTCAATATAGGCGAGGTAACCCGAGGCAAGAAAGAAAACGGAGCCGATCATGCCCGGTGCCCAGATCAGGAGATCTTGTGCAAGCTGGCCGGCCGGCGGTTGTATTGCATCGAAAGTGTTGAAATTGAACGCAATCGTTCCGGCAAACTGTGCGAGCGTACACCACCAGCCCGGGCTCGCAGGTTGCCAGCCAATCCAGCGGATGCCTCGCGTTACCTCGGTCGGTACGCCGATACCGGCAAAGGCTGACGTGTTTGCCGACTGGAAATGTTGCAAGTAGCCGGCGACGGTGAACGGGATAGAGCCTGCAAAGAAGACGCAGTTTATCTGGAAACCCGACAGATCGGCAGGCACCAGTGACAGGAGAGAACCCAGCATGAACAAGGATGCCCCGGCTGCGAAGACCACGCCCATCCACCAGTTGTAGGAGGGGCGATGCCAAAACGGTATCGTCCCCTGTCCTGGGACGCGAACGAACCCTTTGCGATGTTGACGGGCACGCCAGATGAACTCGCCCTCGTGCAAACGGAAAGTCCGGGTGGTAACGAACGGCCAAGCGCCACGCCGGAAAATCTCGACCGAGCTTTCATTGCTGTGTGAGGTAGTTTCCATGCTCTCCACCTGTTGCCTTGTCGGGTCCTTTACAGCCATATTGGGTCAGCCAGAGCATGTTGCATTTAGAGGCGACACTGTTGTCTCACCCGTCCGTGGCGGGGCGGGAAGGGGCGGCGCCAAAGGTCGCCCCCCGATGTGCTCTAGTGGTGGAACCCGGAAAACCCGTCGCTACCGAGTGGAGCGCTCGGTCGATGCACCTCGAGATGGTCGATCGCTGCCTGCATGTCCTGGATGAGCTGAGCACACAGATCAAGGCTGACACCGTTGCGGACGAGGATGCGCTGGATCGCCTGGTCCTGTCTATTGGCCGGCAGTGTATATGCAGGTACCTGCCATCCACGCACGCAGAGCCTGTCGGCGAAATCGAAGAGGGTAAAGCCCGGATCGGCGTCATCCTTGAGCTTCCAGGAGACCGCAGGGATACCTTTTGCGGGATCGCCGTCGAAGACGATGTCGAATAGACCAAACCTGGAAATCTCATCGGCCAGGTACCGGGCGCTCCTGTAGCAGGCGCCGTGCACTTTGGAATAGCCCTCGTGTCCTAGCCTCAGGAAGTTGTAGTACTGGCAGACGATCTGTCCTCCCGGACGTGAGAAATTGAGCGCGATATCACGCATGTTTCCGCCTAGGTAATTGACCCAGAAGACCATTTCTTCCGGCAGGTCCCTCTCCTCCCGCCACAGCACCCAACCAACGCCAAGTGGGGCCAGCCCGAACTTGTGGCCAGAGGCATTAATCGACTTCACCCGCGGCAGAGCAAAGTCCCACTCGAGGGAGGTCGCGCAGAACGGAGCCAGGAAGCCGCCGCTTGCTCCGTCGACATGAATAGGAATGTCAAGTCCGGTTTCCGCCTGAAACCGGTCGAGCGCATCACTCACGGCCTTTACCGGCTCGTATTCGCCGGTGAAGGTGACACCAAGCGTAGGCACCACCCCTATCGTGTTCTCGTCGCAATATTTGAGCGCTTCTTCGGGGTTCATCAGCAAGCGTCCCTCTTCCATCGGGATTTCGCGATGTTCGATATCCCAGTAGCGGGTGAACTTGTGCCAGCAGATTTGCACAGGTCCGGTCACGAGATTCGGTCGATCGATAGGTTTTCCCTCCGCCCTCCTTCGCGCCTCCCAGCGTCGCTTCATCGCCAGACCTCCAAGCATTGCGGCTTCGCTCGAACCGGTCGTCGAACATCCCGTCGCCGAGCCATCGGGAGCATGCCAGAGATCGGCCAACATGCGGACGCAGCGTTGTTCGATTTCAGCTGTTTGGGGATACTCGTCCTTGTCGACCATGTTCTTGTCGATGCAATCATTCATCAAGCGATGGATTTCAGGTTCTTCCCAGGTCTGGCAGAACGTTGCGAGGTTCTGTCTGGCGTTGCCGTCCAGCATCAGCTCGTCCCGCACTGCCGCATATACATGGCGGGGGTCGCGTTCGTCCTTGGGAAACCTGGACTTCGGCAAAACATTGCCAGCGTCCCGCGCACCGTAGACCTCGTCAAAACTCTCGTGGCGTCTTTTGTTCATCAAATTCTCCAGGGTCTGGAAACTAAAAATTTTATTTGGCAAATGGCGTCAGTTTTGTCGTGGCATCAATCAGCTCGCCCTTGAGTGCTGTCATCGGAAGGACCCGTACCTCCGCTTCGGACGAAAGCGCTTCGAGATCGAAACGCACGTAGTTCAGGCTACCATGAGGCCTGAGGTGGAACAGTTTTCGATCAAGGTCCGAGAGATTGGTCCAACTCGTGAATTCCGTGGCATATTCGGCCGGCGATTCATCCGGGAGCCCGGCCACCTCGAGATGACCGCCTCCTTCGTCGGGGTAGTCGATGGTAACGCCGCGTGGCCGGTCGAAATTGTTCATGATGTGGGCAAGGGTCAACACTGCTTCGTCGGCCGTAGCGGCCTTCTCGGCGAAATGCGCATAGTAGGCAGCCCGCACGAAACGCCCAACCGACGTATTGGAGGCCGGCAGGCCCGCAGTCGCAATTCCCGAATCCGGCTGCACTGCAAGGTAGTCGCCGAAGCGGGCACTTGATTTATCGACGTTCGTCAGGAACGTGTAGTTGTTCAGGTTTGTCACGTGCCACGGAAATTCAGGTCCATTTGTCATCACGCCGACGGGATTGTCGTGGAGCGACATGCTGCCAAGATTGAATTCGATCACGAGCGAAGCGCCGCTGGAATCGTGAACAACATAGTGGAACGGAGACTCGACACCGCCGAGAAGGGCCAACGGCTCCAGCAGCACCGGCTGCTCTTCGAGAGCCTGGCGCACCTCATCGACACTGGAAAACTGGCTCAGCGCCCAGCTTCCAAGATCTGAGGCAGACAGGACAGCTGTTGTCGTTTCGACCGCCTGCTTCCGCCCCCCCGCGCTCGGGTAGGACAGGAGGCTGAAGGTCAGGCCCTGATCGTTCATGCCTTCCAGACATTTTAAGTCCCGAAATGTCAGCGGAGCGTCCGGCGTTGGCATGCGTCCTGGCATGGTTACACCGATAACGCTGTACTTGCCGGAAAAGACCAGGTCCGGGTGTCCATCGATGTGTGACGTGTAGTCGAGCGCCTTAGGAAAGAAGACCACCTGGTAGGGAAGATCCATCGTTAGTTCAAGGGTCCTGCCGAGATAGGCCTTGCCTGCGGCATCACGGTAAATGAGAGATGTACACATGCAGTTACTTCCAGTGTTTGGAGAGTTCTTTAGTTCGAAACGGGTCTCTTTAACGCCATGGTCCGGTGTCGACGGAAGCCCATTCGTCCAGGCGATGATGTGCCCGACTGCACCTCATTGCGAGGCCACGACGGGAGCGGCTGCGGAAGTCATGGCCCCGAGTGAAAACGCCAGCGACGCTGCGGCGACAAGTGCAGCAGCATGCGCATCTGCCTGCGCCTGCCGGGCTTCGAGCAGCCCGGTGTCAGCAAATGTGACGTCCGTGATCGTTCCCAGACCGTTCCGGTATGCGTCGAAGGCTGCATCGTAAGTCAGGCTTGCTGCGGCTTTCAATTCAGATGCGGCGGAAAATGCTTCCAGGGCCGAGCGCAGATTATCGGAGGAAATCACGATTTCGCGTGTCGCCGTCTGCCGCGTCTGTTCAAGCCCGGCGCGGGCTGCCGCCGTCTCCGATTTGGCCCGTTTCCGCCTGGCGTTGCGGATGCCCCCGTCATAGAGAGGAATGCTGACGCCGACGAAGACGCCGGTTGAGCCAGAGTCGACGCCCACTTCAGGCAGATTATTGACCTGAAACCCAGTCTGGTTGGAAGCAGCAATCCCGCTCAGATATACCTTCGGCAGGAAGGCGGCATCGGCTGCCCGTTCGTTGGCCTTGCTCGCCTTTACGGCCGCATAGCTGGCAAGAACGTCCGGCCGTCTTGCCAGGGCGGTCTCGATGATCCGATCGGTAGGAACCGAAGACGCGGTCGGCAAGCGACGGTTTGCAACGGAAACGATGCGAATTTGCGATCTCGGTGAAATGCCTACTGCGCCGATCAGCTCCTGGTAAGCGTCCAGGCGAGAATCTTCGGCCTGGACCCGCCGCAGCTTGGCTTGCGCCGCCAGTTGGTTCGCCTGAGCGACTTCTATTCTGGTCCCAGTCCCGTTTTGCATTCTTGCTTCTGCTGCAGACTTGACTTCGCGGCTGTTGCGCAAAGCCTGGTCAGCGAGCTTGACGCTGGTTTCAGCAAGGTCATAGCGATAGTAGGCTTGGGTTACTGCGTAAATCAGCGCCTGGTGCGTTCCGTTGAAGCTGACATTCGCGGCAAGGGCATCCTGTTTGGCTGCTTCGCGCCACGCCTGGCGCTGACCAAAGTCGAACACGAGCCATTGCAGGGCAAGGTTGGGATGGGCTCCTTGAACGGTCGTTGACAGGTCTCGCGTCCCGCCCTGCAGGTCCGGAACCGGAGTGACGACTTCGGTCCATCCTCCGATGACGTTGCCGGTCAGCACGGGGAGAAACGAAGCCTCGACCATGCCGACCGCGAGTGCGGCTTGCCGCGCGCGCTCCCAGGCTACGCGCGTCGACGGGTTGTTCTTCTGTGCCAGATCGATCAGTTGTGCTAGATTGTAGGTCGCGTTAACCCGCACATCAGCGCCCTCACCAAGAACCTCCGGGTTGCTCGCGACGGAGAAGTTCGAAGCCGCACCGGGCGATCTGGCGGGATGCCAGGCCTTGTCGGGTGCTTGCGGTGCGTCGCGGTAGGAGTCGGCCACGCAACCTGTAAGAAGGGCTGCGATAAGCAGATACCGGCACCATGCAGACAGGCGCTTCGCGCCGGTACGAAATACAAGTCGCATTAGGCTCTCCGCGGCGTCAGGAGGGAAGCAGGCAAACATCACGCACCTCCCCGGCACAGTGTCGCCATGTCATGGCTTGAACTATCCGAACTGGCCGGCAGTAGACCGGGCCTCGTCAGTGTTTCTGCCAGCGAGGAACGTGTTTGGTCGGGCGATACCTCGTCGCAGGCCAGCTCTATTGCAAGGTACCGCAATTCTTCAACTGCCGCCTGGAGACTGGTTCGATCCATCCCGCGGGGATGCATATGTGCGGTCTCGAACACAGCCGTCTCGATCAGACGATCTGCCTCCGCAAGAACAGAATGGACTTCTGCAATATCCCCGGTGTGCGCGGAAGGCGGCCCTTTATCGGTCGCCCGTTCGAGCAAGGCTGCGGCCTTCGAGAGTTTCTCTCCGGCAGCCAGAAGCGCACTTTTAGGCCAGAAACGCGTGAATACCAGGAACACCACCAGATTGCCGACCAGTATGCCGATGATCCGGTCGCTGGCTTGCGAAAACTCGAAACTGGGTCCGAAATCATTGAGCACCGTCAGCAGGAACGCGAGCGCGATCTGGACGCCGGCATAGTTGATCCTCTCGCTTCCAGACGAGACCCAGGCGCCCGCAAGAACACCGAGAAATACCAGGATCATCAACCCCCCGACCGATGTGATGTATGGCATGATGAAAAACAGGGAAGCCACTCCTAAAGTCGCTCCAACGAGACATCCGCCAATCCGCAGCACCAATTTGTGGACTGTTTCTCCGACACTGCCGAGTGAGGCGACATAGCAGGTGATCATCGCCGTATGTATGCCGTCCCAATGGATGCCAGTATAGAGCAGATAACACAGGAGCGCCGCGGAAGCCGTCTTCAGCGCGAACCGCAAATGTTCGGGATTGGTCAGGGCGTCAGTAGAAACCAGCTCGGGTGACGAAAAGTCAGGCTGACCGCCTCCGTCCGGCGTAGCCAGTTTGGCCAGAACCTCCATGATTGGGTCGTGAACCGGCAGGTCTGTGCCGCAGGCATCCGCGGGTTTCGGAAACTCGCCTGCTGCGACTTGATCTGCAAACCGGTTGAGCACGGCGGCATGTTCAGGGCACGTTTCCCCAGCGGCAAGGTTTGCGTGACGGGATGCGTAGACCAGCACCTGGTAGCTTGTGGCCACAGCCCCGGTCAGCCAGAGTGTCTCGGGGCGCGGAGCCAGCCGCAACACCCGGGTCAGCATCATCTTTTGCGCCAGTGCCTGATTGCCTTCGGAAAGGAGCTGCCGCAGCGCACCTGAGTGCGCGCCGATTTCATAAAGGCCGGCGGCGCAGCGCAGCCTCTCGGCAATCTTGTCGCGAACGAGACGCTGTGGCGCGGGGCCTGCAACCAGGCTGAACAGGAACATCACTGCCATAGGCACGAGGACCATCTTCCAGGCCATCAGCAGGCCCTGGTCCGCAATGTTTGCGACTGGGACGTCGCTTACCAGGGTAAGAAGGAAGGCAATGATGAGACCGACAATGGCCGCTTGTTCCCCCAGCATGGTGGCGGAACTGAGATATAGGAAAACGAACGAGGCTCCGAATATGATAGCTAGCCGCACCGCAGGTGAGTCCGCGGTCGCGGAGATCAGGGGCACCATGCCTGCAATGACAAGAGCTGCGAGTAGAACGAGCCCGAGTGCCATGATGCAATTTTTGAGCGCGTCTCGCTTCATCAGGAAGATCACGAGATAGAGGCTGATTGCTGCTTCCGGGATCCGGAACGTCATGGAGACGGCCGCCGCGATTGAGCACACAAGAGCCACCTGCCAGGAAAGTTGGAAGCGACCTGGGAAAGGCGTCAGGTCTTCCAG
This sequence comes from Labrenzia sp. C1B70, assembly GCF_000475395.1. Lineage (NCBI taxonomy): Bacteria > Pseudomonadati > Pseudomonadota > Alphaproteobacteria > Hyphomicrobiales > Stappiaceae > Labrenzia > Labrenzia sp. C1B70. The sequence continues at coordinate 11,479 of NZ_AXCE01000033.1, forward strand.
GATCCGTCGCCATATGAGACCAGGATATTGCTTAGCAGGATTTGTCATGATGAACGACCGTGTTAGCGGAAGCACCTACACGCATCAAACCATCCGGTGGGTCGATGAGCCGGATCCGGACCGGAAAGCGTTGTTGTATTCGGACCCAGTCCAGCGACTTGGGCACGATCGGCAAGGACACCGGAAGCTCAATAAGTTCTTTCGACGCGACCCCCCAGCCGATCCCGTCCACAACACCTGCAATCGCTTTGTTCCGGTCGGACAAGACATAAACCGTTGCACAGTCTCCTACCGATATTTTGGGAAGGATGGTTTCAAGATAAGCCGCAGAGGCATGCCAGGTATCGGCCCGAATGAGTGTGAAGACACGCTGACCAGGCAAGACGTATTCTCCCGAAGAGATAGTCAGCCCGGCGATACGACCGTCGTGAGGTGCTCGCACCACCGTGTTGGACAATTCGTACTCTGCAATTGCCAAGGCGGCTTGACGCTCGGCCACCAGCGATTCCGCACCAGCTTCTGTTCGTACCAGGGCCTGAGCCGCCTCAAGTTGCTTTAGCGCCTCGTTGAGACTAACGCGCGCATCTTTCTGTGCCGTTCGAGCGGTGTCCACCTGCTGGGCAGATACATAGCCTTTTTCTTCCATGGGCAGGAGCCGCGTGAGGGTCTGGGTCGCCAATTCAAGGTTGGTCTCGGCCCGTTCCACCTGGTCTTCGGCTATCGCCACATTGAGAAGCTGCGCCTGAATATTTTGAGACTGATCAGTCTGGGCCGCGAGCGCGATATCGAGATCCGCCTGTGTCTGGTCGACCGCGAGCGCGTAGACAGAAGCATCGATTTCAAACAGGACATCGCCTTTCCGCACGAAAGCGCTGTCATCCACCGCAATGCGCGTTATCCGCCCCGCGATGGATGGCGCGATGTGAACGACATCCGCTTTGAGGATTGCGTCGTCGGAGACCGAGAGATTCGTAGACGACTGGTATCCAAAATAGACGGCTGCTAGCGCAGCGGCGATAAGGCCAATACTGACGATGGTTCCGATCGCTTTCGCTTTTCTTTTGCTCATCACGCTTCTTCCTACACGCTCAGATCACGAATACATCGATGAGTGCGGTAAGACCGGCAACGAGGCAGAGGTAAAGAGTACCACGCCAGCGGAGAATATCCTCAAGCCCGACGGTCACAAACACGACCCGCGCGATAACAGTCAGACAGACCGCGGCTCCGAAGGACAATAGCCAGGAAGGAAAGTAGCTTCCGAACATCGGAACGCTCGGAGCCGCTGCGGAAGCAGAGGTGGCTGTCAGCACGGAAAAAAAGAGGCAGGAAGCACTGGCAAACGCCTTTGGTCGCGTTGATTTCCAGAACATCTTCATCCTTTCGTCTGCTCGCCGCCATGTAGAGCGTTTCATCCGTACCCTAGTTGTCGCCGAAGTACTTCTTACGCAGATCCTCGATCAGCCCGTCTTCCTGGGCGCCGACCACTTCCTTGGTCATCTCCCGTCTCAACGGACTTCCATGCGGAAGTCCGAAGCCATATTTCTCTGGCTGGAAGATTGGACCAACTACCTTGAGCTCTCGCTGCGGGTTGCGGTGCAGGTAATATTCCAACACTGGTGCATCGCCGATAATCGCTTCCACCCACCCCCTATCGAGTGCATCAACCGAGGCCTGGATATTTTTGGTGGAAATGGATGTGATGATTGAATCGTGCGTGAATTCCTCGGCACTACTGCCTTGGGCGACGGCAACCGTCTTGCCTTGCAGGTCGGACACGTTGTGGACGGTTCCCGTGATTGAAAGGCTGGTCATCACGCTGGTCACTGAAGAAGTGACATAGGCCATGACTGCAATGCCGCAAACAAGCCAGAGAGCTTGCCAGATGCGCCCGACCCAGCCGAACAGGTTTTTGCGCTTGGGCGACTTGCCCGAGGTGACGACGGACATCACGGAATAGAAGCTTTCGGCCACACCTTCGGTCCAGCGTTCGGGAAAGTCCTTGTCAAACCTGCGATCAAAAACGGTCATTCCGATGGTTGAAATCAGAATAATGAATGCCAACCAGCCGTAGGCCTTGAGGTAACCCGCATCATGCAAACCTTCGATCAGTCCCCGGAAACCAACGTGCGGTGTCTCGCTCACCATGATGCGCAACCCTGCATCGAACCAGGGCTGTGTGAAATCGAAACGGGCAGCGCGTTTTTCGGTAATGGTCAGATTGGTAACTGCAAGATCGACTTCCTCGGCCGAAACCGCATCGACCAGCTGTCCGACCGTGTCGTATGGTTTGTAGGTGTATCCCACGCCAATTTCGCCGGCAATATATTCCCACAAATCGACTGCCATGCCGGTGACTTCCTCACCTTCAATCATGACAAAGGGAGGGCTTTCGTGGACGCCGACAACAATCTGCGTGGTCTCCGGAGCCGAATCCTGTGCATCGGCGAATGAGGAGAAGCTGAAGGAAACGAAAAGTGCAGCGAGGAAGCGCAGCATGAAGGCTACCTTATCATGGGGCGACGAAGACAGTGACTGTTTGATCGGGGTTGGAATGGATGTAACGGCAATTCTGTCAAATCGGAATTTCAGATGGAGGGAAAATCAAAAAGCACACAGCTTTTAGCTGAAGTTTGTACAAGTGGATTATAACGTCAAGTTAACGGATGAGCGCAAGTGGAGTACCCGGCAATAATTGATCTAATCGTGCTTCCCTCTATGACTGGACCCAATTGAAACCAGGGCAGGGCACCCAAATCCGAGGTGTTGACCCGGCCTTCAGATGTGGTTTGCCGTGTTCACACTGAAAGGCGGGGCCGTGTTCCCCCCCAACGACATTGATCCAATTTTCGGATCGAGTCCAATACCATTGCACTCGCCGATCCGCCCCGCACAAGCGCGCCGGGCGCGACTTAACTGTCTATTGTGGAGCCGGTCATTTCATAACAGACGCAATCATATTCGGATTTTACTCTGATGAACACCAGGTCATAACGCAATGCAGGATAGCTGGGAGGGGTGGAAGAATTGTTCCTGTCAACTATTTCGAAAGTTGAGACTTTTGCCAAGATTCTACCGGAATGAACATACCTTTCGCTTCTTGACGGGGAACGCAGTAACCATCAGGTGGTAACATTCTTCTGCGCTTGAGGCCGTTCAGTGAAGACCAGCCATCGTAACCGGGTGTTCCCATGCCGATTGGTGCATCGTAGGTGTTTTCATATTTGTCTCTGTATATTGTAAATGTTCTTTCGTCTCTTTTACGTTGATTAAATGTATTCTTTATGAATTCTCGGGTGCCTTCGAGCGCATCCGGCTTATTGAAGCCGAACAAGCATTCTGCGGCGTGAGCCATGTCAGACCAGTACTTATCGGCTAGTTTACGTAATTCAGCTTCCTCGGCAGGTGTAAATTTTTTGCGTAGTGTAGTGGATGATCCGCCTGCACAGTCCATTCCCGTCCAGTGCCCACCTTTGCCGATACAATTTGACTGGTTCATCTGATTTAAGAAAAGCATAGTGTCAAATGTAGTTTGACTGTAAGTTATCCCAATGCAGAATAGGGAAACTGTGATACTTGAAAAAACAAACCGAATTAATCGGTAGATTATTTTTTCATGTAAGCCTTCATCTTGTTGCCCTTTCTGATATTTATTCAATTTCAAGTAATTTTCTCTTTATATTCTGCAGGTGAGTAGAGGCGCTAATTCAATATTTCCATTATTTGATGCGAAAAAATAAGTGATGACATAAGTGAGGAGGAGAGCTGTACTTTCGTGTCGCTATGCAAAGTTCAAATCCATATGGCGAACTGCTAGAGCAATTATTCCCACCCATTTTTTGTAATTGCCAAACATTTTTTCTTCGAATGTGAGTTCCCGCCCAATAATCGAAACCGAGCCGTTTATCGCTCCAACTTGTCCATCCTTGTACACGTTTGACCCGGTCGCTATTCCTACCGCCTTAAAGCCGGCGGTGTTATTCCCGACGAGGTGTCTGGATAGGCTTTTAGATCTTCTATTTCGCGCTCACCCATTCATGAGGTTCAATGCCAGCGAGCTTTGAATGCGGATTTCCCATTTGATCTTCGGCTTCCATCGTAGGTGCTATTTGGCGGTGGGATCAAGGTTAAGCGGTAAGCCCGACCGCTTGTGTGAGCGATTTCACCGACGCGGTGTGAGTTTGATGCTTCGAACGCTGTTTGTGAGGGACTGGTCGGAAAGTCAGACATGCCAATCCTGTCTCTGAAGCGGCGCTGAACATATCAGATCGAGGTGACGCTCATGCCGGAACCGGGTTGTCTGGCGGCCCACGCAGACCATTGATCAGGTAGAGTACCCTTGCGAATATCTTCCGCCGCAGCGCGGCGGCGACCATCTGGAAGATGGCGTAGCCCCCATGACGCACAAGGCGCGAGTCGGTCTTGATAAGGCGCTCGCGCAGGCTTGACAGGGACCACGTCTCGATCACCTCCAGTGTCGCCATCGCGCGCACGAAGTTCGCGAGATTTTAGGCCAGTGCATGAGGCCGAAGGCGCACCTCGATGGCGGCGAACTTCATGCAGGACAAACGGGTTCACTTGGTCGCGTACTTGCCTTCGGGTGATGCGCAACGAAGGACTGGTTTGAGCCTTTGAGCGGAAAAATCTGCTCCGTGCCCCTGGCTGCCTATAGTGGTAATGTGCACCATGGGATGTAGCGAGACTTTCTTAGCAGTAGATTCAGAGTCTCCGAAAGCGGTCTGACTAGAGGGCGCGATGTACGAAACAGACTATGTCGAGTGCGACGGATTGAGCATTGCCTACCGAGCCACTGGTGACGGTCCGCCAAATATTCTTATGGTGCCCGGGATTTTCTCTCATGTAGAGCTGTATCATGAGTTTCCACAATACTCGGATTTTGTATCCCAACTCGCCAACTTTTCCCGTGTGATTGAATTCGACAAGCGAGGACAGGGTTTGTCGGACCGCATTTCTAATGCTCCAACGCTCGAAGAACGGGCAAATGACATTGCTGCCATAATCCACAAATTGAACCTGAAGGATTGTGTGCTCTTTGGACTATCCGAAGGGGCTGCAATGTCTTTGCTTTATGCAGCGACACATGTTGCACAAGTTTCCAAGGTGATCACCTTTGGTGGTTATGCAAAATCGTGCGGGGTCGGCGATTATAACCTTGTGCCGTCTTACCGAGATCGCGCCACAGCCATTGAAAATGCGCTTTCAAATTGGGGTTCCGGGTCAAATTTAGACATCTTTGTTCCGTCACTAGAGCCCATCCACTTTAT
>NZ_AXCE01000034.1:0-731119 GCF_000475395.1 Labrenzia sp. C1B70
GTCGCATCCATCATCGAATAATCGACAGCCGGGCCTGCCGGTGACTTTCAAGTGAAACGCGGGCAGGCCCGCAGTCTTATTGGGAACAACAACAATGAACGGTCAGAATATCCGGATCCGCCTGAAGGCGTTTGACCACCGTATTCTCGACGCCTCCACCAAGGAGATCGTCAATACGGCCAAGCGGACCGGTGCTCAGGTACGGGGTCCCGTGCCGCTGCCGACGCGGATCGAGAAGTACACGGTGCTTCGCGGGCCGCATATCGATAAGAAAAGCCGCGATCAGTTCGAGATGCGTACGCATAAACGCCTTCTCGATATCGTTGATCCGACGCCCCAGACGGTGGACGCGCTCATGAAGCTCGACCTCGCCGCTGGTGTCGACGTCGAGATCAAGCTCTAAGCCGGGTCGAAGGGGACACATCCATGCGTTCTGGAGTGATCGCTCAGAAAGTGGGCATGACCCGCATCTATAACGATGCAGGCGAGCATGTTCCGGTCACCGTTCTGCGGCTGGAAAATTGCCAGGTGGTTGCCCACCGCACTGACGAAAAAAATGGTTACACTGCGCTGCAGCTCGGTGCAGGTACCCGTAAAGTAAAGAATACGCCGAAGGCACTGCGTGGCCACTTTGCTGTTGCAAAGGTCGAGCCGAAGCGGACCGTGGCCGAATTCCGCGTTTCTGCGGAAAACCTGATCGACGTTGGCGCGGAACTGACCGCTGACCACTACGTCGAAGGCCAGTTTGTCGACGTGACCGGCACTTCTATCGGTAAGGGTTTTGCCGGTGCCATGAAGCGTCACAACTTCGGTGGTGGCCGTGCATCGCACGGTAACTCGATCTCGCACCGTTCGCACGGTTCTACCGGTCAGTGTCAGGACCCGGGCCGCGTGTTCAAGGGCAAGAAAATGGCCGGTCACATGGGTGATGCCCGCGTGACCACGCAGAACCTGAAGGTTGTGCGCACTGATGTTGAGCGTGGCCTGATCATGGTCGAGGGCTCTGTTCCGGGCGCCAAGGGCGGCTGGATCCTGGTCCGCGACGCGATCAAAAAGGCGCTGCCGGAAAACGTTCCGGTTCCGGGTGCTTTCAAAGCAACCGAAGCGACTGCGGCCGCCGGGAAGGAGAGTGAGTGATGGAACTCCAGGTCAAGACCCTCGAAGGTGGGGCGGCCGGTTCGATCACGGTGTCTGACGAGATCTTCGGTCTCGAGCCGCGCACCGATTTGATCCACCGTGTGGTGCGTTGGCAGCTGGCCAAGCGCCAGGCAGGCACCCACAAGTCGCTGGGCCGTTCGGAAGTTTCCGGTACGACGAAGAAATTCGTTCGCCAGAAAGGCTCCGGCGGCGCACGTCACGGCAACAAGAAGGCCCCGCAGTTCCGCGGTGGTGGTAAGGCATTTGGCCCGATCGTTCGCGATCACAGCCATGACCTGCCGAAGAAGGTTCGCGCCCTCGGCCTGAAGCATGCCCTGTCTGCGAAAGCCAAGACAGACAGCATCGTTGTTGTCGAAGACGCGAAGGCAGCCGAAGCAAAGACCAAGGCACTCAAGGCACAGCTGACCAAGCTCGGCCTGACCAGCGCCCTGATCATTGACGGCGCCGAGGTCGATGCAAACTTTGCTCTGGCATCCCGCAACATTCCGCATCTGGATGTGCTGCCGGTTCAGGGCATCAACGTTTACGACATCCTGCGTGCCAACACCCTGGTGTTGACCAAGGCTGCGGTGTCCGCACTTGAGGAGCGCTTTAAATGAGCAAACTTCCTCACTACGACAAAATCGTCGGCCCGGTAATCACCGAAAAGTCGACGATGGCTTCCGAAGAGAACAAGGTTGTCTTCAAAGTTGCTAACGATGCAACGAAGCCGGAAATCAAGGCCGCAGTCGAAGCGCTGTTCGGTGTGAAGGTCACGGCAGTGAACACCCTGGTCCGCAAGGGCAAGGTCAAGCGCTTCCGCGGTCGCATCGGCCGTCAGTCCGACTACAAGAAGGCCGTCGTTACGCTGCAGGAAGGTCACGCAATCGACGTGACCACCGGGCTCTAAGACGGGGACTTAAGAAAAATGGCACTTAAGACATTCAACCCGACGTCCCCAGGCCGCCGTCAGCTGGTTCAAGTTGATCGCTCTGGTCTGTGGAAAGGCAAGCCGGTCAAGACCCTGACCGAAGGCCTGTCCAAGTCCGGTGGCCGCAACAACGCCGGCCGCCTGACGTCTCCGAACCGCGGTGGCGGTCACAAGCGGTCTTACCGTCTTGTCGACTTCAAGCGCCGTAAATGGGACGTTCCGGCAACGGTCGAGCGCCTTGAATACGATCCGAACCGGACCGCGTTCATTGCACTCATCCGTTACGAAGACGGTGAACTGAGCTACATCCTGGCGCCGCAGCGCCTGGCTGCTGGCGATACCGTCATCGCCGGTGAATCCGTCGACGTGAAACCGGGCAATGCCGCGCCGCTGGCTCGCATTCCGGTTGGCACGATCGTGCACAATGTCGAGCTGAAGCCGGGCAAAGGCGCCCAGATCGCTCGTTCGGCAGGCGCGTTCGTTCAGATCGTCGGCCGCGACCAGGGCTACACTACGCTGCGCCTTATGTCTGGCGAGCAGCGCCGTGCGCTCGGAACCTGCATGGCTTCCATTGGCGCCGTGTCCAACCCGGACCACGCCAACGTTAACCTGGGTAAAGCAGGCCGTTCCCGCTGGCTTGGCATTCGTCCGCATACTCGCGGTGTTGCCATGAACCCGATCGACCACCCGCACGGTGGTGGTGAAGGCAGGACCTCCGGCGGTCGTCATCCGGTTACTCCTTGGGGTAAACCGACCAAAGGTAAGCGTACGCGGCGCAATAAGCAGACTGATAAGTTTATCGTCCGCAGCCGTCACGCGAAGAAGTAAAGGGCAAGGATCGTGGCACGTTCGATCTGGAAAGGTCCGTTTGTCGACGGGTATCTGCTGAAGAAAGCGGACAAGGTCCGTGAGTCCGGCCGGAATGAGGTCATCAAGACCTGGAGCCGCCGCTCTACCATCCTGCCGCAGTTCGTCGGTTTGACCTTCGGCGTCTACAACGGTCAAAAGCACGTTCCGGTGCTGGTGTCTGAGGAAATGATCGGTCACAAGTTCGGTGAGTTCTCGCCGAGCCGGACCTATTATGGACACGGCGCCGACAAGAAGGCGAAGAGGAAGTAACGATGGGCAAGCCGAAGCGTGAGCGGACGCTCGCTGACAATGAGGCCCGGGCAATGACCCGCATGCTGCGCGTTTCCCCGCGCAAGCTGAACCTCGTTGCGGCTTCGATCCGTGGCAAAAAAGTCGGTTCCGCGATTGCGGACCTGACATTCTCCCGCAAGCGCATTGCGCAGGACGTCAAGAAGACCTTGATGTCGGCCATAGCCAACGCGGAAAACAACCATGACCTAGACATCGACAACCTGGTGGTTGCTGAAGCACATGTCGGCAAGGCATTTGTGATCAAGCGGTTCCAGGCCCGTGCACGCGGCCGCGTTGGCCGGATCGAGAAGCCGTTCTCGAACCTGACCATCGTCGTGCGCGAAGTTGAGGAGACTGCCTGATGGGACATAAGACAAACCCGATCGGCATGCGCCTCGGGATCAACCGCACCTGGGACAGCCGCTGGTACGCGAACAAGAACGAATACGGCGATCTTCTGCACGAAGATTTCCGCATCCGTGAGCTCCTGCTGAAGGAACTGAAGCAGGCTGCTGTGTCCAAGGTTGTTATCGAACGCCCGCACAAGAAGTGCCGCGTGTCCATTCACTCCGGTCGTCCGGGTGTGGTCATCGGTAAAAAGGGTGCCGATATCGAGCGTCTTCGCAAGAAGATCGCCGACATCACCAATTCCGAAGTGCATCTCAACATCGTTGAAGTGCGCAAGCCGGAAATCGACGCGACCCTGGTCGCCCAGTCGATTGCCCAGCAGCTGGAACGCCGCGTTGCTTTCCGTCGCGCCATGAAGCGGGCCGTCCAGTCCGCCATGCGTCTCGGTGCACAGGGCATCCGTATCAACTGCGGTGGCCGTCTCGGCGGTGCGGAAATTGCGCGTATCGAATGGTACCGCGAAGGCCGCGTCCCGCTTCACACGCTGCGTGCAGACATCGACTACGGTGTTGCAAGCGCTCACACGGCCTACGGCGTGTGCGGTGTGAAGGTCTGGATCTTCAAGGGTGAAATTCTGGAACACGATCCGATGGCGTCTGAGCGCCGTGCGACCGCTGCTTCCGAAGGCAACCAGGGTGATCGCGGCGGACGCCGGGATCGGGGCCGCGAGCGCGCAGCTTAATTCAAGCTGCCTGCCGCTCGTAACTTAAGAAAGACGAGAGAAGAACGATGCTGCAACCGAAGCGCACAAAGTTCCGCAAGCAGCACAAGGGCCGCATCCACGGCTTGTCGAAGGGAGGCACTGACCTCAACTTCGGCGCATTCGGTCTGAAGGCGATTGAGCCGGAGCGTGTTACGGCACGTCAGATCGAAGCGGCCCGCCGTGCTATGACCCGCCACATGAAGCGTGCGGGTCGTGTTTGGATCCGCATCTTCCCGGACGTCCCGGTTTCCTCGAAACCTGCTGAAGTCCGCATGGGTAAAGGTAAGGGTTCTCCGGATTACTGGGCTTGCCGTGTCAAGCCAGGCCGGATCATGTTCGAAATCGACGGTGTGCCGGAAGACATTGCGCGTGAAGCCATGCGTCTTGCTGCAGCCAAACTGCCGATCAAGTGCCGCTTCGTTCAGCGTATCGGCGAGTAGGGCAGGCGAGGAGTTAGAGCCATGAAGGCTACCGATGTACGGGCTAAGACCCTCGACGAGCTCCGCAGTGAGCTTGAAGGCCTGAAGAAAGAGCAGTTCAACCTGCGCTTCCAGCGGGCTACGGGTCAGCTTGAAAACACTGCGCGTGTCCGGCAGATCCGCCGTGATATCGCGCGTATCCAGACGATCATGCGCGAAAAGCGCGTGTCGGCGAACGCGTAAGGAGACGGCCATGCCGAAGCGTATCCTGCAGGGCACCGTTGTCAGCGACGCCAATGACAAGACGGTGACGGTGAATGTGGAGCGCCGCTTCACGCACCCGCTGCTGAAGAAGACTGTGCGCCGGACCAAGAAGTACCGCGCACACGACGAAACCAACCAGTACAAGGTTGGCGACATTGTTCAGATCGAAGAATGCGCGCCGATCTCTAAAAACAAACGTTGGACCGTGGTCGCTCAGTGACCGCGCTCCATTCAGTGAGCATCAGGCGCCCGTGACCCGAGCGCCATCAGAAGAACAAGGCAGCCAGTCATGATTCAGATGCAAACAAACCTCGACGTCGCGGATAATTCCGGCGCTCGTCGTGTCATGTGCATCAAAGTGCTCGGCGGCTCCAAGCGTAAATATGCCCAGGTAGGCGACATCATCGTCGTCTCCGTGAAAGAGGCAATTCCGCGGGGCCGCGTTAAGAAGGGCGACGTGATGAAGGCTGTCGTCGTGCGCACGGCAAAGGATATCCGCCGTCCCGATGGCAGCGTGATCCGGTTCGACCGCAATGCGGCCGTGCTGGTCAACAACAACAAGGAGCCGATCGGCACCCGTATCTTCGGACCGGTACCGCGTGAACTCCGTGCAAAGAACCATATGAAAATCATTTCGCTCGCGCCGGAGGTGCTCTGATGGCTGCGAAAATTAAAAAAGGCGACACGGTGGTTGTGCTGACCGGCCGTGACAAGGGTAAGTCCGGCGAAGTCATCCAGATGCTGCCGGCTGACAACAAGGCCCTGGTCCGCGGCATCAACATGGTTCGCCGCCACCAGAAGCAGACCCAGACGCAGGAAGCAGGCATCGTGGCCAAGGAAGCCCCGATTCACCTTTCCAACGTTGCACTGGCCGATCCGAAGGACGGCAAGGCGACCCGCGTCGGCTTCAAAGTGCAGGACGATGGCACCAAGGTCCGTGTGGCCAAGCGTTCGGGAGACCTGATCGATGGCTGAGACCACTAACGTGCCGCGTCTCAAGACGCATTATGACGAAGTTGTGCGCAAGCAGCTTCTGGAGAAGTTCCAGTACAAGAACGTCATGCAGGTTCCGCAGCTGGAAAAGATTGTCCTCAACGTCGGTGTCGGCGAAGCGGTCAGCGATTCCAAGAAGGCGCGTATCGCAGCTGACGACCTGGCACTGATTGCCGGTCAGAAGCCGGTGATCACCAAAGCGAAAAAGTCGATCGCAACCTTCAAGGTTCGCGAAGGCATGCCGCTTGGTGCAAAGGTTACCCTACGCCGCCAGCAGATGTTCGAATTCCTGGACCGTCTGATCACCATCGCGCTGCCGCGCGTACGTGACTTCCGTGGTCTGAACCCGAAGAGCTTCGACGGTCGCGGCAACTACGCCATGGGCATCAAAGAACACATCGTGTTCCCGGAAATCGAGTACGACAAGGTCGACCAGATCTGGGGCATGGACGTGATCATCTGCACCACGGCGCCGAATGACGACGAAGCACGCGAGCTTCTGCGCGCGTTCAACTTCCCGTTCACGAAGTAACGGGCAAGGAAGGGATCGACGATGGCGAAGAAAAGCGCAATCGAGAAGAACAAGCGCCGCGAGAAGCTTGTAAAGAAATACGCTGAGAAGCGCGCTGCCCTTAAGGCACTGGCTAAAGATGAAAGCCTGTCCCTGGAAGAGCGGTACAACGCACGCCTGAAGCTGGCAAAATTGCCGCGGAATTCCGCGCCGAACCGCGTTCGCAACCGTTGCGAAGTGTCCGGCCGTCCGCGCGGTTTTTACCGCAAGTTGAAGATGTCGCGTATTGCGCTTCGTGAACTGGGCTCCCTGGGTAAGATCCCGGGCCTGGTCAAGTCGAGCTGGTAAGGAGAAACTCCGATGGCAATTTCTGATCCGTTGGGGGATATGCTGACCCGCATTCGCAACGCGCAGATGCGTCGCAAGAACAAGGTCAGTTCACCAAATTCCAAATTGCGCGCACATGTACTTGATGTGCTCGCAAAAGAGGGGTACATCCGTGGCTACACCACGGTTGAATACGAGGGCGGTAAGTCCGAGTTGGAAATCGAACTGAAGTATTTCGACGGTGAACCGGTTATCCGCACGATTGAACGTGTGTCCAAGCCGGGCCGCCGCGTGTACTCGTCGGTGAAAAACATCCCGCATGTCTCTAATGGCCTGGGCGTGTCGATCATTTCGACTCCGCGTGGTGTCATGAGCGACCATCAGGCGCGGGACGAAAACGTAGGTGGTGAGGTTCTTTGCCGCGTCTTCTGATGCGGCATCCTCACTTTTAAAACAACGACAAGGTTGGTCATATGTCTCGTATTGGCAAAAAGCCAGTCCCCGTGCCAAGCGGGGTAACGGCATCGATCGACGGTCAGACGGTTACGATCAAGGGCCCGAAAGGCGAAAAGTCTTTCGTGCTCAATGATCTTGTTCTGGCCGAAATGACGGATGATGGGATCAAAATCGATCCGTGCAACAGCTCCAAGCCGGCTCGCTCCATGTGGGGCATGAGCCGCACCATGGTCGCGAACCTGATCACTGGCGTAACCGAGGGTTTCAAGAAAGACCTCGCCATCACCGGTGTCGGTTATCGCGCTCAGGTCCAGGGCAAGAACCTTCAGCTGGCGCTCGGTTTCTCTCATGACGTTGTCTATCCGATCCCGGATGGTATCGATATCGTGTGCCCGAAACCCACGGAAATCAACATCACCGGTACCGACAAACAGCGCGTCGGTCAGGTTGCTGCTGAAATTCGTGAATTCCGCCCGCCGGAGCCCTACAAGGGCAAAGGCGTTCGTTATGCAGGCGAGTTCATCGTCCGCAAAGAAGGCAAGAAGAAGTAACGGACCCAGATCATGGCGAACAGCAAACAAGCTTTCGAGCGCCGCCGCGATCGCGTGCGCCGTTCGATTCAGAAAGCCGCGAACGGTCGTCCGCGCCTTTCTGTCTTCCGCTCGTCGAAGCAGATCTACGCCCAGATCATCGACGATGCGAAGGGACATACGATTGTCTCTGCTTCAACGATCGAAACAGATCTCAAGAGCAGCCTGAAAACGGGCGCCGACGTCGCTGCAGCTGCAGCCGTTGGCAAGCTTGTCGCCGAGCGTGCTGCTGCCGCTGGCGTAAAGCAGGTCGTGTTCGACCGTGGCGGGTACCAGTATCATGGGCGCGTAAAAGCGCTTGCTGATGCAGCCCGTGAAGGTGGACTTGAATTCTGACCAGCGCCCGTTGGCGCTCTTAAGAACGGAAGACGTATAATATGGCGAGACAAGAAAATCGCGATCGCGACGAGCGAGACAGCGAATTCGTCGACAAGCTCGTTCACATCAACCGCGTTGCGAAAGTGGTCAAGGGTGGCCGTCGTTTCGGCTTCGCCGCACTCGTTGTGGTTGGTGACCAGAAGGGCCGCGTCGGCTTCGGTCATGGCAAGGCGCGTGAAGTGCCGGAAGCCATCCGTAAGGCAACTGAAGCAGCAAAGCGCACGATGATCCGTGTACCGCTTCGCGAAGGCCGGACCCTCCACCACGATGTGGAAGGCCGTCACGGCGCTGGCAAGGTTCTGCTTCGTGCAGCTCCGGCCGGTACCGGTATCATCGCAGGCGGTCCGATGCGTGCCGTTTTCGAAACGCTCGGCGTCCAGGACGTTGTGGCCAAGTCTCTGGGGACTTCCAACCCCTACAACATGGTGCGTGCAACTTTTGCTGCGCTGACCAAGGAAGACAGCCCGCGTTCCGTCGCTGCCCGCCGTGGCCTGAAGGTCTCTGTGCTGCAGTCCCGCCGTCGTGACAACAACGATGAGGCGGCTTCGGCTGCCGCTGAGGCTTGACCTTAGCGGCTCCGGTCCCCAGCTGAGAGAGGGTATGTTCCATGGCGAACACCGAAAAGACTGTCACGGTCGAACAGATCGGCAGCCCGCTGCGCCGTCCTAAGGACCAGCGCGCGACGCTCGTCGGTCTCGGCCTGAACAAGATGCACCGCCGTTCCACACTGAAGGATACTCCTGAAGTGCGCGGCATGATCAATAAGGTCCAGCATCTCGTTCGCGTCGTCGAAGACAACGCGTAAGAACGGGGTGAGGAGAAACGAACATGAAGCTCAATGAACTTCGTGACAACGAAGGTGCCGTAAAAGACCGCATGCGTGTGGCTCGCGGCATCGGGTCCGGCAAGGGCAAGACTGGTGGCCGTGGTGTCAAAGGTCAGAAGTCCCGTTCCGGCGTTGCCATCAAAGGCTTTGAAGGCGGTCAGATGCCGCTTCACCGCCGTCTGCCGAAGCGCGGCTTCACGAACATTTTTGCCAAGGACTACAACACTGTGTCCGTTGGCCGTGTTCAGAAGGCGATTGATGCAGGCAAGCTGAATGCGTCCGAGACGGTTACCGTCGAAGCGCTGAAGGCAGCAGGCGTTGTCAAGCGGGTCCGTGACGGTGTGCGCATCGTTGCCAACGGTGAACTCACCGCTGCAGTGACCTTTGAAGTTGCCGGTGCCTCCAAGGGCGCTGTAGCAGCGATCGAAAAAGCAGGCGGCAAGGTTGCCGTTCTGGGAGCTCAGGCTTAACAGCCTGGGCTTCACCCATTTCTTGGGCAAGCATTCCGGAGTAGGGCATGGCATCGGCCGCCGAGCAACTGGCGTCAAATCTCAATTTCTCAGCTTTCGCCAAGGCTGAAGAACTCAAAAAGCGCATCTGGTTCACACTGGGGGCGCTTTTGGTTTATCGACTGGGCACTTACATTCCCTTGCCCGGCATCAATCCGGACGCCTTTGCGCAGGCCTTCAATCAGGCCCAGTCCGGTATCATCGGCATGTTCAACATGTTTGCCGGCGGTGCTGTCGAGCGCATGGCGATCTTCGCTCTCGGCATTATGCCGTATATTTCCGCCTCCATTATCATGCAGCTCATGACGACCGTCGTACCGACGCTCGAGCAGATGAAGAAGGAAGGCGAGCAGGGCCGCAAGGTCATCAACCAGTACACGCGCTACGGTACTGTTATCCTGGCGGCTTTCCAGGCTTACGGTATCGCAGTCGGTCTGGAAGGAGCAACCAATGTGGTCGCCGATCCGGGCTGGTTCTTCCGCGCATCAACTGTCCTGACGCTTGTCGGCGGTACCATGTTCCTGATGTGGCTCGGTGAGCAGATCACATCGCGCGGTATCGGTAACGGTATTTCGCTGATCATCTTTGCCGGCATTGTCGCCGGTCTGCCGGTCGCGCTGGTCAATGTGCTTGAACTCGGTCGCCAGGGCTCGATGTCGACGATCCTGATTCTCGGCATCCTGATACTGGCTGTTGTGGTGATCGCACTGATCGTGTTCATGGAACGGGCTCAGCGCAGACTGCTGATTCAGTATCCTAAGCGCCAGATGGGCAACCGCATGTTCGAGGGCAACACCTCGTTCCTGCCGCTCAAGCTCAACACTGCCGGTGTGATTCCACCGATCTTCGCTTCTTCCCTCCTGCTGGTTCCTGCCACCATCGGCGGCTTCAGTCAGGGTTCGGGCAATGAGTGGCTGACGTATATCACTGCGGCGCTTGGTCACGGCCAGCCGTTGTTCATGGTGTTCTACGCAGCGATGATCGTGTTCTTCTGTTTCTTCTATACCGCTATCGTTTTCAATCCGAGCGACACTGCGGACAACCTGAAGAAACACGGCGGTTTCATTCCCGGGATCCGTCCCGGCGAGCGTACAGCGCAGTATATCGACTACGTTCTGACGCGCATTACGGTGGTCGGTGCAATTTACATCACCGTCGTTTGTCTATTACCCGAATTCCTTATTTCGGCGACAGGCGTTCCGTTCTATTTCGGTGGCACCTCTTTGTTGATTGTCGTAAGCGTGACGATGGATACCGTGTCACAGATCCAGGGGCATTTGCTTGCGCACCAATATGAGGGTCTGGTGAAAAAAGCGAAATTAAGTGGGAGGCGTCGATGAGGCTTATTCTGGTTGGACCGCCAGGAGCGGGGAAGGGGACACAGGCCGCGCACCTCGTTGCGAAATACGCGATCCCGCAGCTCTCCACCGGAGACATGCTGCGGGCCGCAGTGGCTGCCCAGACCCCGGTAGGCGTTAAAGCCAAGGAAGTCATGGACGCAGGTGGTCTCGTATCGGATGAGATCGTTGTCGGTATCATCCGCGACCGGATCGCCGAAGAAGATGCCAGGAACGGATTCATTCTTGATGGTTTTCCCCGTACGCTCGCCCAGGCCGAAGCGCTTGACGAGATGCTGGAAGCAAACAGCCTCAAGCTGAACGCCGTCATCGAACTGCGTGTCGACCAGTCGAAGCTGGTCGATCGGATCATCAAGCGCGCCGCTGATGCACAGGCTGCTGGTCAGCCCGTGCGCAAGGACGATGATCCGGAAGTCTTCAAGCAACGCCTTGAAGCCTACAACCGCGATACCGCAGTTGTTGTGCCGTATTACGAGAAGACAGGTCTTCTTTCCGTGATTGACGGCATGCAGTCCATTGATGAAGTGACGGCTTCAATAGATTCCGTTCTTCAAGGACTTGACGAAAAGGTTTAGAGCCGTTAAACGACCCGCTCTACCTTACAGTTAAGCCGGTTCCATGTAAGTGGGGCCGGCATTCTCTGTGCCGGGGTTACCCCGGCATTTTCGTACCCGCAAGGGCCGGACTCCACCGGACGCGGGCATTACAACCTGCGGCAAGACCATGGTCTCGCTGCGTAATCATGGAGACGAACGTGGCACGTATTGCTGGCGTTAACATTCCGACGAACAAGCGCGTTGTCATCGCGCTTCAGTATATTCACGGCATCGGCGCGAAGTTCGCGCAGGAAATCATCGAGAAGAACAACATCGATGCTGCCCGCCGTGTGAACGAGCTTTCCGACGCAGAAGTTCTGTCCATCCGCGAAACCATCGACCGCGATTACCTCGTTGAAGGTGACCTGCGTCGTGAGACCGCGATGAACATTAAGCGTCTGATGGACCTTGGCTGCTACCGCGGCCTGCGTCACCGTCGCGGCCTGCCGGTTCGCGGTCAGCGGACGCACACGAACGCACGTACCCGCAAGGGTCCGGCTAAACCGATCGCTGGTAAGAAGAAGTAATTACCCTGCCTCGATTGGTGGTGGAGCTGCCGGCATTACGGCAGTGACGAGATCAAAACAAGGATAAGAGAATGGCTAAAGACACGACGCGCGTGCGTCGCCGCGAACGCAAGAACATCTCTTCTGGCGTCGCGCATGTGAACTCCACGTTCAACAACACCATGATCACGATCACCGACGCACAGGGCAACGCGATCTCCTGGTCGTCCGCCGGTGCACTCGGTTTCAAAGGTTCCCGTAAGTCCACTCCGTATGCTGCCCAGGTTGCTGCGGAAGACGCTGCGAAAAAAGCTGCCGAGCACGGCATGCGCACCCTGGAAGTGGAAGTGCGCGGTCCGGGTTCCGGTCGTGAATCTGCTCTGCGTGCCCTGCAGGCCGCCGGTTTCCTGATCACGTCCATCCGTGACGTGACGCCGATTCCGCACAACGGCTGCCGTCCGCGCAAGCGTCGCCGCGTCTAAGGCTTCCCAGCTTTAGGTACTTGTTTCTCCAAATGGCAAAGAATGGCCTGGCGCTGATCCGCCGGGCGGGATAGCCGAAGGGACGAAAACGTGACCATTCAAAAAAACTGGCAAGAACTGATCAAGCCGACCAAACTCGAGATCAAGCCGGGTGAAGACCCGCGCTTCTTGGCAACCGTCGTTGCCGAGCCGCTCGAGCGTGGCTACGGTCTGACCCTTGGCAACGCGCTGCGCCGTATCCTGCTGTCTTCTCTGCAGGGTGCCGCCGTGACTGCCGTTCAGATCGATGGCGTTCTGCATGAGTTCTCGTCGATCCCGGGTGTCCGGGAAGATGTCACCGACATCGTGCTGAATATCAAGGAAATCGCCATCCGCATGGAAGGCGAGGGTCCCAAGCGCATGGTCGTGCGCAAACAGGGTCCGGGTGTTGTCACCGCCGGTGATATTCAGACTGTTGGCGACGTCGAGGTTCTCAATCCGGAACTGGTGCTCTGCACGCTGGATGAAGGCGCTGAAATCCGCATGGAATTCACCGTCAACACCGGCAAGGGCTACCATTCTTCCGATCGGAACCGTCCGGAAGATGCGCCGATTGGCCTGATCCCGGTCGACAGCCTCTACTCTCCGGTCAAGAAGGTCTCCTACAAGGTGGAAAACACCCGTGAAGGCCAGGTTCTTGACTATGACAAGCTGACCCTGACTGTCGAAACCGATGGTTCCGTCAAGCCGGAAGACGCCGTGGCATTCGCTGCACGCATTCTGCAGGATCAGCTCTCCATCTTCGTCAACTTCGAAGAGCCGCAGCGTGAAGTCGCCGAGGACAGCGTCCCGGAACTGGCTTTCAACCCTGCGCTTCTGAAGAAGGTCGACGAGCTGGAACTGTCTGTACGGTCTGCAAACTGCCTGAAGAACGACAATATCGTGTATATTGGCGATCTCATTCAGAAGACCGAAGCGGAAATGCTGCGGACCCCGAATTTCGGCCGCAAGTCGCTGAACGAAATCAAGGAAGTTCTCGCCCAGATGGGTCTCCATCTCGGCATGGAAGTTGCCAACTGGCCGCCTGAGAACATCGATGATCTCGCCAAGCGCTACGAAGACCATCAGTACTAAGGGCGTACGCGTCCTGTGAGGATCAACCGGGCAAGAGTTCAACCAGAAGAACTGACTGCCTGAAAGAAAAAGGAGAGGGCCATGCGCCACGGTAAATCCGGCCGCAAGCTCAACCGGACCTCTAGCCACCGTAAGGCTATGTTCGCGAACATGGCAGCGTCGCTGATCAAGCACGAACAGATCGTAACGACCCTG
Source organism: Labrenzia sp. C1B70 (assembly GCF_000475395.1). Classification (NCBI taxonomy): domain Bacteria; kingdom Pseudomonadati; phylum Pseudomonadota; class Alphaproteobacteria; order Hyphomicrobiales; family Stappiaceae; genus Labrenzia; species Labrenzia sp. C1B70. Next base: position 13,843 of record NZ_AXCE01000034.1, read on the forward strand.
CCGAAGGCTAAAGAAATGAAGCCGATCATCGACAAGCTCATCACCCTGGGCAAGCGCGGTGACCTGCATGCACGCCGCCAGGCCATTTCGCAGATTCGCGATGCGGCAATGGTTGCCAAGCTGTTCGAAACGCTCGGTGAGCGTTACAAGGACCGCAGCGGCGGTTACTCCCGCGTGCTGAAAGCCGGCTTCCGCTATGGCGACAACGCTCCGATGGCTGTCATCGAGCTGGTCGACCGTGATCCGGAAGCACGCGGTGCTGAAGACCGTGCTCGCGTTGAAGCTGAAGAAGCAGCTGAAAACGCAGCGTAATAATTGCCTCGATGGCAATCGGGAAAGGCGGGCAGATTTGCCCGCCTTTTTTTGTTGTCTTCGTGACTGTCCGCCCAAACGTATTCGTTTCGAATAATGAGACCGCAATTATCAATGATTTAAGGAAAACTGCCTAGCTTCTAGCCATGCCTCCTGGACTAGTGGGAGAGGCTGGGGAGATTTACTGTGATAGCCAAAACGAATTCCGCTTCTAAGAAGAGGTCGCCTTCTCTTCGACTTTCTTTTGTTATTCCGGCTCTGATGATCGTGATTACAGTCGCCGCATGTGCGGCGGTGGGTGTCATCGGCTACATGACCGGTCGCGACGGATTGCAACAAGCGGCAGAAGCCGAACTTGGCATGGTCATCACAGCGCGTAACGCGCTCCTGCAGTCGCGCCTGCACGCAGCTGAATCCCAGATCGTGAACCTGGCGTCCAGCGTTTCGGATCCGTTGAGCAACCTTGGCAACGCGACGATGAACCTTGCCAAGGAAAAAGACGAAATTCTCGGCCTGTTCCAGGCGCCGCAGAGCCCTGAAGAACGTGCAGCGGTCACAGGCAAGGAACAGAAGACAATGTATGCCTGGCGCCACACCGAGGCGCACCCGGCGTTCTACAATGTCTGGAAGAACGGCGGCTTCGCAGATCTTTATCTGCTCGATAACGCCGGTCTCATTCTTTATTCGGTCACCAAGGGTGACGAATTCCTGTCCAAGCTTGGTGAAGGCAGTGTTGCCGAAGGGACCGGCCTGGAGATGGTCTACAATGCTGCCAAGGAGCTGGGTGAGGGGGAGATCGCTGCCAGTGTCTTTGCACCCTATACCCCTGCCGGAGGCAAGGGCTCGCTGTTCCTGGCATCGCCCGTGTTCATGAATTCGTTCGGTACGATCAGCCTCAGCGGTGTTGCGGTCATGCGGATCGATTCCGATTTCCTGAGTGAAGTTGTCGCGAACCGTGAAGACCTCGGGGAAACCGGTCAGGTTTACGTGATCAACCAGGACGGCCTCGCGCTCAGCGACATGCCGCTTGCAGGTGCACCGACCGCGCTCAGCACCAGCGTTTCCAGCGGACCGGCGATTGAAGCTGCCGCCGGCACCGCTTCAGCCGGTATCGTTCAGGGGGCTGATGGCGTTGATGATCTTGTCGTTGCCCGTCCGCTGGCCTTCCAGGGGCAGAACTGGGCCATCGTTGCGGAGAAGAGTGTTGAAGAAACGCTGTCTGCCGTCATTCGCATGCGCGATCAGATGTTCCTCTGGTCGCTTGCAACAATTGCCGTTGCAGCCGTCATTGCCCTGTTCTTCTCCCAGTCGATCACCCGTCCTCTCACCACGCTTGTAGGGGCTCTCAATGCGATTGCCTCCGGTGATCTTGGTGCAGAGATCAAGGCTGCGAACCGCAAGGACGAAATCGGCGACATCGGCCGGGCCGTTCTTCAGATCCGCCAGAACGCAGCCGAAGAAAACGAGCGTCGTGCAGCCGAGGAAGCCGATGATGCAAGACGTCAGGCAGAGCAGCGCCAGGAAATGCTGGCAAGCCTTGCAGGCGACTTCGAAGCGACCGTCGGCACCGTCGTCGACAAGGTGGCTCATACCGCTGCAACCTTGCGCGAATCGGCGAACAAGATGCGCAGCATGACCGACATGGCAGGCGAAACATCTGCCAATGCGGCCACTATGTCGGAAGAAACTCTGGCCGAAGTGGAATCGATCGCAGCAGCTTCCGATCAGCTTTCCAGCTCGATCCAGGAAATCTCGACATTGATCGAACGCTCTTCCAGCGTTGCTGCCGAAGCAACCAAACGTGCGGAAACGACCAACGACACCGTTCGCTCGCTTGCGGAAGCTGCCAACCGTATCGGAGAAGTCGTCACGTTGATTTCCGATATCGCCGACCAGACCAACCTTCTGGCTCTCAACGCCACCATCGAAGCCGCACGTGCCGGTGAAGCCGGCAAGGGCTTTGCGGTGGTTGCCTCCGAGGTCAAGGATCTTGCGTCCCAGACAGGCAAGGCAACCGGCGAAATCCAGCAGCAGATCGATGCCATCCGCGGGGCGACCGACGATGCGGTTGATGCCATCGGCGACATCCAGAAGACCATCGACGAGATTACAAAGTCGGTGAGCGAAGTTGCTGCAGCCGTTACCGAGCAGAGCTATGCGACGCAGGGCATTGCAGAGAACACTCAACGGGCCGCCGGTGGAACCTCCAAGGTTACCGAGGACATCCGCAACGTTTCTTCTCTGTCGAACGATACCAACATGGCTGCACAGAACTTCTCCGAAGAAGCAGCGGACATGGCATCGAAAGCTGAAGAACTGGATCACGAAGTGCGCAGCTTCCTTGCGCAGGTTCGTTCGGCCTGAAGTAAGCCTGCATGATGAAAAAGGGGCCGCCGGCAATCCGGCGGCCCCTTTTGTATTTGCCTCTTTTCCTCCCTATCTGCCATGTATCGCGATGGATATGAGAAGATTCGAAAAAGAGGCACCCGCCATGCGCCTGGTTCTGACCAGCTTTACGCGTTCCCTTGTCATAGCGGGCCTGGTCGGCCTGATGGGTATGTCTGCTGCGCTTTCGCAGACTGTGCAGCCGTCTCCGGCCGATCTTCGGCTTGTTCCGCAAAGCGATGCGCAGATCAAACTCTCCTTCGCGCCAATCGTGAAAAAGGTCGCGCCGGCGGTGGTCAACGTTTATGCCAGCCGCAAGGTGGTGCAGCGTCGGCAAGTTTCGCCCTTCATGGACGATCCCTTCTTTCGCCGGTTCTTCGGCCAGCCCGGCGGGAACGACAGGCCACGGCAGAGGGTTGAATCGTCCCTTGGATCCGGCGTCATCATTTCGAGTGATGGTACGGTGATCACCAACCATCATGTGATCAAGGACGCGGACGACGTTCGCGTCGCCCTGAACGACCGTCGTGAATTCGATGCCGATATCGTTCTCATGGACGAACGTACTGACCTTGCGGTGCTGAAGATCCGGGGTGATGGACCTTTCGAGAGCATCGACTTTGCGGATTCCGACAGCCTTGAAGTCGGCGACATCGTGCTTGCCATCGGTAACCCGTTCGGTGTCGGCCAGACGGTTACCCAGGGCATTGTCTCGGCCACGGCTCGCACGCAGGTCGGCGTGACGGACTTTCAGTTCTTCATCCAGACCGACGCTGCAATCAACCCGGGCAACTCCGGCGGTGCGCTTGTCGATATGACCGGCAAGCTGGTTGGCATCAACTCGGCCATCTATTCTCGCTCCGGCGGCTCCAACGGTATCGGCTTTGCCATTCCGGCGCATATGGCGCGTTTCGTTGCGAAAGCTGCCGATCATGGTGGCAAGGTGCAGCGGCCCTGGCTGGGTGCGACCGTGCAGCTTGTGAATGCCGAAATCGCCGAAGCGCTGTCTCTCGATCGGCCACGCGGTGTGCTTGTGACGGCAGTCTTTGATGGTTCACCTGCCTTTGAGGCCGGGCTTCGGGTCAGCGATCTGGTGATTGCGGTTGACGGCAAGGAAGTGACCGATCCCAATTCCTTCGGCTATCGTTTTGCAACAAAGATGATTGGCGAACAGACCGATTTTGTTGTCTTGAGGGACGGTGCGGAACAGCATGTGACCGTGTCGTTGCAGCCGGCTCCAGAAACCATTCCACGGGACACGCGCGAACTTGTCGACTATTCGCCTTTCGAAGGCGCGACGGTCATGAACCTTTCGCCTGCCGTTTCCGAGGAACTGGGAATGGAAGGGATTTTCGACGGTGTCGTGATCGCCGAAGTGAAGCGCGGCAGCACCGCGGACCGTGTGGGGCTTCGCCCGGGCGACATCATCCGGGGCATCAACCGGCAAACCGTCGAGACCACCGAAATGCTGGAAGGTATCACCAAGAAGCCACCGCGCGTTTGGCAGCTCGATATCGAGCGGGACGGCAAGGTTTCACAGCTCATCCTGCGCGGTTAGGAGACAGTGTGAGCGATCTGTTCGAAGCTTCCGGACTAAGCCAGTCCGGCCCGCGGCCACTGGCGGACCGGATGCGACCGACCAAACTTGCCGATGTGGTGGGGCAGGATCACCTGCTCGGGCCGGAAGGCACGCTGTCGCGCATGCTGAAGACGCGGACGCTTGGTTCGTTGATCTTCTGGGGGCCACCGGGTACCGGCAAGACAACCATTGCCCGGTTGCTGGCTAATGAAACGGACCTTGCGTTCGAACAGATCTCCGCGATCTTTTCCGGTGTTTCGGACCTGAAGAAGGTGTTTGAAACGGCTCGCGCCCGGCGCATGAGCGGCAGGGCAACGCTGCTCTTCGTAGACGAGATCCATCGGTTCAACCGGGCGCAGCAGGACAGCTTCCTTCCGGTGATGGAGGACGGCACGATCACGCTGGTTGGTGCGACCACGGAAAACCCGTCCTTTGAGCTTAACGCGGCCTTGTTGTCGCGCTCTCACGTCATGACGTTCCATTCCCTTTCCGCGGACGCCATCGAAAAACTGCTGGCGCGGGCAGAGGCGTTGGAAGAGCGTAAGCTGCCGCTTGACGAGGAAGCCCGACGGGTGCTGATCCGCATGGCCGATGGCGACGGCCGCTCTTCTCTGACCCTGGCCGAGGATGTCTGGCGCGCCGCAGGAGAGGACGAGGTCTTCGATGCCGAGCGCCTGCAGGAAATTGTCCAGAGACGGGCGCCGATCTACGACAAGAGTGCTGACGGCCATTACAATCTGATTTCCGCGCTGCACAAGTCCGTGCGGGGTTCTGATCCCGATGCCGCCCTCTACTGGTTCTGCCGGATGCTGGATGGCGGGGAGGACCCGCTCTATCTTGCCCGGCGTCTTATCCGCATGGCGGTTGAGGACATCGGGCTGGCCGACCCCAATGCACTGGTGCAAGCCAATGCGGCCCGTGACGCTTACCAGATGCTCGGGTCGCCTGAAGGGGAATTGGCGCTTGCGCAGTCGGTGATCTATCTTGCAACGGCGCCGAAATCGAACGGTGCTTACGTGGCCTACAAGGCGGCGATGCGGGATGCCAAATCCAGCGGCTCTCTACTGCCGCCCAAGCATATCCTCAACGCGCCCACCAAGCTGATGAAGCAGGAAGGGTACGGCGACGGCTATCAATACGACCACGATGCTCCCGACGGCTTTTCCGGTCAGGACTATTTTCCAGAGCAGTTAGGCCGCAAGACCTATTACGACCCACCCCAGAGAGGGTTTGAGCGGGAACTGAGAAAACGCCTGGAGTTCTGGGACAAGCGGCGCAAGGAACGCGGCTGATCCGAGTAGCCTGAAAGATCAGGCGGTTTCGGTTGATGTCAGACGGTTGAGGGCGCTCTTGAGTGTGGCGATCAGCCTTTCGCGGTCTTCCGGTGCCATCGTGTCGGAAATCTTGTCCAGCTGGCGAGACACCAGGTCGACCTCCAGATCATCCTTGACCGGAACGGGTTCCTTCAGGCCGATTACTTCGTAGGTGGAGACCGGATAGGCAATTCCCTTGACGTTGACTTCACCATTTTCAGCGCATTTGATCTGCTCTTTCACCTGCGAATAGGTTTCGAAGGAGATCAGGATAGAGCCTGGTGTGGCAAGGCTTTCCAGGCGTGAGGCCGTGTTCACGCCACGTCCGATGATGGTGTAGTCCAACCGATCTTCGCTGCCGAAATTGCCCACGGTGCAATAGTCCGTATGGATCCCCATGCGGCATTTCATCGGTTTGGAGATACCGGCTTCCCGCCAGGCACCCTGGAGCGCCTTCATCCGGTCCTGCATGTCGATGGCCATGCGTACGCAGGCAAGCGCGTCCTCGGTCACACCACGTGTTTCCGGGTCACCGAAAAAGATCAGGATGGCGTCGCCGACGTATTTGTCGATGGTCGCGCCGTAGCGCAGCGCGATATTCGACATCTCCGTCAGATACTGGTTGAGGATCGCCGTGAGTTCTTCTGATTCAAGTCGGTCTGCCGTTTCGGTGAAGTCGGCTATATCGGAGAAGAAAACCGTCAGTTTCTTGCGTGTGGACGCAATCTTGACTTCCTGACGGCCTTCGAAAATGGATTGATAGACCTGAGGCGAAAGGTATTTGGCGAGCTGCCGCGAAAGTGCCTCGAGTTTGGTGGATTGATCCGCCAGCTGGTCCTCGACCGCTTCGCCATGCTCGATGGTCGCCTCGTACAGGAGGCGCAGATCTTCCAACTCGGATCGCAGATAGTCGTTCTCTTCCTGCAGGGATTGCAGCGAGGTCGTCTGGTCGGCTTGCCCGGTGTCATCGGAGCTTTGGGCAGCTGTATCTACACTCTTGGCCATTTCATTCCGCGTCGAAAAAGTCTGGTCTCATTGTCTGTTTTATAATGCTGAACTTTAAAGAATCACTGTCGGATCCATGAACTATCTTAGCGGAATATACAGGTCAGGCGGGGGAAAATCGTAGCAGGCTTCAGAGCGCCAAGTTCCCGGCAAGCCTCGTCGTCAAACCATGTTTGCATAGAAGTGATCGGGCGGGAGCATAGTTCCGCCATGTCTTGATTGGCGAATGGAAAGGTCCGCCGCATAAAGATAGTAGCCATTCTTTCGTGTTAGGACTTCAACATGTTCCCCACGGTGACCTCATGAAGGAAATCGAACTCAGATTGGCGCTGGTGTTTTATGGCGGCGTTTCGCTTGCCATCTACATGCATGGCGTAAGCCGGGAAATCCTCAATCTTGTTCGGGCGTCGAGCGTTCGCCTTGACCGCAAGTCGAACGGTTCTGCCCAGGAAGTACCCGATCAGGAGCTTCCTCCGGTTCAAAGCGCCTACAAGGATCTGCTCGATCTGTTGTCCTCCGTTGCCGACATCCGGGTGGTGGTTGACGCAATTGCCGGTGCGTCTGCAGGTGGCGTCAACGGCATCATGCTTGCGCGGGCCATCACCCACGACCTGCCACTCGACAGCCACAGCGAGATGTGGCTGGAAAATGCCGATGTCACGCGTTTGGCCCGGCCGCAGGCCGGTTTGTCCCGATACCTGAAGATTTCCATTTCGCCGGTGCTGGATCAGCTGATTTCCACACGGCTGACAAAGCAGATAGAAAGCGCGGAAACGCGCGAGAAGCTGCGACTGTTCATGCAGGCGCGTTGGTTCACACCGCCGTTTTCCGGTGAACGGTTCATCAGCTGGATGCTTGATGCCTGCCAGAAGATGGAGGACGGTGCCGTGCCCGGCCGCAGTCTGATCCCGCGTGGTCAGACGCTCGACCTGTTCGTGACGATCACCGATTACAACGGTATCAAGCGACGCATTCACCTGGACGATCCGGACTATGTCGAGGAGTGGGATCATCGCCGGATCCTGAGTTTCCATGCCGCGCACAGAATGCCAGGAGATATCGAAAGCCAGTTCGATGCCGACAGCATTCCGGAAATTGTCTTTGCGGCTCGTGCGACGTCCTCGTTTCCAGGGGCGTTCCCTCCTGCAACGGTTGCGGAAATGGAGCGGGTGCTGGTCGATCACGACCTGACGTGGCACAACCGGGATGCGTTTCTTGCAAGAGGACTGAACCTGACGTCCGAGACAGCCGGGCAGCATTGTTTTGTCGATGGCAGCGTCGTCATGAACAAGCCGTTTGCGCCGGTGATTGACGTTATTCAGGATCGGCCGGCGGTGCGCGAAGTTGCCCGGCGGCTGATCTATGTGGATCCGTCACCGGTGGTTCCGGTCGAAACGGATAGCACCGTTTCGGAGCTGCCCGGGTTCTTCCGCGTGATCCTGGCTTCGCTCGCTCATATTCCGCGCAATGAGCCCATCGGCGATGATCTGAAAGAGCTTGAACAGAACAACCGGCGCAGCCGCTGGCTCTCGCAACTGATCGATGATGCGGGGCCTATGGTGGAAAAGGCGGTGGCGGGCATTTTGCCAAAGCGGCGCCGGGTGACACCTGACATTCTTTCGTTATGCCGGAAGCAGGCAACCGTGGCCGCATTCGAGCAGGCAGGGTTCGCCTTTCTCAATTATCAGTCCCTGAAACTTCATTCCCTGGCTGAGCGGCTGGCTGGCCTGACGGCGCGGCTCAGCGGGCTGGACAGTGCGCGTGGACAGGAAGAAGCAATTCTGGGACTGTACTCGCGTCACACCAGCCGCCTGACAGCCGAGAGCAAGGACATCCTGGGGCGCACGGACCCGCATGTTGTTGCCTTGTTGCGCGGGCTGGATGTCGACTACCGGATACGCCGGCTTCGCTTTGCGGTACGCAAGCTCAACGGCTTCTATCACTATCGTTCGGGCTCCGACTTGCCGCCGCCCAATTTCGAGGCGCTCGATCAGATGAAGGGATTGCTCTACGAGCAGATCGATCATCTGGGTTGGCGCTGGAATGACCGGTTTTTCGGTGGCCGCAGCCGGGAACTCGCCGAAACGTTCGTTCGGGCAGCGGAGGCAGGTGGTCCGGACGCTGCCGAGCATGTCCAGCCAATGCTGAAATCCCTGACACAGATGATGGGGCTTGCCGATCTGGACAGGCTTCAGGACGAACTCTTTGCCGAGACGGCCCGAAATCTACTCGACAAGAGCCGTCACACATCCCTGATGGGAACCTATATCGGGTTCGGTTTTTTCGATCTGATCACCTTTCCCGTGTTGCAGCGCAACGACTTCTCGGAGGTGACGGAAATCCTGGTCGACCGCATCAGCCCGACCGACGCCGCAAGCCTTTATACGGAAGGTTTCGACCTAAAGGGCAAGTCCCTGAATACGTTCGGTGCCTTCTTCAATCGCGGCTGGCGGGAACATGATTATCTGTGGGGACGTCTCAACGCCGCTGACAGGCTGGTCAGCATCGTGCTGTCTGCGGCAGGTGAGGGCACTTTGCCGCAGATCCAGGTAAACCAGGCGCGTGCACGGATCTTTCTGGCGGTTCTGGAAGAAGAACGTGGCAAACTTTCTGATATTCCAGAGGAAATAGACCGGGTCGACAAGCTGGTCCGGTCGATCTATCCCGATTTCGCTCATGTGACGGAAAGCGTCTGACCGGGTAATATTCATAATTTGGCAAGTCATTCCTTGACGTGAGGTCCGCTCTTTCGCTACGCACAAAAGTGGCCAGGGAATTGCGCGTGGATATTTGAGTTGATGACTTTTATTGCCGAACATTTTGGGACCGGCCCGGAGGTGTTTCTGGGTTTCTTTCTGGTGCTTTACGCTTCCAGCTTGATCGTGCTGTTCACGACCGGCCTGACCATGACGGTGATGAACAGGCGCCACCCGGACCGCAAGATCCAGAAGCGCCAGCCGACCCACGATGCCCTGCGCGATATCAAATCTTCCATGGGGCAGCTGTCGATCACGAGCTGCTGCCTTTCCATCGGCCTTTATGCCCAGCTGAGTGGCTGGACGCTGTTCGACCCTGTCGCGTTGTCATGGTGGTCGGTGCCGTTGTTCTTCGTCATCTCGTTGGCCCTGCACGATACCTGGTTCTACTGGGGGCACCGGATCCTGCACACCAAGTTGTTCTACCGGTTCCACAAGCCGCACCACATGACGGTCACGCCAACAGTCTGGTCCAACGATGCAGGCTCCAGTGTGGATACGCTGTTCGCCCATTCCTATTATGCGCTTGTGCTATTCGTCGTGCCTATTCCGCCGCTGGTTTTCCTTGGCCACCGGTTGTTCGACCAGGTGTCGGCCGCCATTGGCCATTGCGGCTATGAGCATTTCGCAAGCCCGAGCGCACGCAAACCCTGGCCGCTGCTGTGCACGCTCTACCACGACCAGCATCACCAGTATTTCGTCTACAACTACGCCAACTACTTTTCCTTCTGGGACCGGTTCTGCGGCACCATCCATCCGACCTATGACGAACGGGTGGAAGGGTTCGAGGCGCTTTATGCCGGCACCGGCAAACAGGAAAAATCATGATGGGGCTACTCGTCGATTACCTCATCGTTCTGGCGCTCACCTACGCGGCCATGGTGGCGGTCTATTTTGCGACCGGGTTCACAATGATCGCGATAAATGCCCGTCATCCTGACCGGCGAATCCAGAAACACCGTGACGGCATGAAACGCCAGGCAGAGGAAATCCGCGCCTCCATGAAGGCGTTGGCGACATCTTCCGTCCTGCTGTCGTCTGGATATTTCGCTCAGACCCAGGGCTGGACGCTGTTCGCTCCGCTGGAACTCAGCTGGTGGTCGTTTCCGCTGATGTTCGCCGTTTGCTTCGTCCTGTTTGATGCCTGGTTCTATTGGGGGCACCGGATTCTTCACTGGCCGTCGCTCTACAAGTTCCATGTGCCTCATCACCGCTCGATTGCACCGACGGTCTGGAGCAACGACAGCTCGACCACGGTCGACACCCTGATCGAGCATTTTTTCTATTTTCTGGTCTGGTTCGTGCTGCCGGTGCCGGCCTTGAGCGTTTTTGCCCTGCGGTTGTTCGACCAGATTTCAGGCATGGTCGGCCATTCGGGCTTTGAATATTTCGCGTCCAAGTCGTCGAGATTCCCTTCGCCGCTGATTTGCACGACGTTCCATGATCTGCATCATTCGCAGTTTCACTACAATTACGGTAACTTCTTCTCGTTCTGGGACCGGATCTGCGGAACGGTGCATCCGAAGTACGATGTGCTGGTGCGGTCCATGGAAGAGACCGGGGAAATTCCGGATTCGGAAGAAACGAAAGTCAAGGCAACCGGGTAAGCCCGCACAGTACTTACATGTGTCAGCCAACCGACCAAATGGATGTATGAAGAGATATGCTCGATCAGGCGCTGACGATATTGCTTGAATTCCTGCCGATTTACGCGGCGTGCTACGCTGTGAACGTGTTCCTGTATTTTGCGACCGGCTGGGTGCTGGTGAAGATACAGGACCGGCACCCGGAGCGGCGTATTCAGCAGAATCGGCGTGGTGAAAAGCGCATGTGGAAGGAAATCCGGGCCAGCGTCTATTCGTTGACCGTGACCGCGGGCTGTCTTGCCGGTGGCATCTTCCTTTCGATGAAGGGCTGGACCCTGGTCGCGCCGCTGGAGCTGACCTGGTGGTCGGCAATCCTGATGTTTGTCGTTTCCATCCTTGCCTTCGACACCTGGTTCTACTGGGGCCACCGGTTCATGCACACGAAGGCGATGTACCGCTTTCATGCCGAGCATCACCGCTCGGTCGCGCCGACTGTCTGGAGCACCTATTCCGACGATCTGGTCGATGCCTTTGTCATGCAGAGCTATTATCTGTGGGCGGTCATCTTCCTGCCGATCCCGATCCCCGTGCTGATCGTTCACCGGCTGTGGGACCATTTCAATGGCACAATCGGCCATTCCGGTTTCGAATTCTGGGCGTCGCCGATGTCGCGTATGCCTTCGCCGATGGTCTGCGTGACTTTCCACGACCAGCACCATTCGCGCTTCCGCTACAATTACGCCAATTTCTTTTCGTTCTGGGACCGTGTCTGCGGCACCATCGACCCGAAGTACGATGAACAGGTCAAGGTGTTTGAACAGATGGGCGAAAAATCGGCTGCAAAGCCGGCGGCTCCCGGCGAATAGGGCTTTCCCTGGCCTGGCAGATTCCGTGATGGTTCACCCATGCATGGATTGAACTCGGCGTATTCAGGGACGGCTGGGACCAGTTAGAAGCGGGGCGATAGTTTGAAACATCTTTTGCTGGTGATTCTGGGCGGTGGTCTGGGTGCGGGCGGACGGCATCTGGTGTCGCTTGCGACGCTCCGTTTGTTTGGGCCGGGTTTTCCTGTTGGAACTCTTACTGTCAATGTCGTCGGCTCACTGGCCATGGGGCTTTTCATCGGTTGGCTGGTTCGCCATGAGACCGGCAACCTGCAGTCATTGCGCTATTTCGTGGCGACAGGCTTCCTCGGCGGCTTCACGACGTTCTCCGCGTTTTCGCTCGACACCTCAGTGCTGTGGGAGCGCGGCGACACGCATCTGGCACTCATGTATGTTCTTGCCTCTGTCGCCTTGTCCATTCTTGCCGTGTTTGCCGGACTGATGATCATGCGGCAGGTCGCAACTTAAGAATTCCTTCCCTTTCGGGCCGATTCCGCCTATACGCTGCGGAACGAATTTTCCCCCCGCCTTGATGCAGGGGCGATGGATGCGCGTCACGGCGGCAGGCCGGATGCCGAATTTGAGAAAAACATGTCCGCGATTGAACAGAAACAAGTGTCCGCCGATGAGGCGGGCATGCGCCTCGACCGTTGGTTCAAGTCCCATTACCCGGGCCTTGGATTCGGTCATTTGCAGAAACTACTGCGTACGGGGCAGGTCCGTGTCGACGGCAAGCGTGCCGAGACCAACACCCGTATCGCCAAGGGGCAGATGATCCGTATTCCACCTCTCGGTGTGGAACTTCCGGCGGACGACAAGAAGAATGCCAAGCCGAAATCCACCAAGCTGATTGCTGACGACCGCAAGGCCATTGAGGACATGCTGCTGTTTGAAGACAGCCAGGTAATGGTGCTCAACAAGCCGGCAGGTCTTGCTGTTCAGGGCGGTTCAGGCCTCAAGCGCCACCTGGATGGCATGCTGGACGCCTATACCGACCGCAAGGGCAACAAGCCGCGTCTGGTGCACCGTCTTGACCGTGAGACCTCCGGCATCATTCTGGTTGCCCGTACGCGTCAGGCCGCGCAGGAACTGACGAAGGCCTTCCGTCACCGGAATACCCAAAAGATCTACTGGGCAATCCTGGCGGGTGTTCCGAAGCCGTTTCAGGGCCGCATTTCCACCTTTCTGGCCAGAAATGACGGCGAAGAACGCATGCAGATCGTTCGTCAGGGCGACGATGAGGCACAGCACGCCGTGTCGCTCTATTCCGTCTTCGAAAAGTCCGGCCAGAAGCTTTCCTGGGTGACGATGAAACCGGTGACGGGTCGAACGCACCAGTTGCGCGCACATGCGGCCCATATCGGCCATCCGATCATCGGTGACGACAAGTATTTCAATATCGAGAACTGGGAGCTGCCGGGTGGTATCCAGAACCGCCTGCATCTGCTGGCGCGCCGGATCGTGATCCCGCATCCGTCGGGCCATGGCACGATCGATGTTTCGGCGCCGCTGCCGCCGCACATGCAGCAGACCTGGAATCTGCTTGGATTTGATGCAACGGACTATGATCCGGAAGTGGATGATCCCGACGACGCGCTCAACAAGCGCTGATAGCGCTTCTCTGCTTTGCCAGAAGCCTAGCTGCCGGCGGCGGGATAGACCTTCAGATTGAAGCTCTCGTCTTCCGCTGGTGGCTGGAAGTGGCTTGAGATCCGGTCGAATTCGGCCTCGGACACCGAGAACTCGTGCTTGCCGGCAGCATTGCGCTGGCGAAGCCGTTCCTTGCAGACCTCATCCGGCACATCGAGAAAATGAAGCTGATGCTTGCACTCGACCTTGTCGGCAATGGCGCGCATCCATTGCCGGCTTTCTTTCGTGTTGGCATGAAAGTCCAGTACCACGGAAAGACCGCTTTCCAGCAGGGCTGCCACATGCGGCGCTATCGTTTTTCTCAAGAGTGACGAACAGCGGACAAAATCTGCGAGGCTGGACATCTGGTCGGTGTAGAGACCGGACAGCCAGACGTCTTCCCGCAGGAGAATGTTGCCGGGACGTTCGGCAAAGCGATCCGCCAATGTCGACTTGCCGGAAGCAACCTTGCCGCAAAACAGATGAAGAGTTGGAGCGTCGTCAGATCGTAGCATTTGATGGGGAGCTCGCTGTCGGATGTTTGCAAACCTGCTGGACGTAATCAAACGCCCTGAAACAGTGCACCCAGGATCACCGACGCAAAGGTGATGCACACAACGCCCGCCACCAGTTTCCAGGCATCCGAGCGTTTCCTGAGACCAGGCCAGCCAAGCGGTTTGATCACCTGGATCGCGGCAATCATGAACAGCAGCAGCAGGATGATCTTGGTCAAGAAAAGCTCCGGGCGGGCAGGGCGCTATGCTGCAACGGCAGTTGCCTGATTGAGGCCGTCAGACCAGAATGTGCTGGCGGCCTCAAAACGATGAAACATCCCGCTCTCGACTGAAAACGGGATGTTTAGAAGGCATATCCAATCCGGCAGTTGCCTGCAAGGTCAGGCTCCGGTGCTCCGCTGAAGTTTTGCCATATAGGTCGGCAGCTTTTCCATCGACGGAACGACGATCAAGGTCTTTACGTGGCCGCGTTTGAATGCGTTCAGGAACTTGTTGTAGTCCTTGAAGGCAACACAGCCATGGGACCCGATGGAGCGGCGCAGCAGACGCGTATGGGTCAGCATGCCGTCACGGCCTTTCATGGCAGCACGGTCCTGCGGCAGCATGCGAATGGCCTCCACGCCATGGAAGCGCCGTTCGCGCATTCTCAAGTTGTAGATGTTGGGCGGCGTCGGGCCGAGCATCTTCACGTGCGAAAACTTCGGATTGTCCATCCGGTGTCCAATGCCGGAATGAGCCTCCAGCTTGGTGCCGTCGGGCATGTGAACGGTTGCGGCGCTGATGTCATAGACGGCGATCTTGCTGCCTGCACCGGGAAGTCCGGGCTTGGCGCTGCCGAACAATTTGCCGAGACCGCCGAACACTCCGTTTTCATCATCTTCGGGATTTCCTGGCGTTGCATAGGCCAGAACGGGAGACGCTTGTTCAGGCTTTTCCCTGCCTTCAGGACGGTTTTCTGCAACCACAGGCGCGCTGCGGCGCGGCGGTTCGGGTTTCATGTCCGGGGTCGGCGGCAGAATGGCGCCGGGTTTGGCCGAACTACCCGCAGCCATGGCAATGTTCACGGTCGTTTGTTCAGGTTTTGCAGCAACATTCGTCTCTGCTTCAGCCGTGGTGCCGACGCTTTGTAACGCTGCGACCTCTACGTTCGGCGCAGTGTCATCGGCTGCCGGTTCATCGAGCGCGGCAACACTTGTGGTTTCTGAAGCAGCTTGATGGGCCAGAAGTGTCTGGGCGAGTTTCAGCCTTGCGAGCTTGGCGGCAAGGGCCACCTTCGCAGCCTTTTTAGCCTCGGCCTCGAGTGCCGCCGCTTCCGCCTTCAGGGCAGCTTCTGCTTTCTCAGCTATTGCTGCTGCCTGTTCAGCGGCTTTTTCCGCTGCAAGAGCGGCTTCCGCTTCGGCGCTTTGCCGTTTTTTCGTTGTCAGCGCAATCGGGGCCAGACCAAGAGAAGCTGTGGCAGGGGTTGTCTGCGCAAGCGTCAATTTCTCCTGCGGCTCAGTGCCGGCGGCGACAAAATGAGACGGGGCGATCGAGGTTCCAAGATAAGTGGCGGTACCGGCCAAGCCGGATATCACCAAAGTTGCCCCCGCGAGGATCGTATAAAAAGTCCGGCTGGTCTTCCGGGATGTTGCTTGCCCCTTCAGGCCGACCTTTTGTTTCTTCTGAATCATTCAGACAAAACCACTCTGTTACGCCGGTCTTGTTCGACCGCGCTCCAAATTCGTATCCTTTGGTGACAATCTTGCCCCAAACGTTCATGCCCACCCGCCTGCAGCAGTATCGTCGATCATGGTAACCAAGTTCTTTACGATAAATATGCAAGCGGCCAAGAGACCGGTAATCACTCTAAAGAGGCAATTTTCGGGCGGTTTTTCAAAATTGGCGATATCCAAAGATTGAACGTCAATTTGCCGCAGACTGTGGAAGTCTTTGCCTATTGTTGAATTTACCAATCAATGACGTAGATGTCGGCAAAACTTCCAATCCGGCGCAGTGTCAAATGTGCTCTTGACCCCCGGGGGAAAACCCGGCACATGCGGGCTACTTTCCGTTCGCTTGGCACAGGATGCCCATGTATCTGATCATCTTCGACGTCGACGGCACGCTGGTGGACAGTCAGAAAACCATTTTGCAGGGCCTGCAGGTCGGTTTCGAGGCTGCAGGCCTGCCCATGCCTGACCGGGAAACGGCGCTCTCAATCGTCGGACGGTCGCTGGACGAGGCTTTTCTGGATCTCGTTGGACCTGAACACCAGGACAAGATCCCGGTGATGTCCAATGCGTATAAACAGGCCAAGTGGTCCCGCAGGAGGGAAGGGCTGGATCTTGACCCGCTTTATCCGGGTGCTCGCGAGGCTATCATGCGGCTGAATGCGCGTGACGATGTCCTTCTTGGAATTGCCACCGGCAAAGCGATGCGTGGGGTCAAGCACATGCTGGATACCCATGATCTGCATGGACGCTTCGTGACTGTCCAGACAGCTGATACCTCGCCCTCCAAGCCTCATCCGGACATGGTGCTGCGGGCAATGGCGGAGACCGGAGCGGACAGGACACGAACCATCATGATCGGTGATACCGGTTTTGACATGGCGATGGCCAAGGCCGCCGGCACACATGCCTTGGGCGTTGCCTGGGGTTATCATGATCATGACCGGCTGAGTGCTGATGGTGCAGACAAGATCATCCAGACCTATGCCGAGCTGGATTTGGCACTTGGTGAACTTCTGGATTTCGACAAGGAAACAATGTGATGCGCGACTTTCTTGAAACCTTGCAGGAAGATGCGGCCAAGGATCCGGAGCAGCGGGCGCGCGAACTCTCCCGGCGCGAATTGCCTAAGCGTTTCTACAAGGAAGCAACCCATGTTGCCGTGGACGGCGGTTTCGCGATCCATCTGGACGGAAGGCCCGTCAAGACACCGGGCAAGGCGGCCTTGTTGCTGCCGAGTGAGGCGCTTGCCGCAGCGGTTGCCGCCGAATGGCAGGCACAGCAGAAGGAAATCAATCCGGCCACCATGCCGCTGACCCGGATTTCCAATTCAGCGCTTGATGCAGTCAGCATCCGGTTTGGCGAAGTGGCTGACGATATCACCCGGTTTGCCGGCAATGATGCGCTGTGCTACCGCGCGGACGATCCGCAAAGCCTTATCGACACCCAAAGGCGCTTGTGGGATCCGGTCGTGGACTGGGCAGGCGGGTTGCTCGGCGGCCGTTTCGTGCTGATCGAAGGTGTCATTCACGCTGCCCAGCCGGAAGCGTTGCTTGCCGCCTATCGGGCCCGACTTTCCGACCTGACGCCGATGCGCCTCGCAGCGCTCCATACGATCACCAGCCTGACAGGCTCCGCGCTCCTGGGGCTTGGTCTGCTGGAAGACTACCTCGACGCCGATGCCGCCTGGACGGCCGCTCATGTGGAAGAGGACTTCAACATCGAGCGCTGGGGCGAAGACGCGGAAGCTGCTCTCGTCCGGGCCTACAAGCGCAAGGAATTCGACGCGGCGGTTTTGATCCTGCGAGAAGCGTAACAATTTCCCTGCGATGTGGTGTGGAGCGTATTCGCTTCACCCCAAGTAGAACGTCGTTGCCATCAGAAAGAAAATGAGCACGCCGAGGACGTCGTTGGACGAGGTGATGAAGACACCGATGGCCATGGCCGGGTCGATGCCGATCTTGTCCAGAATGATTGGTATGGTAGCGCCGACCATGGCCGCAAGCGTGGTGACGCACAGCAGTGATAGCGATGTGGCCAGGGCAAGGTGCAGCGGGTCTTCCAGCGGCACGATCAGCGAAGCCACGAGCACGAGACAGCCCAGGATCGTGCCGGCGATAGCGCCGTTGAAGAGCGCCGCCACCAGTTCCTTCAGCAGGCGGTAGAAGATATCGCCGGACCACAAGGCTCCGGTCGCAATGCCTTGTACCGCCACAGCGGAGGCCTGCAGACCCGCGTTTCCGGCCATCGACATGGTGACGGGAATGAAAGCGGCCAGGATGGCGGCTTCCGCCAACTGGTCTTCATAGGAACCGACCACCGTTGCAGCAACGCTGGCCCCCACCAGACCGGCGAGCAGCCAGGGCAGGCGGCCGCGTACTATACGCAGCACCGTGTCATCCGACCTGGCTTCTGAGGAAACGCCGCTCATCAGCAGCATGTCTTCGTTGGCTTCGTCCGAGGCGATGCGTGTCAACTGCTTGGGCGTGATCCGGCCGATCAGGTGGCCTTCTCCGCTGACGACCGGCACGGTGCGCATGTCGCGTTTTCGGGCGAGCCGCAGCACTTCTTCCTGGTCAGTGTCCGTGGACACGGCAATGACGTCGCGGTTCATGAAACTGGACAATGTGGCGTCCGCCGGCGCGAGCAGAAGCTTGCCGACTTCCACCGTTCCGGTCAGTTTGCCGTCGGCATCGGTCACATAAACGGTAAAGACCTTGCGAATGCGGCTGGCTTCCGCGCGCATCTGCGCGACAGCTTCGCCGGCGGTGCAGGTTTCGGGAAGGGCGACGAACTTGCGGGCCATCACGCGGCCCGCCGTGTCGTCGGCATAGGAACCGCGCGTTGCGATGTCTTCCACATCCGGCAAGCGCGCGATCAGTTCGTCCGCGACATCGTCCGGAAACTCGTTGAGAATTTCGATGGCGTCTTCCGGATCGAGACCGGCGAGAATGTCCCGAAACTGCTCAAGAGTGGATTCTTCCATCAGGATCGAACGGAATTCCGGTCGAAGCTCGGCAATGACCTTGATCGACGGGTTGGCCGGCAACCACTGGAACAATTTGCGGGCCTGTTTCAGGCGCAGCCGCGTCAACAATTGCATGACGTCGACGGGGTCCCAGCGCTTGAGCAGTTCGACCAGCTGCGTGCGCTGGCCCGACTTGATCATCTCGCGCACGGCCCTGAGCGCAGCATCATTGATTTCCAGCGGTTCGTTAGCCGGCTCCCTGGTCCATGCGGTTGGATCAAGCTCGGCGACGTCGCTGGAATTGCTCATGGATACTCACTTTCCGGAAGAGTCCGGTCCGCTTCTACTGATCGATTGTGACGTCCGCCTGACAGTTTCCTGCCGGATCAGACCTCAAATTCCTCAATATCGGCAAAGGCCTGCCGCAGCTTGTCGGACCAGCCCCGGGACAGTTTCTGGAAATACGGGTCGTCCTGCTGGATGCGCACCTGGCGGTCGGTGGAAAAGCTGTCGGTGTTGTAGAGCAACATGTCGATGGGCATGCCGACAGACAGGTTCGACCTCAGCGTGCTGTCAAAGGACAGCAGCACCAGCTTGGCCGCTTCACCGAGGCGCATGTCCGCACGCGTGACCCGGTCCAGGATCGGCTTGCCGTATTTGTGCTCGCCGATCTGCAGATAGGGCGTGTCTTCACAAACCTCGATGAAGTTGCCGGCCGCATAGATCTGGAACATGCGCGGTTCCTCACCCTTGATCTGGCCGCCCAGAATGAAGGTGACGAAGAAGTTTTCCGCACTTGTTGCAAGGGCTTCGCCGTCGATCGCCTTGACCTCACGAACCGCACTGCCGACGAGGCGGGCAACCTGGAACATGGTTTTTGCGGTCATCAGCGTCGCCCGGTCGCTTTCCGCGGACGTGATGTGCTCACTCAAAAGCGAGACGACGGCCTGGGTGACGGCAAGGTTGCCGGCCGAGAGCAGGGTGATCACCCGCTCGCCTGGCTCTTCCCATACGTGGAGTTTCTTGAAGGTGGCAATGTTGTCGACACCGGCGTTGGTGCGTGTGTCCGCGGCGAACACCAGCCCGCGATCCAGTTTCAAGCCAACGCAATAGGTCATTCCCAAGCCCTCAGACTGCGCCAAGACCCGTTGCTGGAGCCCCTGTAGGGCAAGCATCCATCAGGCAGGGCGCAGGTTGCCCTTTAATATCTTTTGCTGGAGTGAGCCTGTTCGGGCGGTTTGAAAGGACACTTACTGCTGTTGCTGGAACGCGGCCTGGGCCACATCGACCTCAACATGCAGGTTTTCCTCAAGCCCGCCAAAACGGATCCCCCTGATAGGGGCAGCTGAACGGGAATCCAGGCCCACCGTCAAGCGGATATAGCGATCGGTCGGACACATTGCGTTGGATATGTCGAATCCGGTCCAGCCAAGACCGTTAATCATCACTTCGGCCCATGCGTGATGGGCTTCCGAAGCCTGTTCGTCTTCGAGCAGCAGATAGCCGGAAACGTATCTTGCCGGAACGCCGATGGAACGTGCGGCGGCGATGAAAATATGCGCGTGATCCTGACAGACGCCTTCTCCGGCGGCCAGCACGGCAGTGGCCGGAGCGTGCGTCTCGGTGACGCCCACCTTGTAGTCGACCTTGTCGCGGATGGCATGCATCAGAGCATGGAAACCGGCAATCTTGTCATGTCCCTCCGCATTGGCCGCCAATCTGCGGATCGCCTGGTTGGATTGCGTAAGCGGAGTGACCCTTGTGTAGATCCGCGGTGGGATGCCGGCATCCGGTTCGTGGCCGAGAATTCCGTTGGTATCCGTCGTCTCGACAATACCGCTGGCGGTGATCTCGACGTCCTCGATCGGCTCGCTGCGCGACACCATGTGAACCTGGTTGCCGAAGGCGTCCTTGTAGGTCGTCGCCCGTTCAATGCCGGGTGCTTCGATTGACCATTCGACAACTCTCTGGCTCGGGCCATCCTCGGGCGTCAGGCGCAACTGCTGCATGGCGTTGGCGAGTGGCGTCTCGTAACGGTATCGGGTCGTGTGTCTGACAGTCAGTCGCATGCTGCACCGGTTCTGCGGGGTTCCAGGGTCAGGCGAAATTGTAGTCTTCGCAAAGCTGATGGGCGAAAAGATTGTTTTTGTTGATGAAATCCGAGAGGAAATCATGCAGTCCCTGCTGATAGATTTCGTGCATCTGCTTTTCAGCCAGGTCTTTTGCCATGTCCGCTGCCATGTCCAGGCTTGGTTCGCGCGAACCATAGAACTGGGCCAGGTCTTCCGCGGTATCGGCCATCCAGTCGTAGCAATGGGCAAGGGACCGGGGCATTTCCGTTCTGAGGATCAGAAACTCGGCAATGTTGAACGCTTTCAGTCGGGCATTCGGATACGCAAACCGGTAGCTTCTCCGCCCGGACAGGGCACGCAGGATCGCGGACCACTGATAGTGCTCCAGAGAGCCGTCATCGATGATGTCGCTGTCCGGCAGCAGGGTCCAGTAGTAGGTGTCGAGGATGCGGGCCGTGTTGTCCGACCGTTCCACGAAATTGCCCATCTGGCTGAAGAAATAACCGTCGTCGCGCAGGATCGTGTTCAGCAGCGCGCCCCGGAACAGGTGCGCCCGCTGATTAACCCAGGCAAGAAAGTCCGGCAGTTTTTCCTGGGTGATGGATTGCGGGTTCACGTCAGTGAACTCGATCCATGTGGTGTTGATGGCTTCCCAGAGTTCAGCCGTGATGCCTGTTCGAACGGCACGGGCGTTGTTCCTGGCAAGTTCCAGGCAGCTGCGGACGCTTGAGGTGTTTTCCTTGGAAAAGATCATATGGGCCGCCACGTTGCGGCCGTTCAGTTCCTCGTATTTCTGCTTGTACCCGGTCTCGCACCCCGAGCAGGCGAGGGCGAAGGTCCAGTGGGTTCCGTCCTCCTGACCCGAATGGGAGATGATCGCGCCACGACAGGCGACCTCAAGGAGACGGGAAACATTCTGGGCACGCTCGTGGTAGCGCGACATCCAAAACAGCGAAGAGGCGGTTCTTCCGAGCATCTGGTTCTCTCAGTCCTCAAGTACCCAGGTGTCTTTTGTGCCGCCACCCTGGCTGGAGTTGACGACGAGCGAGCCTTTCTTGAGGGCAACCCGTGTCAGGCCACCTGGTGTGATGCGGACCTGATCACCGATCAGCACGTAGGGGCGCAGATCGACGTGGCGCGGGGCGACACCCGAAGCGACGTGCGTCGGGCAGGCCGACAGCGCCAGGGTCGGCTGGGCAATATAGTTGGAAGGGTTGGTTTCCAGGACTTTCCGGAATTCCGCGATTTCCCGCTTCGATGCGGTCGGACCGATCAGCATGCCGTAGCCGCCCGAACCGTGGACCTCCTTGACGACAATGTCCTCAAGATTATCCAGAACATAGGCGAGGTCATCCGGCCGTGAGCAGTTCCACGTCGGAACGTTGTTCAGGATCGGTTTCTGGCCCGTGTAGAACTCGATGATGTCTGGGACATAGGCATAGATCGCCTTATCGTCGGCAATACCCGTTCCCGGCGCATTGCAGATGGTGACGTTGCCGGCGCGATAGGCATCGAAGAGGCCCGGCACTCCGAGCATGCTGCCCGGATTGAAGGTCAGTGGATCGAGGAAGGCATCGTCGATACGCCGGTAGATGACGTCGACCTGCTTCGGTTCGCGCGTTGTGCGCATGTAGACATGTCCGGCATCCACGAACAGATCCCGACCTTCCACCAGTTCCACGCCCATGGAATCTGCCAGGAAAGCGTGTTCGAAATAGGCGGAGTTATAGATGCCCGGGGTCAGGACAACGATCGTCTGCGAAGATTTCGAAGGATCCGGTGCGACGCTTTCCAGCGTCTGCAGGAGGTTCTCGGGATATTGCTCCACGGCGGCGACCCGGTGACTCTGAAAGAGCTCGGGGAAGAGACGCATCATCGTCTCCCGGTTCTCCATCATGTAGGAGACACCTGAAGGCGTGCGCGTGTTGTCCTCCAGCACGTAGAATTCGTTTTCCGACACGCGGACCAGATCGGTTCCGATGATGTGGGCATAGACCTTGCGGGCAGGGGTGAACCCGGCCATTTCAGGCAGGAATGCCTCGTTCTGCAGCACGAGCTCCGCCGGGATCCTGCCTGCGCGCAGGATTTCCTGGCGATGGTAGATGTCGTGCAGGAAGGCGTTCAGAGCCCGCACACGCTGGTCGATGCCGGCAGACAGGCGCCGCCACTCCGGAGCCGAGATGATGCGCGGGATGGGATCAAACGGGATCAGCCGTTCGGTAGCTTCTTCCGCTCCATAAACCGCGAAGGTGATGCCAAGTCTGCGGAAAATGGTTTCAGCGTCGCGGCCCTTCTTGGTCAGAAAGTTGGCTGGTTTGTCTTCCAGCCATTTGGCGAGCCGGGCGTATGGCTGGCGCGGCTTGTTGGCCTCGTCGAGCATTTCATTGAAGAAAGTGCGTTCGTCCGCCATTGCCTCCCCTTTGCCGATGCTTCGTTCTTGGGCAATCATGGCAAAATTCTGAAAGGTGTCAAAGTTCAATGTCGCGGCGACAGTGCCTGCAAATTAGGCAACGAGCTGAAATTCATCGAAAAATCCTGAGGTTCCCTCAGGTTGAATATATTTTTTTCGACCACTGAAAAAGGATTTGAAGGCGGTGTTTTTCGCCGCTTGCGCGTGCAAACTTCGCCAAAATGACGGGCTCAAATGAACGTTACGGCATCCCTGCTGCCTGGCTTCACCGGGAAAGACGAGGGGCCGGATCGGGGGCGTCTGCTTCCCGTCAAAACCTGCCAGGCCGGAGTGGTAACATCTGCTTGTTCAGTCAGACAGAAGCTGTGTTCAATCCAATATGCACAGTCGATGGGCAGGTCGGGCAGCATGATCGAAATCTGATTTGCTGCCCGGTGCGTGTGCGGATAGGTGGCCGGAGACAGATTGCTAGCGCATCAGTGTCCTGCCGACCGAGATCACCGAGACGTCGCCGTATTTGCGCCCGGTCCAAACGTGGAGGCCTGCACCGACGCCAAGCATCGGAATTGTGTAGAGACCTTTCTTGACGAACCCCTTGTTCTTGGTGAGTTCGATCGCGGCATGGCTCAGTTCCTCGTATTTCTCCATCGTATTGACGATCTTGCCGATGCCCTTGATGCCTTTGAGTACGTCCCCCAGCTTTCCGGCAATCGCCAGATCGAGGTCCCAATCAGACCATTCGCCCTTCTTGTTGAACTCGCTGGGCGTCTTGACACCATGCGCCACGATGACGATGCCGCCGACACTGCCCCCCAGGCCGCCGCCGATTTTCCAGCCGTCCGCCATGAGGTCAACGTAATCGACATAGCCGTTGTCATCGGCGCTGGCCCGGTAAAGGCGTCCATTCCAGTTGTACCGCCCGACAGCCACAAGGTCGCCTGAATGGCTTTCACCGATGCCGACCCACAAGGTGGAAGCCGCCTTTGGTTTGGGCTTCATCTTCTTGGGCGTTTTGATGACCTTCGGATTGGGCGGCGTCGGCAGGGAATGCACGTAAATCATCACGGCACGGAACTGTCCGTCTTCAACGCCGTCTTCCTGACCCATTTCTTCAGCCAGGGATTCGCCAAGTCCGTCGACCAGATCGAACGGAAAACAGGACAGTAGGCATTCTTCCAGGAACGTCTTTACGGCATTAGCCCGCTTCATCGACAGGGCCTTGTTGAAAGCTGCCTTGCCGCTGCGGCTGGAAAGTCCGACGATACTGATACTGCCGTTGCCCTTCAGCAGCGGTACGACGTTTCTGCGAAGCCAGTTCTTGTGATCTTCCTTGAGGTTCGCCTGGCTGACGTCGAAATATTGCAGGCGTGCGAGCGTGATGACGCCGTCGCGATGATCAACAACATAATTTCCTGACATTAATGTACTCCGTTAAGAATGGGTCGTGGACCTGAAATGAGATTTCTCGAGTTTGAAAATCGTGCTTCGAAAAAGGGCACGTATTGAAGTGATCCTGGTCTGTCCCGGCGTGTGGAAACACAAGGGCAGATTTGGGATCGGGCAAAGCGTGGCCATAAAGGCTTTTGCCTGACATTCGTCCAGCTTCTGTGGGCGTTTGGCAGGAAAGGTTCATAGGGCGTAGTTTCCCCATAAGCCCATGTGCTGACTAGGCTCTGTCGGGGGATCATGCTACGGCGTGATCCAAGCTCAAGTTTTGGGAGGACCGGATGAAAGAAGTTCTGGCCGAATTGGAACAACGCCGCGAAACCGCGCGGCTGGGCGGCGGGCAACGCCGCATCGATGGGCAGCATGCCAAGGGCAAACTGACTGCGCGTGAACGTATTGAAATTCTTCTGGACGAAGGGTCCTTCGAAGAATTCGACATGTTCAAACAGCACCGCTGTACCGATTTCGGCATGGAAGAGCAGCATATCCCCGGAGACGGCGTGATCACCGGCTGGGGAACGGTCAACGGTCGGACCGTTTACGTGTTCTCCAAGGATTTCACGGTCTTCGGCGGGTCTCTTTCCGAAACGCATGCGGAAAAGATCACCAAGCTTCAGGACATGGCCCTGCAGAACCGGGCACCGATCATCGGTCTGTTCGACGCAGGTGGCGCCCGCATTCAGGAAGGCGTAGCGGCCCTTGGCGGTTACGGCGAAGTGTTTCAGCGCAACGTTCTGGCATCCGGTGTCATTCCGCAGATTTCGCTCATCATGGGTCCTTGCGCAGGCGGCGACGTCTATTCCCCGGCCATGACGGACTTCATCTTCATGGTGCGTGACACGTCGTACATGTTCGTTACCGGACCGGACGTGGTGAAGACCGTGACGAACGAGACGGTGACGGCCGAGGAACTGGGCGGCGCGTCGATCCACACCACCAAGTCTTCGATTGCGGACGGTGCCTTCGACAACGACGTCGAAGCCCTGCAGGAAATGCGCCGGCTGATCGACTATCTGCCGATGAACAATCGTGCGGACCTGCCGGAGTTGACGAACTACGACGACCCGGAGCGGATCGACACCAGCCTCGACACGCTCATTCCGGACAACCCGAACAAGCCCTACGACATGAAGGAACTCGTTCTGAAGACAGTCGACGAGGGCGACTTCTTCGAAATTCAGGGCAGTTTCGCGGGCAACATCATTACCGGTTTCGGACGGATCGAGGGTCGCACTGTCGGCATCGTTGCCAACCAGCCGATGGTTCTGGCCGGCGTGCTGGATTCCGATGCCAGCCGCAAGGCTGCAAGGTTTGTCCGCTTCTGTGACTGTTTCAGCATTCCGATCGTGACCTTCGTCGATGTTCCTGGCTTCCTGCCCGGCACGTCGCAGGAGTATGGCGGCCTGATCAAGCACGGTGCCAAGCTGCTGTTTGCTTACGCGGAAGCTACGGTGCCGAAGATCACCGTCATCACCCGCAAGGCCTACGGCGGTGCTTACGACGTGATGAGCTCCAAGCACATCCGCGGCGACATCAACTACGCCTGGCCGTCTGCTGAAATCGCGGTGATGGGCGCAAAAGGGGCGGTCGAAATCCTCTACAGATCCGAACTCGGCGACAAGGAGAAGATCGCCAAGCGGACGAAGGATTACGAAGACCGTTTCGCCAATCCGTTCGTCGCTGCCGAGCGCGGCTACATAGACGATGTCATTCGTCCGCATTCCACCCGCCGGCGTGTGTCCAAGGCTCTGGCCCTGCTCAGGTCCAAGCAGGCAGATATGCCGTGGAAAAAGCACGACAATATTCCGCTCTAGCAAGAAGAGCCGATTTGCATTCATTCGCTCGGTTCCGGAAGACGATAGCTGGTCCGCAGCAGTGACACACGAGATTGTATCAGGCCGGATTTTCCGGCCTGTTTGCTGTCTGTCAGGTCAGTCCCAACGCGAAAGACCGCGCGGGAACAGCGGTTCCTTGCATTCGAACGCGACCGGGCAACGTGGTGTATCCCGCGTCTGGCCGAACTGCGTGAACAGGACCTGGTTACGGTCGCAGTAGCTACGGTTCGAAACAAACATCGAATAGGTGTACTGCCCCGTGGTGAAGACCACGGCACCGTGCTGGCGCACCATGTTCTGCGCCTGGGCACAGGTCATCTTGCGAAGGTCTGGACGTGCCTCGGCCGCCGTCGACATGACAAGGCCGGGAAGGGCAAGCGCTGCTGCGCAAAGAAGCATTTTCCGCATGAAAGTCTCCTGACGTGCCGTTGCCACCGGAAAGAACGCTCTGAAGATCTAGTCTAACAGAACGGTCCGGAAAGGTGGTGACAGGAGAAGTGTGCACCAACTTTTGGCGCGCAAATGTGATTGCGAGCACATAAATCGCATCGGTCAGACCTCTACCGGGAATTTACCGCGTATTCTGGGCCATCTGGCTGGAGCAGACAGACCCCGCCATGGCTTCTCGCACGCCGTTCAGGGAAAAGCCCGAATAGCGTCTGTCTTCCAGTTGCACGGCGAATTTTACCGAAGAGCGCAGCCGGTGCCAGAAATAGGTCATGTTGTCGGAGCAAGCCGGGCAATCGTTGTAAATGTAACCGTCGTTTCCGGCCCTGAACTTGATCAGCTTGTGATCCAGTTCGACCAGGACAGTTGATCCGGGGGCTGGCCTGCGACCCTTGATGCGCACGCCGATAAGGGTGTTCCTGACGGCATGATTGGGCGGGCACCAGATCGTGAACCGTGCTCCTGATGAGCTTTCGGTCCAGTAGCGCTCGTAGCCATACGCCGTGTCGGTATGCCACTTGCCGTAATCGGCTGCGATTGCCGGAAAGCACGTGGCAAGTGTCAGGTAGAAAAAAGAAAAGAGGGCGGTGCGCATCGAGCCGTTTCCGTAATCTGTCACCGACAAAACTACAGGTGTCCTGTTAAAAGCCCTTCAATCAAGAAAGCAATCTAGCGGCCTGGCATGCCACAAGGCCTTGGCCAGGCCGCCATGCGTCAGGACCTGGGATGTTGTTTCTGCCAGTCGGTCGGGCAAACGTTACCGGGAATGATTTTCTGGGCGCCGCGCAGGGAAAATCCAGCATAGCTGTCGTCCTGGAATTTCACCGCAAGGGAATGGGATGACCGCAAACGGTGCCAGACATAGCCGAAGCTGTCGGAACACGCGGCGCAACCCGTTTCCACGTATCCCTGCTCGTTGATTGGCAGCTCCAGGATCTCGCGGTCCATGATCAATTTGATCCTGCTGCGTGGTGGCGGCATTTTTCCGTCGATATCAATATGAAGCAGGGTGCCGTTGATCCGGCGTTTCGGATGACACCAGACTACGAAGTTCGCGCCAAGGTTGTTGGTGGTCCAATAACGTGTAAAGCCATTGATTTCGCCGCTCTTCCACTTGCCGGCGGTTTCCGCCAGTGCGGAAGTTGGTAGTAAAGCACTCGCAATGATTGCCGCTGAAAGGATGCGTTTCATTTATTTGTTCCCCATTGCCTTGGTAATTCCTGCAATAAGTTTATTAAAATTCGGATAAATAGACGCTTTTCCGCGGAACTACCTTTGGCCAGTCCTTGTCGCGGCATGCCGTTTTTGAGTGTTTGGGCAACTATCCGCAAAATCACGTCTCGCCCTTTGGATAAGTTGCGTGCCAAAGTGGCGCAGCCTACAAAATGGAAAATCGTCCAGCTGGGTGGAAATTCATGTTCTCCAAAATACTAGTCGCCAACCGTGGTGAGATTGCCTGTCGCGTCATCAAGACGGCCCGCCGCATGGGCATAAAGACAGTTGCGGTCTATTCCGATGCCGATCGCGATGCCCTTCATGTGGAAATGGCAGACGAAGCGGTTCACATCGGTCCCGCGGCGGCGTCGGAATCCTATCTGATCGCCGACAAGATCATCGCGGCCTGCAAGGAGACCGGGGCTGAAGCCGTGCATCCGGGCTATGGCTTCCTGTCCGAACGCGCCAGCTTTCCCGAAGCGCTGGCGAAGGAAGGCATTGTCTGGATCGGCCCGAACCCGCGCGCCATCATGGCGATGGGCGACAAGATCGAATCCAAGAAATTCGCCAATGAGGCGAAGGTCAGCACGGTGCCGGGTTATCTTGGCGTCATAGAAAGCCCGGAGCAGGCCGTCGAAATTGCAGCGGACATTGGCTACCCGGTCATGATCAAGGCGTCCGCGGGTGGTGGCGGCAAGGGCATGCGCATCGCCTGGAATGCGGACGAGGTGCGGGATGGCTACACCCGCTCGAAATCCGAGGCGGCATCTTCCTTCGGCGACGATCGAGTTTTCATCGAGAAATTCATCGAAAACCCGCGCCATATTGAAATCCAGGTCCTGGGCGACAAGCACGGCAATGCGATTTACCTGGGCGAGCGTGAATGCTCGATCCAGCGGCGCAACCAGAAGGTCATCGAAGAGGCGCCGTCGCCTCTGCTCGATGAGGAAACGCGCCGCAAGATGGGTGAGCAGGCCGTCGCGCTTGCAAAGGCCGTCGACTACGACAGCGCCGGCACGGTCGAGTTCGTCGCCGGGCAGGACAAGAGCTTCTTCTTCCTGGAAATGAACACGCGTCTGCAGGTGGAGCACCCGGTAACCGAATTGATCACCGGCATCGATCTCGTCGAGCAGATGATCCGCGTTGCCGCCGGCGAGAAACTGGACCTTGCCCAGGAAGACGTCAAGCTGAACGGCTGGGCGGTCGAAAGCCGAATTTATGCGGAAGATCCCTACCGCAATTTCCTGCCGTCCATTGGCCGGCTTGTGCGTTACCGGCCGCCGGCGGAAGAAGCCAGCAACGGGATTACCGTCCGTAACGATACCGGCGTTGTCGAGGGTTCGGAAATTTCTATGTTCTACGACCCGATGATCGCAAAGCTGATCACCCATGCGCCGACACGGGCGGAGGCGATCGATGCGATGAGTTCAGCTCTGGATGCGTTTTACGTCGACGGTATTCAGCACAATGTACCGTTTCTGACAGCGCTGATGAACCATCCGCGCTGGCGGTCAGGCGAGTTGGCTACCAGTTTCATCGCAGACGAATATCCGGACGGCTTCGAGCCGGCAGTTCCCGACGACGAGGCCTATGCAGTTCTTGCAGCCGTTGCCCTGTCCATGGGGGCGTTGCAACGCGAGCGTCTGGACCACCTGCCCGGGCGGTTGCGGGCCCATTCCGGTGCCATCCGCGAAGATTGGGTGATCAAGCTCGACAAGACCTATGTTCCGATCCGGCTTGCTGCCGGGTATCCGGGGACGCCCGTCGAAATTGATGTCGCGATCGGAGATGGCCCTGTTGTCAATGTGGAGGCTGACTGGGCACCAGGTGATCCGCTCTGGTCGGGCAAGGTCTGCGCGAAGGATGTGACAGTACAGGTCCGGACCCTGCGCGGTGGCTACCGCCTTGACTGGCAGGGCTATTCCGTGGTCGCGAAAGTAATGACACCGCGGATTGCCGAGCTGGATGCCCTGATGCCGGAGAAGCTGCCGCCGGACACGTCGAAGATGCTGCTGTGCCCGATGCCTGGTCTGGTGGTGTCCATCGCGGTGGCCGAAGGACAGGAAGTCAAGGCAGGTGAGCAGCTTGCCGTCGTTGAGGCCATGAAGATGGAAAACGTGCTGAGAGCGGAGCGCGACTGTGTCGTGAGCGCCATCAAGGCAACGCCCGGCGACAGCCTTGCCGTTGACGCCGTGATCATGGAGTTTTCCTGATCCGGGGTGATGCGCCTAACGCAGCCTGATTGACAGGCATCGGATACTGCCGATATTCAGCGGCCTGCGACCATCCGGTCCAGGCCGCTTTCTTTTTCAATACGTTGCGGGGCATCATGACGACTTCGACCATTCTGTTCGATCTGGACGGAACCCTGACTGACCCCTTTGAAGGCATCACCCGTTCAATCGGGTATGCGGTTGAAAAGATGGGTGGGCAGGCACCTGATGTGGAAGAGCTGCGCTGGTGCATCGGGCCGCCGCTCTGGGACAGCTTCAAGGTGCTTCTGGGATCGGAAGACAAGGCTGTGCTGGATCAGGCCGTAGCCTTTTATCGCGAGCGCTACACGGTAACGGGACTGTTCGAGAATTCGCTGATCGAGGGTATTCCCGAACTGCTGACAACACTCAGGAAAGACGGATTTCTTCTTCACGTCTGTACCTCAAAACCCCACAGTTACGCAGGTCGGATCGTTGAGCATTTCGGCCTGATGGACTTTTTCGGAAAGGTCTACGGTGCGGAGTTGGACGGTACGCGGTCCGCGAAGGCCGAGCTGATCGCGCATATCCTGAGCGAGGAAAACATCCAGGCGTCGGAGACGGTCATGGTTGGTGATCGCAAGCATGACCTTGTTGGGGCAAACGCCAACGCAGTGGCAGGCATTGGCGTTTTGTGGGGCTACGGTAGCCGTGAAGAATTGGCCGCCGAAAATCCGGTATTGATAGCAGATAGGCCTCAAGACATAGCCGCGTATTTCGCGACCCGCTAATGGCGTCCATTCCGACACTGCGGCAATGAGAGTGGCTTCTTGCTGCCGGCAAACTTTCTTAACTCCGAATTTATCGATTTTCCCGTAGGTTAAGCTCAAAGGAGTGCGCCTTGGCAGAACGGATGCATGCAACGGATACCCAAAATACGTCGGTACCGTCTGAAAAGGCGGTTGACGTCGGGTATTATTCGCCTGCCAAAAGACCGCCGCCGTCGCTTCCAGCCGGTTACGTCCTGCACCAGGTCACTGTCCAGCCGCTATCCTCTTGCCCGTTTCAGGTCTGTCTTCTGGATGTCGGGGCGACGGGGGTATTGCCGCCCTGCGATTTTCACAGAATACGGGACACGACCCTCATCATCGCTTGTTCGTCGGGAGAACTGGCAGCAAAAACTCAGCTGACATTGCTGGAAGGCGGTGTGGATGATGTTGTCGACGCCGACGACACGGACCTTCTGCTGCTTGCCCTTAAACGCGCTGAACTCGTGATCGCGCGGCAGGGTGGGCTGTTCCGCAAATGCCGCGATCTCGCCATTGAGAGGGATAACCTTCAGTCAGCAATCGACAACCTGCCTTCACCCATCTTCTTCAAGAACCGGGCCGGCATCTACAGCGGCTGCAACAAGGCTTTTGAAGCGTTTATCGGATTGCCGGCCAGCAAGGTGAACGGCGCCAGTGTTTATGACGTAGCACCAGCTGAATTGGCAAAGGTCTATGAAGCGGCCGACGAAGAACTGATGCAGCAGGGGGGTGTTCAGATCTATGAGGCGGACGTTTGCTATGCTGACGGTGAGCGCCGAACGGTGACCTTCCATAAGGCTGTTACCCGTGACCGGGTCTCCGGCGAGGTGAACGGCCTTGCTGGATCCATGCTCGACATCACTGAACGCAAACGTCTGGAGGAGCAGCTCAAGTGGGCAGCAGAGCGCGATGCGCTGACAGAGGCCTACAACCGTCGCAGGTTTTTCGAGCTGGCAGCTGCAGCAAAGGAACGGGCACAAAAGACGTCAGCCAGCCTGTCCATCCTTGTGCTGGACGTTGACCATTTCAAACTGATCAACGATCGATACGGTCATGCTTGCGGCGATGCAGCACTAAATCATCTTGTCGGCCTGCTGAAACGTGAACTTCAAGAGCCGCATATCTTTGCAAGGGCGGGCGGTGAGGAGTTCTATTGCCTGCTGGAAGGGTGCGACCTCAATGAAGCGTTCGAAATCGCCGAGCGCATTCGAAAGGCCGTCGAAACCGTGCCCCACTTGCATGATCAGCAGCTCATCTCGATGCGGGTCAGCATAGGGGCCGCCACCGTTCGTGACGGCGAGAAAATCAGCCAGACCATCGCCAGGGCTGATGAAGCGCTATACAGCGCCAAGCAGGCTGGCAGAAATCGGGTTTGCGTGGCCTGATGTGCCGTTGACGTGCCTTTCGGCATGCTTCCACTATTGCATCCTGTCTATTTCAGGGATACTGAAAGCTCTTGGAGAGCAGTTCTCGGGGCGGGGTGAAATTCCCCACCGGCGGTATCGGGGAAACCCGGAGCCCGCGAGCGCTTCGGATAAAATGTTCGAAGGTCAGCAGATCCGGTGAGATGCCGGAGCCGACGGTTGAGGTGGCGTCAAGCGAAGCCGCCCGAAAGTCCGGATGAGAGAGAACTTGACCGCCGCCATTTGATGATGGCCGGTGGGCGTGTGTCTTTTGAGACTGTTCTGAACGATGACGGAACGGATCGCAGATAGGACGCCCATGTCAAAAAATTCGAAGAAGCCCATATTTGCCGCGCTTGCCATGATTGGGGCAGGGGCTTCGTTTGCCATCGTGAACGGCGCCCTGCAAGCCTCGACCATGCAACTGGGCGTGCCGTCAACGTCCGCGGCCTTCTGGCAATATGCGCTGGGCCTTCTCGTTGGCCTGCCATTCGTCCTGCGGCGCGGCTTTTCCGCCTTGAAGACACATCAGATCGGATGGCATCTGGCGCGGGGTGTTCTTGCGGTGATCGGGATCCAGTTGTGGGTCGCCGGTCTTGCGCGGGTCGAGATCTGGCAGGCAATTGCCTTGGTGATGACTTCGCCGTTTTTCGTGATCATTGGCGCCAAGCTGTTCTTCAGGGAACGGGTTGGCCTGATCCGGTGGCTCGCGACGTTGGCGGGCTTCTCCGGTGGCATGGTCATTCTGGAGCCCTGGACGGAAGGCTTCAGCCTGGCAGCACTTTTGCCGGTCGGGGCAGCTGCATTCTGGGCAGGAACTTCTCTCGTCACCAAAAAGTTGACTGCAACTGAAGATGCCGATTCCATCACCATCTACCTGCTGCTGCTCCTGACACCGGTCAATGCACTGCTTGCGCTGGGAGAGGGCGGTATCGTGCCAACCGGTCCGGCGCTGTGGCTGCTCGTGGGGGCCGGTGCCCTGACGGTGCTGGCAAACTACTTGCTGACCCTTGCCTACCAGAAGGCCGATGCGGCCTTCGTGCAGCCTTTCGACCACCTGAAGCTTCCGCTGAATATCGCGGTCGGCTTCTTCGCTTTCGGTTTTGCCCCGAGCGGTGCATTCTGGCCGGGAGCGCTGGTGATTGTCGGTGCGTCGCTGCTGGTCATGCTGGACGAGCAAAAGCGCGATACGCAAGTGTCCACAGCCTGAAGCACACCCAGACGTTTGCGAACAGACAGGATTGCACTAAGCTTTTGCAGCATCGCGAACTTCGGAGACCTGAATGACCGCCGATCCATTGACCGTTCACGTGCTGATTGAGGGCAGGGTCCAGGGTGTTGGGTACCGCGCCTGGTGTGCGGGTGAAGCTGAAGACAGGGCACTGGCCGGCTGGGTGCGCAATCTCAGCTCCGGTGGGGTCGAAGCCGTGTTTTCAGGCCCATCCGATACCGTTGTCGACATGCTGGATGTGCTCTGGCATGGGCCGTCTCTTGCAAGGGTAAACCTGGTCAAGGATCTTGAGCCGGTAGAGCCCTGCTCGGGTGCCTTTGAGGTGCGCGATACGGCTTAACCGGCTGTGGCCAATCGTCTTTTCTATATCAATCGCGACATTCGAAGTTGAGTTGTCACGGAAATATCGCAATGATCTGATCTTTCAGATGAAGCAATCGGTGCCGCACGGTCGGCGCCGAAACGTGAAACCGGGAGATTTTCAGTGAAGATTGCGATACTTGGCGGTGATGGTTTTGTCGGCTGGCCCACATCCTTGCATTTGTCGGATCAGGGCCATGAAGTTCATATCATCGACAATCTGAGCCGTCGCTGGATCGATGCCGAGCTTGGTGTGCAATCGCTGACGCCCATGGATTCAATCCAGGAACGCACCCGGATCTGGAAGCAGGAAACCGGCAATACAATCCGGTTCCACCTGATCGATATTGCCCGCGACTACGAAGTGTTCAAGGCCTGGCTTGCTGAGAACCGGCCGGATGCCATCATCCATTTCGCCGAACAGCGCGCTGCGCCCTATTCGATGAAATCGGATCAGCACAAGAACTACACGGTCAACAACAACGTCAACGCCACGCACCATCTGCTCAACGCGATGGTGGAGCTGGATCTCGATGCGCATCTTGTCCACCTCGGCACCATGGGCGTCTACGGCTATTCCAGTGTCGGTGCGGCAATTCCGGAAGGCTACCTGTCGGTTGACGTCGAGACCCTGAACGGCACCAAAGCGGCTCAGGAAATCCTTTATCCGGCCAACCCCGGCTCGATCTATCACATGACCAAGTGCCTGGATCAGCTGCTGTTCCAGTTCTACGCCAAGAACGACGGGCTAAAGATCACTGACCTGCACCAGGGGATCGTCTGGGGTACGCATACGGAACAGACCCTTCGCCACAAACAGCTGATCAACCGGTTCGACTATGACGGCGACTATGGCACGGTTCTGAACCGGTTCCTGATCCAGGCAGCCATCGGCTATCCGCTGACGGTTCATGGCACCGGTGGCCAGACACGGGCTTTCATCCATATCCAGGATTCGGTTCGCTGCATTGAGCTGGCATTGAAGAACCCGCCGAAAAAGGGCGACCGGGTCAAGGTGTTCAACCAGATGACCGAGACCCACCGGGTGCGGGATCTGGCAGAACTGATCTCCCGCCTTACCGGCGCGAAGGTTGCCTATCTGCCAAACCCGCGCAAGGAAGCGGCAGAAAACGATCTGGTTGTCGAGAACAAGCAGTTCCTGGAACTGGGCCTCAATCCGATCACGCTGGAAGAAGGCCTGTTGAGCGAGGTGGTGGACGTCGCGAAGAACTTCGCCTACCGCGTCGACCGCAGCCGCGTACCGGCAGTGTCCGCCTGGACCAAGGAAATTGCCGACGAGATTGAACGGGATCCGGAACATCCGCGTCTGAAATCCGTCTCCTGAGGCCGGGAATGCAAGACACTCCTCAGTTCGACCGGGCACCTGGAAGCACATGTGCCTATGTGACACTGGTGACGAACCGGGACTATGTGCTCGGGGCGACGGCGCTTCTGCGCTCGCTCCGGCATTCGGGAACCGAAGCCGACCTCGTGGTCCTCTATACGCCCGGGGTCGGTGAGGCGGATCTTGCCGCCCTTGCGGAATTCAGACCTCGGCTTGGCCGGTGCGAGCGCCTGCCAACGAGCGAAAGCTTCAACGCGCGCCATGAACGCGGCCGCATTCACAAGGCGGCCCCGTTCACAAAGGGCGGAAAGCCGGTCTTTCACACGCCTCTGGACAACTTCGTCAAGCTGCGGCTGTGGCAACTCGACGAATATGACCAGGTCATCTTCATCGATGCCGATGCCATCGTGCTGCAGAACTGCGACAAGCTATTTGGCTATCCCGAGTTCTGCGCAGCGCCCAATGTCTACGAAAGCCTGCAGGACTTCCACCGTCTGAACAGCGGTGTCTTTACCGCCCGGCCGAATAGGGCCACGTTCGAGGCCATGCTGGCGCGTCTGGACAGGCCGGAGGCCTTCTGGCGGCGCACGGACCAGACGTTTCTGGAAGACTATTTTCCCGACTGGCACGGGTTGCCGGTGTTCTTCAACACGCTCCAGTATGTCTGGTTCAACCTGCCGGAACTCTGGAACTGGAAGCAGATCCATGTGCTGCATTACCAGTATGAAAAGCCCTGGCAGGAGGGGCATGAAAAGACCGCCAAGTTGCGTCCTCTGATCGATCTCTGGCAGGCTTTTGCGACCGGGGTCGACATTCCGGACGATATGGCCGGCCTGCCAGGACCTCTGGAGTGGGCGGCAAAGCAGGCGTCCTGATGCATGTACTTCTGACGGGGGCAAGCGGAACGGTTGGCCGATTCATCCAGAAGCGGCTGCTTGACGATGGCTGCACGGTCACGGTTCTTGGCAGACGTCCGGTTGACGGCGTCGTGGCAGCCTTTCAGGCCTATGACCTTGCTGACTCGGATCCTCAACTCCCGCAAGCCGATGCTCTCGTTCATTGTGCGCTGGTCCATGAGCCCGGCAAGTTCCGGGGCGGTGAGGGGGACGATCCAGAGCGGTTCAGGAAGCTGAATGTCGACGGTACCCGACGTCTTTTTGAAGCGGCCGCGAAGATGGGATGCCGGACAGTCGTTTTCCTCTCCAGCAGGGCTGTTTACGGTGATCACCGACAAGGCGAAAAGCTTACGGAAACAGATGCACCTGCACCCGATACGCTTTATGGCGACGTGAAGCTTGCAGGGGAGAGGGCACTCAAGGTTTTATGCGGCCAGAGTATGCGCGGCATCGTTTTGCGCGCGACCGGTGTTTACGGCCCTGGGTCAGGCTCGGCAGACCACAAATGGTCGGGGCTTTTCAGGGATTTTGCAGCCGGTATTCCGATTGCCCCGCGCAGGGGGACGGAAGTTCACGGGGACGACCTTGCTGCTGCCGTTGCCCTGGTTCTGGAAGAGCGACGGGAAAATGAAGAACCATTTCAGATCTACAATGTCTCGGATCTTCTGCTCGACCGCCAGGACCTTCTGGCACTTTATGCGGCCGAAGCAGGTTTGAACCTTGAGGTGCCGGCAGCATCGGACCAGGCGCCAGGCGAAATGTCGACAGATCGGCTGCGGGCACTTGGGTGGTCGCCTGGCGGAACTGAAAAGCTGAAAGTGTTTCTGCGCTCAATAGCCGGGCGCGGTGCGGCCGGCACCTGACGCTCAGCTTTTGATCGGGTGTTTTTGCCGGTATGGCAAAAAAAAGGCGGGCTCAACGGCCCGCCTTTTTCATTTGCCTTTGTGCCAGATCAGGCAGCGCGGATGTCGTCGAAGAAGCGGTCGACCTTCGAGCTGAGGTTGGCGGATTCGCTGGTCAGTGCCTCTGCTGTAGACAGAACATCCGCAGCGTTTCGGCCGGTTGACTGAGCGCCACTGGAGACCTGGATAATCGTCTCGGAGATGGCGTCCGTACCCGTGGAGACTTCGTTGACGTTTCGCGAAATCTCGTTGGTCGCCAGGCTCTGCTGTTCAACCGACACAGAGATGTCCTTGGAGATCTCGGACAT
Source organism: Labrenzia sp. C1B70 (assembly GCF_000475395.1). NCBI lineage: Bacteria > Pseudomonadati > Pseudomonadota > Alphaproteobacteria > Hyphomicrobiales > Stappiaceae > Labrenzia > Labrenzia sp. C1B70. Next base: position 51,355 of record NZ_AXCE01000034.1, read on the forward strand.
TTCCGCAATGACGTTGCTGATATCGCGTATGGCTTCAGCAGCGCGGTTCGAAACTGTCTGCATCGCCTGGATCTGCGTTGCGATTTCCTCTGTCGCCTGGGCAGTCTGGTTGGCCAGGGATTTCACCTCCGATGCAACAACCGCAAAGCCTTTGCCGGCTTCACCGGCGCGGGCCGCCTCAATGGTGGCATTCAGCGCCAGAAGGTTGGTCTGGGCAGCAATGTCGTTGATCAGGCTGACGATCTGGCTAATCCGGTCGGTGGTTGCCACGAGGCTCTGTACGGTCTGATCCGTCTGGGAAGCCGCGCTGGAGGCCCGTTCGGAAATGCCGGCCTGCTCTTCGACACGCCGGGCGATTTCGGCGATAGAGGACGTCAGTTCCTCGGAGGCTGCGGCAACCGAGCGGACATTGGCGGCAGTATCGCCGGTAGTCCGGGCAGCCGATTCCGCATCGGTCGAGCTTTGTTCGGAAGTTTGCGCCAGCTCGCGGGCGGTGCGTTCCAGTTCTTCTGTGGCGTTGGAAACGGTTTCCAGAACGCTGCGGATTTCCTGGTTGAAACCACCAAGCAACTGGTCGACGGTTGCTGCCCTGCGATGCTTTGCTTCCTGCTCGGTGGCGCGTTCGGCTTCCAGGCGACGCTGTTCCTTGCCGTTGGTCTTGAACACCTCCACGGCATTGGCGATCGAGCCGATCTCGTCGTTCCGCTCCAGGCCCTGGACCGGGGTTTCCAGATCGCCTTCCGCAATCTGGGCCATTGAACTGGTCACGGACGCGAGCGGACGGGCCAGCAGTGTCTGGAACAAGGTACCGAGGATGGCAAGCATCAGCACGGTTGCAATCACGGTCGCAAAGAGTGCCGAATAGCGGAAGCTCGTCAGGCTCGCAAAGGCGGCGTTTCGATCAACGGAGAGGCCAATCTGCCAGTCGACCGGCAAACCGGTGACCGGAACGAACTGGACAATACGGTCGCCATTCACACTGGACGCGTATTGCGGTTCTGCACTGACCTTGACCGGCTCGTTGGGAAACAGCTCACTGAGCGGCTTGGAAATCATGTTGCTGTCCGGGTGCACCAGGATGGTGCCCTTGGAGTCGGCCACAAAGACGTATCCGAGGCCGCTCATGTTCGACGAGGCAAGCATGTTCGCCAAGGTGGTGATGTCAAAGTCACCACCGACCACACCGGAAAGGGTGCCGCCGGTTTTTACCGGTGTTGCAGCCGTCACGATGAGATTGCCGGTTGAGGCGTCCTGATAGGGGGCGGTGATCACGGGTCCACCTTTTGCGACGGCATCCTTGTACCAGGGGCGCACGCGCGGATCGTAGCCTTCGGGCAGATCTGCCGGCGGCCACATGTTGAAGGCGCCGTCTGCTTCCACACCAAAATAGGTCGCGCTGAAATTGCTGGTCAGGGTCTTGAGGTCGAAGAACTCGGGCGTTACCTCGGGCTGCTTGGCAATGCGTTCGGACAACGCCTCGATGAGCAGCATGCGCGCTTCGAACCAGTTTGTGACGATATTGACTTCCGACTGGCCGACACCGGTCATGTAGTCGCGAACTTCGTCCGTCTTTGCGTTGCGCTGAAGGGTGTCGTTGAAGAGGCCGAAGCCGGCGAAGATCAGAACAATGACGCCGGCGGCTGCCAGCAGGATTTTGGTGATCACGCTCCGACGGGAGCGAACTGAGAGAGCCTGGGTCACAAACTTCATTCCCATAGTTGAGAAGGTTTGTGTCTGTATTCGCTCATCTGAATGAAGGAATACTAAATCCGACCGGCTTCCAAGCCGTCTTTGAACTAAAAAAATGAAAACTTCATGCGATTTTAAATGTTACTCGCAAAAATAACAATGGAATTTCTTGAGGTTGCTTTTTGGTTTTTGACACAACTCAAGTTTGAACTCGATATTACCTAGAGTTCAATGTGCCTGTTTGAAGCCTGCGCCGCGCGAGTGGCTTCACACGGAAACCGTGGGGCCAAATATCTTTTCAAATTCGGCCCGAAGGACGCTGTCGTTTTCGGCCATGGTAACGGGCAGGCCGAGATCCACGAGACTGGTTACGCCATGTTCGGTAATGCCGCAGGGCACGATGCCGTCAAAATGATCCAGTTCAGGCTCCACGTTGAAGCTGATGCCGTGGAATGTGACCCATTTGCGCAGGCGGATGCCGATTGCGGCGATCTTGTCCTCGACCGTCGCCCCGCGGTCTGGCCGGCGCACCCAGACGCCGACGCGGTCTTCCCGGCGTTCGCCGCGAATGTGATAGTGCCAGAGCGTGCTGATGAGCCAGGCTTCAAGTGCGGAAACAAAAGCCCGCACATCCTGCTGACGCCGCTTCAGATCGAGCATGACATAGGCTACGCGTTGCCCGGGCCCATGGTAGGTGTGCTGTCCACCGCGCCCTGTCCGGTAGACCGGAAAGCGGTCGGGAGCGACAAGATCGCTGTCCTTGGCGCTGGTGCCGGCGGTGTAGAGCGGGGGATGCTCCAGCAGCCAGACCTGTTCGTCGGCTTCGCCGGCAATGATTCTCTGGACCCTTTCATCCATTTCCCGAAGAGCGGTCTCATAATCGACCAGTTCGTCGGAAATCCGCCATTCGACCGGCCGCGAGCCGGAAACTGGCAGAAAACTAAGGGAAAGAGCGTCTCTATCGGCGGGTGACATGTGGATGACACTTCATTGTTTTTTGAGCTGGCTTGCCATGCCGTGGTATGGTTAAGCGCTGGCGGGTCAGTAGCCCTATTTAAGGATCAAGGCGTCCGATGACTACCTTCGATGAAATCAAAGTCGATATTTCCGTCGTTCTCGGGGAGAACGAGATGCCTGTCCACCAGTTGCTCCGCATGGGGCGTGGCGCCGTTATCGACCTTGATGTGGCCGAAGACGACGATGTGAAGATCTATGCCAACAATACGCTGGTCGCCAAGGGGCAGGTGGTTTTGCTCGGTGAGCGGATAGGCATCTCGATCACGGAAGTTCTGATGCGTCCGCCGGACATCCGGCCCATGCGTACCGATGGCCCTCTGTGAGGGACTAAAGCATTTCTGCATAAGAAAAATCGCGTGCCTGTGAATTAATGCAAAAAGGCCTCTTGCGCCCCCAAATTCCTTTTGCTACATGGAGCGCCTCGACGCTGAGAGGCGCCGGGAACAATCGAATATGCGGTCGTGGCGGAATTGGTAGACGCGCAGCGTTGAGGTCGCTGTGGGGTAAAACCCGTGGAAGTTCGAGTCTTCTCGACCGCACCATATTCGAAGCATTTCTACCGATGCTTCCTCAAAAGGCTGCCCCTCCGGGCGGCCTTTTTGCTTTTCCGCACTGCCCGCAAAATACCTGATTGCTCTGGGAAAATTCAGATACCGGCTTTTTGGGTTTGTTGCGATGTGCTTTTCTGCAAGGAACAGCCTCAGCGGGCTACTGGCAAAAACCGGTCCGGCACATTCATGCGAAATCGAAGGAAGCCGCACGTGTTCAATTTCCGTTCCATCAGTACTTCGTCCTGTGTGGCAATGATGACCCTGAGCTTGCTGGCAGGTCCGCTTCAGGCGCAAGAACAAGAGAAAGTGCAGGAGGCAATGGTCCTGGCCGGCGCCATTGCCGGTGCAGTGACGTCTCCCGTCGACGGCGATATCAATCGCTTTCGCGCAATCCTCGTTGAAACGGAAGAAGGCGCCGATCTCTACGTCTTTACGGACGCAGGAGAGGGTTGGAAACAGGTTGCCCATGCGAAAGACATGGTGTGGCGCGGCGGCATGTACGGCCAGGAGCCCTGGATGGAAGCAACCGAACACGGTTCGTTGAAAATCTATTCGGAAAATTCGGCTGTCGGACGCAACCGTTGGGAACAGGTCCTGACCATTGCCTATCGTAACGGCGTCTTCCGGGTCGCCGGATACACCTATTCCTACTACGATACACTGGATCCGGATGCGAACGGGCAGTGTGACGTCAACCTTCTGACGGGCAAGGGGGTCCTGAACGGGAAGAACTTCAAGACTTCACTCGGTGCCCTGCCTGTACAGGATTGGACCATGGATACGCGGCCGCCGGAGTGCGGGGTCGAGTGATGCGGCCTTTGCGGCGAGTTTCCGCACTGGCTGTGGAAGCGGTTCTGAAGGTCTCTTGATGACGCTTTGTCGTGTTGTTGTCCGTCATTGAGAAAACACGGGAGGGATGACATGTCCGATATCTCAAGGCCGGATTGGCGCTGGGTGATCCGCGGCATGATTCTGACGCTCGTCATCTGCCTGTTGCTGATACAGCTCTTCCCCGAAATTTACGCCGTAAAGGATTTCTGGCTTGTCACGGTGCCGAGTGGCGCCTTATGGGGCAGCTTCTTGTCGCGTCTCTTGAGCGAGCCGGGGCTCTGGAAACTTCTCGTGACGAGCGCGGAAGGGGCTGCGATGATCGTGGTGCTGTTTCTTGTGGTGTTTCGTCCGCTGATTGCCTGGAAAGCGTATCTGGTCTGCGTCGCTTTAACTGCCGTCTCGGCAATCCTGTTTTTTACCTACGTCCTTCCCGCAATGCCGAACAGCACGCTGCTCATGGTCTTGATCGGAAGTCTCTACTCATCGTTCCGCTATGGCGTCACGCTTGCGCTGCTCTATGCACTCGCGCTCACGTCGGACACAGCGCCAACCAATCGGCAGCTTCCCGCCCATGCGTGAAGGTGTGAGACAGGGCATTGCAGAGCGACTGAAAGCCCTCCGAACCAGGTTCGTTCTCGTGTGGCTGGCACTTGCATTTGTGTCGCCGGCGGCATTTGCGCAGTCACTTTCCGTTTATCCTGCCGTTGATCCGGGCAGGTTTGGCGCGATGACGTGCCAGCAGCTTTGGTATGTCGAGCAGGAGGTGCTGGCTGCGGGCAGAGTGTGTCTTGCCAGCGAAAGAGCGCGCCGCGCGTTCCGCCGTGCGGAGCGATGCATATCCGATGACGAGGCCATTCTGCCACAGGATACGCGTGACTATCTCTATCACTTGCGAAGCGTTGCAGCGGACAAGGGGTGCAGCGGCCCCGAGAGGCGTTGAAGGACTTCAAGGAAAGTTGGCAGGCTTTTGAACCAGACCGGCATTTCGGAGTTAAGTCTGTGGACCGGTTTCGCTTTTCCGGTGGCGCTTTGCCGCCGCAAACGCTAGATCTGGTGAGGAGTGTCCGGTGCCTTTCGCCGGAAGAGTTCGTTGCGTTTTGAGGGGAGGCGCCAGATGAGTGAAGCATCCGAGCTTGATGTCACCGCCTCTCCCGCTCCCGACATTCCGGTGCGCGACGAGGATGAGCATCTCAATCGCGAGTTCATTGCGGCTGTTGAAGCGGCAATCGAGGCGAACGATCAGGATGGCTTGAGGCACCTTGCCGCCGATCTTCACGAAGCTGACACCGGTGACCTTCTCGAGACGCTGGATCCGGAGGATCGAGCGTCCTTCATCCGGCTTCTGGGCGAGGACTTCGACTATACCGCGCTGACCGAGATCGATGAGGCGGTGCGTCTGCAGGTTCTGGAAGACCTGCCGACGGAAGTCATTGCCGAAGGTCTGGGCGAGCTCGATTCGGATGATGCGGTCTACATTCTGGAAGACCTCGATGAGGACGACCAGGCTGCGATTCTGGAAGAACTGCCCTATGCGGACAGGGCCCAGCTGCAAAAGGCTCTGGATTATCCGGAAGAAAGCGCCGGCCGGCGCATGCAGACCGAATTCATTGCGGTTGCCCCGTTCTGGACCATCGGTCAGACGATCGACTACATGCGCGAGGCCCGCGACCTTCCGGACAGCTTCTACGAAATCTACGTGGTCGATCCGACGTTCAAACTGCTCGGGTCCGTTCACTTGGACAAGATCCTGCGCACCAAGCGGGACGAGAAGGTCACTTCCATCATGGAGGAGACCCGCCAGGCGGTGCTCGCGACGGAAGATCAGGAAGAGGTCGCCCGCCGGTTTGAGCGCTACAACCTCGTTTCATCCGCCGTTGTCGATGAGAATGACCGTCTGGTCGGTGTTTTGACGGTTGATGACATCGTCGACGTCATCCAGGAAGAAGCGGAAGAAGACCTGCGTGCCCTGGCCGGTGTCGGTGATGAAGAGATTTCCGATAATGTGATGACCATTGCGCGCTCGCGGCTGACCTGGCTGGTCGTCAACCTTGGCACCGCCGTGCTTGCCTCGGTGGTGATTGCGCTGTTCGAGGACACGATCGAGGCCATGGTGGCGCTGGCGGTGCTGATGCCGATCGTCGCTTCCATGGGTGGCAACGCCGGCACCCAGACGATGACCGTTGCCGTGCGTGGTATTGCCACCCAGGAACTGGGTGCGCGCAATCTTTTGCGCGTTCTCAACCGTGAAATTCTGGTGAGTGTGTTCAATGGCGTTGCCCTGGCCATCCTCATCGGGGTCACCGCCTGGATGTGGTTTGGCAGTCCGGGGCTCGGCGTGGTGATTGGCGGTGCGATCGTGATCAATCTGCTGTTCGCGGGGCTCTCCGGCCTTTTGATCCCGATCGCGCTCGACAAGATGAACGTCGATCCGGCGATCGCCTCGAGCGTCTTCGTGACGACGGTAACAGATGTGGTCGGTTTCTTCGCCTTTCTCGGCATCGCGGCGCTTTGGTTCGGCCTGCCGTTCTAGCCTCCAATCGGCAGGCCTCGTTTAATGGTCAGTCACCGCATACCAGAACCTTCTGTCGCAGGCATGCGGCCGTGCGGTGATGGAAGGCCTCACGATAGGCGCTGTCCGAATAGAGTGCGACCAACGCGGTTAAATCGGGATAGGCGCCGATAGCGACCAGATCCCAATCCTCGTCCTGCCCCAGGAACATGCCCTGAAACGGTCCGACATAAAGGAACCGTCCACCAGCCCGCTCCATGGCCGGCATGCTTGCAGCCGCATAACTGGCAAAGGCTTCCTGGCCCGACTGACCCGTCGTTCCGTCCGCATATGTCGCGGCGGCATTCAGCTTGAAGAAATTGATCAGGGTTACGGGTTTGTCGTTCGCCCGGCTGAGGATCTGCGTCCATTGGCTTTCCGTCGGGCTGGTGCCGTCGGTTCCCGGGCCGTACCAGGTTACGAATTGGGCTGACTGTTGCTTGACGTCCATGAGGCTTCTCCATAACTTTACACGTGTCAAATTGCAGGAAAGTTTACACGTGTCAAGTCAAGCCAGAGTGCAACGCACGCGCGCGGAAATTCTCGATAGTGCCTGGACGCTCATCTCGCAGCGGGGAGCGGACGTGTCGCTGGCGGAAATCGCCAAGGCCGCAAAAATCAGCCGGCAGTCCGTCTACGATCACTTTGGTTCGCGTGGGGGGCTGATCCTGGCGCTCGTGCGGCGGGCTGATGAACGTCTCGACATACGGGCAAAACTGTTTGCAGCCTTTGACAGGCCTCAGCCGCATGAACGGCTGAATGCTACTATTGCCGTCTGGATCGGCTTCGTGAAGGAAATCTACCCTGTTGCCTCGGATCTTATTCGCCTGCGAACGACCGATGCAGACGCATCGGCGGCGTGGGAAGACCGGATGTCGGAACTGAGGCAATGGTTGCTTGTGTTGACCGGATCGCTGGAACACGACGGTGCGCTGCAATCCGTCTGGACAGCGAAGTCGGCTTCAGAATTTCTCTGGGCGTCGTTCAGTGTGCAGGCCTGGGGTCTGTTGACACAGGACTGCGGCTGGGATGAGGGCGAAGCGGAAGCTGTCCTGACGAGGACACTGCGGCAGGCATTGCTGACGGAAAAATGATGCCGCGGAGGTCGTGAAGGTGGGTCACTAAAAGCAAACACACCTGACGCGAAGTGGAAAACCTTGGTTCAAAGGTTCGGCGGGCAGGCATGCCAGGACCATGGCTGCTTCCTGTCGAAAGTTTTGTTGTCGAATTCAACAAACACGACGCCATGGAGGGGGATGCCGGTCGACAAAGACTTGAGCTGCGCTGTAAAAGGTCACGCAGACCCGTTATTGCCAAAACAAAAGGCCCCGAGATTTGTGCTGGTGCAGCAACCTCCCGGAGCCTGTTTGATGGCTACTCATTTTGCCCGCTGCTCAATGCCAGGTATCACTCCAGGCCAGCTTTACGCAAATTGTCCCGAAGCGTCATGACCTTTGCCTGAAGGTCGATGACTTCTTCCAGTTTCAGTCCGGTCGAAGACATGATGCAGGTGCTGAAATGTTCCGTTTTCTTCTGCAGGGCGCGGCCCTTGCGGGTCAGTTTCAGGATAACCTGGCGCTCGTCCTTGATGTTGCGTGTCCGCGTGACCAGCCCCATGGCCTCAAGCCGCTTTAACAGTGGCGTCAGCGTGTTGGTGTCGAGCTGCAGCTTGGACGTAATGGTACCGACCGGAACGTTGTTGGTTTCCCAGAGCACCGTCATGGCCAGGAACTGCGGGTAGGTGAGCCCGACTTCCTTGAGCAACGCCTTGTAGACGCCGTGCATCGCGTGGTTGGCGGAATACAGCGCAAAACACAAGTGCCGGTCGAGCGGCAAGCTGCCATCATGGATTTTCTGACTGTCGTCGTCCTGGTCGCTCGCAGGGTCATTGGCAGAGGATGCAGATGCGGCCTGTTCGGTGCCGGGATCTTCGCCAGCCTGCGTTTCCGCAGAAACGTCAGGCGTCTCCCCGGTATCAGATATCTCTTGCCTGACAGGCGTCTCGGCGACGGCAACGTCAGTTTCCGCTTCGCGTGTGTCATCGCTTTCAGCGCCGGAAGCCGTTTCCGCCTCAGGCTTGGCAGCGGCCTTCTTGCGCTGTTTCTTCTCAGACTTTTCGGCTTTTGCCGGCTTGTCTTTTTTTTGTTTTTCAGTCGCTTCCGGCGCGGAAAATCCAATCGCGTCCAGCAGGGACATCTGGTTTGTGGTCTCGCTCATTCGCCCCTTATAAATCGCGCGCGATATGGTCGCAACTGTTGACGAATTGGAAGCGTGTGTATATGTGGGTAATTTATATCGTGTACGATTAAAACGTATGAGATATATATGGCTGAATGACTTGCTATTTGAGAGAAGGAGCCTGCAGATGGCTGTTGATGTGAAATATGAAACCAAGGCAAAGGCCACCGGCGGCCGTGATGGTGCGGCGGAAACGTTGAGCGGATCCTTCAAGGTCAAGCTGGCGACGCCGAAAGAACTCGGCGGCGCAGGCGGCGAAGGCAATAACCCGGAAGAGCTGTTCGCAGCCGGATATGCAGCCTGCTTTATTGGCGCGATGAAATTCGTCGGCGGGCAGGAAAAGATCGCAGTCCCGGCTGATACGTCCATCACCTCGACGGTTGGCATCGGGCCGCGCTCTGAAGGCGGGTTCGGTCTGGCGGTCGCGCTGGAAGTGTCCCTGCCGGGTTTGGACAAGGCTGTAGCTGAAGAGCTCGTTGCCAAGGCACACCAGGTTTGCCCCTATTCAAACGCCACCCGGAACAACATTGACGTCAAGCTGACTGTCGTCTGACACAGATTGTCCGGTTCGACCTTTTGTGGTCGAGCCGGACCTCTTTTTGGGCTTTCTGTTGGTGGAAAGGAGCTTTCGTGAGCCTCTTTGTTATCGATCTTCACTACACTGCTGATCTGCGGGAAATAGACGCTCTGGCGGAAGAACACAGGTCCTTCCTGCGGGATCAGTATGAGGCCGGTCTGTTCCTGGCGTCCGGTCCGAAACAGCCGCGAACCGGTGGTGTGATCCTTGCGCGCGCAGCAGACCGTGTCGAAGTCGATCTGGCGATCAACAAGGACCCGTTCAAGTCGGCGGGCGTTGCGGAATATACCGTGACGGAATTCAAGCCGGTCATGCACGCACGGAACTTCCCGATTTGACGCAATAACGGGCGATCACCTCTGTGCGGAATGCAGCCGTCACACGACAATTCCAATTGGCGATGGCGATTTGAAAGAAAACCTTGCCGGGTAACCTGAAATTCCCGGCGGATGGGTGTTAAGAAGGGCCGACCTGTCTCACGCGGAGAATTAAGAACATGCGGCCGAAGCTTGATGGCATCCTGGAAACCGCCGTTTATGTCGACGACATGGAGACGGCTCATACCTTTTATTCCGAAATCCTGGGATTGAAGCGCATGGTCGCTGGAGAAAGGCTGTTTGCCTATGATGCCGGCCCCGCGCAGGCGCTTCTGGTGTTTCATCGCGGCCATACCGGGGAGGACGTTGAGACGCCGGGAGGTATCGTTCCCGGGCACGATACGTCGGGTCACAGTCATTTCGCGTTTCGCATTGGGTCCGACCAACTGGAACCCTGGCGGGCTTACCTGGGCGAGATGGGAGTGGAAATTGTCAGCGAGGTCGTATGGCCGGCAGGCGGCACCAGCCTTTATTTCAACGACCCGGACGGCAATGTCCTGGAGCTGGCGGCAGCCCCGCTCTGGCCGAATTACCTATCGTGATTCTTAACAGTTTTGCGGCAGGGTGACGGCGTTTGAAAGTCATAACAGGTGGCGCAATGAATTTCTTGCAAGCGGTCCTGCGGACATTGTTCTACGTTGCCGTCGGCGGGGTGATTTCGATTGTCGGAGCGGCGTTTTTCTTCATGAACTGGGAGCCTGACCGGAACCAATACACGATCCGCGGCATCGATATTTCGCACCACCAGGGTGATATCGACTGGGCGCAGGTGGCGGCGGACGATATTGCCTTCGTCTACATGAAGGCAACCGAGGGCGGAGACTTCAAGGACCGTGCCTTTGCCCGCAACTGGGCCGGAGCAGGAGGCGCGGGTCTGGCGCGTGGTGCCTATCATTTCTTCAGTTTGTGCAAATCCGGCCGCGAGCAGGCGCAAAACTTCCTGTCGGTTCTGCCTCAGGACAGCGACATGCTGGCGCCGGTGGTGGATCTGGAATTCACCGGGAACTGCGCGCGCCGTCCGCCGGCCGAGGAAGTGCTGCAGGAAATCAGTGATTTCGTTGCTCTGGTCGAGCAGGGTCGCGGCAAGCAGGTCATCCTTTATGTGCCGGAGGACTTCTATCTGGACTATCTGAAGGGCAAGGGGCTGAACCGCCGTCTCTGGACGCAGTCGATCTGGCATTCTCCCGGCTATGTGTCAGACTGGTCGCTCTGGCAGTACCATGACCGGGGCACGATCAAAGGCATTTCCGGCGATGTCGATCTGAATGTCCTTCATCCAGAGAAGAGCTTGGATAATCTGAAATCCTGATTGCTCAAGTTCATGAAATATAAGCTTTAAAATAGACGTGTTGACTTTAACGTAAAAAGACGGAACTGTGCGCTCCAACAAGGAGCGGGCATGCAGCGTTATTACACCATCACCCAGCTGACGCAGGAGTTCGACATTACCACCCGAACCCTGCGGTTCTACGAAGCGCAGGGGCTGGTGTCGCCGACGCGCCGGGGTCGTCAACGCCTTTACACACCTGGTGATCGTACCCGCATCAAATTGATCCTTCGCGGCAAGCGTCTCGGATTTTCACTGAACGAAATCAAGGAAATGATCGAGATGTACGGCAGTGCGCCCGGTGAAACCGGCCAGCTGCGGCTGCTCCTCGACAGGATCGCCGCCCGCCGGGCAGAACTTCTCGAAAAACAGCGCGATATCGAATTGACCCTGGTTGAACTCGACGATGTCGAGGCCGGTGCAAAGGCGCGCATGGTCGAGCTTGAAACAGGCCCGGACCAACTGTCTGGCGCCGTTGCGACCTCGGAGGACAAGTGATGGATCTTTCGCCTCGAGACGAAAACTGGGAACCCCGTGTCCGGGCCAGTTTTGCCGCGCAGAAATTCATGACCCATCTGGGGGCAAAGATGGTTCACGTCTCGCCCGGAGCGGTCGATCTGGAATTGACGATGCAGCCGGAACTGACACAGCAACACGGCTTTTTTCATGCCGGTGCGACGTCTTCCATTGCGGACAGTGCGGCAGGCTATGCAGCTCTGACGCTGTTTTCCGCCGGCTTCGGGGTGTTGACCAGCGAATACAAGATCAACCTGCTCAATCCGGCGAAACAGCCGGTGCTTCTTGCGCGTGGCCGGGTTGTCAAACCGGGACGAACGCTGACCATAGCCAAGGCAGATGTCTACGGACTGGATGACGGCGAACAGGTGCATGTCGCAACGGGGCTGTTCACGCTCATGAGCGTTGCCGGCGTCAAGGACTGAAGAATGACCGATATCACCATCAGGCCGCTGGAACGATCCGACAAGCCGGGCTGGCTCGAACTCTGGAAGGCCTATCTTGCATTCTACGAGCAGGATCTGGCGCCGGGAGTGACGGAAACCCTCTTTGAGCGACTGCATTCCGATGCAGGTCACAGCGCGTTCGTGGCAGTTCAGGAGAATGAGCTGGTTGGACTGGTCCATTACCTTTTTCACGATAGTACCTGGGCCAGTTCGTCCACCTGCTATCTGGAAGATCTGTATGTCAGCGAGAAGCTTCGTGGTGGCGGAGCCGGCCGCAAGCTGATCGAGGCGGTCTACAGGGCCGCGACCGAAGAACCGTCTGCCAGCGGCAAAGTCTACTGGCACACACATGATCACAATACACGCGCCCGGCAGCTTTACGACCGGATCGGCGTTTTGAGCGATTTTGTCCGATACGACAGGCCTTAAGAACTCTGGGAGGTAATCAAGATGATCCGTAACGATTTTCCGGGTTTCAATTTCGATCTCGGCGAAACCGCCGACATGCTGCGCGACACCGTTCGGTCCTACAGTCAGGACCGGATTGCGCCACTGGCAGAAAAGATCGACCGCGAGGACTGGTTCCCGCGGGAGCTCTGGCCGGAAATGGGAGACCTTGGCCTTCACGGGATCACAGTGGAGGAAGAATGGGGCGGTTCGGGTCTGGGCTACCTGGAGCACTGCATTGCCATGGAAGAGGTCAGCCGGGCGTCCGCCTCCATCGGCCTCAGCTATGGCGCCCATTCAAACCTGTGTGTCAACCAGCTTCGCCGCTGGGGAAGTGACGACCAGAAGAAGCGCTATCTGAACAATCTCGTGACCGGCGAACATCTGGGTGCGCTGGCCATGTCGGAGCCGGGCGCTGGCTCAGACGTCGTTTCCATGAAACTAAAGGCGGAAAAGAAGGGCGATCGGTACGTCCTCAACGGCTCCAAGATGTGGATCACCAACGGTCCGTCCGCCGATACGATGATCATCTATGCCAAGACCGATCCGGAAGCCGGGCCGAAGGGCATTACCGCATTTCTGGTCGAGAAGAGCTTCCCAGGTTTTTCCGTCGCGCAGAAACTCGACAAGCTCGGCATGCGCGGGTCCGAAACCGGTGAACTGGTGTTCCAGGATTGCGAAGTGCCGGAAGAAAACGTCCTCGGCCAGGTTGGCAAGGGCGTCAACGTGCTGATGTCGGGTCTGGACTACGAGCGCGCCGTTCTGGCTGCAGGGGCCGTCGGCATCATGCAGGCAGCCATGGACGTGGTCATTCCCTATGTCCACGAGCGCGAGCAGTTCGGCCAGCCGATCGGCACATTCCAGCTTGTACAGGGCAAGGTCGCCGACATGTATGTGACCATGAACGCCACCAAGTCCTACGTCTACGCGGTTGCCAAGGCGTGCGACCGGGGCGAGACCACGCGCGAAGACGCCGCTGGTGCAATCCTCTACGCTGCCGAAAACGCAACCAAACTGGCACTTGATGCAATCCAGCTGCTTGGTGGCAATGGCTACATCAACGAATATCCGACCGGGCGTTTGCTGCGTGACGCCAAGCTGTACGAGATTGGTGCGGGAACTTCCGAAATTCGGCGAATGCTGATCGGTCGTGAGATCTTTAACAAGACGGCCTGATCACCGAACTCGGAGAATGGCATGAAACAGACCCGGCTTCCCGAAAAGCCCGACGCGAAATCTCCGGCGGGGGCCGATATCCGTTTCATCATGGATGGGCCGACAGGAAACATGATCCATTCGACTGTTCCTGTCGGCCAGACCAACCGCGCAACACGGCACAGGACCGTGCATGAGTTCTGGCATGTGCTTTCCGGCCATGGACAGATCTGGAGGTCCAACGATTCCAGCCAGGGCGTTGTCGACCTGGAAGCCGGTGTCTCCATCGATATCCCGGCTGGAACTGCTTTCCAGTACCGCAACACCGGTGAAAGCGTTCTGCAGTTCATCTGTATCTCCATGCCTCCCTGGCCAGGGGATGACGAAGCCGAATTTGTTGATGGGCCCTGGGAAGCGACGGTCGGCAGCACCTGAGACCAATCCTGCTGGCGAACCGATCCGGCTTTTTCTGCGTATCGCTGTCACGACGAAAGTGAGGCAGTGAATGACGTCAATTGCGGTAATCTTTGGGGCCAGCGGCGGAATTGGCTCAGCCATGAGAGACCACCTTGAAGCGGGCAGCGGCTACGACAAGGTTATCGCCCTTCATCGAACGTCGTCACCACCTCTCGACCTGCTCGACGAACGCATGATCCAGGCCTGTGCCGACTGGATAAGGGAGGAAGAGGGGGATGTTCGATTGCTGTTCGATGCCACCGGAGCGCTTACCTTGGGCAGTGCCCGTCCGGAAAAGAGCCTGCGCGAACTCGATCCTGAAGTCCTTGCCCGTTCATATGCGATCAACGCCATTGGACCGGCACTGCTGATGAAACACTTTTTGCCACTCCTGCCGAAAGAGGGAAGAAGCGTCTTTGCGACGCTTTCGGCCCGGGTCGGTTCGATCGGCGACAACGGTCTTGGTGGATGGTTTGCTTACCGGGCCGCGAAGGCTGGACTCAATCAACTGGTCCGTACGGCGTCTATCGAACTGGCACGCAAAAATCCCGCTGCTCTCTGTGTTGCGCTTCATCCCGGCACGGTGAAAACACCCTTGACCGAGAACTTTGCGAAAACCGGGCTCGACGTGCAGGAACCGGCTGTTGCAGCAGAGCGTCTTGTCAATGTGCTGACCAGTCTTACGCCTGCCGACACCGGTGGATTTTTCGATCAAAACGGCAGGCTGATCCCCTGGTAAGGCATGGCCTGGGCTTAAATCCCGGCGTGTTGCGATCACCAAGCGGTCTTCGTCCGCTCAATTCAGGTGTTGGCGGGGTACCCTTTGGATTTTCAATGCCTCAATTTCAGAAACCCCGCTCGCTCAAACGCCTTTGGCGCATCCTTGCTAGCCGGTGACAGGGAGTTGCAGCACGGTCGTAAAGCAAGTTGATTGACAACATACCAACTGGTCGGTATGAATAGCGCATGACAGAGAAACCTCAAAAGACCAAACGGCCCGATGCGCGGATCAAGCTGCTGGATTCGGCACTGCGTGTGATCCGCATGAAGGGCTACACGGCCACCACCGTCGATGATCTGTGCCGGGAGGCGGGCGTGACCAAGGGGGCCTTCTTCCACCACTTTCGTTCGAAGGACGATCTGGCAGTGGCCGCTGCGGATTATTGGTCTGAAACGACCGGGGCACTGTTCGAGAAGGCGACGTATCACGATCCCGAAGATCCGTTGGAACGGGTGCTCGGCTATCTCGATTTCCGCAAGGCACTGGTGCAGGGCGATGTGCCGGAGTTCACTTGTCTGGTCGGGACCATGGTCCAGGAAGTCTATGACACGAACCCCTCCATCCGCGATGCCTGCAACCGCAGCATAACGGGGCACGCCGCAACGCTGGTTTCCGATATCGCAAAAGCAGCTGAAGCCCGGGGCGTTGAAGTTCCAGGTGGTGCGGAAAGCCTGGCGCTTCACACACAGGTCGTGATCCAGGGGGCATTCGTGCTGGCAAAGGCAGGCAATGCGCCGTCGATAGCAACTGACAGCATCGATCATCTGAAACGTTACGTCGAACTGTTGTTCGGCCGGTCTAGAAACGGGAGAGCGCTATGAGTGAAGTCGAAATTCGCAAGGAAGGTCTGACACTGGAACTCAGCCGCGTCATTGCCGCGCCGCGCGAGGCCGTCTGGCAATGCTGGACCAAACCCGAATTATTGAAGCAGTGGTTTTGCCCGAAGCCCTGGTTCGTACCGAAGGCCGACATGGACGTGCGTCCGGGAGGACGTTTCAACACAGTGATGGCTGGTCCCGAAGGGGAGCTGTTCGAGAACGTCGGAATGTTTCTGGAAGTTGTCGACGGTGAGAAGCTTACGTTCACGGATGCCTATTCGGAAGGATATGTGCCGCGGGAAAACGCGTTCATGACCGGGTATGTGGAACTGGCAGATGTTCCCGGTGTTGGTACGCGCTTCACATGGGGGGCTCGCCACACTTCGGAAGCAGACAGGAACAAGCACCTGGAAATGGGTTTTGAGGAAGGCTGGAAGGCTGCTTCCTCTCAGCTTGATGAGCTTGCAAGGTCGATTGCCATTGAGGGTTTGCAAACTACTCCTGCGTTTTCCGCCAAGGTGCGCACTTGCCTGTTCTTCAGTGAGAAGGGCGAAGAAGCCGCCAAATACTATACGTCCCTATTGCCGGATAGTGTGATGGGTTCGGTCTTCCGGCCGGATCCGAATGGACCTGTGCTTGTTGCCGAGTTCACCCTGGCGGGTTCACCTTTCATGATACTGAACGGCAACCCGGATATGCAGCCAAGTTATCTGACCTCGATTTCCATACTGACGGAAGATCAGGCGGAAACGGACAGGCTTTGGCAGGCGCTCCTTGCCGATGGCGGGGAAGAAGGGCAGTGCGGCTGGTTGAAAGACCGCTACGGTGTTCACTGGCAGATCGTACCGAAGGCGTTGCCTCGGCTGATGCATGCTGGCAATCCGGAACGGGCTGGCCGTGTCAGTGCTGCCCTGATGAAGATGAGGAAGATCGACATTGCCGGGCTGGAAGCCGCTGCCTGAATTGGAGCTTTCACGCAGCCCGTTGTCTTGAGAGCCCAACGAGGCTTGAGCGAAGAAGGAAAATCCGAAACGCCGCCTGTTGTGCGGCGTTTTGCTTTTGTGGAACAGACACTTTCACCGGGATTGCCGTCCCCGTTCTTTCCGTGCAACTTTGCAATCCGGAGGAGTGGATATGACACATAACGATCCCGTCCACATTCAGATTGCAACCCCGGAGCGCTGGGCAGATCTGGTGGATCTGTTCGGACCGGAGAGGGGGGCGTCTGGCGGTTGCTGGTGCATGTGGCCGTTCTTGCGGGGAAGGGACTGGAAAGCGATGACCCGTGATGAACGGCGCGATGCATTCCAGCAGAAAGTGGACGCGGGTCCGGTGCCAGGGCTTCTGGCCTATCGTGGCAATCTGGCCGTGGGATGGATCGCACTGGGTCCACGCATGCAGTATCTACGTTTTCAGCTTGGCAAAACCACCCAGCCGCTGCCGGATGACAGCGAACAAGCGCTGGCGGCGACATATGCCGTCACATGTTTCTTTATGAGAAACGGACATCGCAAAACCGGGTTGATGTCCGTGTTGCTTGATGCAGGCATCGACCACGCCAAAGCGCAAGGAGCGCATCAACTGGATGCTTGTCCAATGGAATCGGAAAAGCCCCTTCAATGGGGAGAAGGCTTCGTGGGTATAGCAGACGTCTTCCGTAGAGCAGGTTTTGTCGAAATCGCACGCAGAAGCCCGCGGCGGCCGCTGATGCGCAAACTTCTTTGAATGGATTATCCGAATGACCGGTGAAACCGACCTTGCCACCCTGATCTCCCAGATGCGTCCGATGCTGGATCCGGAGCCTTATGTGTTCTGCACCTTCGCTTCGAAATCCATGACGGACCTGGCGGAATACGACCCGATCGGGCTTTTTGCGGAAACGGAGGGCCTGACAGCGATCCTGCCGGTGGAGCGTGCGCGCGAACTGGGTTTGGCCGAGGCCGAATGGTTTCGCCGGATAACCCTGACGGTGCATTCCTCACTTGAAGCCGTGGGGCTGACGGCGTCGATCTCGGCTGCATTGGCCGCTGAGGGTATTTCGGCAAATGTGGTCGCAGCCTATTTTCACGATCATGTTTTTGTGCCCGAAGAGCGCGCCGATGATGCCCTGGCAGCACTGCGCAAACTCGCCGGAGACATCTGACACTACTTTTCTTAGTTGGCCGAACTTCGGGCTGGGTGGCGAATTCGGTGGATTTTCCCTTGCAATTTCCGGTTTGCCTTCCCATTCCTAAGCGGGAGCAAGCGGGGTAAGAGCATGCAACGGGTCAAGCGGCGTCTGGCGGCAGTTATGTGCGCAGACGTTGCGCAATATTCCAAGCTCATGGAGCGGGATGAAGACGGAACGCTGGACCGGCTCAAGGCCTATCGGTTGGTGATGTCTGCGCTGACCGAGCGTCACAATGGACGTATCGTCAACACATGGGGTGATGCTGTCATCATCGAGTTCGCCTCGGTGATGGAGGCTGTTCAATGCGCCGTCGACATTCAGAACGAGCTTTCCGTTCGCAATGCGGACTTGCCGGACCTGAACAGGATGGAGTTTCGCATCGGTATCAATCTCGGCGACATCATGGTCGAGGGCGAGGATATCTACGGCGACGGTGTGAATGTTGCTGCCCGTTTGCAGGAAATCGCGCCGAGGGGCGGGATCATGCTCTCCCAATCGGTCTATGACCAGGTCAAGACCAAGATGGCGCTGGGCTTTGAGCCGCTTGGCCCTCAACATGTCAAGAACGTTACCGATCCCGTTGAAACCTATTGCGTGCGTATTGGCGGTCGCAATGCGCCGGAAGAAAAACGGTCCGGGCAGGAGACGAGTGGAACTGCGGAGCGACGCCAGACCGAAATTCCAAGACCGGAATGGGAACGAGACACCCAGGCGGTTGCCTCCGGGTTTGAACAGGCGCGCCGTTGGTTGAGGGCTCAGCCAAAGCGGGTGCGAAGCTGCGTTTTCATGATCGGTCTGTTTTTCGTGATCAACCTGCTGACATCTGGCTTGTCCACATTGTGGTTCGTCTGGCCGTCCCTGCCTTTCGCAGCCATGCTCGTTTGGTATCTGCTTGTCGGGCGACAGGAAAAGCGCTTCGGCGAGACGACGGGACCGGGTGATTGAGAGAGGGCAATGTCACGTGTTGCCGATCTGATAACTCTTTTCACGCTAATCAGGGTCTGATGATTTGCGAGTGCAACTGACTTCGCTTACACATGGACCAACGCGGGGCGGCGAAACATTCCGTCAGCCCATCGAAAATGCCGGCCAGTCCGGCCCAACAGCAAAGGGAGCTTAATCCTGCGCATGAAAAACTATTCGACCACGGTGCCTGCACGCCTCGACGATGAAGACGAGGATAAGCCCAAGAGCCAGCCGTCGATCCAGGTCGACAAGCATCTGTTCGAAGCGCGCACAGTTCTGATCACCGGTCCGGTGACACAGGACATGGCCCGCGACGTGTGCGCCCGGCTTCTGGCGCTGGCGCAGGTTTCCAACGACCCGATCACGGTCATTGTTTCGTCTCCGGGCGGTCATGTCGAATCCGGTGACATGATTCACGACACCATCAAGTTCATCGCACCCGAGGTCCGTATCCTCGGCATGGGCTGGGTGGCCAGCGCCGGTGCACTGATCTACGTGTCGGTTCCCAAGGACAAGCGTTTCTGCACGCCGAACACTCGTTTCCTGCTTCATCAACCGTCCGGTGGTGCCGGCGGCATGGCCACGGATATCGAGATCCAGGCCAAGGAAATCATCAAGATGCGCGATCGACTGAACAAGATCTTCGCGGCGGCGACAGGCCAGCCGATCGAACGGATCGAAAAAGACACCGATCGCGACTACTGGATGAGCCCGGAAGAGGGTATCGACTACGGTCTGGTCGGCAAGATCGTCACAAGCGTGGACGAACTGGGTTGATCCCGACTGACCTGACTGCAAACGTAGAAACGCCGGCAAATGCCGGCGTTTTTTCTATCCGAACCGATCAGAGGCAGATCGGTTCGGGTTCGACGGAATAGACCATTACCGGTGCAACCGGCTTGGGGTTGAGCACATGCGGCCGAAGTCGGGACATGAGCTCACGCAGGTGCTCTTCGTCTCCGGGGGCAGGGGCGCCGTCGAAGATGACTGCGACAAGGTGATCCACGAAGCGTTCGTAGATGTTGTTGCAGGTGCAGATCGGCGCCAGCAGTTCACAGACGGGCTTGCCGTCGTAAAATGGCGCTCCACCGGCAAGGAAGATCAGGAACTCGGTCAGATCGTCCGAGTGTTCGAATTCCGGCAGAAAGCTGGTCACGTCGAAACACGGGTCCTGTTCCAGTCTCGCTTTGAGGCGAGGCATTGCCCGCATGATCGCCTTGCGACCGCCTAGTTTCATATAGAGTGTCATCTGGCTAACCCTCATTGATCCTTCATTACGATGTCGCCAAGATGACTCAGAAAGCGTGCCAGCCCTGTGACTCCGATCACGGATAAACCCTTTGTCAAAATCACCAGTGCCCGCTAATGGCGAATTGGTGCGGTGAAAACAGCCCCAAAGCGGCCGTTTTCAACGGTTTGAGCAGGAAGATGTCGGTAAAATGTGACAGGCGCGTTACAGGACCCGTAAACAGCGGTCAGTCAGGCCCCGCGGAGGCATCGGCGTCCACATTGTTAAAAATAGTGAGGCATCTAAGGAATGCCCGCGGTGGTCGGATCGGCGAAAAGCCTGACCAAATCGAAGCTTGCCGGCAATAGCCAAAGTTCGGATCAATTTCAGAAATGCTGCGAATCGATGCGCCCTGACTTCCGGCATTCGCCGGATTTTCCGGTCTCGATGGCCGCTGCCGTGGGGACGGCCTCCCCGGCGATGAGGCGGGCTCTGCCGGTTTCCTTTGCCAAATAGAGGTTTCTGTCAGCCCGTTCAAAAAGCGAGGCAGGGGTGTCTTCTGGCCTTTTTTCCGCCAGGCCCGCGCTTGCGGTATAGGCGTATCTCTTGCCGCGCGCGAACATTGGTGTCGCGTTCAACAGATCAAGCATGCGACTGACGACAATCGTCGCTTGCTCCAGATTTGTTTCCGGCAGGATCAGCGCGAATTCTTCACCACCCACACGGCAAACGACATCCGTCTGGCGAAGATGTTCCAGACACCTTTGCGCAAAATGAACGAGGATTTCATCTCCAAGCTGATGGCCATGGGCATCGTTGATCGACTTGAAATGGTCCAGGTCGATCAGGGAGATGCAGAAGTCGTGGTCATAGCGAGCAGATCGATTGTATTCCTTGTCCAGTTCCTGGTCGAACCCGCGGCGGTTGGAGATACCGGTAAGCGGATCCGTAAGTGCCAGGTTTTCAAGTTCGGTCCGCTCCTGGCCGAAATGCAGGATCTTGTTGTTAAGCGACGAAATGTCGGCATTGAGCGCGGCAAATTTGCTGGAAAGGTTCATGTTCTCGTCGAAGCGGACAAGAACGGCGCCATCAATTCCGGTGCCAGGCACAGACAGTCTGTGGCCGAAAGCAACGCTTTCATATCCGGACAGAAGTTTCAGGCGCACCGGAACGGGAGTGGTTGAAGACCTGCACATCGACAGGTAGTCATCCACCTGCGCTGTATCCCTGACCTTGTCTGAAAGTTGTTCACCTACGCCAATTCCGGCAAGAGATTTGGCTGCCTTATTTGCGAGAACCACACGGCCATAATCGTCCAGCAGCAGAATAGGCTGGGGCATGGTCTGCACAAGGGCCGATATGATGGCAGTGGACCTGGGCACGGCTATCGAACCCTGTAGAATTCTTTGCCGTTGACGTCGTTCTCTACGGTCGGAGCCAGATGGACGACAACACGGCAGTCAGTATCACCGCGGGCAATTGACCTGTCGATCTGGACCCTGGCGTAGCCATGGCAATCTGCAGCAATTCTTCCGAAGACGTTTGTCGTCATCATGCAGAGGGACGGGCGGTCCTTGACGCGATCTCCGAACGGGCAGCGGGCGTTCTTGAGGATCAAGACCTTGTCGTCTTCATATTCGACACTGAACTGGCCACCGATCCGTCGTTTCAGGTCAGCCAGGACGTCTGCGAGCATAGGCCTTAGGATCTGTTCAAGATGCAGGGCAGACTTGTAATCGGAATTGATCTTTTCACCGATGCGGTTGGCTACCAGTGCGATGAACCCCTCCGCCTCGTTCACTCCGACAATTTCCTGCAGTGCTCCGCTGAGCTCTCGAATGATCTGATTGAAGAAGTCTGTTGTCTCCAGAGGGATCTGAGCCTTGGTGATTTCCGGCTGCTGCTGGTCCACTTCAATCGGCAGGCTCATGATCGATCCTCCTAGGGTTGCAATCTAACGTTGGGTGAATTTTCTTTCGAATCAATTAAACCTTTGAAATAAAGAGACAATAATGATGCAACCTGGAGATTTGTGACAATGCGTGGGCGGACGTCTGTTCCTCGAATATTGTCGAAATTGTCGATCGGGAGAACGACTGGAAAATCCGGACCAAGACCGTGAAAACCATTTTGGCTCAAAGCTGTCAGGATGTGTGCTCACTTCAGCTTCAAGTCTCAATATTGTCGGTTTCACCGTATCTTTGTCACGCATCGGGCCCGCAACGATTCGGATTTTTCAGATGTATGTTTACCTATCCAAGATCGGCGGATTTCTGATCCTGCCATCCAATTTTCTCGTTGTTCTGATGGCTTTGGGATTGGTGCTCAGCCTTACGTCAAAGTGGCGGCGCAGTGGACGGTTTCTGACTTTTGCCGGTTTTCTTGGTTTGGTGGTTTGCGCTTTCTCACCGGCAGCCAACTGGTTGATTGTGCCCCTCGAGGACCGTTTTCAGCGTCCCGGCACTTTGGAGAATTATGACGGGATCATCGTTCTGGGTGGTGCCGTGGACACGGTGGTGACCGGCGTGCGGGGCGACACGGCCCTGACAATGTCCGCCGAGCGCATCACCATCACTGCGCGGCTGGCCAAAGCGTTGCCGGAGGCGAAGATCATCCACACCGGTGGGCAGGGCATGATCGTGTCGGACCAGGCAACAGAAGCCGAAGGGGCTGCGCGACTGTTTCGAGACTTCGGCATCTCTTCCGATCGCGTCATTCTGGAAGACAAGTCCCAGAACACCTGGCAAAACGCAGTCTACGCAAAGGATATTGTGCAACCACAGCCCGGACAGCAGTGGCTTCTTGTCACTTCGGCCTATCACATGCCGCGCGCCATGGGAGTGTTCGAAAAGGCCGGTTGGACCGGGGTGACGGCATATCCGGTCGACTATCGCACGCGTGGACCGCAGGACAAGTCGCTCGGCTTCGACGGTGCTTCAAAAGGCCTGCGGCGCTTTGATATCGCCTACCGGGAATGGGTTGGTCTGGCTGTCTACTGGATGCTTGGCAGGAGCACGGAATTCTTCCCTGGTCCATGAATTTGCAAAACCCTTTCGACTGCCAGCGACTTTTGAAATCGAACCTCTTTTACTGTGCGGAGCGTGTTCCCATATACTGGGCTCAATCAGGGATTTGAAAGGACGTGGGCTGATGGTCCTCGAAGCGCCGATCGTTGCGGCAGACGTCGTACAATGGCTCTACAGCGATGCGCCCCAATTGAAGGGGACGCTGGAAATCGTCACTGAGATGGCGAAACGTCTGCGCGCCGGAAAAGTTCCGGTCGATCGTGTCACCACAGGGATCTGGGTGGTGCATCCGAACGTGCGCGCGGAAAGCTCGATCTGGGTCAACGGCCAGACGCCGGAATTGCGTCTTCACACTGCTGAGAACAAATCGCAGGACGAGTACCAGAAAAGCCCGATCAAGCGCGTGCATGAAACGCAGAGGGTCGTTCGAGTGGAAATCGGCAAGAAGCCGGCTGTCGCCGACGAATTTCCGATTACCGCAGAGCTGCGCCAGGAAGGTTATACCGACTATATCGCTCTGCCCATGCGGTTCTCCGACGGTTCGGTGAAAGTTGCGAGTTTCGCCACCAAGACACCAGGCGGATTTTCAGGGTCGCATATCGGCGTTTTTGAATCGCTGATCCAGCCGCTTGCCCTCGTATGTGAACTAAAAACACTGCGTCGCACCGCTGAAACCGTTCTGGACACCTATGTCGGCCCGCGGGCGGGTTCGAAGGTTCTGGACGGCACCACGCGGCGTGGAGAAGGCGAGTGGATCAAGGCGGTTGTCAGCTTCGCCGACATCCGTGGGTTCACGCGTCTTTCCAACACACTTCCAGCGGACAAGATCGTATTGTTTCTGAACAAGTATTTCGGAGCGATGACAGCAGCTGTCGAAGCCCACGGTGGCGAGGTGCTGAAGTTCATTGGCGATGAAGTGATGGCGATCTTTCCGTATGAAACCGAAGAGGAAGCCAGGGACGCCTCGGTGCGTGCGCTGATGGCAGCACGTGAAACGCTGACGCGAATCGAGGCGATCAACACGGCCCGAACTTGTTCGGTCACACCTGACCTGAGCGTTGGAATTGCCCTTCACGCGGGCGATGTCTTCTACGGCAATGTCGGCAGCGAAACGCGGCTGGACTTCACGGTCGTCGGCCCAGTGGTCAATCTTGCGGCCCGTATTGCAGAGCTTGCAAAGGATCTGCAGCGCCAGCTTCTGGTCTCGGATGCCCTGGCCGATATCATGGGGTGCCGGTCGGGCCTTTTTGGCCGCTATCAGGTGAAGGGGTTTGATGAACCCGTATCGGTGTATTCGCCGGATTTGTCCGCGGACCCCAAGTTCGGATATTGCCCCAAGAGCACGGCGGCTCTGGCCTTGGAAACGAACTGACGACGTAGCAGGACCAGGAGAACGGCGAGGGTGGTTGCGGCAAATACATAAGGCCCGGCGAACCACCCAAGGAAGCCGATCGAAAAGAACAGCGCTCGCTGGCCGCGATTGAAATGGCGGCCTGCGAGAACGCCCAGCTCCCCCGCCTGCGCAGCCATTTTCGCGATCACTTCGTCAGGTGCCTGACCTTGTTGCGGGACTGCGCCCATGACGATGCTGGCATAATTGAAGAGCCGGTATG
The DNA here is from genome assembly GCF_000475395.1 of Labrenzia sp. C1B70. Taxonomy (NCBI): domain Bacteria; kingdom Pseudomonadati; phylum Pseudomonadota; class Alphaproteobacteria; order Hyphomicrobiales; family Stappiaceae; genus Labrenzia; species Labrenzia sp. C1B70. The sequence goes on from NZ_AXCE01000034.1 coordinate 76,132, forward strand.
CCCAGCCGAATTTGAAAAATCCATAGGCAAAGATCAGCATCAGGGCGAGCACCTTGATTTCCCAGAGCGCGCGGCTGTCGGCCACCGGGATGGACAGGTCACCGGCGACCTGAACGATGCGTTCCGTTGCATCCAGCAGCGCAAAGCCGCCGCCGATTGCCAGTAGGGACGTTGACGCGAAGAACGCAGTGCCTTGTTGCAGCCCGGACATGATAGACGTGTCCATGATGCGGACTTCCCGCAGGCTCATGGCACGCATCCAGCCGCGTCTGTAGGTTTCCATGGCGCTGGACAATGTCTTTTTACGCAGCGGACTGACATCGATCAGCAAATTGAAACCGAGCCAGGCAAACAGAAACCAGGCGGCTGCTGCCAGGTCCATATTCGAGAGCGCGTGCATCCTGATCCCTTTTGATTCTCCGGTGGCCGAATCCGGCCATGGTCTGTCTTACCAGACTTTTTCCTGGTCCCTAACAGGCAGCACCGAGAGGACTAAGTGGCTGAATTTCCTGATGCGAAACGAGGAATGCAAAAATGCGGGATCAGCTGCTCTTTTTTTGCGCTTGCGAAATGGTAATGGATCGTTTACCTCCTCGCCTCAATGGCGCCATATTTGAGGTCGGTGGGACCCGGCGCCGCACAACAATATGTAGGGTTTTTATGGACGAAAACGTGCAGAAATCTTGTTGGAGCGTCACTCTCTGGACTGTCGCTGCAGTGGGCCTCGCATTGACGATGGTACTTCTGTTCAACGATGTTGAAAGTGCACAACAAGCCGTCGCCGCCGCCAAATAAGCCAGCGGGACGCAATGAAAACAAAGGCGCAGCGTGAGGCTGCGCCTTTTGTCGTTTTAGGGGACATTTTATGCGAGCTCGGTATTCTCCGAGCTGAGAAGGCGTCGCTCGAACTTCGGGCGTGTCAGTTTCCGGCAGAACTGGTTGAGAACGAAATCTCGGGTCTGTCCGACGGCCCGTAGGACTGCCTGAATTCCATTTGCCGCACCACTGTCCTGTTGCCGGGATGGCTGATGAGGAATGCGGTATAGGCTCTTTCACCCAGAGGCAGCAGTACAAGTTGAACGGTGCCGGATCCTGGCCAGTCCAGTTCCGCGCCCCAGGCCGGAACATCTTCCGGATTGTCTTTCCCGAACAATGCCTGAATGTCGATGTCATGAAGCAGGGACGTTCCGTTGGCGTCCCACGTCAGCGCGGCCAGGCCTTGTTCCAGCGGAAACAGGCTGAGTTTGGCGCCGTTGATCTCGACATCAAGACGGTTGGTGGCATCCCTTTCGATCAGGGCCGTGCCTTCGTTCATGTCGGTTGCCAGCGCGATGCGTTCCCCGTTGCTTTGAACAAACCCTTCTGTGTTCACCACCTTGAATATGCCAACGGGGATGCTTTCCGCCTGAAGTGGCAAAACGGAAACGAGAAAGACCAGCAACGATGTGAGTGTACGTAACACGCCCGGACCCTGTATTGAGCTTTTGTCCGGATCATACACCTTCAAAACTTTAGAAAGTCTTTGTCCAATACCGGACTCAGTGCGCTAAGCTGCTCAAAACTCAAGGTTATCGTCTATTTTGACAGGGATACCACGAGGTCCTCTATTGTCGAATGTTCCGGTTGCCAGCCAGTTGCCCTTTGGGCATGGCTGACGTCGACGGACTGCGACAAGGCAAATCCGGCGGCCCAGTCGGTAAGCGGTTCAGTTGCCTCAGGGGCCGGAACTGTCACGATTTCCAGCGGCAGTCCGTGGCGGGCTGAAATGTGAGATGCCAGATGACCGACCGAGATGCCGGGAATGCAGCTCGCGATCAGGGACATCCGGAACCGTGCGTTCTTGAGGGCAAGAGCATAAAGCGCGGCAAGGTCGTTGATTTCAACAAGCGCCCATTTGGTTTGCGACGTCGCGCGGGTTACAAACGGCCTGCCTTCTTTCAGCGCGGCCGTCATCTCGGCAATCGGCCCGGTCGTCTGGCCGCAGGCGAGGGCCGGATGAATGACCGTCAGATTGAGATCCGTTCCGTGTGACAGGGTCCTGATCGTCTCGGTCATGAAGCGAAACGCGGGTAAGGGCGCGAACTGGGTTTTCTCGGTCAACAGGCTGTCGCCTGCGGTTGCGGGAAAGAGCCAGATGCCTCCGGTGTAAATAATCTTGAGCGGCTGCTTGCGGTGCCTTGATGCCTGCTTCAACGCAAGCATGCTCTGGCGGTCAACACGGCCCATGTCTTCAGAAAAAGTTGCACCAAGATGGATGACGGCATCGCATGAGGCCGCCCGTGATACCCAGCTTTCCGGTGCTCGCAAGTCGCCCGGGTAGGCGCTTGCACCGAACGCACGCAGCTTGGCCGAGGACGCGTCAGAGCGGGCCAGACCGATTACCCTGGCACCATCCTGAACCAGCCGCTTTACCACGGCAGAACCGATCTCGCCGGTTCCACCCGTTACAAATACTTCCATGGACAAAGAGAACCGCGTTCTTGCCATCGGCGCAAGCTGAAGCTGCCTGTGAAATTGGACAATCCACCGCCGTTTCTCGCCACAATCTTGACCTTGGCGGGAAGCCTGATACGTCAGAAGCATGACCTTGCATCTGGTAAAACTGTGCGTCGGCGCGGACAGCGTCGAGTCTCTTCAGGCCTGGATCGATTTTCGTATGGAGAACGCCCGCAAATCGGGACTTCCGGCGGAAACGATCCATACGACGCGCATGGTGCCAACCCGCAAGGACGAGCTTCTGGACGGTGGGTCTCTCTATTGGGTGATCAAGGGCAAGATCCAGGTGCGTCAGCACCTGATCGACATCAGGCCGTTTACGGATCAGGCGGGCGTCAAACGCTGCGACCTGGTGATGGAGCCGAGACTGATCCTGACGCAGTACCAGCCCAAGCGGCCGTTTCAGGGCTGGCGATATCTGAAGGTGCAGGACGCGCCGGCGGATCTGAAGGCTGGTGGTGCGGCACACGCCATGCCGGAGGACATGCGGCGGGATCTTACGGAACTCTGCCTGCTTTGATCCTCTGATATCAGCCTGGATCCGGCAGGGCTTTCTGAAGATGCGTGACCAGTGTGCCGAGTTCCGGCCAGCCGCGCCCGAGGCCCGGGTTCTCCTTCTTTCGTGTCATGGCAAGATGGGCATAGCCATGCACCAGCGACCACACGAGTATCTCGATTTCTTCCGGATCGGTCCCTTCAGGGATCAGCGGTGCGCATGTTTCGCGCAGGATGGCGTAGGCCCTTGAGGCGTGGACCGCGAATTCCTCGTCATCCTCATTGAACTTCTGTCCCGAGAAAATGAACAGGAACAGCTCCGGGTGGCCGGTGGCGAAATCCAGGTACCCCTGACAGATCGCGCGCAGTCTTTCTGTTGCCGCAGGAGGAGACGCATCTAGGCGTTGTTCCATCGCCTGGCAAAACAGGGCGAAGCCGCGCCCTGCAATCGCCGTCGACAAACCTGTGATGTTCTTGAAGTGATAACCGGGCGCAGCGTGTGACACACCCGCCTTGGCAGCGCATTCACGCAACGAGAGCTTGTCCGGACCACGTTCTCGCAAAAGCGCCACACCTGCATCAACGAGGGCTTTTCGAAGACTGCCGTCTCTTTTGCGACGAGGAGGAGGAACTGTCATGTGGTCTTCATCGGTCATTCGCTTGACAGTGTCAAGTTTCGCTCTATCTTGACACTGTCAAGTTATGTTGGAGGGTCGGTATGTCGATGGTTTCTAGGTTTGCAGCAAACGTCGCTTTTTGGACGGCAGCCGTGAGCGCCGCTCTGGTCGCCGTGGCTTCATTGAGGTTTTTGGCGCTGGGGGTATCCGCTTCTATGGAATTCGTGGCGCATAACCTCGACGGAAATGCGCTGATGCTTTACGCCCATATCGGTGTTGCACCGATCGCACTCGCGTTGATGCCGTTTCAATTCGTGTCAAGGCTGCGAGCCAGCAGGCCGAAACTGCATCGCTGGCTGGGGCGAGGGTATGTCGTGTCGATCCTGATCTCGGGGATTGCAGGACTTCAGCTGGCCTTTCACACGACTGCAGGGACCTTCGCTGCAACAGGTTTTGCGATTCTCGCAGTCTTGTGGCTGGCGACGACCGGCATCGCGTTCGCCTTTGCCTTGAGGCGGCAATTCCCGCGTCACCGAGCCTGGATGCTGCGTTCGGCAGCTCTTACATTTGCTGCCGTAACATTGCGGGTCTATCTGGGGAGCAGTATGGCGGCGGGGGTCGATTTTGATGTCGCCTATCCACTTATCGCCTGGCTGTGCTGGGTGCCTAACGTCTTCGTCATGGAGGCATACCTGCAGATGGCTCGGCCCGGAAAGACACGCCTGATTTCAGCGACGGCGTAAGAACATGATCGGCTGCGCCATGTCGCATCCGACGGCTTGAGACTTGCCAAAACCGCTGCCCCGACCCAAGTTGAGTGTCACCAACTGGCAGAAGGAGGCGGCCGTGAACGTCAAGACCGGCAGAGGCACGGTAGACCCTATGGTCAAGCAGGACGCCCGCGTGCCTTCAGCCGAATCCGATGTTGCTGCCTTTCTTCAGAAGGCCAAGGAAATTGCACCGCAACCGGGCAGCGGCGGGCGGTTGGTGTTTGCCCTGGACGCTACCATGAGCCGTCAACCGACCTGGGACCAGGCCTGTCAGATCCAGGCGGAGATGTTTCAGGAAGCCGGCAAGATTTCAGGCCTCAGCATCAAGCTTGTCTATTTTCGCGGTTTCGGTGAATGCCGGGCGTCCCGGTGGTTTTCCAGCGGCACTGAGCTTGCCCAGGCCATGAGCCGGATTTCCTGTCAGGGTGGGCGTACCCAGATCCGAAAGGTACTCTCGGCTGCCTTGTCCGCTGCCGATACCGAGAAAATCGCGGCGCTGGTCTATGTCGGCGATTGCATGGAAGAGGACGTGGATGCCCTGTGTGACAAGGCAGGTCAGCTGGGCATGCTTGGTGTGCCGATGTTCCTGTTTCAGGAGGGGCGTGACGGCGTCGCTGAGCGCGCGTTTCGCGAGATGGCCAGACTGACCAACGGCGCCTTTTGCCGGTTTGATTCCGGTTCTGCCCAGCAACTGGCCGATCTTTTGAAAGCGGTTGCCGTTTTCGCCAGCGGAGGCCGGACGGCACTCCAGCAGCTGGAAAAGCAAGGCGGCAAGGGCGCAACGCTTCTGCTGCAGCAGCTACCATCGGCCCGCTAGAGCCCGGAAAGCGCCGGGCTTGCACTTCCTTGCTGTAGCCGGTGCCGGAGGTTTACATACTCGGCAACTTTCGACACGTGACTGGAGTAGGGCCGGGGCATCCCAATGTGATGGTCCCGGGCCGGCGAACGGGGAACCAACCGCCACATGATTTATTTGATTATCGGCTTGATACTGCTGACCGCCCTGTTGACGCTCGGCAACAAGTTCGTGAACGCCAATCCCGCAAATCTGGCCAGAGGACTGCGCCTCTTCGGAGGAGCGTTTCTGATGGTGTTGGCGCTTGTCTTTGCGCTGACGGGCCGGTTCGTGTTTGCCATCCCGTTGTTCGGGCTTGGCTTGTCGGTGCTGGGGATGTCCGGGCTGAACTGGCTCTCGTCAGGCTACAAACCTCAGAAAACCTCCGGACAACGTTCCCGTGTGCGGACCGCTATGGTGGAGATGGAACTCGATCACGATACCGGTCACATGACCGGGACCGTGCTGGCAGGCACCTATCAGGGGCGCGAGCTGGATCAGTTGACCGAAACGGACCTGGAAGCCTTTTGGCAGGAGACGGCCCAAGACGGTCAGAGCCAGAAGCTAGTCGAAGCTTATCTCGACCGCAGGCTTGCCAGTTGGCGTGAACACTTCCAGGCGAATGGAGCAGAGCGGCAGGGAAGCGCGGCGAGCTCTGGCCCCATGACAGATGAGGAGGCCTACCAGATCCTGGGGCTTACGCCCGATGCCGGGGACGCGGAAATTAGAGCCGCGCACCGCAGGCTTATGATGCGGGTCCATCCCGACCAGGGAGGCTCCGGTTTCCTCGCGGCGAAAATCAACGAGGCTAAAGACACGCTTCTCAGAAGACATTGACGGCATCCGTTACGCGGTTACTGGTAGATGGCGAAGCAAGCGTATTTTGCCTTTTTCAAGCTTTTGCAGGCATTCCACGCAGCTGTTTTGGTGTCGAAGCCGACGAAGCGGGCCCGGTAGAGGGTCTGTCCGTTGGTGTCGACGGGTTCGGTGTAAGGGACCCGGCCACGAAGGGCGGATCCGGTCTTGGCCTTGGCGTTCTTCAACATAGTGATGGCCTGGCCTTCGGATTCTGTTGCGGCGATCTGGACCTGCCAGCCCGGCTCGACATCGCGGGTGTCGCTGGTTGCAACCGTAACGCTGTCGTCGTCGCTGCTGTTGTCGGCAGCTGCGGTTTCAGGCGCTGCAACCGTTTCAACCGGCGTCGTGTTGACCGCGATCGTCTGAACGGAGACCGTCTTGACCGACTGCGCGGAGCCGACAGCGCGCTGGCTGTTGTCCGACTTCACGACCTCTGCTCTTGCAGCTTCGATCAGGGCAGTCCGGGAAATCGAATTGGTGTTCAGCGGCTCATCCGGGCTTGAAGGCGGGATCGGCGGCAAAGCTGTTGCGACTGCAAACGTGCTGTCAAAGCGTTGCTTGACCAGTTTCGGCGGCAGCGGAACGTCGTTGCCAAAGCCTGGAACCGGAGCAGGGGCCTGGGCCGAAGCCATGACTGGCGCATTGGACGCAGTCACGGGAAGGGGGGCCGGAGCCGGTGTCGGAATGGCGCCTGGGTTGGACGGTGCGGTGAATGCCAGCACCATGGGCTCACCCGTTGCAGGCACAGGTTCGCTTCCCGGCTTGCTGTTCGGAAGAGGCGGGTTCTTCAGCGCAATTGCCACGAAAGTCGGTTCAGAAGTGTTCTGAACGATCAGCGGGGCCGTTTTCGGGCCGCGGCTTGCCTTGGGCAGATAAGAGTTGATGAGCTTTGTCATCTGCGCGTTGCGTGACGCGCCGGTCTTGCCACCCATCACGACGGCCACAATCTGCCGTCCGTCCCGGTTCACAGATGTCACCAGGTTGAAGCCGGATGCCCGGATGTAACCGGTCTTGATGCCGTCTACGCCCTTTACACGGCCCAGCAACTTGTTGTGGTTGCCATAGGTGCGTCCGTTGTACTTGTAGGCACGGGTTTTGAAGTAGCCGTAGTACTGCGGGAACCGTTCCTGAATCGCGCGGCCAAGCGTCGCCATGTCGCGGGCTGTCGTACGCTGACCGCTGTCGGGCAGGCCGTGCGGGTTGCGGAAAGTGGTCTTCGACATGCCGATCTGGCGCGCCGTACGGGTCATGCGCTCGGCGAATTTCTTTTCAGAGCCACCAAGGTTTTCAGCGATCACGGATGCGACGTCGTTCGCGGACTTGGTAACAAGTGCGAGGATGGCGTCCTTGACCTTGATTGTGCCGCCGGGCTTGAGGCCCAACTTGGAGGGTGGACGTGCTGAAGCGTAGCTGGAAACGCTCAGGTTGGAGTCCAGCGACAGTCGCCCGGCTTCCAGTTCCTCGAACACAATATAAAGCGTCATGATCTTGGTGAGCGATGCCGGATACCGGTAGGCGTCAGCCGAGGAGGAGTAAAGTGTCTTGCCGGTTTTTGCATCAACGACGATCCCCGCATATTTCGGGTTGGCCATCGCCGTTGCCGGGACCCCCAGGAGCACCAGGCCGAGGGTCAAGATCTTAGCGGTGCGGGCGAGAGCCCGTCCTTTGCGAAAAATACGCATCCCAAACACAATTACTATCCCATTCTGGGTCACGTGGTTCGTATCTGGAGCGGCACGGTTCGGATCTTAACCCCCTGCGATTCAAAGCCGCGGCCCCGTCGTTCTCCATGTCATTTGATGGAATCACGGTTACGAATGAGTAAATGAATGATCGAAAAAGCACTTAAAAAAATAGTTTTTTGTTAGAGTTAATTGTTGGTTAAGGTTGTGTTTTGCGTACTTGATAAGAATTATTTAGATCTAATCTTATTTTCATTTGTTTTATTGGTTAAGCGTTCGTTTATTTTCGGTGTCTGTTGTTCCGAAGTTGGTCAAATTCAAGAATCTGACTGAAATCTTGCTGAGGCTCTGTTGTTTCCTGCTTCCGGTTGCTGGTGCCAATCTCGATCAGGGACATCTGTTTTCAGAGGGAAGTCTGACAGCTTACGCCATGGAAGGATTGTCAAGTTCGCGTAATGGTTGTTTTTGCAATGCAAAATCGCCTTGACACTTATTGTGCAGTGCATTACGACAAAATCCCGTTAGGTAACGCGATACGCGCGCCGGGCCGCCCCATAAGGCCGATGCTTGGGATTGGAAACCGGTTCGCCGGAAAAGGGCAGAAAAATGATGAACAACTTTGATGAAATGCAGAAGATGAGCAAAGACAACATGGATATGGCCATGGCGTCTTTCGGCTCCGTCAGCAAGGGTTTCCAGGCCATCGCCGCTGAAATGGCCGACTACCAGAAAAAGTCCTTCGAGGAAGGATCCGCAGCTGTTGAGAAGCTCGTTTCCTCCAAGTCCCTCGACAAGGCATTTGAAGCGCAGGCCGACTACGTCAAAACCGCTTATGAAGGTTTTGTTGGCGAGATGACGAAGATTGGTGAAATGGTCACCGACATGTCCAAGGATGCCTACAAGCCTTACGAAGGTGTGATGGGCAAGCTTGCGAAATAAGTTTTCCTTTCAGCCGTCGCAGGACGGCTTGAAGCTTCAAACCCGGCTCCGACGAGCCGGGTTTTTTCGTATATGCACAGATTTACAGGCTTGCCGCGGTTTATCCTGCCATTTGCGGCCGGATTTCGAAATGCGTTCTCTTGCCACCTTTTAATCATTATCGGGCAACCTACATTCCTCTTGACCGGCAGCGCAGGGACTACAAATGCGCTGTTGACCTTTATGTTGATGAAATCGACCATTGCGCGAGCGCGGCTTGCGCGGCAGGATTACCACTGAGAATGCGTATTCGCGGCGCAGTCCGTGCTGCGGAAAGCTCTGGACCAGCTGCGCAGGGCAGTGTGTTCAGGATTCGAAATTTGGTGATGGCCGGAGTGATAGAGGCAAAAGAAACGGCAATGTCGGCGGGCTCTGATTATGACAATGACGGTGGCGACGCCGGAACGGTTACAGTCACCCGTACCAAAACAGTAACCAAGCGGCCAAATCTCTATCGAGTGCTGCTGTTGAACGATGACTACACTCCGATGGAGTTCGTCATTCACGTTGTGGAGAACTTCTTCCAAAAAAACCGCGAAGAGGCGACCCGCATTATGCTGCATGTTCACCATCACGGCGTCGGGGAATGCGGGATTTATTCCTACGAGGTCGCGGAGACGAAAGTCACCCAGGTGATGGATTTCGCGCGCAAGCATCAGCATCCGTTGCAATGCGTCATGGAAAAAAAGTGAGGACAAACGCACGTGCCTTCCTTCTCACGCAGTCTTGAAAAAGCACTTCACCAGGCTCTGGCCTTCGCCAACGAGCGACAGCAGGAGTATGCAACGCTGGAGCATCTTCTGCTGGCGTTGCTGGACGACCAGGACGCGGCTGCGGTCATGCGGGCTTGCAACGTGGATCTGGAAACGATCCGCCGCAATCTGGTTGAATATATCGAAACCGAGCTGGACAACCTTGTCACGGACAGTGACGAGGATTCCAAGCCGACCGCGGGCTTCCAGCGCGTGATTCAGCGGGCGGTTATCCACGTCCAGTCGTCCGGCCGTGAAGAGGTGACCGGTGCCAACGTGCTTGTTGCGATCTTTGCCGAGCGCGAAAGCCATGCGGCCTACTTCCTGCAGGATCAGGACATGACCCGTTACGACGCGGTCAATTATATCTCGCACGGCATTGCCAAGCGTCCCGGCATGTCCGAGGCCCGTCCAGTCGAAGGGGCGGATGAAGAAGATGTGATGCCCGGAGCTGAAACCGAGAAGAAGTCCAGTCAGAAGACGGACGCTCTTGAAGCTTACTGTGTCAATCTCAACACCAAGGCCACCAACGGCAAGATTGATCCGCTGATCGGGCGCGACAGCGAAATTTCGCGCACGATCCAGATCCTGTGCCGCAGGTCGAAGAACAATCCGCTCTTCGTCGGCGACCCGGGTGTCGGCAAGACCGCCATTGCGGAAGGGCTGGCGCATCGCATCGTCAATGGCGATGTGCCGGATGTCCTGAAGGATGCCACCATCTTCTCGCTCGATATGGGGTCGCTGCTGGCGGGTACGCGCTATCGCGGCGATTTCGAGGAGCGGCTGAAGCAGGTGGTCAAGGAGATCGAGGACTACCCGGGTGCGGTGATGTTCATCGACGAGATCCATACTGTGATCGGCGCCGGTGCAACCTCTGGCGGGGCGATGGATGCGTCCAACCTTCTGAAACCTGCGCTTGCTTCCGGAGCGATCCGCTGCATCGGTTCGACCACCTACAAGGAATACCGCCAGTTCTTCGAGAAGGACCGGGCGCTGGTTCGCCGTTTCCAGAAGATCGACGTCAACGAGCCGTCGATCCCGGACGCGATCGATATCCTGAAGGGCCTGAAGCCTTACTTCGAAGACTTCCACAAGGTGCGTTACACCAACGATGCCATCAAGGTGGCTGTGGAGCTGTCGGCGAAATATATTTCCGACCGCAAGCTGCCGGACAAGGCGATCGACGTGCTGGATGAAACCGGTGCCTCGCAGATGCTTGTTCCCGAAGCCCGCCGCCGCAAGACCATTGGCGTGAAGGAAATCGAGAACACGATTGCCACCATGGCCAGGATCCCACCGAAGTCCGTTTCCAAGGATGATGCGGAGATTCTGGAGAACCTCGGCAAGGATCTGAAGCGGGTTGTCTACGGACAGGATGAAGCTATCGGGACGTTGGCGTCTGCCATCAAGCTGGCGCGTGCCGGTCTGCGTGAGCCTGACAAGCCGATCGGCAGCTATCTGTTCTCCGGCCCGACAGGCGTCGGCAAGACGGAAGTCGCTCGGCAGCTGGCATCTTCACTGGGTGTTGAACTGATCCGGTTCGACATGTCCGAATACATGGAGCGGCACACCGTGTCGCGCCTGATCGGTGCACCTCCGGGATATGTCGGCTTCGACCAGGGTGGCCTCTTGACCGACGGTGTCGACCAGCATCCGCACTGCGTGCTGCTGCTGGACGAGATCGAAAAGGCCCATCCGGACCTGTTCAATATCCTGTTGCAGGTGATGGACCATGGCAAGCTGACCGACCATAACGGCAAGCAGGTCGATTTCCGCAATGTCATCCTGATCATGACCACCAACGCCGGTGCCGCGGACATGGCCAAGATGCCGGTTGGCTTCAATCGCATGAAGCGGGAAGGCGACGACGCGGAGGCGATCAACAAGCTGTTCACGCCTGAGTTCCGCAACCGTCTTGATGCGATCATTCCGTTCGGCAATCTGCCGATGGAAGTCGTCTACAAGGTGGTCGAGAAGTTCGTCATGCAGCTGGAAGTCCAGCTGGCTGACCGCGGCGTGACCTTCGAACTGACGGAAGATGCCGTCAAGTGGCTTGCCGACAAGGGCTATGACAGCCAGATGGGGGCTCGCCCGCTTGGGCGGATCATCCAGGAGCACATCAAGCGGCCTCTGGCGGACGAGGTGCTGTTCGGCAAATTGAAGAAAGGCGGAATGGTCAAGGTCACCGTGTCCGAGGACGGCAAGGGTCTGCTTCTGGAAAGCATCGAGGAGCGTGCGACACCGCCAAAAGCCAAGGCCAAGACCGAAACCAAGGCAAAGCCGAAGCGCCGGCGCAAGCCTACTGCCAAGGCAGCGGCCGCCAAGGATACGAAGCCTCCTGCAGGCAAGAGCGGTCCGGCCAAGAAAAGCCTTGTGCCCAAGGTACCGCTGGCCGACTGAGGCCCTGCACAATCAGATAGGAAAGGCCCCGAAGAGATTCGGGGCCTTTTTGTTTTTCGCATGCACAGACGACGCGCAATGCGCGAAACGGGCCGGGTTGGAACACGCCCTGGGCCTGTTCTCATTCATGTTTGGAATTGAAACCATTCAGGAAAATCATTTGCCGCCACCGGGCTGCTTGCCTAGCTATGAAGCAGACACTTTCGGGAGAACGGACATGAGCGATAACAAGGTTGCGATGATCACCGCTGGCGGCTCCGGCATGGGGGCCGATGCAGCAAGACGGTTGGCTGCAGATGGGTTCCGGGTCGCAATTCTGTCGTCCTCCGGCAAGGGGGAAGCGCTCGCGGAGGAATTGGGCGGGGTCGGGTTCACCGGATCCAATCTTGTTGCAGACGACCTGACCTCCTTTGTCAGCAAGACGGTGGACGCTCTTGGCCGGATCGATGTTCTCGTCAATTCGTCCGGACATGGCCCGAAAGGCGATATTCTGGAAATCTCCGACGAGGACTGGCACCTCGGCATGGATTACTACCTGATGAATGTCATTCGCCCGGCACGCCTTGTCGCCCCGATCATGGCTGCACAAGGTGGTGGAACGGTGATCAATATCTCCACATTCGCCACCTTCGAGCCGGACCCGATGTTTCCGACTTCCGGTGTGTTTCGGGCAGGGCTGGCCAGCTTCACCAAGCTGTTTGCCGACAAGTTCGCTGCCGAGAACGTGCGCATGAACAATATCCTGCCCGGTTTCATAGACAGCCTGCCGGAGAAGGAAGATCGCCTGGCGCGGATCCCCATGGGCCGCTACGGCCGCTCGGACGAAATCTCAAGCCTGATCGCCTATCTGGCCAGCGACGAGGCGGCCTATATCACAGGTCAAAACATACGTATCGATGGTGGGCTGACGCGGTCGGTGTGAGCTGTTCAGAGGGCATCAAAAGGGAGTTCGGCAATTCGCGTGCCGAACTCTTTCGCCAATTGGCACTCTGGACAGAAAATCTCCAAAAAGGTAAGGCTACCTTACTAACTGCCCAGAGATGAGTCAGCTTGATGACAGCTCCTGATCAGCCAGATATCGACCAGGAATTCCAGAACCCGCCGGAACATGCCCGGGTCTGGATGGCGCGTGGAGCGCGGGCGGCGGTGTCTATTCCAGCGTTTATTCTGACTGCGGCGTTTGTCGGATATGCGGGGCTTGCCCGTGAAACAGGACTGACGCTCTTTGAGACGCTGGCAATGACCGGTTTCGTCTGGGCGCTGCCTTCCATCGTGGTTCTGACCGGCGCGATTTCTTCCGGAATGGGTATCCTTCCTGCCGGAATTGCCGTCGCTCTTGCGTCAGTCCGCCTGATGCCGATGACCATGGCCTTGATGCCGCTGGTCAAGGTGCCGGGCAAGACAAAGACCTGGCAATTGCTGATCGCGTCTCATTTCGTTGCGGTGACTGCCTGGGTGTTCGCGATGAAGCACCTGCCGGACATGCCGAGGGAAGGGCGTCTGCCGTTCTTCATTGGTTTTGGCGCGGCGGTGACCAGCTTCGTTTTCTGCATGACCGGTGTCTCCTACCTGTTGGTTGAAAGCATGCCGGGCATGGTGGCGGGTGCCTTGTTCCTGCTGACGCCTGTCTATTTCCTGTGCTCGCTCTGGGGGGCTGCAAGGCTCAATGCCGACCGGGCGGCCATGGTCGCAGGACTGCTGCTCGGACCGGTCTTCTTCACCTATCTGCCCGGACTGGATCTGCTTTGGACCGGCCTTGTAGGCGGCACGATTGCCTACCTCGGAACCAGGATCATGCGCAGGGGGCTGTCGTGATGGAGGGATCGACGGCAGGTGGATTGGTATCCGAAACCTGGTGGCCACTGGTGATGATCATCATCGCCGGCTGGTTTGCAACTGACGTCTGGCGGTGGCTGGGTGTCTTTGCCGGTGGCAGGCTGCGTGAAGACGGCGAACTGCTGATCTGGGTGCGCTGTGTTGCAACCGCACTTGTGGCCGGAGTGATTTCCAAGCTGATCCTGTTCCCGCAAGGTGTGCTGGCAGAAACACCGCTCTGGCTGCGTCTGGCTGCCGCCGGTTTCGGCTTCGCGTCGTTTTTTGCAGCCCGGCAGCGTGTGTTTGTCGGCGTACTTGCCGCAGAAGTCTTTCTCGTTTCCGGTTGGCTGATCCTCGACACGATGGCTTCCTGACACCAAGCGATTTCCCGTGTTCACTTGCCCGCCAGATAGGCTAGGTTGAAGAGTACGGCGATTGCACCCGGTCAAGGAGAGGAACATGGCGGATCAGGTCGAACTCTTTTATGCACCTCAGACACGTGCCACCGGCGTACGTGTTCTCCTGGAGGAGCTGGGCGCACCTTACAAGCTGAATGTGCTCAATCTGAAGTTGGGTGAAAACCGGACCTCCCGATATCTTGCCGTCAACCCGGCTGGCAAAGTTCCGGCATTGCGCGTTGGCGAGGCAGTCATTACCGAACAGGTCGCGATCTATATCTATCTGGCCGACCTGTTTCCCGAAAAAGGACTGACACCCTCGCTGGATGATCCACTGCGTGGACCGTACCTGCGATGGTTCGTGCATATGGCATCCTGTTTTGAGCCGGCACTGATCGACCGCGCACTCAAGCGTGAAGAACCGCCGCATTCCATGTCCGCCTATGGTTCTTTTGACACCGTCATGGAAAGCATGCGTGCCCAGCTGGCAAAGGGACCCTTCGTCCTTGGAGAACGGATGACGGCTGTCGACGTTCTGTGGGGCATGGGGCTGCGGTGGGGAACAATGTTCGGCATCGTACCGGAATTCGAAGAATTCACCGCCTACATCGAGCGGTTCGCCGAAAGGCCGTCGGTGGTCAAGGTACTGCAGGAAGACCAGAACATGGCCAGGGAGCAGGAAGACGCTGCTGTTCAGGCGGGCGTCGCGTAAAATTTTGTCACAAGCGGCGTCTTCTCAGCGATGCGCAGCACCGTCTGCGGTTACCCTCTCTTCTATCCGCAATCCTGACAGGACAATCCTTTGCCGCGCACTATCTAACGAAACGTCGTTTTTGCGGCACTAAACTTCGAATGGGGGATGATCGGATAAAACGCAGCCGACCTAGAGTTAACGATTGAAACCGGGCGCAAGCCAGATGGTGACTGTAAACTTGGAGGTAATCTGACGATGAAGGACAAGTACAAAGATACGGAAATGCTGGAAAAGCTGGGCGAGGCCGCAAGATCTGGCCGTATTTCCCGCCGTGATTTCCTGAATTATTCCATGGCTGCCGGTGTTGCAGCTTCCGCCGCAACAGGGCTCTGGACCACGAAAGCCAAGGCGCAACCAAAGCAGGGCGGAACCTTCAAGGTCGGCATCCATGACGGCAACACATCAGACACCCACGATCCGGGCACCTATCTCACCATCGCCATGATCGTGCTGGCGCATACTCACCGCAGCTATCTTACCCTGATTGAACCAGACGGGTCTCTTGGGCCGGATATCGCCACCGAATGGACGGCGAATGCGGACGCAACGGAGTGGACTTTCAAGCTCAACGAAAACGTTACCTTCCACTCCGGTCGCAAGATGACAGCCGACGACGTCATTGCATCGATGAACCACCACCGCGGCGACAGCACGACCTCCGCGGCCAAGGCTCTGCTGACTGACGTCGCTGATATCGTCAAGGACGGCGACAACACGATCGTTTTCAAACTGTCTTCGGGCAATGCGGATCTGCCGTGGCTCATGACCGATTACCATCTGGCCATTTGTCCGGCGAACGACGATGGCTCGATCGATTGGGCTTCGGGCGACGGTACCGGTCCCTACAAGATCGAAACCGGTGACTTCGGTGTCAGGTTCTCTCTGACGCGCCATGACGGCTGGCATCTGGACGGTGCACATTTCGACGGCGTGGAACTGATCATCCTGACCGATCCGAACGCCCGTCAGACGGCTCTGGTTACTGGCGACGTGGATGCCGTTTCGCTCATCGATCTGAAGACGATGGGTCTGCTTGCGCGCAATCCAAACCTGGAGATCGACAATGTGCCGTCTGCCTCGACGCTCACGATGCCGATGTTCTGCGACACGCCTCCGTTTGACAACAAGGATGTTCGCAACGCACTCAAGCTCGCGATGAACCGCGACGAGATCATCGAGAAGATCGCCTTTGGTGCAGCGACAAAGGCAAACGATTTCCACCATTCGCCAGCCATGCCTTATTGGCCGGATGACATTCCCCAACACGACTACGATCCGGACCAGGCGAAATCGCTGCTGAAAAAGGCCGGTGCCGAGGGACTATCCATCAGCATCTCCTCTGCAGAATCCATCTACTCCGGCGCGGTCGATCTTTGCGTGCTTTATGCCGAACATGCCAAGGCGGCAGGCATCGACATCAAGGTCGTGCGTGAACCGAACGACGGTTATTACTCCGATGTCTGGCTGAAGAAACCGTTCTGTGTGGTGGCCTGGGGCGCACGTCCGACACCGGACGTAATGTATTCTCTGGCCTACAAGTCCGACGCCGCCTGGAACGAGAGCCATTGGCAGAACGAACGTTTCAACGAACTGCTGTTGATGGCGAAGGCCGAATTGGACGACACCAGGCGGGCGGAGATGTACCGCGAAATGGCGTTGCTTGCGCATGACGACGGTGGCACGATTATCCCGTTCTTCCGCAACTTCGTTTATGCCCGCCGCAGCAACGTTCAGCATGGTGAGCAATTGGCATCGAGCTGGGAGCTCGACGGTGCCCGTGCCTGCAGCCGCTGGTGGTTCGATAGCTGATTGAGCATCGAGAAAAACGCCCGCCCGGTTTGAAGCCAGGCGGGCGTTGTCTGTTGTGTGCTGAATGGCTGAAGATGCTCGCCTGGCTCAGGCCAGTGCGGCTCGTATCTTTTCTGCTTGGGCTGCCAGCACGTCATTGTCTGCCATTGCGCCAGTATGGGGTTTCAGCGACACGCCCTCGAAACGTGGAATGACGTGGACGTGGGTGTGGAACACCACCTGTCCACCGGCAGGTTCTGAGAATTGCTGGACGGTCGTGCCGTCGGCATCGAAGGCCTTGATCACCACCCTGGCCATGGTCTGCGTTGTTGCCATGACCGCGTTGAGATCTTCCGGCGCGATGTCCAGAATGTTGCGGGAAGGGGCTTTCGGGATCACCAGAACATGACCATCGCCGCGGGGCATGATGTCCATGATCACCAGTGTTTTGTCGTCCTCGTAAACCTTGTGGCTCGGCAGTTCGCCGCGCAGGATTTTGGCAAAGACATTCTGGTCGTCATAAGCGGGCGTGGACATGTTTGCATTCCTGTCTGATAGGCAAAAGAATTTCGCGAAGCGGTGTTCAGAAACGAGCCACCCCGACACTTCAGGGTTGATCAAAGGACTATCAATCGATTCCGATCAAGAGTTACTCCTGATCTAGTCCGAGTTTTCTTGCAGCTGCAAGCCGCGACATGCGGCAGAACCGCCCGGATGAGTTTGCTCAAGCCGCGGTTGTTCAGGAAACGGTTTCGGTGGCCAGTTGACCGGCATTTGATGCTTCAGGATCCGTTTGCGATGCGCATGTGAGCTTCAACCCCAGGTCCTCCAGCCTTGTCCTGTCGGGTTTGTAGAACATCCAGTTGCCGATCCGCTTTCCCGTTACCAGGCCTGCTTCCGACATCTTTTTCATGTGCGAGCTTACGGTCGGTTGGCTGAGGCCCACCTTGTCGGTGATGAAACCCACACACACGCCGTCGTCCACGAGATCTCCGTCCCGCTGGCGGGGAAAGTGGGCTCGAGGGTCGAGCAGCCACAAAAGGATCTGCAGCCGCACAGGGCTCGCCAGTGCCGCCATTGCCAATGAACTTGACTCTACATCTATATTGATATTCATCTATATAGATACTCTTCGATATGGATTGGTGGTTCGAACATGGAAAATAGCCTTCTCGGCCTTCAAGCGGAAGCCTTTTCGAACGGCGCGGCGCGCGGCGTGCGTTATCTGAAACAATTGACGGATCGGCGCGTCGGGCCGAATTTGTCTCGTCTTGCCGAGCTCGATCCGGGTTTGCCGGAGCAGGGCGCCGACGTTGGCGATATTCTTGATCTGCTCGAGACCGTGGGCGGTGAGGGCACTGTTGCGACGGCGGCAGGTCGGTACTTCGGTTATGTCATAGGGGGTGCATTGCCTGCAGCCTCCGCAGCCCGGGCTTTGCTCTCCGCGTGGGATCAGGTTGCAGACGGTTTGACGGGACCTTCCGTGATCAAGATGGAAGAAACGGCGGTGTCCTGGATCGTTAGGCTTCTGGGGCTGCCTGAAGGTACCAATGGCGCTTTCACCACCGGTGCGACCATGTCGAACATGGCGCTACTGGTCACAGCGCGCGACACGCTGTTGTCGCGCCTTGGCCACGAAAGAGGAGAGGGCCTGATTGGCGCTCCCGGCTTGCGGATTGTCGCCAGCGCAGAAATTCATGCAACCGTGCTGAAATCCCTTCGGATGGCAGGCCTGGCCACGAAATCGATCGAGTGGGTGGAAGTGGACGATCAAGGGCGGATGCGGATCGACAAGCTACCCGAACTGGATGATCGCACGCTCGTTTTGTGCCAGGCAGGAAACGTTTGCAGCGGAGCCTTCGATCCATTTGACGAACTCGGCGACAAGTGTAATGCCGCTGGTGCCTGGCTTCACGTCGATGGCGCATTCGGACTGTGGGCAAGGGCCTGCAGCGATACGGCAACGGCGCTCAAAGGACTTGAGAAGGCAGACAGCTGGGTGGTCGACAGCCACAAGACACTCAACACACCATATGATTCGGGCTTGGCGTTGTGCCGCCATCCGCAGGAAATGCAGGCGTCGATGGCAATCGGGGCCACCTATCTGCCGGCGACTGTATCAAATCCGGCCAACCGCGCTCCTGAATTCAGCCGGTCTGCACGTGGAGCCGAGACCTGGGCTGCGCTGCTTTCCCTCGGCCGGCAAGGTCTTGAGGACATGCTGAGCCGTTTTCACGGTCATGCTAGGCGCATTTCAGGGGATCTTACAGCACTCGGGTTCGAAGTTCCGCATGAGGTGCATTTCAACCAGGTGTTTGCGACGCTGCCGGGGGCGGAAGACGCCTGTGCCCGCATCGCTGGCCATGTTCAGGCTTCCGGTGAAGCCTGGTTCGGTCAGGCCTCCTGGAAAGGACGACAGGGGTTTCGCATCAGCGTCTCGAACTGGTCAACCCGGACGGAAGATGTGGACCGGCTGATAGCTGCTGTTGCAAAGGCAAAGGCCGAGGTGATGGCCCCGGCCTGATGCAGCTCACATTGCAGAAGACGCAACCCTGGTCAGGTCCTTTCGGGCCACAGATATGACAGGGTTGCGTTCGAGCGTATGACCACGAATTCCTCGCGTTTTTCCCATCGTCCCAAAACGTTGATTTCAGTCACCGAACAATTGCCGTGCTGACGCCGCAAGGGATCGCAGGCGCGGGCTGCAGTGGTATAGAGTTTCGCCCGTCGGTTCTTGAATTCATTCAGCCAGGCTTCGGCATAGATTCCGGCACTGTCCACCAGATCGGCGTCCACTTCCTGGTAGTTGAGAGGCTTCTCTGTCTCGAATGCACCGGGGACTTGCTTCTCTACGAACTCAAGCTGCATCCTGATCTCGGCAAATTTCGGATCATCCTTGAATTGCTTGGCTTTTGTCAGCTTTACCCGGCAATTCGATGCAATTGTCTTCACTAGGAGCTTGCATTCGGCTTCCGCGATTCTGGGGGCCTGACCGGAGATGAAGACCTCGATCATGTCCATGTCGGCAGGAGCCCCAGTTTCCTTCAAGAGCTCTTTCACCGATACGGGCATGACGATATTGACCACCCGTCCGGCATCGAGGTTCTTGAAGTCTGTGAGGGCGACGTAGCCGTCTTTCAGGGAACCGCCTGAGCCATGCCTGGCGTTGTGGACTGTCGCCTGTCCTTTTAGCGGATCGTTCTTGAAGCCGAAGACAGTGTTCGCGACGTTGGCAACACTGAACATGATGTAGCCGTAGTAGAGCGTCACTGCGAAAAAGATCACTCCGCAGGCGATTTGAAGGATACGCATCAAGACTGTTCCCTGTTGCTTATGAACCGGAATTGGAATTGGCGGTGCTGTCACGTCCGAGAGCCTTGTCGACCAGCGGCCTGATCTGCGCCATCGCCTTGTCCTCGTAGCCGGACTTGCCAGCTACTGCGATGTTCTCGACCGGCGTCATGATGACGAGTGATCCCCCCAGTGGACGGAAGGGAATCCGGTCATCAAGATTTTCCGGGAGTGGCCCAACGAGCACGTGAGTTGACCGTTCCACGCCCGCGAGATTTTGCTCGCTTCTTATGCCGAAGGCGCTCTTGAACCAGCTGTCATACTTGCGATAAGCCGCCTTGTTCTTGGCAACGGGCTCTTCATGAAGGCTCGGATTTTCCTTGGCGTTTCTTGCGAAAAGCCAGTGATCTTGCATTTTTCGCCAGGGCTGAACACCGCAGGAACGAAGGGTTCTTGCACCGGCCATTTCAACAGGCACGTCAGGATCAAGATTGGCGAACGCGATATCGCCGACACCGAGTGCCACCACATGCGAGATGCGGGCGCCAGGTGCCAGATGTATGTTCCATAGGATCTTGCCGAATTCGTTTTGCAGTATCAGGTAGACCGGCTTTTCGGTTTCCGTAACCACGACATCGACAACAGGAAAACTGTCGTCCTTTGCACTGAGTACCATCCTGTCGACACGGATCTTTCTGGGGTCGTCGGCTGGTTTTTGGGCGTTTTCAGCCAGCTTTTGTGCCCGTTCCCGAATTTTCGTTTTCGACCAGGTATAGATCGGCGCATGCATGTTGCCTGTGCCGACATGCACATTGCCGATATATTCTCCGAGGTTGGGTTTGCGGAAGCGGCAGAACGCAGTGGGCTGCTGCATGACCACCTTCGCGGGAAGGTCGGTGTCCAAGGTCGTTTCCTTGTACCCGGTCACCGCGGACTGGATCCAATGAGGTGTCCCGTCTTCCGCTACGAGGACGCCGGGTGATGCCTTGTAACCGCGCATGTCGCGCTTCAGACCGGACTGCGGGTCTCCGGATGGAACGTTATCCGAGCAGGCGAGCAAACCGAAGCATAAGGCTACGGCAAATCCTTTTTTAAAACGCATCCGTAAGCTCCGGAAATGTCTGGCGTTGGGTATGCGTTCACAGGTTGTATCATTCGTCTTAAGGTTTAGTTTCGCCGGGAGGGCAATTCTTGCGTTACTGGCGGTTTAAATCGGGAAATGTTCTTCTGATGTCTTGTTGGCGATGCTGAAAAATCTCTCTAGATAAGATAAAGAGGCGTGGTGATCAGTATTCACCCCGACCCGGCTTGCGTCAGGTCGGGGCGTAATGTCAGGCGGCTTCGCCCAGTTCAGATCCGTCTTTGACTAGTTTTGCAACCGCTGCGAAGTCCAGCTTTCCGGAACCCAGGACAGGAACCTTGGATACCACACGGACTTCTGCCGGTATCATGAGGTCCTGTGCGCCTCGGGCTTTGGCGCCTTCAACGAAGGCTGCGCGGTCCGCATCCGGGTTTTCCGTCACAAGCACCAGTTTCTCGCCCTTGCGGGCATCCTTGATGGCGGCAACTGCGGACAGATGCTGCGGCCAGATCTGACCCGCCAGGGCTTCCACGGCGGACAGAGACACCATCTCGCCTGCAATCTTGGCGAAGCGCTTGGCGCGGCCCTTGATGATGATGTAGCCGTCGTCGTCGATCTCGACAATGTCGCCGGTGTCGTGCCAGCCGTCGACAAGTGGTTCGACGACGCCGGGATTTTCGGCCTTCAGATAACCGACCATCACGTTCGGTCCCGACACATGCAGTCTGCCGCCGGTTTCCACACCAGGTACGGGCTCAAGGCGAGCCTTCATGCCGGGCATCAGTTTGCCGACCGTGCCCGGACGGTTGTACATCGGCGTGTTGAGCGCGATGACCGGTGCGGTCTCGGTCACGCCGTATCCTTCCAGAACACGCAGACCGAAGCGTTCCTGATAGATCTGCCTGGTTGACGGTTTCACCGGCTCCGCGCCTGCAAAACAGTAGCGCAGGGAGCGGAAGTCGTAGGCATGGGCAACGCGAGCATACCCGTTGAGGAAGGTATCCGTACCGAACAGGATCGTCGCATTGGAGGTGTAGATCAGCTCCGGAACGATCCGGTAATGCAGGGGCGAGGGATAGAGATAGACCGGGACACCGGAAATCAGCGGCAGGATGGTGCCCGCGGTCAGACCGAAGGAATGGAACATCGGCAGGACGTTGAACACCTTGTCGTTCGGGGTGAAATCGATCCTGGCGGCTGCCTGCGTGGCATTGGACAGGATGTTCCTGTGTGTCAGCACAACGCCTTTCGGTGTTCCCTCCGATCCGGAGGTGAACAGGATCACTGCCGTGTCGTCCGCCTGCCTGCGTACCAGAGGGCGGCTTTTGGTCAGAAGGCCGCGGATCTTGTCCATGAAGCCGATTTCAGAGCGCAGGTCTTCCAGCCAGATGATGCGAACGTGGTCTTCCAGGTTTGAAGCCAGTTGCTCCAGGCGAGCCTGCTTGACGAAGGCGCGGGAAGACAACAGCGTGCGAACATCCGCAGCACGGCAGGCCGCGAGAATGTTTTCCTGACCGGCGGTGAAATTGATCATGGCGGGCACCTTGCCGGCAGACATGGTCGCCAGAACGGTAACGGCAGCGCCATTGGCATTCGGCAGCATGATGCCGAGGGTGTCTTCTCCGCCGGTGTGCCGCAACAGTTTGCGGCCAAGCACTGAGACGCCTGTCAGCAGTTTGCCTGCATTCAGCTTTCCGGACACCGGATCCTCAACCGCCAGCTTGCCGTAGCCGTATTCTTCTGCCGTGGCGATTACCTTCTCCAGGATCGTCACGTCTTCCGTCAGGCTGGTTTCAAACATCAGTTCGGACATGACGCTGTACAGCTTGGCGCCGGCTGCAGCGCGCCGCTGACGTCCCCTCAGTTCGTCGTCGAGGTCCAGGCGGGTAGGTTCCATGATTGTCACCTTCACTTTGGGGAACAGACGCTTGCGGATCTGGCTTGGGTTCAGGTAGGAGAACGGCGTTTTTTCAAGGCCGTCGATGCGGATCGGGACGATCATGGCCCCGGTCTTGTCGGCCACCATGGCCGCGCCGTCGTAGACCTTCATCAGGCTGCCGGTGACAGTCAGCCGGCCTTCCGGGAAGATCACCATCGGTTCGCCGGAGTTCACCACCTTGATCAGTGCGCGGGTGGCCATGGGTTTTGACGGGTTGATCGGCAAGGCATTCGCAAGGTGCAGGAAGGGTTTTACCCACCAACGCCGGGCAATGTCATAGTCGATGGCAAAGGACGGCTTCTTGTCGGTCAGGGTCAGAGCCAGGCCAGCGTCCAGCAAACTAACGTGGTTCAGCGCCAGGATCGGGGCTTCGCCGGCTTTTTCCAGATTTTCCAGGCCTTTGACTTCCATCCGGAAGATGGCGCGATAGAGGATCGAGATTGCATCGCGCATCGGGTTGGTCGGCAGGATCTTGAACATCACGATAGCTGCGACAAGGTTCAGCCCGGCCAGCGCCAGAAAAATTGCAGGAACGGAAAATCCAAGTTTCTGGGCTCCTGCCAGCAACAGTCCGCCAACCGTCATCAGGGCAGCGCCAAGGGCGTTGGACGCTGCTATCCGGCGGGCACGCACCTGCGGTTTCGCCCAGGTCTGGAGTGCCGTGAAGGTGGGAACAACCAGCAACGCACCGGAAATGGCAAGGCCGGCCATATCGACACTGAGGCGGATTACGCCCTCATGGGTGAGGAACTCGCGCAAACCAGATGCTGTTGCGGTTGCCGGCAGGCCTGCCAGGGTCAATGCCGCATCCAGGCAAAAGAGCGCCAGCAGGAGCGTTCCGACAGGAGCCGGCAAAAGGACGACACGGCCAGCCAGAAGCCAGGCGGCAATTGCCGACCCGATGCCGATCGAAACGGCGAAGACGGTCAGGAAATAGGTGACGGCAATTTCTTCACCGCCCAGGAACGTCTTGACCATCAGCGGCAGAACAGCAAGCACCATGGCACCGATGAGCCAGAACCAGGCGTTCATCATGGCTACCAGGAAGAGACGACGATCGGCAGCCAGATCTCTCACCACGCACCATGTGGATGTCGCAAGGTTCCAGTCAATCGTCAGATGAGGGGCGGCTGCCGGCGCGGAGGGAATTTGCCGGCTCAGCCCGTAACATGCGAGAGCCAGGGCTATCATCACTGGGGCAAAGATCAGGGTGGGAGCGCCGGTGCTGAACAAAAGGCCGGCGGAAATCGTGCCGCCCAGGATTGCCAGAAAAGTTCCCGCTTCTATCCAGGCATTGGCGCGCGGCAGGTTTGAAGCCGGCAGATGATCCGGGAGCAGTCCGTATTTGACCGGGCTGAACAAGGCGGACATGGAACCAAACACGAATAGCGCGGCAAAGAGGATGGGGAGGGAGGACAAGGCCATGCCTGTCACGGCCAGGCCTGCGCCTGCAATTTCTGCAAGCTTGGTTGCCCGGGCAATCCGCGCCTTGTCGAACTTGTCTGCGAGTTCGCCCCCGAGTGCGGACAGAAACAGGAAGGGCGCGATGAAGACAGCCCCGGCCAACGTTATCAGAACACCGGTGTTGCCACCGTCTGCGCCGTGTCCACCAACCTGGAACAACACCAGGAACACCAGGGCGTTTTTCAGGAAATTGTCGTTGAATGCAGAGAAAAACTGCGTCCAGAAGAGCGGTGCGAAACGTCTGGATGTCATCAGTGACGCGCTCATGAGGTCCTCCTTCGAAGCAGCTAACTGTCAATCTGCTTCATAACCTTCAATCTTTGAAACCCGGACGGAGGGTTAGAAACTCCGCCCGGTTTTATTTCTGGATCAGACTTGTTCCGGCTTGCTGATGTCCATCAGCAGTTTTTCCGTCTTTGCGTCTTCCAGGCGGTTATGGAACTTGTTGGCTTCTTCGCGATCACGCATGGTCTTGGTCAGGGTGACCGCTGTATGGACCAGCATGATTGCGGCCATTGCGTAGAAGCCTTTCGCGGAGAAGCTTGCTTCAAGGTTCCAGATGCCCAGGGCCATCATGATAGCGGCAACTGCGAAACTGCCGGCGGTAAAAATGGTCCAGTTGTTGGAATGTTTGACTGTGGGTTCCTGCATGGTCTTGTCCTCGTGTTAGCTGCTTTTTTCCAGAAGAAGGGGAATGTCGGATTTCAAGCGGGCGAGCACATCGTCCGCTCGGGTTTTCACTGGTGCGCCGCAACCTGCATCGCCCAGTTTCTCGATAACCGCACTCGGGCTATCCGCTGCCGACAAGGTCTTGAATTCCTGCTCGGCCAATTGGTCGCGTTCCTGGCGTCGGCGGATGTCCTCCAGCTGTCCTTCTGCAAGGGCGAGTGCCGACTGGCCGGTACTGGAGCCAAAGGACTGTGCTTTCTGGATCTGGTCGCGAACTTCAACGGTGCGTTCACCGCGCTTGAGGGCGCGCAGACGGCTCTGGGCGCGGTGCAAGGTTTCCGTGAGGCTTGAAAGATCGCCGTCGAACGATCGGATCGCCTCTTCGAGCGCCGACTTTTCGTCTTCCAGAAGTGCGATAGCTTCCGCAGCCTCTCTCGCGAGGGGTTCAAGACCTTTGAGGAGGGCGTTGCGAGCCCTGTTCTCCAGATCTTCGAGGGATGCATTGATTTGCCACAGCCGCTTGCGGTCCTGCTGCTGTTCTGCCTTGGCGCGGGCCAGGGCAACCTGGGCAGCCCGGACGGAAGCGGCGGCTGTACGCGTGTTGATGGAGAGGAGAGCAAGAGACTGATTGTCCCGGCTTTCCTCGGCGCTGGTTAGAAACAACGCCTTCAGTTGGTTCATGAATGGCTCAAACATCGTGCCTCTCTCAAAAGGTGAACGTTGTTCACTATTTGACAAAGCCACATGATTTTGATTAGGTCAAGCAGAAAAATGAACAAAGTTCACTTTTGAGGTGCGATACGGTTAATGGCCGGAGTTCAAAAAGCAAAAAGCGAAGAAACCCATCGTCGCGTTCTGGAAGCGGCGATTGCCGCTGTGGAAGCAGGGGGCATGGAAGCGGTCAACATCAGAAAGATCGCGGCTGATGCCGGTTACTCGGTGGGGTCGGTCTACAAGCATTTCGCGGACCAGGATGCGTTGTTGCTTGCGGTCAACTCGGTGACGCTCGGCCGCATCAAGGATCTGATGGCATCGAAAGTCGAAACCGTGGATGAGCCCTTGGTCCGGCTCAAGGTGCTGGCGCTGGCCTATTTGGCGTTTGCGCGCGACAATCGAAACCTCTGGATGACATTGTTCAGCCATCACTTGCCTGAAGGCAAGGCGGTGCCTGAGTGGCATATTCAGGAAAATATCGCGCTTCTCGGTTTCATCGCAGCACCGTTGCGCGAACTCGATCCAAGCATGATGGAAGAAGATCTCGCAGCCCGGACACGCACCGCTTTTGCGGCGGTACACGGTCTCGTCACGATCAGCCTGGAGGCACGGTTCGTCGGCCTGTCCGGAGAAAAGTTGGAGCAGGAAATGAACTTTCTGGTCGAGCGCCTGGCAGGGTAGGGAGGTCCCTGGCTGCCAGGCCGTAGATTACCTTGATGGGGCTTACCAGGCTCTCCCCCGTTTCTCCGGTGACAGCCACATCGGATCGCCCTCCTCGATGCCGAAAGTCTCGTAGAACGCATCGACATGCTGTAGGGCGGCAAAAGCTCGATAAGGGCTCGGAGGATGCCCGTCTCCGGCGACAAGCATGCGCAGGAACGGATCGGAAGCCTTGGCCGTCCAGAACTGTGCCCAGCCGATGAAACAGCGCTTGGCCGGCGACAGGCCATCTATCTCGACATTTTCCTCAGGGTGCTCGGCCAGATAATCCATCAGGCTTTCATAGGCGAGCGTGATACCGCCGACATCGGCCATGTTCTCTCGAACATTCAAGGGGCCGTTGGCGTTAAGGCCAGGCAGCACTTCGAAGGCGTTGGCCTGGTCGATCAGTTTCTGGGCCTCGCTGTCGAAGGCCTTTGCATCTGCTTCCGTCCACCAGTCACGAAAGTTGCCTTCCGCATCGTATCGGCGGCCACCGCTGTCGAAACCATGGGTCATTTCGTGGCCGATGACCGCGCCGATCCGGCAGAAGCGCAAGGGAGCGTCCATGTCGTGGCTATAGGCAGGCGGCTGGGTGATGGCCGCATTGACCTCGAAGCCGTTGATGGAAGGCGTGTAGCCGGCATTGATGACGATCGGCAGCGTCGTCTGCGTGTTGAATTCCTCGTGCACGACGGGTTTTTTGATTTTCTCCAGCATGCGGTTCATGGAAAAGGCTCCAAGATTGCGCATGTTTTCTACGGGATCGTCCCCGATCTCGAGTTTGGAATAATCGACCCATTCATCGGGATAACCGACTTTGTAGTAGAAGGTGTCGACCTTCTTCAGGGCTTCGGCACGAGTATCTTCCGACAACCAATCCCGCGTTTCGACGCGCTCGCGAAACTTCCCGTGAATGCGCTCGACCATCTTGATGACTTCGGCCTTGGTCTCGTCGGAATAGTAGGTTTCCACGAAGAGCTGGCTGGCAGGATGGCCGAGGTTCTCTTTCAGCAGGTCGTACATGTGCTCCTGGCGAGGACGGTCCGTTCGGGCACCGGTCAAGACAAGATTGAACTCCTTGGCGGGTTCTTCGAAGGCGGATGTCAGGAATTCCTTGTAGTTTTCGATAACCCGAAAAGCCGCATAGGCTTTCAGATCTTCAAGCGGTGTTTCCTTCAGCACTTTTGAGAGTTCTGGCAGAGCCCTTGGTTCGAACATGAAGACTGCATCGGGTTTCTCAAAGCCGACTGTTTCAAGATAGAGATCGAGGTCCAATTCCGGCACCTGTGCCTGGACCTCTTCATAACCAAGTTTGCTGTAGCGGTTGCGTGGATCGTTGCCTTCCTCGGGCGTCAGTATCCCGGCATAAAGCGCTGTTTCTATTCGAAGTGTGATGTCGGCGATGCGAGCAGCATCGTCCTCCGGATAACCGGCGACCTTCATGATTTCCGCCACATAGGCACGGTAGGCAGGAATGCGCGGATCGCCTTCCTTATTGCGCAAGAGTTCGAGATGGTGGTCCTCAACGCCGAAACTGGGACCTACTGAAAAAATTGCGTAGCGCTTGCTGTCCGCTGGATCTGCACTGGGTGCGAAAATCGCGAACAGGGCCGGTCCGGACATTGCGGCCTGGTCAGCCGCGAACCGGGTGAGGTCATCCAGGGTTTCCAGGGCTTCGATGGCGTCCAGGTCGCTTTGGATCGGTTCGATGCCTGCAGCATCCATCGCCTCGACATTCATATAGGCTTTGTAGAAATCGCCAACGAGCTGCGTCGGGCTGCCCTTGGGCGCTTCCGCGGTGCTCTCGCTTGCCTTTTTCGCAACAGCTGCAAGCTGCTTGATCAGTCTTTCGCCGATGATCGAAAAAATATCCCAACGCGCCTTGTCCACTGGCCGGTTCACCCGGTCGAGCCATTTGCCTGAAGCATAGCGATAAAAATCGTCGGCTGGATCCACAGAGGTATCCATATTCTCGGGCGAGAATTGAAGGTCGTCCGGGGTCAGCGGGGGGAGGCTGTTTTCCTCAGCGAAGGCAGATCCGGAAAGCAGCAAAGTGCTCGTCAGCAGAAGTGGGATAATTTTCATTTCAGCGCCCCCGGGAATGCTTTTTACCCTGCGTTAGAATAGAGTTCCGGCTGCAGATGGCAATCCGATTAGTGCAAGGGTTGTGGCAACGGCGTTCGAGAGCGAAGTGGCACCTTGCGCAATCGAGCCGACTGTGTCGGGCGCACGGTTTGGTCTTACGTTCCGCAGAAGGTTTGATAGGGACCAAACGCCTCCGGGGCAGGAAGGGCATAGCTCTCAAAGCCGGTTCGTTCTTCATACGGAGCTTTTAGAACGCCCAGTAACTCATTGAGCAAAAAATACTCTCCAGTTTCCGCGCTCTGGAGTGCCTCTTCCACCTTGTGGTTCCGTGGAATGTAGAGCGGATTGACAAGGTTCATCGCCGTCCTGGTATCTGCAGGCGCTCTACCTTCACTTTCGAGACGTTGCATCCAGCGCTTCAGCCAGCCGTCTATCTGTGTCGGATCGACAAAAAGCTCGCGCAGCTTTTGCGGGGCGCCGACAGCAGCCTCGCTCAGGTGCCGGAAGAAGAGCGTGTAGTCGACCGATTGTTCCTGCAGGATCGAAAGCATCGTTTCGAACAGGTCCTGATCTTCCGCGGTTTCTTCCACTAGACCCAGCTTTGCGCGCATCCCGTTCAGCCAGGCTGCGCGGTAGATATCAGGAAAGCGGCCGAGTTCGGCACTTGCCAGTTCGACTGCCTTGTCCAGATCATCGAGCTGGATCAGGGGCAAAAGGGTTTCGGCAAGCCGGGCAAGGTTCCATTGCATGATGACGGGTTGGCGGCCAAACGCGTATCGTCCACCGTGGTCAATGGAGCTGAACACGGCTGCCGGATCATAGGCGTCAATGAAGGCACAGGGGCCATAGTCGATTGTTTCGCCGGAAATCGTCGTGTTGTCGGTGTTCATGACACCGTGAACGAACCCGACAAGCACCCAATTGGCGACCAGCGCTGCCTGGCGCTCGACTACTCCCCGAAACAGCCGGATATAGCGGTCCGGCTGTCCGGCAAGATCCGGATCGTGGCGGTCAATGGCGTAGTCGGCGAGCTGGCGGACTTTGTCCGTTTCACCGCGTGCCGCAAAATACTGGAAGGTACCGACCCGCAAATGGCTTGCGGCGACACGGGTCAACACTGCGCCCGGTTTCGGACCATCCCGGTAGATGGTTTCTCCGGTGGTTACGGCTGCCAGTGCTCTTGTCGTCGGGATGCCGAGTGCATGCATGGCTTCGCCGAGGATATATTCGCGCAAGACCGGGCCCACGACAGCCTTGCCATCTCCACCACGGGAGAAGGGGGTCGGTCCCGACCCTTTCAGCTGAATGTCCTTCCGATTGCCGGTGCTGTCGATGATCTCTCCGAGAAGAAGCGCGCGGCCATCCCCCAGCTGTGGCGAGAAGCCGCCAAACTGGTGGCCGGCATACACCTGGGCAAGAGGCGATGCGCCGTCCGGCTGACGGACCCCTGAAAAGATCTCTGCGCCTTCGGATGTTTCCAGAAGGTTGGAATCAAGGCCGAGTTCTTTTGCAAGTTCACGATTGAACACCACAAGCTGCGGCGTTGGCACCTTCGCGCCTTCCCAGGCCACATAAAAGCCGGGCAGGTCCCGTGCGTAGGAATTGTCGAACTGGAAAATAGGCGGTCGGGCGGTCATGGAACCTACAGTGTACGGTGGCAATTGCTTTACCGCTTAATATAGGAAGTTACGGCCGTCTGTCCGCCCCGGTCAGGTCGGAAATCGAATTCATGTGAACTTTGAGGGGGAGGCAGTGCGGCCTGTCACGCTGCGTAGGCCGCCAGAAACACCTTCACCGCTGCTGCAACATTGGTTTCGATTTCTTCTTCGCTCGGCTTTGGGCCGGCATTGAGCAGCATGCGCCTTAGAACGCCCGCCACACACAAGTCGAAAAACTGGCCTGCCGCCAGTTCGACATCGCAGTCCTTCAACTCGCCGCGGTCGATCCGCTCCTGGATGAAGGCACCAAGGTCGCGTCGGCCCTGGCATGGACCGGCTTCGTAGAGCAGAACGCCGAACTGAGGAAATTTTTCCGCAGCGCCGACTACCATGCGGAGGGTCGACAATTTTTCGGGATTCGCCATTTTCTGCAGATAACTGCGGCCGATACGGTGCAGATCGCTTTTCACGTCAGCCCTGCTGACGAGGGCTTCCCGCAGGATTTCCGCCTGGCTGAAACGTTCTTGCAGAATCAGCGCCTCGAACAGCGCTTCCTTGCTGCTGAAGTAGACGTAGAGCGTGCCTTTGGAAACGCCGGCTTCCTTGGCGATAACCTCCATACTGGCGCCATCGAATCCCTTTGCCCGGAAGACTTTTCGTGCTCCGGCAAGAATCTGCCTGCACTTGGCGTTGTCGGTCTTCTGAGCCGGATCTTCGGCTGTCGCCGGTTGTTCCTGTGTTTCGGTTGTCATCGCAATCTCGAATTTCTGCCGTCTTTCAGTAGTTTACCGCTAGTATTCTGTCAAACACACGGTTTTTCTCAAAAAGCATTCCCATAAATGCAAAGGTCAACTGTTCGGCAGGTGGTTGGTCAATCTCAACACTATCGGCCAACAGGACGAACCATTCAATCTTTCCTGGTCAGACCAGCTGTGTCTGCAAGTCAAAACGCCCCCTAAAAAATATCTTCGACAGGATCCGACTTCCGGACAGGTGATGCGTCTCGCGTCCCCCTCCCAAAGTGTCTTGTTGCCGTCTCGATCAACCAGGTTGTTGAACAGGGGACTCTTGTGCGTTGCAAAAAATTCGCCGGAACCCTTGCGTTCGCCAAGGGGATGAACATATAAATGCCATTGACCGAACCGTTCAGTCAATGCCTGGGCGGTCAAGAATTTTGGGCAAAGGATACCATCGTGGCACTCAGAGAAGGCCGCAACGAAAGCGGCGCGATCGGTGGTGGGCCGCAGGCTGCGAGCCGCCAGGATCAAGACAACGAGACTTCAGTAGCCTCGAAAAGCGGACAGGCAACACCATCTTCCGCGAAAGACACAAGCGATGACAAAGGCGGGCAGGTGGCAGTTTCGTCTCAGGCACAGGTAACAACCGCAACGACCACCGCAGAAGCGCCTCCACCGAAAAAGAAGGGCAAGGCCAAGCGGGTCTTCACGCTGGTTCTGCTCGCCGGTCTCGGCTTTGGCGGATATGAGGCGTACCATTGGTGGACCGAAGGCAGATTCATTGCCAGCACGGACGACGCCTATGTGACCGCGGATATCACCGTCATCCTTTCCAAGGTGTCCGGTTATGTTGCGTCTGTCGCTGTCGGCGACAATCAACGCGTGAAAGCCGGTGACGTGCTGCTGAAGATCGACGATGGCGACTACAAGCTTGCCGTCCAGTCCGCAAAGGATTCCATCGACAGTGCCCGCGCAACGGTCGATCGTATCGCGACCCAGATTACGGCGGCCAAGGCATCCGTGCTGCAGGCTGAAGCGTCTGTTGCTTCCGCCAAGGCGCAGAAGGACGAAGCTTCCGCGAACTACGATCGTCAGAAAAGACTGGCGGACAACAAGTTTGCCAGCCAGGCAACGCTTGACACCGCCGATGCCTCACTGAAAGGCGCGCAGGCGGATCTGGAGAATGCGCAGGCGGCGGTGACGCTGGCCAAAGCAAATATCGATGTGCTCAACGGCCAGAAGAAAGAAGCCGAACAGGCAGTGGTTGCTGCCAAGACAGCTCTTGAGAAAGCCGAGCGCGACCTCGCCTTTACCGTCATTCGGGCACCGGTCGATGGCATCGTCGGCAACAGGGCAGCCCAGGTCGGCTCCCTGCTGCAGCCGGGAAGCCGGATTGCCGCGATCGTGCCGCTGGCCGACACTCACATCGATGCGAATTTCAAGGAAACTCAGCTCGAGGGTATCCAGCTCGGAGCAGAGGTTGAAATTTCCGTCGACGCCTATCCGGACCAGCCGATCAAGGGAACCGTGGAAAGCATTGCGCCTGCGACCGGTTCTGTCTTCAGCCTTCTGCCGGCCGAAAATGCGACAGGCAACTTCACCAAGGTGGTTCAGCGCGTGCCGGTGAAGATCAAGGTTCCGGAAGAAGAAATAACAAGCGGACATCTGAGAGCTGGCATGTCGGTGGTTGTCGAAGTCGACACCAGGACAGGTGGCCAGAAAGACAACGTCGCCCTGTCGGCGCTCCACTAGACCTTCAGGTGCGGATCAAGGGTCCGTATCAAATCAAGTCCTCCCCGCGGCCTCCAACCGCACAAGCCCGGTATCCGCATCTTGCGGATGCCGCCCCTTTGAAGAGCAGACCGTCGACAGCAAGACCTGCGCGGATGTTCCAACAGTATCGAATGATCGGCCACAGGCCATTCCGTCTCTTTCGGCTGAATGACCGCCGGTCCAAGGCTACGTCACATGAGCGAGACGGCACAAAGCGCATCCATCGACGGACGCAAGCTGTTCACCTTCCTCTGCATGGTGTTCGGCATGTTCATGGCGATTCTGGATATCCAGATCGTGTCCGCGTCCCTGTCGGAAATCCAGGCCGGGCTTGGAGCTTCCCAGGACGACATTCCCTGGGTGCAGACAAGTTACCTGATAGCGGAAGTCATCATGATCCCGTTGTCCGGATACCTCTCGCGCATGCTGTCGACGCGCTGGATGTTCGCGCTGTCAGCGGCCGGGTTCACGGTAATGAGCCTGATGTGCGCCACTGCCTCCACGATCGAGGAAATGATCGTCTACCGTGCCTTGCAGGGGTTTCTCGGTGGCGGCATGATCCCGACGGTTTTCGCGACGGCTTATCTGATTTTCCCGCGTGAGAAATTCAACGTCATCTCTCCGGTGATCGGTCTTGTGGCAACACTGGCACCGACCATCGGTCCGACGCTCGGCGGTTATCTCACCGAATTCGGTTCCTGGCATTGGCTGTTCCTGATCAACGTGGTGCCGGGCATCTTCGTTACGCTTGCCGCTGTTACCCTGATCGATTTCGACGAGCCGGATCTGTCTCTGCTCGATCATTTTGACTGGTATGGCTTCGCGGCCATGGCCATCTTCCTCGGTTCTCTGGAATTCGTTCTTGAAGAAGGTTCGGGTGAAGACTGGTTCCAGAGCGGCGAGATCGTTTTCTTTTCCGCAATCACTGTGCTGGGAGCTGCGATCTTCTTCTGGCGGGCGTTCACGGCGCGAGAACCCATTGTCGATCTGAGAGCCTTTGCCGACAAGAACTTCGCCATGGGCAGTCTTTTCAGCTTCATCATGGGGGTGGGGCTCTACGGCCTGACGTATCTTTATCCGGTCTATCTGAGCGGCGTTCGCGACTACACCTCGCTGCAGATTGGCGAGACCATGTTCGTGAGCGGTCTTGCCATGTTCCTTACAGCCCCGATTGCCGGGCGGCTGATGTCCGTGCTCGATCCGCGTGTGATGATGGCAATCGGCTTCTCCGGCTTTGCAATCGGCACCTACATGGTGACCGGTATTACGCACGACTGGGATTTCTGGGAGCTGCTGGTTCCGCAGATCCTGCGTGGCTGCTCGCTGATGCTTTGCATGGTACCGATCAACAATATCGCCCTTGGTATGTTGCCGCCGCAGATGATCAAGAACGCATCTGGCCTGTTCAACCTGACCCGGAACCTGGGAGGTGCCGTCGGACTTGCGGTGATCAACACG
The DNA here is from genome assembly GCF_000475395.1 of Labrenzia sp. C1B70. Lineage (NCBI taxonomy): Bacteria > Pseudomonadati > Pseudomonadota > Alphaproteobacteria > Hyphomicrobiales > Stappiaceae > Labrenzia > Labrenzia sp. C1B70. Next base: position 110,341 of record NZ_AXCE01000034.1, read on the forward strand.
CTGCTGACCAATCGGCAGGATTTCCACTACGAACGTATTTCCGAAACGGTCAACTGGTCGCGTCCCGTCGTCAATGAGACATTGACCAACATGACACATGCGTTCTCGGAACTGGGTCAGAATGCGGAAACAGCGGCCTTGAAGACGTTGTCTGGCATCGTCACCCGCGAAGCGTTCCTGCTTTCCTTCTCGGATATTTTCCTGATCCTGACGGGCTTGTTCCTCGCACTTGTCGCCGCGCTCTATTTCGTGGAGCGACCGAAACCGGCACCTGCCGGTGGTGGCGGTCATTGATTTCAAGATAGTGGATCATCCGGACGAGCGCTGCCGTGTCGATCAGGCCTTTCTGTCCGGTCCGAAACGAATTCTTCGTTGCATCCGGCCGCCGCCAATTCGCGTATTGGCCGGTCTTGACGGTGGCGGATGATCGTCAAATGCGGCCTGTGCACTCACGTCACCCTTCGTTGCTGTTTGGCCTTGTGCAAGCCTGTCGGCCATCCATCGGGCAACCTGAGGTGTCGCGACACTGGTTCCGTCGAGAGACACCAGCGATCCGCAGCGTGATCCGGCACTCAATATGCCTCGCAGGACCGGAGTGTCGTCGCTGACCGCGGCTGCATCCGGACCGTTTCTCGTCGGACCGGTTGCATTGAATGCCGTTGTTACCGGGCCCGCGGCAGAATAGCCGGCCAGATCGTTGCGGGTTTCGACATATCCAGCAAGAACGGCGGGAAACTCGCCGCAGGCAAAGCCGCTTATGGTGCCGCTGCGCTTAACCAGGCAATCGGATCCGGGCGGATCGATCGGCAGAGGGGCACCAAAGCTGTCGAAACGCTGATAGTCGTCATCGTCGAAATAGGATTGACGTCCCAATGCCGGGAACCCGGGCAAGGTTTCGTCGCGCCGGATCCAGACCTGTACCAGGTCGGTTTCGGTCAGGGCAACATTCTCGATTTCGATTTTCCAGACACCGGAAGGTGCCAAATCATCCGTGACGTCGTGATGAAAGGTCGGGTGAACGCCGACGACAATGCAACCGCGCCAGGTTGGCGCGTGGGGAGGTGTGTAGAGGATCCGGCCGAATTCCACGTTGTCTCCGGAATGGAGGATCGCAGTCTCTCCAGGCACTGTTGAAACCGGCGTACTCCTCGGTCCCACGGGAGGCGTAACGCGCACTCTCACTAGGTTGTCAGGGTTCTCCTTCGGCGGCATCCAGATTTCGACGTAGCTCGCGCTGCGGTCGTCAGGTTGAATGCGCCAGTCCAGGCTTGCGGGCCTGACGTTACCCGTATCCTCATCCGTAAAGGTAATCTCCGCGTGGGTGCGCGCCAGATTGCCGTTCCCGGCAGGAAGAGCCACCTGGATTTCACGCTGGGTGGTCGAGTGAAGCTCGTGATCGATCTTCGCTTCGATCAGACCGGTACCATCGTGCGGTCCTGCAAAATTCCCGAAACTGAAATTGACCACCAGCGGGATCCGCTTGCCGTGATCGGTCTCGAGCCGGTAGCGTTCCGCGTGTATCTTGATGAAGTCGATCGCGCGTCCCAGAGCTGGCAGGATCTGCGCTCCGCTGACATCCATGGTGAGATCGGTTGGCAGCTGCACGCAGATGATGGGGCGCGTGTTGTCCTTCGTGCCGGGTTGGTAACCGGTGGCAAGTCCCATCACATGGGTGCCGTGGGACACTCGCATGGCGGCCGGCTTGAGCCCGGGCCAACTGTAGTCGATCAATCCGCACTGACTGTAGAAGCGGTTCTCATCGAGGAGCCCGCTGGCCGTGTTCGCGGCAAGCAACCCGTCGATTTCGCTCCTGGCAAGGGCGTGCCCCTGCGGGACGACGAGGGAGCCGGTCCGTGGTTTGGCGTCCATGATCCAGGCAAAGGAAACGCGTGACGCATTTGGGTCGGTTTTCCGGAAAAGTTCATGGCCGAACGCGATGCCGTTGTCGATGACAGCAGTAACAACGGAACCATCTTCGACAAATATTTCAGGCAGATTGCCGGGCATGATCTGCGCGCTCGTGTCGAGCTGTCCAATCGGAACGACAGTCCCAAGGATGATGCGCTTTATGCCGAGTTGTCCCGCGTTCCTCGTCGCTTCCTGCAAGAAGAGGTCTTTTGCGTAGAGTGAGGGATACAGGATCGCTTCTTTGGCCGCGCGCTGTTGCGCGGTATAGAAATTCGGGATGAGGACTGCATCCTCAAGCCCGTTGCCACCGCCGATATCCTTGGCCCTGGCGATCAGATCATCGAGTGAGATGTTATCGAGCTCGACGAGGATGTCCCACCAAGTGTTTTCTTCTCCGGATCCGAACTTTGCTGCAACAGCCAGCCGCCAGTTCGTGACCGGATCGATTGAAAATTCATCAAGGGTTCCGTTGGTATCCGACATGACTTGACCTCCGGTTCGACTTTGCTATGCGATCACGAGCCGTCGTCTTCCAAAGGCGAGGCACCATCCTCGAGTGTTCCGCCACCGCTGCTGCCACCGGCACAGGGTTCCCTCAGGTCCAGCCATTCCTGCTTTGCGCGGTTCCACAGCCAGGCCAGCGGCCTGGATTGAATGGTCGTGCCGGTGAGGGATGTTGTGGTTTCGTCGGCCCAGGCTCCCGGGTCCTTCTGCGTGTGGGTCGCCGGATCGTAGAGCTGCGTCCAGTCGAAATCCCGGCTGTCAGGATACTGGTCGCCGTGGAAAGCCCATCCCTTGATTTCATTGGAACCCTGGCACCGACCCGCGAAATAGGCGCCGAGTGTAAGTCCGAGAATTGCGCCGGCCTCGCTGTCGACCGGAAAATGTACACCCGCGACGGTGCGGTTTACTGCAATGCGCGAGGCCTGCCGCATGAACATCTTGCCCCAGATCGTGTCGTCATAAGGCACGACACCGGCATCCCTCAGGAGGAGCCAAAGAACCCGGGCCAGCGTGAAGGCTTCCGTTGAATGACCGCTCGGCAGGGTGCCATGCGTGGGCGTCAGGATCATCGGCTGGATCTGCGGGGAGAATTCTATCGGACGCTTGCAGGCCAGGGCATACTTGATCCGCATCTCCACCAGGTTGGCGAGACCCTGCGCAGTTGCCAGCAGCTCGATCGTATATGGTGTTCGAGCCGGTGCGATGTATGCGATTGACCGCAGAAATTCAACAGGTGTGCTGAGTTGGGCGATAATTTCAGCCGCACGATCCTGCCGCAGGTCTGCATAATTTGCCACGAGATCGAGCTGCTTCTTGAAGATCGCCATGGTTGGGCGAGACATCCTGGCAAGCATGGCATAAGCCGCGAGTGGCGTATCGGTCCCGTCAGGGTTGCCGGTCACGTTCAGGTGCCATACCTGAGCCGTTCCGGAGCACGTTCCCTCAAACTTGAAGGTGAAGCCGAGCCTCGATGCCAGTTCAAGTGTGTAAATGCTTTGCCGGACTTCCGGAGAGAGGCGGCCTAGAAAAGCATCGTATTCCGGGCAGTTCTCCTGGATGGCCGCCGTAACAGTCTGCCAGGTTCCGGCAATGCCATCGTGATTGGTGATCAGCGCGTTCACGATCAGCGGTGAATCGAAGGAAGGGGCGCCGCCGAACCCGCCAAAACCGCCAAATCCCCCGAAGCCCCCAAACCCTCCGAACCCGCCAAATCCCCCGAAGCCGCCGAAGCCCCCAAATCCTCCAAAGCCCCCGAAGCCGCCTGCCGGATATGCTGTTTCCCTTGGTGTCATGACTAACTCTCCCTACCTTTTCGATTGGCCGGTTCCACTCCATTCTCAGGGCGGCAGTCCGGCTTGCCTTAGGGTTTCGGCGAAGTCCTTCCCAACCTGAAACTGCGCACTTGGCGAATTCTTCAGCCAGCGGCTTACGGTCAGATCCGGCTGACGCTCGCGCAGTTCGCTGATGGTCTGAGCTGCCAGTTCGGTGTGCCCAAGACGCATTTCCGCGACAGCCTTGGCACGCAGCGTCGAGGTGTGCGCGCGATTGGAGCGAAGCGACTGGTTGGCGAACTCGAGAGCGCGGTCATATTTTTCGGCCGTAACGCAGGCGGATGCCGCAAGCGACAGGAAAAAGTACCTGTAGGGATCGATGGGAGACAGGCGGAGGGCCAGTTCCGTGTCCTTGACAGCCTCCTCGCCAGCTCCCTTGAACGCGAAGAGAGTGCCGCGCAGCAGGCGACCCATGGCGTAATTCGGATTGTACTCGAGGGCCATGTTGTAACGCTGTTCAGCTTCTTCGAGCTTGTGCGCGAGATTCGTGAGGGCAAATCCTTCGGACACAAGGGCCGTGACATTTGTCGGGTCATGGTCGAGCGCGGTTTGCGTGCAGCTCAAGGCGAGGGATTTTTCGCGCTCGGGCGAATCCGTCCAACCCTGTTGAACCGCCAGAACGTGCCATTTTGCCTTCCATGCCAGGGCCATTGCGGGTTGGCGCGACGAACGGTGAATCAGTTCGTCAAGAAGTTCGGCGGCGTATTCGAAATGGTGGCGCGAGAGCCTGTAGATCAGTCCGATCGCGCTCATGAGAAGCGAATAGGCATCGAGTGTCTGCATCGGGCAGGACAGTGCCTGTTGCACCTCGCTCCGGAAGATTGCCGCGTGGCAGTCCTTGGCGAACTGATACATGACGGATGAATCGCTAAGGAGGGTAGGAACCTCCTCGCTCAGGCGATCCGACCAAATTACGCGACCGGTTTTTGCATCGGCGAGTTCCGCGTCCAGAATTACGTGGTTCGCATCACCGCTATAGGTCCCCGACAGGACAAAATCCGCCTGAAGCGTCTCCGAGATCTTGGCAAGGGAGATGTTCCGCATGCGAAAACCTGTCGTCGACAGGCGGGAAATGACATTGAGTTCCGAGGAACGGGACAATGCGACAATCAATTCCTCTGCGAGCACTTCACCGAGCACGTAATTGTCTCTTGATCTGCTGCGTGGCGTGAAGGGAATAACCGCGACGGTGGGGAACAGGTCTTCGAATTGCTGTAACGGAAAAATGCTCGGGTGGGTTCCCACGGGATGAACCCTGAAGGCCCGCACCGTCTCGGCGACATTCTTGAGGTGGCAATCACCAAGATCCTCGAATTCCGCGTCGAGTTCGCTTGCCAATGCATCCCTGACCTCGGCGGAGGCAACAATCTCTCCGGGGCGGGCAAGTGACATGAGACGGGCGGCAATGTTCACGTGGCTGCCATAAATGTCGTCATCGCCGGTGGTGAGCACGTCGCCGGTGTCGATACCGATGCGAACCTGCAACCGGTTCATGGCAGGGAGTTGCTCGTTGATCTTTGCCAGTTCCGTGGTGAGACGCATTGCAAATCGGACTGCACTCGTTGCGTGCTCGATTTCAGCCAGAATGCCGTCGCCCAATGACTTCACGAGCCTGCCATCGTGTTCCGGCAGAAGGTCATCTTTCAGGTAGGCGACAAAGGAGAGCCAAGCTCCTATGGATGCATTGTCGGCAGTCGTAAACAGCCGCGCAGATCCAACTACGTCGGCAAAAAGTATTACTTTCTGCCGATTCTCCCATTTTTCGAATAGCCGTACGGGCTTTCGGTATTCAGCGGCTGCCTGCATGAATTCCCTCGTAGCGACAAAATCGCTCCACCTGAAAACAGTCTAAAATCAAATATTAGGCACCAATTTTTCGTAGAATAATGAGGTAATTAACAATGATTGTTTCACGTAGACAGATTTTCACACGCATTTTCAACGCGAGCTGCGCCATGGACAGGCGAAAGCGCTCTGTGTCCACTTGCGCGTTCGATAATATATTTCCTTTTGTCGCTTCTAGCTTGCCTTCAATCTAGTCGTCTGTAAAGCAATACATTTATTACGCTAGGGAAGTTTTTCTTAAATATTTGAATTAGATTGTTTTGGATGCTCACTTGCACGCGGTCGTCGGAAAATAGGGAGGCGATGTGCTCTCGGTGCAATTGGCACTCGTGAAGCCTTCCGGCTGTCCTTTTCGGCTGTTTTCCTGATCCTGACAGGCTTGGTTCTTGCCTTTGTCGCTGCGCTCTCTTTCGTGGAGTGGCCGAAACCGGCACCTGCTGGTACCGGCGGAGGTCATTGATCCGTGTGGCCGGCTATCTAGCCCGTCGAAGTGATTTCGTCTTCGAGCGCCGGGAAAAGGGGGGTCTTGGAATATTGCAACTTTCAATACACGTAATGGTATTGCTGTCACATTCCGTCAACCTAGGGCGTTACATCTTCGTTATTTCATGCTAACGTAGCTGCCTGTTTGAAAAACAGATTGATGCGCTTTTGATTTGCAGGCGCCGCAAGTAAATTTTCGCTTTTCAAAATTCAGATGACTGTTCTCTCGAGTTTTCAATGGGAGGAAATAATGGCAGGCATAAGAAAAGACATTGCCAAGCTCGGCGGGCCATGGTCCGACACGATGCTTTGGTATGCGCGAGCCGTTGGTGAACTGCGGTCGCGCCAGTTGCGTGATCGGACAAGCTGGCTCTACCTGGCAGCGATCCACGGCATCAATCCGCAGGGCTGGATTGATCAGAACATCATTTCACCGACCACGCCGGCGCCAAACGCCGACGAGCAACGATTGATGTTCAACCAGTGTCAGCATGCGGGTTGGTTTTTCCTGCCCTGGCACAGGGGCTATCTGCATGCGTTCGAGGCAATCCTGGCAGACTGGATTGTCAGCCAGGGCGGTCCGACTACATGGGCTTTGCCCTACTGGAATTATCTCAACGGGTCTGATCCAGCGTCGCGAGACTATCCGCAGGAGTTTCTGGACAGCACCATTCCGGGTGACAACACGCCGAACCCGTTGGCCAACGCGTTTCGTGGCCCTGCCGTGAAACTTGGTCCGCAGGCCTGGATCAATGTCGACATTTCGCTCGACGCGCAAACCACGCAGACCGTTTATACATCAATCCCCGGCACGCTTGGATATGGCGGTCCTATCAGCGGCTTCGACCAGCAGGGCAATGCCTATGGTGCGGTCGAAAGTGACCCGCACAATTTCGTGCATGTCATGGTGGGCGGCAACGTACCGCCCAGTCCGACCGGCTGGATGTACGATCCGGATTTTGCCGGTCTCGATCCGATCTTCTGGGTTCACCATTGCAACATCGACCGCTTGTGGGCGGCCTGGATGACCGGGGGAGGCAACTCCCAGGAAACCAGCCGGCCCTGGCTCAACGGGCCGTTCCCGCGCCAGTTTGCGATGCCGGACGCACAGCAAAATATTTCCATTTTCACGCCGGAAGACACGCTTCCGGGCGCGGCTCTTGCGCCGGTCTATGATAATCTGATCGATGGAACGGGCATTACGCCCACCGTGGGGATTGCAATGGCCACCACACCGACAGGTCGGGGCACTTCGACACTCGTCGGGGCAAACGACGAGGTGCTGCAGGTTACCGCAAGTCCGGTAACGGCACGCGTGAAACTGGCTGCAGCGCCAACTGCGGCCCTTGCTGCTGCAGCCCCGGCCGCAGCGGAGCGACTTTATCTCAACGTTGAAGGTGTCCGGGGGAACACTCCGAGCGGTGTTCTTTCCGTTCGTGTTGTTGCGCCAGGCATACCGGATGCGGAAATCAACGAAACTCTGGTGTTCTTCGGCCTTGGAAAGGCCAGTTCAACCGACGGTTCGCACGCAGGCAACGGCCTGTCATCAACCGTGGAAATCACCGACAAGGTTGCGGCCATGCAGGCGCGTGCTGGTGCTGCAATCCAGGAGCTTGAAGTTAGCCTCGTTCAGCCAGAGGGGGCCTCGTCGGAAATTACCGTCGACCGGATCAGCATCTACCGTCTCAGGGTTAGATGACATGTCCCGGCTGGCGGCCTTTGCCGTGCAGACCAGTCGGGGCGCAATGCCCTGGCTGGTTGCCTTGAGCGTGGGCAGCTACCTCCTGCTCGGTTTCGCGCAACCTGCTTCGAACGTCGCGGCTCTTTGCGGGCGTCTGAATGTTGCGCAATCCGTTTTCCTGCCCGCACCGAACCTTCAATTCTCGCAGATCTTGCAAGCGGTAGCTGCGGACTGGATCCTGATGGTCGTGGCCATGATGACGCCGCTGGTTGCCGCCAATCTGTCTTATGTCGGCCGAGTGGTGCATGCGTCCCAAAAGGTGGCTGCAAGTATTTCATTTCTGCTCGGTTATCTTTGCGTCTGGATCTTGTCGGGCCTGTTGCTTGTGCCACTGGCGTTTGTCCTGGCGCTTGCCGGCGCCTGGATCGACCTGTCGTTGGCGTTCGGTGTCGCTGTCGTTTGGAGCATGTCCCCGCTCGCCCAACGGGCCAGAAACAAGTGCCACGGCACCAGCCGGATTGCAGCTTTCGGACAAGAGGCACAGGCTGATGGTTGCTGGTTCGGTCTTCGAACCGGGGCGGCTTGTGTGTTTGCTTGCTGGCCCTGGATGCTTGTGCCTTTGCAGGTGGAGACCGGCCATATTGCCGTGATGGTGCTGACAGGTCTCTATCTTTTCGCCGACCGGATTGCACCGCCTGCCGCACCAGTCTGGCGCCTGCCTCCGGCACTGGAAACTGTTCTGGGGGTGTCGCTCCTGCCAGGAGGACGCGGACCAAACGGGCACAGTCTGCGCCACACCAAGCCGCTTGCTGCAACAAGCCAACCTGTCCGGACACGCCATTGACGGTCAGAGGAGGAAATCATGCCGATCAATTTCATTCCGAACGACCCGAGAGCCGGACACCCGCCTGCAGCCGTCATCGAGGCGCATGCTGAGCGGCCAGATGAACTGGCCCGGTATGTCTATCTGGGCTCCCTCCCGGAAGACACCTATCCAACTGACAGCGACGGCTTTCTGTTCTGGCAATGCCGCGAGGCCGCTCTCAGAGCCATCGACCTTTGGGAGTTGATCGACGGGAGCACGCTGACCACGTGGCAAAACGGGAAAACCTTGCGGTTGAAACACAAGACACCGGGGCAGCCCCAGCTCAATGCCTTTTACGACAGGCTTTCGCTCTCTTTTTTTCAGGTGGATGCTGCCGGGGGAGACAGTTACCGCTCAGGGGCAAGTACGGATGTTGTCGCACACGAGGCGGGTCATGCCTTTCTGGATGCAATTCGCCCGGATCTTTGGGGTGCTTTTCAGGCGGAGCCGGGTGCTTTTCACGAAGCCTTCGGAGACTGCATCGCAATTCTCGTCGCGCTTCAGGACGAGGCGACCCGCAAGGTGCTTGTGGATCAAGGTCTGTTGAGACAGAAGAACTTTGTAGAGTCCACTGCAGAGGATCTGTCCCACGGTATTGCTGTCCTGGTCGACGCAAATCACAATGCGGCGGTCCCTCGGCGCGCTCTCAACACACATCAATGGGTGATGCCGGCCTCCTTGCCGGTGTCAGGTGGCCCGGGCGTTCTGATCAACGAAGTACATTCGCTGGGCATGATTTTCAGCGGTTGTTTTTACGACACGCTGACGAACATCTATCAGTCGCGCGGTGTGGAGAGCGAAAAAGGATTGCTGGCGGCGGCAAGGACGGCGGGAGAGTTGCTGGTTGCTGCTGCGCGTACGGCGCCACTTAAACCCCGATTTTTCCAGTCTGTCGGCAACGCCATGCTGATTGCGGACGGAATGCGCAATGCCGGGGTCAATGCCCAGGCGATCCGGGACGGGTTCGAGAGCCATAATGTGCTGTTGAATGCCGAACAACTGACATCCCCCACCGTGGTTCTGGCTGGCCGGCCGCCTTCGGAAACCGTTCATTCCGTTCGTGATGTGCTGACACAGGCCTCCCGCCGCAGCCTGCTGGAAGTCACCGGAGATGATACGGATCAGCGGTTCTACGGCAGCCGGGTTCAGCTTGGCGACCAGTCGGTAGCAGCCGTTCGGCGGCGCCAGAAAGTCTCGCTCGCAGATGTCGCCAGTGATCTGGAAGGCGTCTATTGCTACGTCGAGGAGGACGTCCTCATCGGTGAGCAAAACGGGAATGCCGCCCTGCTGGGCGAGGTGGAGACAGTTCGGCAATCCGCAGTCGAGGCGCAAAGCTTTGTCTTCAGCCTGCATGCCGCCGGTCAGATTTCAGAAGAGGCCCACAGCCAGGCGGGCGACGATACGATCGGTGCGGTGAGCCATGTGGTCAGTAACGTGGGGGAGGAGCGTCGTTTGCTTCGAAAGCGTTTCAATTGCCGGTGTCACGCTCTTCCAGGTACGGCAAGGGCCTTCCTGTGCACTTGATCAGTTGAAGCCCCTTCGCCGAAGTATGCGTCTGCCGGTCTCATCAGTTTCGACATAGTGCGTCGGTTGACCGAGCAGTGGCGACGCCATGCCTTCAAGCTCTCCTGCTTCAGCTTGACCTGTCTCACCTGATACCATCTCAAGCTGACCATTGGCCCGCAGACTTTGAATGTAGGCCTTTGCCTCCTGGATCGTGTCTTCAGCAACCTCTTTGAATGCGACAGGGTGAGGGCTGTCGGGCTGTTCAATGACAAACGAGGTGGGAAGGTTCAGGAACAGGCCGGAGAGGGCGCCAAGTGCGCTGTCTTCCACGGATATCAGGCAATGACCTTCTGCTTCGATCCGCTCCGGGCGGAACGAAACTTGCTGAAGGTCGACAACACCTTCCGCGGCCGCCAGAACCGGCAGCACCAGTTGCAGGTTCTCGGCCGCGTTTCTTCCGGTTTTTCGGGCAATCTTCAATAGCATTGCCGGCCAGCCAGACATTCCATCGGCGCCAGTCTCTTCCAGAAGTAGTTTCGGTAAACCTGGCGGGAGAGCGGCGTCCGTGCTGCCGGGTCCGGCGTCGATCAAAACACATTCCGATGCGGGATCATTTACCGCGAAACGTTCCTGCAATTCTCTCAGGATTGTTGCGTCAACACCGGGTTTGTTCGTCTCAACGACCGGGGAGGGGCCAGCTGGAAGCTGTAACTCTCTCAAGGTGGACAAGACTACAGCTGCGTCATTTGACGTTCGAACAACCAGCGCAAAGGCAAGCCGAGCTTCCGTTTCACCTCTCATCTGGCCAATCGCATCCAGTGCCTCACAGACGAAGGGTCTGAGGGCGCCATGCGGGTCAAGAAGACTGTCGGGTGTCAGAAGCAGCAACCGCAGCAGTTTGGCCTCCTGGTTTCCTCAGACGCGTTGCAGGAATTCAATGACCCGTCGGGTGAGCAGAGCAGACGCTTCTGCATCAAACGATGGTAGCGAGCTGTCGGCGAAATAATGCTCCTCTCCGGGATAGAGAAAAAGAGCCGCATCCTCTGCCGTTTCAACGATCTCGCGCGCGGCATCGATGTCACCTTCGCCGACGAAAAAAGGATCATTGTCCATTGCGTGGATTTGAACAGGGACGCCGTTTGGCCAGGGTCCAAAAGACCAGTCACCGCTGATCGGCAGGCAGGAGTGGAACAGCAAGGCAGCCCGTGCTCCAGGCCGGGTTTGAGCTAGCTTCTGCGCCGGTAGCACACCAAACGAGAAACCCGCGTAGACGAGATCGTGGGGGAGTTCATCTGCCAGACGGACACCGCGTTCACGCATCTCGTCAAAGCCGGTTTCCTCGATGAAGGCGAGGCCCTTCTCGATGCTGTTGAACGTATTACCCTCGAACAAATCCGGCGTGTGCACTTTGTGGCCGGCCTGTCGCAGATTGTCTGCAAACTTCAGCACCCCGGAAGTCAAGCCAAGCGCATGGTGAAACAGCAGAACCTCAGACATCTGGCTCCTCCAGAAGTGGAAAATAGCACGCAGAAAGGCATCGTGTCATCGGTGGGCGCATGCAACGGCGCGACCCGTCTCCGGGGACGCCTGTACGTCGGACGGACTTCTGGCTTTCCGAAGCGGATTGGCAGCGAAAGCGGTAACAGGCGGGACTGCGCGCGGGCAGAACGGAGGTTACGCGATCCCTGTTTTTATTTAGGGGTGGCAGACCTCCCGGTGCTCTTCGCGCGCCGCGCTTGTTGCCTGGCTTTTTTGCCTTCCGGACTTTGTGGTCCGGAAGGCTGTATTCGTGGAATTGAGGATCGGCCGCTTGCTTAGGCTTACTGCGGTGGCGGCGCAGCGTTCATGATCCGCTTCGACATGTCCTCAACAGACGTGGAGAAACTGGCAATCCGCGGCGGGAATTCCTCGAAGGAGGCAACAAACTTGTTCACCAGGCCGAGTGCCGGACCGATGGCCCAGGACCTGTTCTCCTGCCATTCGTCAAATCCGCGGGCGTCGTGGAACCGTTCAAAGGGATCGAGATCGAGGCGCGTGATCAATGGGGAGGTCATTTCATACTGGTTGCCGTTGAACCAACGGTCCTGACTGGTGAACAGGAACTTCCATTCCCCGAAGCGCAGGCCGTGGAAAGTGGTTTCAGTGAAATAGAAGAACTCCATCCGGTTGGAAGGCCCGGTTTGGGTCAGCAACGGGGTCTGGTCATAGCCGTCCAGATGAACCTTGAATGTCTTGCCGCCAATGTCCGCACCTGCCAGCAGCTGTTCCTTGATGTCGGGCTGACCCAGTTGAGACATGATGGTCGGGATCCAGTCCTCCATGGTCATAAGTTCGCCGGTGGTGGTTCCTGCCGGCGTTACTCCGGGCCAGCGCACTGCCATGGGCACCTTGAAGCCGCCTTCATAACCGCCCACGCCCTTTTCCCCCCGGAAAGGCTGGTTGCCGCCGTCGGGCCAGGAGTTGGACGCCGCACCGTTGTCGGTGGAGAACATCACCATCGTATTGTCGGCGACGCCAAGTTCGTCCAGCAGGTTCAGAAGCTCACCTACGTCGTCGTCCAGTTCCACCATGCCGTCGGCATAAACATTGCTAGTGCCGGTGATGCCGTCATAATGGTCGTTCAGGTTGGTGCGATAGTGCATGCGGGTGGTGTTGTGCCAGACGAAGAACGGCTCGTTGGCAGAGACAGCCTCCGTAATGAAGCGCTTGCTTTCTTCAAGCACGTCCTGGTCCAGGTTGCGCTGAATTTCCTGGCCGAAGGGCCCGAGATCCTCGATCTCCTGACCGCCATCTGCTTTTGCAAAGCTGTGAATGATGCCTCGCTGTGCCAGGTTCGCATCCTCGAAAGCCTGTGCCGGATAATCCACCTGCTCGACATATTCCCCGGCGTTCAGGTGGTAGAGGATCCCGAAGAATTCATCAAACCCGTGGTTGGTGGGTAGATGTTCGTCCCGGTCACCAAGATGGTTCTTTCCGAATTGTCCGGTGCGGTACCCCAGGGGCTTGAGCATTTCGGCCAGTGTCGGATCTTCGGACGAAAGACCTTGTGGCGCACCGGGGAGACCGACGGTGGACAGGCCGACCCTAAGCGGGTACTGGCCCGTGATGAAGGCCGCCCGGCCTGCGGTACAGGACGCCTGGGCATAATGGTCCATGAAGAGCATGCCTTCGTTTGCGATCCTGTCGATATTCGGCGTTTCGCCTGCCATCATGCCTCGGTGGTATGCCGAGATGTTCCACATCCCGACGTCATCCCCCCAGATGACGAGAATATTTGGCTTGTCTGGTTCCTGGGCTGTGGCAGCTACCGGGGCCAGGCAGGCAGCAAGTGCTGCTGCCGCAATAAGTTTCAACATCACGCGGCTCCTTCACGAACGATAAGTCCATCAAACAGCCCAATGATCCCATACGTCAAATGGATTGCAAAAATGCCGTATGCAAACTTTGGGTGTGAGTTAATGCGAGTGTTCGAACAAGAAGGGTATATGCCACAGGAAAGTGAGCTGTTGATTTCGGGACATGGTGGCAATGACTTCCAAAGTTGCGCCGACCAGACAGATCAGTGAACGTTGACGATTAACGCAAAACGAGGCCCAATTCGTTGCTGGATAATATCCCGGGAAAATTGCATACTGGAGCTTCGCTACCAAATTGAAGGTGCTCTTTTTTCTTCGGTTTTGGGAACTAGTATTGAAAAGCGGCGGGGCAGACTGGCGAGTATCAAGGTAGAGAACTGCCTTCATGCAAAATCGGTCTGTCAAACGGGCACTAAGTGCGCAAGCAAGTGGAAACCGACACACAGGGCCATGCAGCAAACCCGTAGCGACTTTTGAGGCAGGAGAGGCGGACGTGGGCGAGACCAGAACCAGCAAAGCACGCAGACACTCATTCACCTTGAAGGTGTCACTGTTCGCACTGATGTGCCTTGCGGGCGCACCGCAGCAGGCAAACTCGGCTGAAAGCGGTGTCGGTTTTTATCTGCTTGGGTCCAAGGGGCCATTTGCGGCGGTGCTGCCCGGGCCGGGTGTCTACTTTCAAAATGACGTCTATTTCTATTCAGGATCTGCCGGGGCGAGCCGTGACCTGCCTGTTGGCGGCAGGGTTATCGGCAATGTCGACGCGACCGCCTATATCGATCTCGCAACAGGCTTGTGGGTTGTACCGACAAGCGTACTCGGGGGCAGCCTTGCCTTGCAGGCGACGGTTCCCTGGGGTGGGCAATCCGTCGATGCTTCACTTGATGCCGGCGGAATTCTCGGAGCCTCTGTCAGCGATACGGTGTTCACGATTGGTGACCCCGTGGTTGGCGCCTCGCTGGGCTGGCACAACGGCAATTGGCACTGGACGACAGGTTTTCTCGTCAACGTGCCGGTGGGTGACTACCAGAAAGGCGAGATTGCCAACGTTGCCTTCAACCGTTGGGGGCTCGACATCAACGGTGGCGTAACCTGGTTCGATCCCAAAAGCGGTTGGGAGGTTTCCGGTGTAGCCGGTTTCACCTTCAACGGCGAAAACCCGGCCACGAACTACACCACCGGAACGGAATTTCACTTCGAAGGGGCGCTCACCAAAACCTTTTCACCCCAGTTCTCGGCGGGGCTGGTCGGCTATTACTACGACCAGATTACAGCCGACAGCGGATCCGGCGCCAGGCTCGGCGATTTCGAGGGACGCGTTGCCGCTCTTGGTGGCACGGCCGGCTACAATTTCCAGCTTGGCCAGACACCGGTCTCGACACGCGTGAAGGTTTACCGGGAGTTCGCTGCGGAAAACCGTTTGGAAGGGACTTCGGCGTATCTCACCCTGACGATCCCGCTAAGCGTGAAACAGTAGATTGGGCATAGCCCAGTCAATTTGTGGTCAATGCGAAGTGGCAGCTTATTCGAAAGCCTGCGACTAGTCGCGCAGGCAGGCTGAACAACCAAAACCCGCCCGATCGTTTCCGATGGGCGGGTTCTTTCGTCTGGGCGCCGGGAGCCGCGCTGTGGCCGGTGGGAACCAGCCTGGGCGAACTCCCGGCTAAGCTTTGTGTGCGATGGAATTCAGACTTCCGGCCGGTGTCGGCTGTACGTGAATGCATAGTATGGCTCATGGAGAAAATAAGTCATTGAAATTAAATGGTTTTATTTTCAATTCTGGCTCAGTCATTCCCGGATTTCGGCCAAAGTCGTACTCAAATGCATGAATAATCTGGCTCAATAGAAGCCTAAGTCCTTGAAATCTGGACGGCAGGCACAAGAAAAGCCTCCCGGAATGGGAGGCGTCATCGTCGGTCTCGGGGCTGCCGGTTCAGGGGGCTGGAATGAGATCCGGATCGGCTAACCGGACCCGGTCCAACGCATAGAAGGTTGCCGGTATCTGGTCCTTGGGAAAGGCGGGGCCGACGCCCAAACCATCAAGGCGTTTCATCATGGTCTGGAGATGAGATCCGGATCTGCGGGCGAGGGAACTAGCGGTCTCGAACCTGTCCATGAAGGCGGTCAGGATGTCTCGCTTCACGATGGTCTGCGGGCAGCGGTTGATCGGGTTGACCGCGATTTCAGCCTCAAGGTGATTGTGCTCGATGAGCGCCTTGATCACCTGCGTCGTGGTCTTCAGCTTCTGCTCGACTTCGCGAAGGGAGTAACCACCATGGTCCTCCCGACGGACAAGTGACTTCACTTCCTCAGGATCGACGAGGACGGCAAGAAAGCCGGCCAGGTCCGGATCCGTTCGGATCATGCCCAAGCGACGGTCCAGGATCAGTTGAACGACTTCCGATGTTGAGCAGTTCGCCAGTTTTGCAGCACGCCGGATCGGGACCAAGATC
The DNA here is from genome assembly GCF_000475395.1 of Labrenzia sp. C1B70. Lineage (NCBI taxonomy): Bacteria > Pseudomonadati > Pseudomonadota > Alphaproteobacteria > Hyphomicrobiales > Stappiaceae > Labrenzia > Labrenzia sp. C1B70. Next base: position 126,273 of record NZ_AXCE01000034.1, read on the forward strand.
TTCTCTTCATCCGTCACTGGCAGGGCATCACCGTTCAGGGCCGCAAGGAATTCATCCAGATCACGTTTCGCGAAGGCATGGTCCTTGAGAACGCCGGTGCCGCCCTGGAGCCAGGGCTTCAGAATGCCAGCCTCGAAAAGCACGCGGTCAACAGGACGAGGCGCTTTGATGTAAGCCCGGGCCTGCTTGAGGGACATGCTTTCCACGATCCGGTCCAGATAGAACTTGGCGTCGTCGGAGCGGAACAGGGTTCGCTCATCAGACAGGGCAAGCTGGTCTTCGGGAATCAGACCGACCGCATGGAGAACCTTTCGAAGCCGCTTTGGATGGGCTCCGGTTTCAAGGTGGGCGGAGTGAATGGAATGAAGGACCCGTTTTGTCGGTCGTTTGCCGAAAATCTCGTCGTCAGGTCCCATGGGCAACGTATTGAAAGCATGCTCGGTGATGATCTCGCGGAGAGCGTCGTAAGCGGTGTCGCCGGTCTCATGCGCCAGCCATTCATAGAGACGCCCATAGATCTGCCTGGGGCCCCAGGCGTGCCGCGTTTCCATGAATGCCCGCTGCATGTCATCGAGATATCCTCGAATGCCCTCGGCGCCATGTGCGGCAATTTCAAAGCCGGTCTGGCCTGCGTCATACCATTCGTCCTCTGACAGGCTTTCCGCCATCACCTGGGCGCCATGGATCTTGGTGGCTCCGATGATTTCGCAGAACCGGGCGGCGGCGTAGGCGGGGAGGGACGAGAGCCAGAGCTTGGACGGTTGGCCTTTGATGCGGCTCAGGACATAGGTCTCGAAGTCTGACGGCGCCCGGTCACGTGCCTCGGCAACCTGCCGGTCGATGTCCTCCGCAAAGGGTCGAAGAAGCAGCGAGAAGTCGTGCAGCATCTGAGGGTTATCGTCGGTCGCGGCCACGGTTAGAGGCGTATTGTGTTTCGAGCAGGTCCGGACAGATGCAATCATCCAGGACCAGCGGCCATATGGCCGAACCCTCTCATGGTCAGCGCTACGCTCCAGATCTGCCTTGATGCAGTGAGGACAGACGCGAACCTTCGAACGGCGAAGCGACGCCCTGGGAAGGGGTTCGGCGTTCATCTTGAAAGAACGGTCGCCGGTGCGCTCAAGAATGGCGCCCGGGAAACGTCCGTTATCGAAGCCGGCAAGCTCGGCGAAGGCGCCAACCGCGTTCTGGTCGCCATCGCACAGGGACTGGAAGTTCAGGCCCATGTCGAGGCAGAAGTCGCGGGCACCGCGAGATGCCATGGTGGCGACGCGCGACACGAAGCTCGTGAGGGTTTCATCCGGGTAACAGGTGGGGACGTAAAAGGGATCGAGTTTCATGCTCATGCGCCTCGCACGACCTTGCGACGCCGCTTGCCGGAGTTCGGTTCTTCCTCGATGTCTTGGTCGGGGAAGAGCGTGTTGCGGACGTCAATGTTCTGCCACTCGACGCCGTCGGCGAAGACGTTGTGCTCCGGGCGGCAACCGGTCTTGGCCTCATAGGCCCGCTCGAAATCACCCATGAGAGGGGTCTTCCGCCACTCTTGCAGGGTCAGGGAAAAGGCTTCCTGCACGACTTCAATGAGATATCCCAGGCGGCCCTCAGTGCCATGAAGCAGACGGCTGGCGAGTTCCGAAATTGGAAGGTCGTCGAGAGACAATTCCGCTTTTTGACCAAAATTGCCGAGAACGTTTCGGATTTCCTTCAGGTCTTCCTTGCAGGCGGTCAGCTGATCAAGGCGCACAAAGGTGCTGCGGCGGCGCAGCTGGAAGTCACTCTCGATGATGTGCGCGAGTTTGGGCATGCCGGACAGGATCAGCCACATCGGCCAATCCGAATTCTGCATCAGACCCTTGAGAGTATCGCACACCTTGAGGGCTTCGGCCGGGTTGTTCAGCTGCGTCAGGTGCTGCAATTCATCAATGTGCAGGAATCTGATCTTGCGCATGGCAAGCTGTTCCCGGACCAGGCGCCAAACGACGTTTTCCCGAAGGTCACGTTCAACTGGATATCGCAGACCATCCAGGATCTCGAGGCCAAGCTGCTTGAGGTTGCACGGAGAGGGGGCCCGGACGGAGACGACAAAGGTCTTGTCCGATCGGTCGGTCATCCCAAGGTTGGCAAATGCGCGCTCCAGAGAGCGGGACTTGCCGGCACCGGATTCGCCAACGACGACGACGGCCCGGCCTTCGTTCAGCCGGCCAACGCGGCCGAGACCCGCCTGGGCGGCAATTTCATCAAAATCCTCGAAATCGTCCAGGAGCTTGTTGAGCTGGTCGAGAAGCACCTGGTCACGGGCGTGCGGGTAGTAGGTGTGCTTCAGCTGCGCCTGAAGGACCGCGACGTCCGAATTGCGCTTTCGTCGATGGCGGGTTCCTTCAATTTGTGCCGACGCTTCAGCCGCGGCAGTTTCATCGTGGGTCATTTCAGTCTGCATCTCAGTCCTCCAGAACATATTCGAAGTCATCGTCATCATCCTCGTCGCCCAGGAACGGCAGGGCTTCGTTGACGTATGACGTCGTGGTTTCACCGGCGTCGTCGGTTCCATCGAGCCCCAGGATGTCGCCATCGAAGTCTTCATCGACCCTCAGACGGTCGTCGGAGAACAAGCGGTCGAGTTTGGCGAGGTTGTCAGCGGTGAAGACCGGGGAGGCGATGCTCCGGTTTTCACGGCTTTCGTCAGAGAGCCGGCGAAGGTCTGCGAGCGCCTTCTTGACGATCGCTTCGGACTGCGCGGCCTCTTCGCCGTAGCGCGCCAACATCCGTTGCCGGTTGGCGACATGCGCTTCCAGCGGGGTTCCATGCATTTCCGGAGTGGTACACGGGACCTTGAGCCAGCCCTTCGGCGTTTCGACAGAGATGTGTCCGAGATCGTTCGGATCGAAGCGAACTCTCAACTTCTTCCGGAGGCGAAAATCCCGACGAACGCTTTGAAGCTCCGTGGACTGGTACTTGTTGCAGTAGAGCTGGATACCTTCACTGCGGAGGTCGCGCTCAACGGTGATCCCGAAGCAGGCGCGCATCGCGTCTTCGTTGGGAGAAAGCGGGACACCGACCTTTTTCCGAAGGGACAGCCAACAATTTCGCGGCGTCTGGCCACCCAGGCCTTCATGGGGCGTGTTGTGGTAGACATCCACCACCCAACGGACGAGTGCCCGGCCGAGTTCTTCAATCGTGAGAGATGCGCGTGCCTCCGCTTCATAGTCGCCTTTCTCCAGGACGTTGGTGAAAGTGCGGCCCTCGAAAAGCGAGATCAGTCCGGTATGGAAGGTGCTGAACACACGTTCGATGGAGCCGCGCAGATAGGGGGCGCCGGCAACGGCGTAGTCGACGGCGACGCCGGCATCGATCGCGGCGGTGCTGAATGCACCCGCGACATAGGCCGGTCCGTTGTCCACTCGAACCATCTGGATGCGGCCAGCCATGTCCCAGGGTGTTTCGCAACCGGCTGCCTTGGCGAAGTTACTCTTGTCGGACATCGCCATTCTCAAGGTTGAAATGGCAAGGTCGGTCGTTGCCGTGGGCGCTAGCTGCATTGCCAGGATGCACTTGGTTCGGACGTCAATTGCGGCAGAGAGCTGCATGCGTCCGAGGTCCTTCTTGAGGGTATCTCGGGTCGAAATTCCGAGTTTTTCCCAGATGCCGGTACCCTTAAGGAGGGTCTGGAGCGAGACCAGCCACTCGTCCATCTCGACCACTTGCAAGGGCCATTCAGGGTTATGCTTTCCCTGGATGTACGCGTACTTCTTCATCGCAAAGGGCACGCCCTTTCGACCGGCATCGACGTGATAGGGCGCCAGCTTGCGAATTTCTGCACGCATTGCCGCCTTGCTCGGCAGCGGCAGGGCCGGCAGCCCTTTTTCGGCGCGGGCTTCATTCAGCCCGTCGAAATGTTCGACAAAATTGCCATAGACCTTGTCCATGGTCGGCTTCAGGAGGCTGGCATATTCCCGAGCCCCATCGCGCAGAAGCGCCCGGACGTCTGGATGAAGGCGATCCGCCCGGTTGCCGCACTTGTGCTTCATGGGGCAGAGGGCCATCACATTGAAGTCTGCCGCTTCGTACTTCTGGAGCCACCGGCGGACGGTGCTGGGTCTCGGAATCCCGAAAGATCCCTTCGTCTTCTGGCTGTTGAACCGGGTCCCAGGAGCACGCTGCGCAAGAAGAGTGCTCCACTTGCCATGGAGGATCGCGATCGCCTGCTCCAGCGCGGCGTCACTGCGCGACGCCTGACTTTCCTTTTCCATCTTGAGAAATTCATCGCAGATGAACTGGCGGAAATGAACGAGTTCCGCGACTTCCGGCTTCAGGTCGGAAAGCCTGACGTTTGGACCGATCTTGAGAGCCTGCTTGGAGAGGTCAAATGCGCCTCGTTCCTCAGTGAGGAGCCCCTGCGCGATGAGGTCGTTCAGCTCAACGTAGGTAAACTTCTCGTAGACGTCCGGGTTGTCGACGCGCCGCAGAACGCAGAACTCTTCATCAGAGAGAACTTCGGTATACGAAACTCCCTTGATGATGATTTCAGAATGGGGAGCGAAGCGGATCCGCAAGGCGGAAGTGGAGGAGGCGGTCTGGTTCGTGTTGAGTTCAAGCATGTTCAAATTCCTTTGCTGTTGTCTTGGATTCCGAAAAAGGGGGAGGGCTCGAAGGACGGCGCGTCACCGGCTCCAGATGATGCGCTTGTGTCGCGACGGGCAGAGCGCCATGGGCTCAAAGTCACTGGCTTGGTATTTCCGAAGCCAATCCCGGACGGTTCTAGGTTTCGGACATTCGTTGGTGGGGAGAGGCCGGCAGGAACCTTCCCACTTTGAAATCCGGCGCATCCAGCTTGCGTAGATTTGGCTGATCGCGACTTCCATGGAGGCATCGCCTCGCGGGAGCTTCCCCTTCCGGTCCAGTTCAAGAAGCTGAACGCAGAAGTGCAATCGGAACATCACGAGATTGGCAACGTCCTGGTCGAGGTGCCAGAACGTAACTTCTTGATTGTACTGGAGGTTACGCTCGAGCATGGAAAGGCCTGCGCGGTCCTGGATCAAACGGCCACGGGCACTCAGCTTCTGGAGGTCGGCGTCGGAGAAACGCGCGAAGACGCGAAGGCGGTCCACACGCCGCAGTACGTTGGTCGTTTCATCCAACGTCACCACGACGTACGGGCGTCCATTGATCCAGATCCTTGCTTCGGGATCGAGCCGGATCCGAGTATCGGATCCGGAGGCCACATCTGCGATCTGGTTGTTGCCGGTGAATTCAGTCATGTTCAAACTCCTTTCCTGTTAGGCGGCCTTGCAGATCTCGAGTTCTGTGGCTTCGAGGCGGCGGCTACGCGTCACCGGCTTCAGTTCCTGGGCGTCGATGAGGTTGAGGACGGCGTTGAAACCAACCGCTTCGCCGTCCAGGAGAGCGACCAGTGAAGCGAAGGGGTAGAAACCGTGCATCGAGGCGAGGTGCCGGCGCAGCTCTTCGATGGCTTCCTCATTCCAGAGGGTGCGAGCCCTTTGGATCAGCTCGGCATTTCGGACTTGAACGCGAGAGATTTCACGGTCCGTGCGGACAATGAACTTGTCCGCATATCCAGGATTTTGATCCCGAACCCGTCGTTGAACGTCGTCGATGCCACTGCTTTCGCGCCGGCTATTGGCCTTAACGTCGCAAGCAATCTTCTTTCCGCTATCAAGCTCGACAAGAGCATCAAGGGTGTGCTTGCGCGTCTGGCCGTCAGCATCGACATAGCTCACCGGCTCAGGCTGTTCTCGAAGGCTCATGATGTCGGAGCGTGCGAGCAGCACCGTCAGAAAGTCTCTTTCGAGGGTGCTTTCGTAGCCGACCCAGCGGTGGCAAGTGTGGTTTAGAAGAAACCCGCGACTTGAAGCCGAGGATTTCAACGTGATGGTGCGGGAGGCCTTGGACGGGGCAGCGGGCACGTAGTAGTTGGGTTCTTGATTGGACATGGTGGTTTCCTTTGCTGCTTGGTTCTGGCGTGACTGTTCACGGCAGCTATTCGGCAGGCGGAACCACCGGCTTGGATGTTGCCCGGGCGGGCAAACGAGCGGATACGGTTCAATTCATTCCACATGGCACAATTCTCCTGTTCCCGCGCAGTGGCGGGTTCGAAACTCGAACACTTGAGGGGAGAGTTGCTGTGCCGGTTAAAACGACAATCAGTGGGTATCGTTTCCCGACGTCAGCAACCGAAACTGCGCGCCATGACCGGTGAGATCACGACGAGACAGCAGAAGGGAACCAACTCCGGCGGATGTCGAATGTCAGACATCGCGCAGGCGGTCGGTTACCCAACTCAGGCGTTGCGTATCAGGAGATCTTGTGCGGCTTCGCGGAGAGCCGAATTGTTCTGCATGAAAGTCATGGTCGGCTACCTCCTATTTCCTGCCAGGCTGAGCTGGTGGGTGAAGCCGTAGTCGAAACACGCATCGCAACCCATTTGCGACCGGCGTTTCGGGGAGAGAGCTACTACCAGGGTTTTTCGAACTAGGGGAGCCCCGAGCAAGAGCGAACTGAGATTAGCGATAATAAGCTGCATTTAGGTTCTCGCCAATTTTATGATTGTTGAATCTACGGATGGCGGAATCTCTGATTTTCCAATCAGGTGCTCTGAAAGTTGGTGTCGATCGAGCTTCGCTGATTTTTGCAGATCCACTGCAATTGATTGAACAGTCAGCTTGTTCGATTCCAGGATTTCCCGAACCCGCCGCATCTGCTTTTTCAAAATCAGATCGCAATCTCTGGAAAACCTATCATCGTCCCGCACCATTTTTTTGAGCTCTGCTCCTGTCAAATTGGCCTTGAAAACCAGAGTGCTCGACAGACCTGAGCAGGCCACCAGCCGGGCCGCAACCGTCGTTGCCTGCTCCAGATCTGACCCTGCAACCAAACCGGCTCCGTCTGACGCCTCATCGAAGAAAAGTTCTTCCGCCGCGTGTCCGGCCAGAAGGACAGCGATCTTGTCGAGATAATCGCTGCGTACCTGGAAACTCGACTGGGCGACGGGGAGGGTGGTTTGTCCGCCACTTTCGACCCGATAGCCATTGGTTGTCTTGCCGTATTCCCGAATGACGACTTCCGTGGCAACGACACCGCTGATCACATAGGCGGCCACGACATGCCCGGCCTCGTGAACCGCGAACCGCTCGAGTTCTCTCGCGGAAACCCTGGTGAATGTGTTCGAGATCGTGCTCTCCACCTGTTGGGCGTCCAACGCCTTGCCAGTTCGTCTCGCCGCTCTCCGGCAATCGCGTGCAAGCCGTTCCAACTCGGCGCCAGTCCATCCTTCAGTCAGACTCCCGATCTCATTGAGATCACCTTCCGGGAGTGCAGACATCAGATGCTGGCTGAAGATTGCCTTTCGAGCGGCATGGTCCGGCGGACGGATCTCGATGACGCGTTCAAGGCGTCCCGGCCTGAGGAAAGCGCGGTCGATCGTCTCCAGGCGGTTGCAGGCCGCAACGATGACGACGCCGTCGCGCTTTTCGGACCCATCCATCAACTCGAGCAAGCCGGTGATCACCTGGGTCGCGTATTCTGGCGCATGACGCGAAAGCGTCTCCCTGTTCCCCACGCCGTCAAACTCATCCAGGAACAGGATCGCCGGCGTGTTGTTTCGGGCTTCGCTGAACGCCTTATTGATGCCTTTCAGCATATCGCCGAGATGTCCAAGCGCTTGGGTCTTTGACAAGGAACACTCTACGAACTTGGCGCCACAGGACTTAGCGAGGGCTTTCGCGAAGACCGTTTTGCCTGTCCCAGGCCCACCGAGCAGGAGAATTCCTTGATCGACGTCCGACCAGCGGAGCGCTCCTTCACTCCAATCCTTGAGGTCGCGAACAAGCATCAGCCCCCATTCCTTCGCTTCGCCGTATCCGGACATCTCTTCGAGCGGCAAAACTGCCTCGTCGTCGCTTCCCTTGGGCACGACTGATGCTTCCACCGCCGCTAGGGCGTCGAGAATGCCAAGAGCTGCCTTAAGTGGCCGGTTTCCGCGGAAGGCGATAGATAGGCTGGAAATATTGTGAGAGATAAGGTCGTTTGCGACTTTATCCCGCAAATGAAAGCCGCGAGCGATTAAGGCGGCGGCTTGCAAGTGACGCCTTGACGGCTGCACCTGAACGACAGCTTCCGCGATCGTCCGGAAGACACCGGATATAGGGTGTTTCGGGGTTGCTATACCGACCAGCCTTTGGTGCTCGGCGATACTCGTCCTGATCGAAAACGCCTCGAACGGCTCTTTACGCCTGTACCTCGATTTCCCTCTTTCATCGATGAAGTAGTGAAATACAGGAGCGGCGCCTCTTTCCTGTCCTTTCGGATCAAGGCTCTGAAGTTCAAGCTCAAGAGCCCGTTCATAAAGCCTCGTATCGATGTCGTTGGGAAGCTCGGCGCCGAGGATGTAAGCCGAGCGGTGACGGAGATCCGGGCACCGGCGGAGTGCATGGCGAACTGCCATGCGGGCCATCAGTAGGCCCACGTGTCCTCCGGTACCGGCAATTAGACTTGGTCGTTTCATTCGAGTTCTTTCAGGCAAAGCTGTCGCGTTCGCTCCGCAGGAATTCGGAACGTTGGCGTCGCGTATCGCTGGATTTTGGAGACTTGAAAGAAGGTCCGGGCGCTCAGAGCGAGGGGAGGCCGGGTTCTAATCCTTCCAGGTTCAGGGAGTTATACGGCGAGCGACATCAAGACGGTCGTCGACGTGATTTTCGAGGCGAACCCAGCCCTGAGCCAAAAGGGCCCAGGAGTTGTCGTCGGAAAAAGCAAAGACTGGTTCCAGCACAATGGCCGTTTCGGACGTGCCGATGATCCCCGGAAACGGCAGGAGCGTTTTGCTCCAGTCCACGATGAGGGGAGCCGTCGACCGCCTTTCACGGCCGGGATGTCCGGTGGCTCGGTACGTCTGGAGGTCCTGAGCGATGGTCCGGAAGGTCTCGGGCTCATACGAAAACGCGCGTGGCGTCTGAGTGGTCATTATTCGAACTTTCTGATTTTTGGGCGTGACTGATCCTCACGTCGAGACGCCTACTGCCACAGCAGTTGGAATCCTCGACATGTTCGGGTTCGGGGGATTGGGAGTGTTCGCTGATCGACGAACCGGATGGTTCACCGAGAGGCTACGAAGGATTCACGTGCCTTGACGGCAAGATGTCATGTCGAACTTCAATCTCGGCACCCGAAAGTGGCGATAAATCAAGTTTCTGCGATGAAACCTAACTATTCGGGACAGCCGTCGGACGATCGGAATGAATCCTTGGAAAGGATATTTACCTTTGAAATATCAATAGGGTAGGCGGTACTCGTCTATGTCATTTCCGGCTCCTGCGGTTCGTTAAAGCCGGTTTTTCCGGAACTTTCCGGATAAAAAGTTAACAAACACGAGATCTGTTGCAAAAAATTACGAGTGGGCGCGGATTGGCGCGATGCCAAAATTACAGTTCGAACAAGAGAGCCAAACGATCGTTTCGCGGCTCAAATTTGGTCTTTCTGCGCGCAGACCAATGTCCCCAATAACTGTCGTTCTGTCACAAAACAAAAGTAGGGAATCGTTGTAAGCAGCCCAGACCGGGCACAATGATGGCGTGCCATGTTGCAGTTGATGGGTTTTGCGTGCGGCTGCTATAAAGTACGCAGATCAGGTCGGCAGTTGGCGAATGTTGATGCGTTCCGGGATCGAGAGAAAAGCAGTCTCCGAGCCGCCATGACAGCTCGACGACCAAGATCTCCCGAATGACACATCCCTTGCCTATAGAGCCGCAACGCAAAAGAAAGCGGATAACGAAGCGGTATGGACGAGGAATATCCGAAGAGAAAAAACAAAATCGCCACGGGTGCGGGCGAGCTGCCGGCGACGGAGCCATCTGCACGAGACCATGGCTCAACCGTGACCGAACCGGAAGCGGACAAGGGCGACCTGTCGGTTGACTCGCCTAACCCCCCGGCCTCACCGGGCCATGATATCGAGAGGATTCGCACCTCGGTTTTGCGTGATCCGATCGACGGCGGAATTGCACGCGCAATGCGCGAGTTCAATATTAGCCAGGGTATGGCGCGCAATCTCGACCTGATCCGCGGCCCCCTCGACGATCTTATCTCGGGACAGTACCACCAGTCGGGCGTGGCGCGCGCAGTTGCCGAGGCTCAGAAGACGGTGGAGGCGGCCGGAGGGTTCAGCGCTCTTCTTGATCGTATGACGCGGGCCAGTGCGGGTCTGAAGGCCATTAGCGGCGTCGAAAAGTTGATGCAGCAACAGCGTGAGATGGAGCGCAAGATTTCCGGTTTTGGTGGGATCGACTCCATGTACGGTCGTCATTCAGCGATGCGCGATGCAATTGACGCGCTCGGTGGGATTGACGCGATCAAGAAGCGGCACGATGAAATGAACCTGTTTGCATCAGGCTCACTGGCCGCGAAGGGCACCTCATTTGCAGCGAGCCAGTCGATCGAACTCGCTTTGCGCGACATTGCTGGCGTCAGCTCGTTCACTGGGCTGCTCGGCCGTCGCGGGTTCGACCGCACACAGTTCATGGCATTGGTCTCGGGCACGGAAGGGTGGCGTGCGGCATCCGGCAGCCTGTCTTTGATCGCGACGCTGCATGCCCAACTACCCGATATGGTTCCGGAGCGGCGCCGAGCAACGGCATCGGACTTCGCGAGCGCGGGGCTGTCACGGCTCGGCGAGCGGTTCGTCCGTGACAGCGGGCAGCTTGCCCGGTTGCAGGAAGAGATGCTCCGCATAAGGAGACCGTGGGTAGATGTCGGCAATCCGAGTCAGAGCGTGTCCGCCTATGTCGATGCACGCGCACTGGCGACAATTGTTGAAAATGGACCGCCGGAATCGCGTGCGGTCGTCACCGCCGTACGCGAGGAGCTGGGCGATTATCGCGAAACCGATGCGGTGCCGGAGGTCGTCGCCGCCAACCCGGTACTGCGTTCGGCCTTTCGGCTAGAGGTCGGCTATAACGCTGATCTTAGTTCGCTCCCTCCCGCGATCATCGCCACGGTGTTCGACGGGTTCGGGGGCAGCGTGCCTCGCCGGATCGAGGCCGATCCCGATGCTCTCGAAAGCGCGGTACATCAGCGCGCTCGACGGCTCGAGCTCAAGCTCCGGCGATTTATCGAAAAGAAGATGATGGCAAAGCTCGGCCCGAAATGGAGCAAGCAAAGGGTGCCTGGAAAAACTGTAGCGGGCTGGCGAGCGCGCCGCCAGACCGACATAGATAATGGCAGGACCGCAAGCCGGTTGTTCGACTATGCGGGTTTTGAGGATTACCGTGCGATCATCGAGCAGAAGGATAATTGGGCAGAGGTGTTCGCGCCGATCTTCAAGGTGAAGACCTCGATCCTGGAAACGCTGCGACGACTGAGCCTGATCCGCAATCCTGACGCGCATTACCGCGTCGTGACGATCGAGGATTTTCTCGATCTTCACACCGAGGGACGACGCCTTGATAAGTGGATGGATGCGGCGAGTTGACCGGCATCACAGCTGATGAAAATGCCCCTAATGACACTGGACCGGAGAAATTTGAGCCCGAAGAGATCGAGGATTTCCAAGACGGCGAGCCGCGCTCCAGGGGCCGACGTTGTTTCGAGACGCCTATAGGTGGATAGACTCATGGTGCGACGCGCTCGATTACAAGCTGAACAACGGCCGGCGAAGGCTGCTCTGGTTAAATCTTCGGCCTCATGCGGCCAGCACTCAGGTTTAGTGCTGAGCTCACCTTTCGTATTGATTGTCGGTGCTGACGATGTCGTCAAAAACATCAAGTTCGGAAGCGTTGGATTTCTTGCTGAGTTCGGCGAAAAAGTCTTGCTCTCCCGGGCCGGGTTCCGACATCTTCTCCAGAAATCTCTCCGACCAGACAGCCTTTTCCAGTGCGGTGAGGTCGGTGGTCTGGAGTTCTCCAGCAAGCGTAGCGCTTACGCGGGCATGGTTGAAAGCGCCGGACTTTTCGACGGCGCGGCCAATACACAGCCAATGGGTGATTAGGTCGGCCACGGAGCGGTTTTGCAATTCCGCCTCGCAGCGCACGAGCGACATCACCTCATCGCTGAGTTCAACAGACTGAGCCATCACGGAGTCTCCACTTAGAAATGAGGGTCGCAATTCGCCACCTTCACGTCAAGGCGGGATGAACAGCCTCGAGATTTGAAGACGCCTTTCAGGTCTTGACGTCGCCGGATGCCTGCATACCGTTCATAGCTTGCTTGCGGGGTGGCTTAGTGAAGCCTTGGCGCTGTCGCTTCATGGAGATCACCTAAACTTCGTTGGATCCATTCATAGGCTTTGATCTGGAATTAGGTAGCAACTGCAACCAGACTCCCAGAGCCTGAAGTCGTATCCTGGAACGTCGAAGTTTCAGGAGAATTTGTTGAACCCATCGAATGAGTTGAAGGACAAACGGGCGGAGCTGACCGCCCGTATCGAGGATCTGGCCGCTGAACTGGAAGAGGCGCAGACGACCATCACCGCCCTGGACAAGGTGATCGCAATTTACGATCCGGAATGGCAGCCGGAATCCTCAAGGCGTCGCCGCAAGAATGCGAGCAAGGGCAAGTTGGCGACGGAATTGAATGCCGTTCTCGGCAAAACGAACCGCCGTCAGGCGGTCTTGGACATCCTGAGGGTCGCGGGACCCACCACGTGCGCCGAATGCACTCAGGCCTTCGCTGAGCGTTTCGGTATCCCGAGCGGAAACCCAAAGTACAGGCTGATGAACGAAATAGTCTCGAAGAACCTGTCCAGTCTGGAGGCGCACGGCTGGGTTCGCAGCACTCAGCCGGAAGATGGACTGCGCAAGATCTGGGAGATTGCTGTCTGATATGGTGACCGGCGGCTTGATATTCGCTCCAGCGTAGGTCAGCGTGATTGACGTTGCTGGACAGAATTCAGCAATTTATGAGCAGCGAGGCGAAAGCCTTGCAATCCAGCCTCGAGACAGGTCCGCCGGTCTTGGGGCTTTTGCTTTGTTTGGCCCGTGACCTGTAGACAAAACACTTGTTCAAAAAACTGGACACGTGTTTGAAAAACAGAACATCACGATATCATCTGGAACCAATTTAAGCACCCACCGCGTCGAGATCCAGATCCTCCGGTTTGTTCCCCTGCCAGTAACCGCAGAGCGACCGTGAGGTCGGATTCCGCATCGCGGCGGACACGACCAGCCCGGTGAGCTGTCCGTTGCTCATGCGGCGGTTGTCCTCCCGCCAGGCAAGATCTGCGACGTACCAGTCGAAATACCGCAGCGAGAAACGGTGGTGGATCCCGACGTAGGCCCGCTGGATCCGGCTGAAGAAGCTCTCGACATGGTTGGTATTGACCCCATCCTCGGTCTGGTACGCCTTGGAGTGATTGACCCGATGGTGCTCGTTCAGTCCGGCCAGATCGGTGTAGCTCGGATGTTCGTCAGTGATGACGACGGCGCCGCGGTCGACGTGATCCCTGACGGCATCCCAGGCGGCTCCGCCGTCCTCCTCCCGCACGATGCGCGTGAACGTCCGCTCCCGGCCGCCCGGGTTCTTCTCCCGCAGCGCCAGGACGCACATGCGCTTCATGTTCTGATACCGCTTCAGGCGGCGGTCGACCCGGTCCTCGGCCTTGTTCTCGGGCCGGACGTGCCCACCCGCCTACTTGCCGTCGATCTGGACCTCGCCCTCGAGACGGGCGCCGATCCGGCGGAGTGACAGGGCCTCGCGGATCTTCATGGAAAGCACCCAGGCGGTCTTGTACTGGACGCCGAGCTCACGGGAGAGATGGAGAGCCGCCTTGCCCTTGACCGCGTTTACCGACATCCAGATCGCGGCGAGCATCTTGCGGAAGGAAAGCTTCCGGAACGCGAAGACCGTCCCGGTGGTGACGGAGAACTCCCGGCGGCAGCCGGAGCATTTGAAGCGGCGCCGCCGGATCGAATAACACTCCGTCACGCCGCAGTGCGGACAGTAAGCGTCGCCGTCAGTCTCCGGCCAGCGATATGCGCAGAAGGTGGCGTACGCCTCGTCCTCGTCGATTTCGACCAGCTCCATGATGGAGAGGTCCCGACATTCCGGCGACAGGAGAAAGTGTTGTCCTTCGGGCTCGTCCTCAGCCCGGTATTTCGCACCTCCGCGCTCCGGACGCGGCTTCGTCGGCGGTGGGTTCCGCAAACAGGATGGACGGATGAAGACGGGTAATGGCGGTCATGCTCAGACTTTCATGGTTCGAATACGGAAGGCGCGGGAACCCGGCCGCCAGGAGCTGGCGGCGCGGCAAATCAGCGGCTTATTCGTATTCGTCTGAACATGGCCGGGGCTCATAGCCCGCGGGCGCACGTGAGTCGATCGGTTCCGGGGGTTATGGTTTCGAAAGGGTGAATTGGATCTGTGGAAATAATCTACGGCGGCACTTGCGTGCGCCCAGCATCAGACAGATATTTTTTAGCTGTTAGGGAAAGGAAATAGGCGATTAGAAAAATTTTACCCCGGGCGCATACACAAGGCAGAGGCGCTACCGGGGTTTACAAGAATCTATATAGGCCCATTCATATGAATGATCAACTATCATTTTTATACGAGGACGACGCGACACGTCATTTGGACGACATACTGTCGTTGGAGAGATTTCAGCGGTATCTTGATGCTGCCAACGGTGACCGCTCATTAGCCTACAAACTGTATGCCCTAAATACTGCGATAGCAGAAGCAATGTTTTCGCCGATTCAAATGCTGGAGGTAGCGCTTAGAAACCGCTTTCATGCCGAGCTTTCAAAAACCTATGGCGACGACTGGTACGATCAGATTGGCGTCATTACCGACGTTTTTCAACGCAATCAAATTGCGGAAGCCAAACTGAATTTGGTCCGAGACCGCAAGCCAATAGAGCCTGGTAGAGTTGTCGCCTCTCTTTCATTTGGTTTCTGGACCTCCTGCCTGGGGAGGCGATATGAAGATATGTGGCGACGAACATTAAGACATGCGTTCCAGCATGCGCCAGACGGCTTAACTAGAAAGCGCATTAACAGCCCACTCACAAGAATACGCTTGCTCCGAAATCGGATCGCGCACCACGAGCCTTTGCTTAAGCATAATCTGCTCGATAGGCATGATCGGATCGTGGAAATTACGGGCTGGTTATCTCCAATCGCGTCCGATTGGAGCAAGCATCATTGCAGATTTTCTGAGGTCTATGATGACGATTTATCCAAACTATTCCGTACCTAAGTCAATGCTGGTGGCAGTTACTGCCTAATTCCGCTTTGGTCTCAATGAACACAGCCTATTTCTTGTCCGCGGCAACGGTCGCAGGCAATTCATCCAAAATCTCGTGTTTGCACTAACCTATCGTTTTTGTAGGGTTGGTGCAAACACGACCTAAGGGAGTTCCGGAGGGCATTTGAACTGCAATTGACGGCATTCCATACGGCGCGGTATGCGCGTCCGGACAAACAGTTCTGATACCTCAGAGCATTTCTGGTTACGCCGCATCCCAAACCTGGTTGAGAATTCTCGCGGCTATTTCGGCTTTGTCCTGCGGCAGAAAGCGTCCGTAGTGTTTAGCCACCATGTCAGGTGTATCCTGGATCGCGTAGCTGGCCTGCTCGTACGATCCAGTCTGCTTGAGAATATGCGTTGCGAGTACGTCGCGGACGTTGTGCGGTCCATGTGGTAGCAGGCCTTCGATCGCGCCGCGCCCGGTCCAGGGATTATAGATGCCATATCGCTGGATCACAGTTCGCCACGCCTCGAAAAATGTGTTCTGGGAATAGGCGGCGTTGGTGCTGGTGATTTTGGCTGTCTTGACGAAAAACGTGCCGGGATCCGCCGCTGGTCCAACTAGGCGCGAGCGGTGCCTGTCTATCCAAGCGTCGATCAACTCGTAGAGCCGCCCGAGATCAGGCAGGATCAAACGGAACGGTTTCGATCCGAAAAATGAAGAGTTCGCGTTCTTGAAGGCGACGGAGGGGATCAATATTTCCCATCCCCGGTCTCTGGTGCTCCAGCGCAGCTCTCCTCGTTTCATATCCTCCAACTTTCGCTCGGACGTTGGCAGGTCACCGGGCCTGCAAAGCAGGAGTTCTCTCAGGTTCTTCTGACGAAGCCCTGTATGCAAACCAATCCTGAGGAGTAGGAACGAGCGGACTGCCTCTGCCGTCGCACGAGCGTGACGCCTTTCGTCTGGCATGCGGTGCAGGATTTCTTCGGTGATCTTCCGATATTCGCCGACCGGACTGGGTGCCTCGAGAACCGGCATAATTGGCTCAAATGGATCGCGGTGGATTTTCGCGACACGCTCAATCTCCTTGATACGGCGTCGTGCGTGCTTAAACATCAGATCGCAGACGGACGCCCAGTCGCTCTGCGCTTCAGAGACGTCCTGTTCCGTGATCAACCCTTCGATCACTTGAAGGCGGGATGCGATACGAGGTGTTTGTCGCAGCCAACCGGTTTCTTCCCGGCACAGAGCAGCGGCAACGGACAGCATGTCGATTTCCCATCTTGTATAAAAACCTCGCCGTCTTTCGCGCCAGCGAAGGTACCAGTCCCAGACTTGTGGGAAGATCATCATCGCGAATGTTAGCACTTCCGGATCGACGCCATACCCCTGAACCTCGCCTTCAGAAGACGCCGTGAATGCGCCGAACCACAGTCCGAAATGTTCGACTTTCTGCGAGGCGGTCTCTGGGCCCCAGACCCCATTTCGTTGTTGGCCGAATGCTGCAAACGTTGAGGTTTTGAAACGCAGGAGTTCCACCAATTCGTCGTTCAACCGTTTGGGGGCGTCCACTATGTCAGAGGGATCAGAAGAACTGCTTCTCGCATATTTCCGCTGCGGACCTGCGGCCCAGTGAAAACGCACCGCGTAGCGCTGTCGCATCGCTGCGGCCTGATAACGTCGATATTCCGTCGAACCGCTGATGATCACGTTCCGTACCCATGAGAGGATCTCCGCCTGCTCGGTCCGTGGTCTCCGCCTGAAATCGTCCGGCAGGTGCCAGACATATCGGCGTCGTTCGGCCGGAGTCATTTCATCCAGTTCGCAACTCCCGGAGCCTGCTATGACGGCTTTCGAAACTCCGGAGAAATATCCTTCCGGTAGACGATAGCGGCGTTCGATGCGGCGCAGGATTTCGAGACTGATGGGGGAGCTGGGTGCAGTAATCCTTTGTCCCCATCCGACAAAGGTGCTGCGTTTGACGCGGTCTTCGGTGTGAACCACTGCATTAAAGAGGTGGTAAATGGATTCCCCATGCCGCTTGGAATGCAGACGAAGCGCAGCTCCAAAGTTCGAAGGCTCATCCCAGGTTGCCTCCAGCGGATCTGGAAATTCAACAACTGGCCGCGGTGCCTTGCCCCGACGCCCGCGACCACCTGAGCGGTACTCTGGCGCCGCAATAGGGGTATGACTCGTGGGCTGATAGGGCTGTTCATGGGCTTCCGGGCGCAGCGATCTTTCGGTGATGGCTCGCGCAACCGCGTCGAATATCGGCTGAAGGTTCGATCTCTCAGCCATCAGACGGCGAGCGTCCAAACCCAAACCCGCGGCCAGTGCCCGGACGTCCAGACGGCTCCCCCTGTATGTTGGATATTCGTTCCTCTCCAGCAGGTCGACCAGATGTCCGCGGAGGACCTCCACATCCTGCGGTGCGAACACAGGCGCGAGGCGTTTTTCGCAAAAGGTTGTGATCATGCTTGGGGTGAGGACGGATCGTTCTGATTTCATTGACTAACTTCCAAAGGCCGGGGAGGCGCTGGCCTATCGGGAGTCGGTCCAGGAAGAAAGAGATTGGACGGCAAAGTCTGTGAAAAACGTCCTCTGATTGGCCTTCGAAATTAGGAGCAACAGCGCAGGATCGACTATGATTTTCAGACAATTCGGCAGGGTCAAATCGATGCTGGGTTTCTCAATGTCGGCTGGAGGGTTTACCATCCACGCTGTTTCTCACGGTGCTCGCCTTGTGATTGCATGCCTGTTAAGTTGTGCCTTGGATTTGACACAAGGAGTGGCTGATGGGTGGCTCGATGAAAGGAAAGGGAACTGTGTTGGAGTATGGAGGCGCTCCCCTGGGGCGCATTCACAAGCACTCCAATGACCGAAAAGCAATGGCCTATTGGCTTGGCTTCCTGAAAGGAGTGCTTGCCAGCAAAAACATTGAAAATGCTGAATTTGCACCCCTCAAAGTGGAAGCACAAAACTTCCTTGCACTTCTCAAAGACGACGACGCGAAAGAACTTATTGAGGATCTCGCCATCTGGCAAAATGAGCCTCGAGAGATTTTTGAAATTGTTCAAGATATCGTCGATATCCGTTCCAAGGAATTTCAACTTGAATCTGAGAACGACGATATCAATGAGATGTATGGATTTTGCGCCGGAATAGCTTGCGACAACCAAATCACTCTCGAGGAAGTTGAAACCTTGATCCGAAGGCTGGATTCCTACCCAAGAGTTCAACAAGACAGCAGGATTCGGAACCTTAGATTGTCTGCGCAAAGGGCAATTGCGGATGGCCGAATTACTCAGGAAGAGTCCGATGACATTTGCGACTGGATAACACATCTAGTTGGCGATAGTGCATTCGACACAGGGCTTCCAACTTTTGGCAATACAGGTGTTCTTCATGGGGCCTTGGATGACTTCAGAAAAATTACATTCGATGGCCAGATGTTCGTTTTGACAGGAAAGTTCACTTTAGGACCGCGGAAAGCAGTTTCTGGAATGATTGAGGAGCGAGGAGGACTGACGAAGAAAGCGGTTTGTAAGAATACGAGTTATCTGGCGGTCGCGGCCGAGGCCTCAAGAGACTGGCGACAGAGTCATGAAGGGCTGAAAATCATGCGAGCCATCGAGCTTCGTGACGCTGGCCATGGTCCTGAACTGGTTCACGAATATACGCTTACTCAGGCGCTTACAGCCTAACCCGAGTCTCACGATGTTTAGACCGAGTATCGCAAGGGCCAAGCTTCATAAGATGTTGGAGCCAACCGCATGGCCCCGAACCGGTTTGTCACCCCTCAACAGGGCCATAAGTATCGTAATCCTGGCCGCCACAGCGATGGCTGTGATCGAAAGTGAACCAACGATACTGGATGGGCGAGAGTGGGCGTTCCGAGCGGCGGAACTCACTTTCACATTGATTTTTGTGGTCGAATACATTGCCCGGCTTTGGGTCGCCGGCGAAGATATTCGGTATCAGGGGGTTATTGGCCGTCTGAGGTACGTACTGACCCCGGCTGCCATCATCGACCTGCTATCCATCTTGCCACTCTTGCTGACCTTCTTTGGTACGGAGGCGTTCCTCCTTCGTCTCTTTCGACTCCTGCGCATCCTTCGAGTGGCACGCCTTGGGCGGTTCTCCCGGGCGTTCGAAGCGATCTCGACGGCACTACATTCGCGCCGCTACGAGCTAATCATGAGCGCAGGAATTGCCGGCATGCTGCTACTGTTCTCTTCGACGATCCTTTATATGATCGAAGGAGATACGCAGCCTGAAACCTTTGGAAGCATTCCCAGGACAATGTGGTGGTCGATCGCAACGCTGACCACAGTCGGCTATGGTGACGTTTACCCGAAAACCTCGTTGGGGCAGTTTTTCGCCGGTCTGACCGCGATCACGGGTATTGGCCTAATCGCGATGCCGACAGGCGTTCTGGCAGCCGCATTCTCCGACGCGATTCAGATGCAGCAGCGAAAAAAAGTACATAAACAAGGTGGGAAATCGGCGCGGTTCGACCAGGAAAACTGAATGCCCGTGCCGGGAACGCATGGTCGTTTATCGGCTTTTTAGCCTACAACTCCAGACTTCTAAAAATCCGCTTCTACCGCGCGGATGACATTCTAGAGTTGAGATGCATTGTCGACACAGGCAATGTCTAGTTGGGTAGCTGTGTTTCCCAATCTTCTGGATTTAGAATAGTGCAAGGCAAATACACAAAACATTTCAAGCTCGTTATAGCCTTGTTGTTGATCTGTATCGCAGTGACAACTGGAATGATGAAAGCCTTCGCGCAGGATTCTGCTACGCGTGAAGTGCAGCGGTTGCTAACTGAGCAAGGGTATGATCCTGGTCCGATAGACGGCTTTATGGGCCGGAGAACCGAGGGTGCTATAAAAGCCTACCAGGAGGCAAATGGACTGGCGGTTACCGGAAAACCTGATAGCGAAACCACTAAACTCCTGCGACAATCACATTCTCGACCTTCTCTGCCAGAACAACAATCTGCTCCTGTACCCTCTCAGACTTCTCCGCCCAAAGAAACTATTGAAAGTCAGCCAGCTTCGGCGTCCGTTTCTGGCGAGAAAGAGGATGTTAGCGGAGGCGCGTCTCAGCCAGATAGTTCGCCAAAGACGCCACCGTCCATTGCGCCTGCTCAAGCTACTGGAGAGGTTCAGAGAAATATTCAACCGTCAGAGGCCATCGTACGGCAACCCTTGGATGGCCCTGCGGACCAGAAGAATCTCGCCCCGTCTGAAGTGCGGGAAAAGCGCAGCCCGCCGACAAGCACGAATCTTTGGTGGTGGGGCGCTGGCCTTGTAGGAATCTTGGTCTGGTTCATTCGTAGCCGCAAAAAGAAAAAGGAATTGCAGACGCCAGCAGAAAATTCCGGCCTCCCTTCGAGCCTGTCCGCCCCGACGCCCACTCAGTCCGAGACTGTGAAGCGAGCGCAACCTCCAGTGCTCCAAGTTTCTGATCCTGCCCAACAGGAAAAACGCCATGCAGGTCAGTACGGTCTTTCAAGTTTGGGTTCGGCATCCAGATCGAATACCACTCCACGCTGGGTACCTTATGGGCAGTCGGTAGACGTTGCCGGGCGAAATATTGGTGGTTTGGTATATGTCGGATCGCCACCGCGCATTGGCCAATATCAGCAAAAATGTCGCGCCTATATCGATTCGACGCTTTCCGTCGCAAAAAGCGGTACTGATCTTGAAGGGAATGGCATGGGATACTGGCCCAGTTATTCTGAGATTTCAGCTTCATCCCGCGCGACATATTTGGAATGGCTTCGCACAGGACGAAAAGATACGGCTTACAATCCCGGTTACCTGTTTCTTTATTTCTACGGTCTGGAGCGGCGCTTCTTCGAAGACATATCCGGAGACGAAGAGAAGAGAAGAATTTACGCCGAGGTGAGGAGGCTCATCGCGCTTTATTCGGACAATTATTCAGTTCAAAAATATCTCGGCAATTTTTTGGATTTTGCATCGACCGTGGTTGGGGAGACTGACAATGAGGCCCACTCATCACGCCGGTATGAATACGAACTGCCTTTCTCGGTGAAAGTACTGATTGGTGCCCGTCTTGAGGAGAACCAATCACTAGATTCAGATGTGATGATGAGGTGGTGGAGGCTTCACCCTGAAAGCCAGGTGCGGACCGTGGCTCGGCGTTGCCCAGAAGAATTTAAAGCACTGTTTCGGGTTAAGTTTGCGGATCGGTTCCCAACTGGACTGATCGTGAACAAGCCAAAGCGGATGCTCAAAGGCACTTACGAAGCGGCTTCAAGTGAGTTTAAAACCAAGATAACCCCCACTATTGGCGGAAAAGAGCTTCCCGACATATCCAGTTTACGGAAACCCGTAACGATCGCTCAGGAAATTGCCGACGAGGCAATGAGTGAACTGGACAAATTTAGCCGTTACCTTTCACGCAACCCTGAAGGACGGGGAACCCTTGAAGCACATGCGTTGCTTCCCAAGGAAATTTGGAATCTGTTTCCATCTGATGAGCTGAACGCGCTGTCCGACTGGGCTTACTCCATCCTTAGCGTTACTGGGCTGGTGCCTCTCGTCGACGTCATCCTCAGACTGGAAGGGGCATATCCGGAGAAAGTCGGGAAACGGCAACTCACGGACGCTGCCGACGCTCTTGCCAGATTGGGCATCGGAATGGCGCCGGATCCTCGCTATTCCCTCCGAAATCCAAAAGTGGGGGACCCAGTCGTTCTGTTCAAGCTGCCCGGCGACGACACACATCTTGAGGATGTGACAGATCGTTACCGTGCAGCACTCGTCCAACTGGCGGTCGGGACCTTTGTTGCCCATGCAGACGGCACTGTGGCGCCTTCCGAGGAAGCCGCTCTGAAGAATGCGATAGTCGGTCAGGCGGATCTGACCGCCGCCGAACAGGCGCGTCTGCTGGCCAATCTGAAATGGTTGCTGGTTGTTCCGCCAGACATGTCACTGCTCAGGAGCAAATTGAAGGCTGCAACGCCGGAACAGCAAAGGACCATCCGGGACTTTGCGGTGACCATGGCCCATGCCGATAGTTTACTTCGACCCGAGGAAGTCGGAGGCATTGAGAAAATCTACAAGGCTCTCGGCGTGGAGACAGCGGATGTCTATTCCGACATCCATTCAACCGCTTTCAGGGACGAGCCCGTTACGGTCCGAGCCGAACAGAAGGCAAAAAACGGAGAAAGCCTGCCGGTCGAAGATACCTCTCCCCTCAAGCTGGATGCCCAGAGGATTGCTGCCATTCAATCGGATACGGCAAGTGTCTCGAGCGTTCTCGGATCGATCTTTGGCAATGAACTTCCGGACGAAGACGATGAGGTCGAGGAGAGCCACATTTCTGACGCCCGCTTTGCCGGGCTGAGTGCCGGCCACACTGCCTTCCTCTCCGACCTCATTCTGCAAGACCATTGGACCGACGAGGAGTTCAAAGAACTGGCAGGCAGGCACAAGCTTATGGTTGCAGGCTGCTTGGAAGCCATCAACGAGTGGGCATATGCCAAGTTCGATGATGCGCTTATCGAAGAATATGACGGCTATGAATTGAATATCGATGTTGTTCAAGAGTTTAGGGAAAGCGTCTAGGGAGGGCGTCGTGGCAGGTATCAAGCGCAAAGATCGCGATACGATCATTCAGGCCTTGAGGGCAGGGGTGGTTCCCAAACTGGGATTGCAGCACATACAGGTTGGCCGGGCTCGCGAAATTCAGGAATTGATCAATGACATGGAGCGGATTGCGGACGGTGGTTCTGCGATCCGGTTCATCATCGGAGAATATGGTTCCGGCAAGACGTTCTTTTTGAACCTCATCCGCCTCGTCGCACTGGAGAAGGGGCTGGTGGTCATGTCGGCCGACCTGGCTCCTGACCGCCGGCTACATGCAACAGGAGGGCAGGCCAGGGGGCTCTATGCCGAAATGGCCCGTAACCTGTCTACCCGGACCAAGCCGGACGGCGGCGCGTTGACAAGTGTCGTGGAGCGTTTTGTTAGTCAGGCGCACCAGGAAGCCGAAAGCAAGGCGACCGAGACTGGAACTGTCATCCGAGAAAGGCTTGCCCATTTCGAGGAACTGACAGGAGGGTATGATTTTGCCACCGTCCTGCACCGGTACTGGGACGGGCATGAAAGCGGCGATGACGATCTGAAGTCGGCCGCTCTTAGATGGCTACGCGGCGAGTTTTCGACCAAAACTGATGCCCGAAAGGCGCTCGGCGTCAGAACCATTGTCGACGACGCCAGCGTTTACGATCATCTGAAATTGATGTCGGAGTTTGTGTGTGCCGCCGGCTACAAGGGGCTTCTCGTCTCGCTCGATGAGATGGTCAATCTCTTCAAACTGACATCCTCTCAGGCGAGAAATGCGAATTACGAGCAAATTCTCCGCATCCTCAACGATGTCCTGCAAGGATCGGCCGCACACCTGGGTTTCATGATGGGAGGGACGCCTGAGTTCCTCATGAACACGCGCCGAGGACTTTACAGCTATGAGGCTCTGCAATCTCGTCTGTCTGAAAACACCTTCGTGCGTGATGGCTTGATCGACCTGTCGGGGCCGGTCATCCGGTTGTCGAACTTGACGCCCGAGGACATGTTCGTGCTCCTGAGCAATATTCGCAGAGTCATGCAGGAACCGGAGACAGCACTTTCCGACGAGGCGCTTCAGGCGTTTATGGTTCACTGTTCCGAACGAATTGGTGAAGCCTACTTCCGCACGCCACGTAACACCGTGACAGCGTTCGTAAACATGCTCGCCGTCCTGGAGCAGAACCCGGGCACTCAATGGTCTGATCTGATTGATGGTATTTCCATCGCGGCGGATGGTGGAGACGACATGAGTGACATTGAGGACGCTCCGGGCGGCCAGCTTGCCGCCGCCGGGGACGGGGATGACGATCTGACAAGTTTCAGGCTCTGATGACTGCCTTCGACAAACTGGCGCGCCCTGTTCAGAGGTGGATCAGGGATCAAGGTTGGCAAGAACTGCGCGATATCCAGGCGCGCTCCGTTCATGCGGTGATGGATGGGTCACACGACCTGATCATCTCGGCGTCGACTGCTGGTGGCAAAACGGAAGCTGCGTTCCTGCCCCTGATATCCCAAGCGGTTGATCAGGAAGAAGCCGAGCGGAAGGCTGGCTTCAACATCCTTTATGTCGGGCCGTTGAAGGCGCTCATCAACGATCAGACGCGTCGTCTTGAGGAAATCTGCGAGAAGGCCGGTCTTCAGGTGGTTCCATGGCATGGCGACGTGTCGTCTTCAGTGAAGGCTCGCGCCCAGAAGGACCCTCGTGGCATTCTCCTTATCACGCCTGAATCTCTGGAGGCGATTTTCGTCACCAAGGGCACACTGGTGCCGAAGTTGTTTTCCCGGTTGAATGCCATCGTCATTGATGAGCTGCATACGCTTCTGGATTCCGAACGAGGCGTTCAGCTGCGGTCTCTGTTCACCCGCATGGAAATTGCGACGGGAACGCGTGTTCGCCGCATCGGGCTTTCGGCGACGCTCGGGGACATGGAACTCGCCAGATCCTTTTTGCGGCCCGGTGCTCCGGACGAGGTCACACCCATCGTGGGAGAGGAAAGCGAGGCTGAACTCAAGCTGCAACTAAGAGGCTATGTCGCAGGGGGGAAGGATGAAAGCCCGGATCCGTCCGTACAGGCGATTTCCAGGCATTTGTTCGAGAAGCTGCGCGGATCCGACAATCTCGTTTTCGCCGGAGCCAGGAACAGGGTGGAGGTGTTTGCGGATCGTCTCAGCACCATGTGCAGGGAGGCAAATCTTCCGCAGGAGTTCTACCCCCATCACGCAAGCCTGTCCCGGGATCACCGTGAGTTCGTCGAAAAGCGATTGAAGGACGCACGATTGCCGACAACCGCGATCTGCACCTCAACCCTGGAACTGGGGATAGACATCGGTGATGTCGCCTGTGTTGCGCAGATCGGCGCGCCTTTCACGGTTGCTTCTCTGCGTCAGAGAATGGGAAGGTCAGGACGCAGGGCGGGGCAGCCGGCGGTTCTGAGGCAATATGCGATCGAGGCGGACTTGCTCAGCTCGAGCGCCTTTTCGGATCGGCTGCGGCTCGGTCTCGTCCGGTCGATTGCGATGATCGAGCTGCTGCTTGAACGCTGGTGTGAAGCTCCCAAAAGCAAGGCGCTCCATCTTTCCACACTGGTCCACCAGATCCTTTCGGTCATCGCGGAGCGTGGCGGTGCGAGCGCAAAACGCCTCTACGCGACTCTTTGCGAAAAGGGGCCCTTTCACAACGTTTCTCAGGAAATGTTCCTGCAAGTGCTGAGGAGGCTCGGAGATCCGGAAGTGGGCTTGATCGAGCAGTCGTCCGACGGTCTACTTCTGCTGGGAGGTAAGGGAGAGCGGCTTGTCGAGCATTATAGCTTTTATGCCGTTTTCATGAGCCCAGAAGAATATCGTGTCGTGGCCGATGGCAAGGAGCTCGGCACGCTGCCGGTCGACAACATGCTGGCACCGGGAATGACCATCATCTTTTCCGGCCGAAGGTGGGAGGTCGTTGAACTTCACGACCAGGAAAAGGTGCTCATGGTCAAACCCTCACGACAAGGGGTCGCGCCGGTTTTCGGCGGCGATGCTGGCGAAATTGATGACCGCGTCATAGAGAAGATGTTCGAAATACTTGAGGGAGAGACTGTTCCCGTCTACCTAGACCAGCAGGCAAGGCAGCTGCTTGCAGAAGCGCGATCAACGTTCGAGTGGCTCATTGAAGTCGCGGATGGGATTATCCCGCTTGGAGAGCGGACCACCTTGCTCGCGACCCGGTGCGGCAGCGTCAAGAATGCCACCCTGGCTCTTGCCCTTCGGAATTTTGGGTTCCAGGTCCAAACCTACGATGGCTTCCTGGAAGTCCTTCAGGACAAGGCGGAGCTTTCAGTGCCGGAAGCTCTTCGGGAAATCTCCGAAGCCGAGGAGATCGATCTATTCTCGACGGATGTCAGCCTGACCTTCGAGAAGTTCCATCCCTATCTTTCGACCCAGCTCCTTCAGCAGGATGCTCTCTCAAGAAGGCTTGACCTGGAGGGGGCAAAGGCACTGGCGAGCTGGTTGGTGCAATGATGCCGTCTCTAGAAGTCGGGTATCGATGGTGTCATAGGGCGCCCTAGGAAATTCCGGCCGGGGGGATCCAAAGACGGGGAGCACTTCACAATTGCGACGGAGCTTATGTTTAGCTGGGAAGATTTTGGGGACCAGGTCAGAGTGCAAAAAAACAAGCGGTTGCCTGAAATCTCACTATTGAGCTTTCAAACAGCCGCTCATTTCGTTTGAGTTTGTCAGGTTTTTTGTTGCCTGACTACGCAGCCACAATACATCATGTAAAGACGTCGCGCCGCTTAAATAAAATTGCTAAGCAACTAGACTTTCAAGCTCATGATCTCGCGATGGAAGACGAGAAAATTCTTTCGCTACATTGACTTCACGCGTGGCATGGGCTGTTTCTTGTAACGCTTTGTCTAACTTGTATTCCTTACGCATCTCTAGCCACTCCAGCACCTCTGAAAGGTGCCAAAGGGTAATCGCTGGGCCATCGTGGACAGGGCTGGGGAAATCCGAATTAGACACCATCAGCTTGCGAATGTTCTGACGGCTCTTTCCAACAAGTTCAGCTATCTCTGTAGCACTTACGAAATCAGGGTAAGCTTCAACCAGCATCGCGGTCGGAACAGCTAATTTGACGTCTGAAAGAGCGGTTCGAACGGCATCCTGTGCGCTGTCTGCTTCTCTATCGAACTCCAAAGCAAGTCGACCTGCGATTCCAATGCCGACAAGTGCGTCGGTGCAGCCTGCTTCCCCAAGTCGTTCCACAATGGCGTCGTGATCGGCATCGTCAGCGGCCAATCTGTATTTTAGAGTGAAATTATATTCTTTCATTGTAGTCACTCCTTTCGTTTTTTCGCGGTCTTGGTTTTCTTATGTGTTGTGCAGCTATCGACTTTCCGACGCAGCTGTTTAGCATGCGTCTGAGCACTCTTGGGTGTGCTCCAAATGCTAGTTACACAATGTTCAAGGCATCGACATAAGTCTTCTCTATATGGGCAAAACATCTTGCCCCAACCGTGAGCTCCACCTACGCTAATGCGCCATCCTTCTGCCTCTGCGTATCTTAGTGCCGCTTCAATATCCTTTTTAGGATGCGT
Source organism: Labrenzia sp. C1B70 (assembly GCF_000475395.1). NCBI lineage: Bacteria > Pseudomonadati > Pseudomonadota > Alphaproteobacteria > Hyphomicrobiales > Stappiaceae > Labrenzia > Labrenzia sp. C1B70. Next base: position 153,647 of record NZ_AXCE01000034.1, read on the forward strand.
TTTACGCACCATCTAGCTCCTTTAAATAACATATTGACGGGGTTGTCAAGTGACAACCGTGATGTTTGAGTGAGGAGCCTTCACTGTACCGCCATAAGTTGAAAAGTGATTTAATCACCCTAGGGTCTGTTGAGATTACTCACTTCCGCATTTCGCATTGCTCCGGGCGAACAGTATTTTCGACGTCAGAAGTGAGTTGGGCCAGCTCACTCAATAGGCTGGCCGTCCAAGCCATAGGCTTGGGTCCCGCAATGGTTCGCCGCGAAAATCAGGTTCTTTCGACTCCCTGCCAGTTGAGTTGTCGCCCGCATTGCCGTGAATGGCTTCTTGAAGTCGACTTGAAAAACAAACTCCCGCGTATTCTTGAGAAAATGGATTAGGGCCTCGGGTGGAATGTAGAGAAATACCCTTGTGACTGCCGGATCCGCTGGCATGATCAGCGGTGATGCTTCAATGAATTTGACGCCATCGGCACCAAGCCACGCGCCCGTTACATTCTCTTTGATCACCTCGACCGGACCTGTGATGTCCATGGTCGCAATAAAAACACCTGGAATGCTCTCGTTGCAGAAAAGTCCGATTTCCATTTCCCTTTCGTCATCGGCTGAAGGACGACTGAAGGCCTTGTAACCATTGTTGTGAAAATCGAGCCGCCACGCGGTCTGGGGATCTGGTTTCACTCCCGTCAGCATATTGAGGACACGCGGCTCGCTCTTTTCGAAACCGCTTTCCTTTTCTCCTGGATAACGCGTGAGACCCCAACCGTCCGCATCCTCGCGGGAGAACCAGATCATATCCTCAGGGTTTGCGTAACCAGCGAAGGCTTTGATTGAGCCATAGGAAACCCCGTGCGCCCGGGCGTTCTCTGACATCAGATCATTGCATTTATCGTCCGGCAAGCCACCTTTGGAGCAGGAATGTTGACCCAGTTTTCCGAACGGCTCGACCGTTCGATAGGCTCCGGAAACAAAAAGGATGGAAGCGCAAGCGGAGGCGCATTCGGCGCCGTTCGGAATAACCGTCTGCCAAGTACCCTGATCCATGAGATTTACGATTGCAAGTGCGGCCAAAACGCCTCCGCCGCCGCTGTCGAGGAGCAGGACCTTTGCACCGTGTGGCCAGACTTCCGCCTGATCGCGGGCGTCCATGAAATCCGTCACCAACTCTTCGTCGATCGACCCTGTCAGCTTCAGGACATAATGCCCTCTCCAGCGCACTTTCTCGATGGTTCCTGCATGGGCGGCTCCTGCGTGTAGGGCAACACTGAATGTCATTAGGGACAGGAAAGCACCAACAAGACGAGTGCTCTTCGATCGCAACATGAGTTCTCCAGATTCTGCAGAATACCCGCATCTCGTGTCGAGTGTAATCTCGATCGGCTGGATTGCATTACGCGCTCTTATCAGCTTAGTCCACCTTCGGTACCCTTAAACATGGGTCGGTTCTCAGTGAGACCGCAAAACCCTTGTCTTCTGATGAGAGCACTATTTCAGACAGCTACTCCGTGCCCTAATATTATTGTGGGCAAAGATCAAAAAGGTCCGGAGTGTTTTCGTCACGCCTCCGGCTGAGGCCTTCTCCAATGTGCATGCATGGATGCTTCACACTCGTCAGACCTTTCGTTCCTTCAAAATGTACCCAACCGCCATTTCTCATGCGCACGCTGATAATTGGGGCTCCGCATCTCGGGCATGCATGACGATAACTTCCGCTCTGTTTTCCAGGTTCAGTGCGTTGGATGACCCAGCTCTCACGAACACGGGTCGAACGTCCATTCCGGAGACGCCGCTTGTGAGCACGTCGTTTGATTAAGCGTGGTTCCATCAGTCAAACCCTCTTTCTTCAACGGTACTACCTACAAGATGTTTCCGGATATAGAACCCGTTCGGTATTACCTCCTGAACGAGCGGTACATGGGAAATCAAACCAACAGCGCGGTTTTGACGAACCAGAGAGTTTAGAACCTGGAGAACTTGATCGAGCGTGCCGGACCCATTTTCCGTGTCCAGACTTCCGAATCCTTCGTCTATAAAAACAGTATCGAGCCGGACTTTTCCACTGGCGCTTTCCACTACGTCGGCAAGACCCAAAGCGAGCGCAAGCGCAGCAATGAAAGTCTCGCCGCCCGAAAGCGTGCTGGTGGCCCTAGACTTTCCTGTGTGAGTGTCGAAAACTTGGATCCCCAGGCCACGATTGCCACGTCCCGATCCGTCTAGATCACGCTCTAGAAAGTAGCGGCCGGAGGTCATAGGGTGTAGTCGCAGATTGGCCGCTACCAATACCTGGTCGAACATAGCGCCGATTGCATAAGTTTCCAAAGTCAATCGCTGTCCATTCTGTCCGTTCACGAGCAGAGCAAGTCCACGCAACGGGCCGGAGGCAGCTTCTGCTTCGTCGAGCTTTTGCAAGGTGTCCTGAAGGCTGGTCTTTAGGTTGTTCAGTTGATCAAGACGGGTTTTGGCACCGATGCGCTCTTCGGTTGCTTTCACCGCTGCTTCCGACATTGCCTCGTACACCTCCCGCACCTCCTTAAGATCGGGTCGGGTCATGCCTTCGACTGCCGATGACGCCAGTGCCACAGCATCCTCTGCACTCTTGTGTTCTCGCCGGTAGACTTCCACACTCTCTCTGTCCACCTCGAGTGACTCGATAAATGGCTTTAGAGTTTGAAAAGCCTCAACTGTGAGGCCGACATCGGCCAGTCTTGCTTGGAAAAATGCATCAGCTTTCCGATGGTGCTCTCGGAAAACCGTTAGAGCCCTCTCGGCGCTTTCGAGTTCTTTCGCAGCGACGATACTCGCCTCTCGCGTGTTTCTCTGTTTCTCTTCCGCCGCGGCTTTTGCTGCAACAAGCTCTTCCAACGACTTCGATACATCCTCATGGACGGCGTTTAGCACCTCAATGTCCCTCAGATCATCCGGTACGTGTGCGAGCTTGCCATCGCGCGTGGACGTGGCTTCCGTAGCCTTGTTTCGGCATTCTTCGAGGTAGTTGCGCAATTCGTCGCGTTCCCGCTCGAGTGATGCGTACCGCACATCAAGTTCTTCAATCTCCGCATCGGCGGCCGCAATATCGACTTCTGGTCCGAGCAATCCAAGAGCTGAATCCTCGGCTGAAATCTTGGTCAATAATGCTGCTGCGGTCTCGCCGGACCGGGGTAGGAGGGAATGTCGCTTTTCACGCTCGGCGAGCGTCGCTTGCAACTCAGCCAGTTTTACGTTCGACTTGCGCACCGTTTCATCAGCCAGCTGCCAGGCATCTCGCGCCTCCCGGAAGGCGCTATCGAGACCAACATTTTCTATCTTACCTGTCGCCGGCGCAGGATGTTCGGTTGCTCCGCAAACCGGACATGGTGATCCGGCATCAAGTTTCATGGCCAAGTGCAGTGCCTGTGCGGCCGTCAGGTTCTTTTCGGCCGCTTCAAATTTCTGGCCTGCTGCTTCCGCCTGCTCTGAGGCCGAGTCGAATATGCGGGCCTGTTCCACAACTGCGGCCAGTGACGTCTGAACTTCCAGTTGAGCTTTTTCGTAGGCCTCGGCTGCGGCAAGTTGTGTCACCAAACTTGCACGCCTGCCCCTAATTTCACTGCGCGCGGCCTCGCCAATACGTGTCGCTTTTATTGACTCAACTTTCAGGATGCGCGTTGCCCGCAAGTCGGCAAGGCGGGCTTGTGCTTTCTCGTATGCACTAAGGGCTTCACGTTGAGCTGCCGTTGCTAGTTCAACCGCAGCTACGCTATTCGCTGCCGCTTCGATTATCTGGCCAAACCGTTCCAGTTCGTCCTTCTTCCGGCGCAAGAGGTCTCCTTCGGCAGAACGTTCATTTTCTTCTCTTAGCGCCTCAGTCGCAGCCTCGGATTGTTCCCGAGCGTGTTTGGCAATTACGCCGGCGTGCTGTAATGCCGATCCAGCGTCATTCACCTCGCCGCTAGTTTCTTTCAAGCGGTCTTCGGCATCGAGCAACGGTCGCGCACGTTCCACCTGTCGCACCCTCTCAGCGAGGGTTTCGAAGTTTTGCTTCTGTTTTTCCAGTTCTTCAAATCTCTGACGAGACTTTTCAGCAGCCGCGAACTTCTCCTCGGTCGCCTCCGCCAACGAAACTTCCTTCTCTGCGGCTTTCGATCTCGATTTAGCGATGTTCTCGGCTGTAAGAAGTTCGGTTAGGTTTGCTTCCGAGGACTCGATGCCGCTAATCAAGGCATCAGTGCTTTCAAATCCCTCTGCCACTATTCGCCGGGCACAGAGCTCACGCTCCTCCCGGACGTGCCGTTCAGCGGCATCGGCTTCAGACCTTAGATCAGCCATAAGCATTTCATAGTGCGAGACATCGAACAGCTCGCGGAGAATTTCTAGGCGTTCCTTTGTCTTCGCTGAAAGGAACGTCTCGAAACGCCCTTGCGGCAGAAGAACAATCTGCCGGAACTGCTCCGAACCGTAACCAAGCAACTCCACAATGGCCGCATCAACTTCGCGCACTTTCCTTTCCGCGATGATCTTGCCGCGGTCGTTGTCGGTTATTTCGTCCGGCGGCATGCCTGTCGCTTCAAACAGATAGGATTCGTGCACGCTACGTGTTTCGCCTTCACCACGCGTCTTTGGACGCATCTGTTCGGGGCGACGAAGAACGACATATCGCTGATCGCCGACGTCGAATACGAATTCGACCTCTGTCAGTACATCGGGATCGGCATGATCGGAGCGTAGCGAGGGGGCTTCCTGATCCGACTTCGCCGGCTCCCCGAAGAGCGCGAAGGTCATAGCATTGAAGATGGTCGATTTGCCTGACCCGGTTTGACCGTAGATACCAAAGAGACCGGCCTCAATAGCCTCGCGAAAGTCAATAACAACGCGCTCCGGGTAGGGGCCGAATGCCTGGAGTGTGAGCCTGACCGGTCTCATTCCGCATCTTCTTTTTCGCGAAGCCGATCGAGAGATGAGGCCATAACCTCCAACTCCGTTTCCGAAAGTCGTGCATTCCGGACGTGTTCGAGGAAATCGCCGACGACTTCTATTGGGTTTGCAACCGCAACTGTCCGCGCGCTGATCGAATTTATGTCACTTGCAGGTTCCTCCCGTTCGTAGACAAGTTCGCAGGCATTGGGGAACACTTGCCGGATGCGCTTCATCCCGTCGATGACCGGCGTATCATCGGTGAGCACGACTTTGATAAAATCCTCTGACGAACCCAAAAGGAGTAGTTCGGAATGCTTCCCGCGCAGCGTACGGACATGACGGAGCGGTGCAAATGGAATGGTCTCCACAGTTACCCGTCCGCTTGCGTCGATCTCTACAAGGCACATTGACTTTGCGTGTTCGCCTTCGTCAAACCCGAAGGCAAGTGGAGAGCCGGAATAGCGAATGTGAGAGGCGTCGATCATCTGAGGTCGATGGAGATGCCCCAGCGCAACGTAATCGGCTCCGTCGAAGATCTCTGACGTGACTGTCTCTATGCCGCCGACACGCGTGAGAGAACGTTCGCTTTCGCTTCCTGAAGCACCTGAGACGAAAGCATGAGCCACTATCACCCAGCGAGCGTCTTCGGGGACGTTACGTCGAGCCGCAGCTACCTGTGCTGCGAGAACGTCTTGCGGGGTTTGCAAACTCTCGTCTGCAAAACACTCACGTGCAGAATACTCATAGGCAAAGGGCAGTGCGGAGAACGCTACAGCGACGTCTGCATCTGACAAGACGAGGGGGCGTTCGTCCGCGCTAATCGTTCCTCGAATGAGCGCCCGTCTGGCGTCGGTCATTACCGACATCGAAGCGATCCGATCTCCAGAGTCGTGATTGCCAGCGATCATGACTACCGCCGCGTCAGTTTGCGATGCAACCCGAGAGAGGAAGTCGTTGAATTGGCGAACCGCAGTTGCGGGTGGGGCAGCGCGATCGAATATATCTCCTGCTATAACAAGGGCATCGACATTATGATCGATAAGCGCGGAAACGATCTGGTTTGTGACCACTTCTTGGTCCGAGTCGAGCGGAATCCCATTGAATTGACGACCAAGATGCAAGTCGGCTGTGTGGAGAAACCTCATGACCGATATCCGTATAATTTTTATTTATATAATTTTTATATGGACTTTGTCTCGTTCGTCAAGATATTGATGTTCGCATGGCTTTCGACGATCTCAAACATGCTCAGCGCGAGCGTCTTATCTATCTCGACCGCTGCTTGACCTGGCGCGGGATCGCAAATCGCAAGGATTTGATGAGGCGCTTCGATATCTCAACAGCGCAGGCGGCATTGGACTTTCGAGTTTACTTAGCCCGTGCCCGTCGGACGCCACCAACCTACGATCCGGTGCGAAAGACCTACATCGCGGCTTCTGACCACAAAGCGTTGGCACCCTCCAGTTTGACGGAAGCGTTTGACATCCTGGTAGATGAAGACGAACTGCTGATGTCATCAATTTTGCCGCGCCCTGATCGAAAAGCGGAACCTAAAATTATAGCAATCCTCCACCAAGCGATCAGGGCAGGGGAGGCGCTCTCCATCAATTACACTTCAATGTCGTCCGGTGCGGATGACGGACAGTGGATTGCTCCGACGCATTTCACCTCTGACGGCGAAAGTGTTCATCTGCGCGCTTACAGTTTCAAACATGGCGAATATCGCAACTATCTACCAATCAGGATCGAGCCAAGCAGTCCATTTGAACGGCAGAGCTTGGTTGAGCCTCTTCCGGAAGACAGCGACTGGAAAACTCGTGCAATCATCTGGTTGCGTCCCAAGTCGGAATTATCCCCTGAACAATCCAACGTTGTCATGAGAGAATTCGGATTTGATGGTCCCCTGCTTCGAGTCGAAATACGAAAAGCCCTTGAATTCTTTTTCGACCGTCGTTGGGGGCTGAATGAAAAGGGAACTCGTCTTGAACGCGCCAAAACCGAATACACCGCGATAGAAGAGATTTAAGAACCCAGGTTTCTGTGCGGCGTCTCGCTTATCTGATGTCAGCCACCTTCTGCACGATGTTAATGCGCTTCAGAGCAAATGGCATCGATTGGCGAATTGTTTTTGGTCCGCCGACGATGGTCAACACCGAAACGAAGGCGCCCGTCAAGGCGGGGCGAGTTTGGACCGGCGAGCGTCGTGCGAAATTCTACCCTAATGAATTCGGTTGATTGCGCTCCCATATCGGTCACCCGAACGTCCGGTAGTACATCCCCGAAACTGTCGCTCGCTGCGGTGCAAACCAAGGTTCGAAAAGGGCCGGAATTAGAGTCGGCTAACTGATCTCAATAGACGGGGCCGCAGGCCCCAGGGAAAAAATCCAGCCCTTCAGGGCTAACGTCAGAACAGCGCAAGGGATGGAAGCCGACGGGCCGAGACTGCCTCGGGCAGACACGGTTCACGACAACCTGGTCCACTCAGCTTCATTGGAGGGGAGGGCGCTCGTATACAGTTGCGATCAAAGCTGGAAACCAACCGCAAATTTTAAAAGCAACTTGTCAGAACACCGCCTTAGATGGCAACCTTTAGGGGAAAAGCTTGCTGGAGGTCGTGTATTGGATGATTGAAAAAATACATTTAGCAAACGAAGGCTCCTACGACGCAACGGGAACTGCTCTCGATCATCTTAAGGCGTTGAATTTTATCTTCGGGTCAAATGGCTCCGGTAAGACGACGATCTCCCGTGTCATTGCAGGTACGAACATCAATGCAGACAGCACGATGAGCTGGGCGGCAGGAAATCTGATTGATACACGCGTCTATAACCGTGATTTCGTTGAAAAACACTTCGACACGCCAGGAAGCATCAGGGGTGTTTATACCCTTGGCGAAGGTAATGTCGAAGCGGTCAACAAGGTTGCGGAGCTCAAGGCCGACGAAGACGAAATCGACAAGAAACTCAGGAACCTGAAAAGGACGCTGCACGGCGATGACGGCGCCGGTGGCAAGCAGAAAGAAAGGGATGATCTCGGCGAAAAGCTGGTCGAGGATATCTGGAAGGTCAAGCGGGGTTACAGCGACCTTGATGACGCCTTTTCCGGGCTGAATAGCAGTAAGAAGAAGTTTTGCCAGCACTACCTTTCAGAGGCCGAAAAGAACGAAGCCGAGCTACAGGAAATCGGGGCACTACGGGATGACGCCGCAACGGTTTTCTCTGGTTTCCTGACGCAGGCGTCTGCTCTTCCGAAACCGGACTGCCAGCCGCTCGTGGCGCTAGAAACATCAGAAATTCTGAGCAAAAAGATCATCGGTAAAGATGACGTGGATATTTCTGCTGTGATCGAAAAGCTGGGCAACAGCGATTGGGTCCAGCAAGGACGGCACTATTTCGATCAACTGGACGATCAGTGCCCATTTTGCCAACAGAAGACGGACGCAACCTTTCGGCAAAGCCTGGAAGACTATTTCGACGAAAGCTACGTCAGTGCTCTTGCCGCCATCGAAAGCCTGCGCACCAACTATGAGGAAAAAGCAAGGGCGCTGCTCGAAGCATACCAAGCTCCTGCTGTGATTGACTCACCGTTTCTGGACCGCGATGCCTTCGAAAGTGACCTTACTGCGCTGCGGCTTGCCCTTGAGGCCAACCGCAACGCCATCGTAGGGAAAAAGAAGGAACCGAGTACACCGGTCGCACTTAAAGACACGCAGCCACTGGCCGCAGCGGTGGATTCCCATGTGGATGCCGCGAATGCTAGAGTTCAGGAGAATAACGACACGCTGAACAATCTCGACGCACGTAAGAAAACCCTGATTGCGCAGGTGTGGCGGCGGATACTCGAAGATACCAAGCCGCTTTTTGAAACATACCAGACGGCCAGCAGGAACCTGGACACGGCGATCACCAATCTGACGGATCAGATTACGCTACGAGATGAAGAACTGAAGGAAAAACGGCGGGAAGTCGAGGACACCGAGAAGCAGATCACCAGCATCAAGCCGACGATTGAAGCGATCAACAAATTGCTGAAATCATTTGGCTTCGTGAATTTCCGCCTCGTGGAAAGCGCCGATGAGGGCTTTTACGAAGTCAAGCGGCTTGACGGCGAAGATGCCAAAGGGACACTGAGCGAAGGCGAAAAATCTTTCATCACCTTCTTGTATTTTTATCACCATATCAAAGGATCGTTTTCTGCAACCGGCGCGAACACGGACCGCATAGTGGTTTTCGATGATCCGGTATCCAGCCTCGATGCCGATATCCTGTTCATCGTGTGCAACCTGATCAAGGGCGTCATCAACGAGATGCGCGCCGGGAACAGCGCGATCAAGCAGGTGTTTGTGCTGACGCACAACATCTATTTTCACAAGGAAATTACATTCCATAAAAATCGCAGTGGTGCCGATGCGATGCGCGACGAAACCTTCTGGATCGTTCGGAAAACCTCTACACGGTCCGAACTTGTTCCATCTTCGGAGAATCCCATCAAGTCCAGCTATGAGCTGCTGTGGCGGGAAATCAGGCAGAAACCGCCGTCAGAAACTGCAATCCAGAACGTGATGCGCCGTATCCTTGAGCACTATTTTAAGTTTTTCGGGGGCATCACGCCCGAAGAGATTGTCGAAAAATTCGAGGGGCAAGACAGGATGATCTGTGCATCGCTGTTTTCCTGGATCAACGACGGCTCTCATTTTGCGAACGACGACCTGTTTATGTCCTGTGATCCCGGACAAATTGGCCGGTATCTCACAGTCTTTCAGCGCATATTCGAAGAGTCAGGTCATGCCGGTCACTACAAAATGATGATGGGGGACGCCTATGTCGCCCTGCCGGACGGAAACGGATCAGGCGCGGAGCAGGTAGCTTCTGAGGTGGCTGCCGTCGCCATCAATGCCAATACCGAGACTGCTCAAACGAACGATGCAATAGGCTTAGTAGGCGGTGACGAAGGCGCTGCCAGCGATAATGCTCCATAGATATGAAATGCCAACTTTCTTTGTCATTCGGGGAAATTCATAGATGAAGAAGCTTAGGATCGCTCGCCTCGAACTCCCAGCCGCTTTGCGACAGGTTGTTGACTACCGGAAGTCCGGCCTAAGCCTGAATCATGTCGTTGGCTGTCCTCTCGATTGCGGTTACTGCGTCCGGCACATCTTCGACAACTTCGATATGAAGAAGCCACACCTTATCATGTCGGATGAGGAGGCTATCGAAAGATTGATTGGCCATTGGGCATTCCAAGAGCATCGCACGCCAATTCAGATTTTCAACCGTGCCACTGATCCCTTTCTCCCCACCGTGAAGGAGCATCTTTTCCGCTGCCTCGAGTACCTTGATGGGCGCGGACTTAGAAATCCTATCCTTGTAATCACCCGATGGCATGTCCTCCCTGAAGACATGCGGCGCCTTACTCGGCTCGAGAATCTGAGGACATCGGTACTCGTCACCTGGTCCGGCATAGAGAATTCGAAGATCGAACCTATCGACAGCGCGATTGCCGAGGAATCCCTTCAGGTTTTAGCAGGCGAGAAAGGCCAGATTCGCTCGATACTCTACTGGCGACCGATTGTGGCGGGGTTGAATGACGGAGATGCACACATTGCGAAGGCAAAAAAGCTTGCCACGCTCGCCGATGCCACAGTTTTCACAGGGTTGTTCTATCGGAACGAGATCCGCGACTATTTCGCGACCATCGGGATTCCCGATCTCTATGACGATGTTGCGCGTCGCAAAATTCTTCCCAAGGATATTGAAGCGAAGATCATCTCTGCTTTTGTTGGCCTGCCGATATTCCGGAAGACGTCCTGTGGTATCGCCTATGCTCATGGTATCCCGGACTACAATGGCCACTACGGAATTCGAGAGATCTGTGACATTTGCCCAGCGGGGCAACTGAAGGTTTGCAAGGAAGCACACCGTGTCCCCGCAGCGAAAGACATCTATGCTCTAGCTTCGAAGGCGGGACTAAATACTGAGAAAATCAATTGGGATGATCGCAAGATTGAAGTCGTCGGCAGTCAAGAGCAACAACGATACTTCATGCAGCACTCTTTGAATTTCCAAGTACATGATCGCGATCAACCGCACCACTATGGACGCCACGGAAAGGCAGAAATAGGATGGACTTGAGCCGAGAGACCTTCTGGGTAATCGACGTCGAAGGCAATGGGGGTAATCCGCCTGAAATCGTCGAGATCGCGATAGTCGAAGTCCGAGACCTCACGCTCCAGCAACGCCGCATGGAGTGGCTCGTCAAGCCGCAAGCGCCGATCTCGCCGCAAGTCACCCGCATCCACGGCATTACTAATGAAGATGTGGCTCGGTCTCCTGACATTGAAGACATCGCCGATGACATAGTGACCTGGACCAGCGGTGGAAAAGTTCTTGGACATAATGTGAAGGTCGATGTGGACGCAATCGCACGCGCAATTCCGGCGTGGCGACCGACGATGGCTATCGATACGTTAAGGCTTTCTAGGCTTGTCTTCCCGGGGCGAACTTCCTACAGCCTTGAAAACCTGGGGGCAGATCTCGGCCTGAGCAAGATTGCGGCTCGGGAGAGTGGGAAGGGGCAGCACTCGGCACTGTTCGACTCGATTTTGACGGGGCTTCTATTCATCCACTTGGTGTCCGAATTGCCGGAACCCCAGAGGCAAACAGCGCTTGCCAACTGCGATCTTCTAAACTCCAACCAAGGAGAGCTGTTACTGTGAAGCGTCCCTTCAAGATTGGTGTGGCTGGTACGCACTCCACTGGGAAGACGACCCTCGTGAAGGCTCTTCGTGATCTTTTGGTGGAGCGAGGGTTGGAGGTAGGCCATGTTGACGATCTGGCGCGACGTGCCCTTGATCTCGGGTTTCCGATCCTCCGTGAGCACACCTTCGAAAGCACGCTCTGGATCATGGCGGAATGCATGCGGCAGGAGGCCGAGCAGTCCTTGTCTTGTGACGTCATCTTGGTAGACCGGCCCGTTCTTGATGCGCTCGGTTATCTGAATGCGGCGCTGGACGTTACCGGCAGGGAAATCGATCCACATCGGCACAGAGCGCTTGAGAGTATAGCGCGCGCACACACGGCCGATTACGACGTTCTCGTTGTGACCACTCTCGACGATTCAATCCCGCTAGGGCCGGGACGAGATGAGGATCCGGTATTCAGGGAAGTTGCTTCGGATGCCGTCGCAAAATTGATCGACGTTGCTCGCCCAGATGCCTTGCGGATGACATCGAGCAATACTGCGGAAATAACTAAGGCGATACTCGGCAGGCTCGAAGCCCATATCTGACAGAAATATGCTTCAGGATCCGGGTGCTGTTATCGGTGGCCTTTTTTCGTGATCCTGACATCGAACCCACTTCAGGTTTTGCAACCGCAGCGAATGGTGGCACGGGCTACGACGGCAGAATTTGAAGACCGCGTTCAAAGTCGGCTATGGGTCGATTACGACAGTGAATCTCTCTTCCATGAATGTCTGTTCCAGTCGGGGCGGCATCCAGAACCTTTGAGTCAGTTCACAGTCCCAGAGCTGAGATCAACACCCACGGATGAGGGAAAACCCGCCCGATCGTCTCCGAGGGGCGGGTTTTATCGTTACCGAGCCGTTTGAGCCGCTTATTGACCTAAATTGGCCATCCTATGCGACTCGGGACATCGGCCAGAAGTCTGTTGATCGTCAGCTGCAGCCGCTGGTGGAGCCGCAGGTGTCGCACTTCAGGCAGGTGCCGTTGCGCACCATGGTGAAGTTGCCGCATTCCGAGCAGCTCTCGCCTTCGTAACCCTTCATTCGGGCCTGAGCGATCTGCTGAGCCGCGGTTTTCACCTGTGGGGCAGGGGCCGAGGTCACTTCGACAGCGGCAGCTGCTTCCGAGCCGCGGGCGAAAGCCGTTGCGACGGCGGAGGTCTGGGCGGCGATTGTTGTGCCCAGTTCCACTTTCACCGCTTCGGTGATCTCGCCGGAAGGCTCGTTGCCGGCGACGAGACGGAACCGCTCTGTCTGGCCGCGGACGAGGCCGTGGGAAACCACACCGCCGGAGCTACCCTTGTCCATGGTCTTGACCGCGCCAGCGCTGACCGGGCCGCTGAAGGCTTCCGGCGGGACGTGGGCAAGGTCGTGACGACCGAGATAGGATACTGCCAGTTCACGGAACACGTAGTCGAGGATCGACGTGGCGTTCTTGATCGCGTCGTTGCCCTGGACCATGCCGGCCGGTTCGAACTTGGTGAAGGTGAACGCGTCGACATATTCCTCGAGCGGCACACCGTATTGCAGACCAAGCGAAACCGAGATCGCGAAGTTGTTGATGAATGCCCGGAGAGCCGAACCTTCCTTGTTCATGTCGAGGAAGATTTCGCCAAGGCGGCCATCGTCATATTCGCCGGTGCGCAGGAAGATGGTGTGACCACCGATCTTTGCCTTCTGGGTATAGCCCTTGCGGCGGGTCGGCAGTTTTTCCTGTTCGCGGACAACGCGTTCGACGATCCGCTCGACGATGCGTTCGGCAACCACTTCGGCCTTTGCAGCCATCGGCTTGGCGGCCAGAGCCTCGAGGGCCTCGTCCTCGTCTTCGTCCTCATCGGCCAGTAGCTGGGCGTTGAGCGGCTGGGACAGTTTGGAACCGTCGCGGTAAAGGGCATTCGCCTTGAGCGCGAGTTTCCAGGACAGCATGTAGGCTTCCTTGCAGTCCTCCACAGTCGCATCGTTCGGCATGTTGATCGTCTTGGAGATCGCGCCGGAGATGAACGGCTGGGCCGCTGCCATCATGCGGATGTGGCTTTCCACCGACAGGAAGCGTTTGCCGATACGGCCGCACGGGTTGGCGCAGTCGAAGACCGGATAATGCTCTTCCTTCAGGAACGGTGCCCCTTCCAGGGTCATCGCACCACACACGTGGGTGTTGGCGGCTTCGATGTCAGCCTTGGAGTAGCCGAGGAAGGTCAGGAGATCGAATTCCGGATCTTCCAGCTGCTCGTCGGTAACGCCGAGGGCCTTCATCTGCTCGTCGCCGAGGGTCCAGCGGTTGAAGACGAACTTGATGTCAAAGGCCGACTTCATGCCGTCCTTCAGCTTGGTCAGGCTCTCGTCGGTGAAACCCTTGGTCTTCAGTGCGGACGGGTTGACGCCCGGTGCCTGATCGATGGAGCCATGGCCAACGGCGTAGGCTTCGATCTCGCCAATCTCGCTTTCAGTGTAACCGAGCTTGCGCAAGGCTTCAGGAACAGCGCGGTTGATGATCTTGAAGTAGCCACCGCCGGCCAGCTTCTTGAACTTCACAAGCGCAAAGTCAGGCTCGATACCGGTGGTGTCGCAGTCCATGACCAGACCGATGGTGCCGGTCGGGGCAATAACGGTGGACTGGGCGTTGCGGTAGCCGTTCTTCTCACCAAGCTCAAGGGCACGATCCCAGGCCTTCTTTGCCCGCTCGACGATCACCTGATCCGGGCAGGAGACGTGGTCAAGAGCAACCGGAGCCGTGTTGAGGCCTTCGTAGCCGTCCGCTTCGCCGTAGGCGGCGCGGCGGTGGTTGCGCATGACACGCAGCATGTGGCTTGCGTTTTTCTTGTAGCCCGGGAAGGCGCCGAGTTCGCCAGCCATTTCAGCGGAAGTGGCATAGGCAACACCGGTCATGACCGCGGTGAGGGCGCCGCAAAGTGCACGGCCTTCGTCGCTGTCGTACGGGATGCCGGAGGTCATCAGCAGGCCGCCGATGTTGGCATAGCCGAGACCGAGGGTGCGGAACTTGTAGGACAGTTCTGCAATTTCCTTGGACGGGAACTGAGCCATCAGCACCGAGACTTCCAGAACAATGGTCCACAGGCGGACGGCATGTTCGTAGTTGTCGATGTCGAAGGACCGGTCTTCCCGGCGGAACTGCATCAGGTTCAGGGACGCCAGGTTACAGGCCGTGTCGTCCAGGAACATGTATTCCGAGCAAGGGTTGGATGCGCGGATTTCGCCATCGGCAAGGCAGGTGTGCCAGTCGTTGATCGTGGTGTGGTACTGCAGGCCCGGATCAGCGGAAGCCCAGGCGGCATAGCCGATCTGTTCCCAAAGTTCTTTGGCCTTGACGGTCTTCAGAACGTCGCCGGAGCGGCGGGCGGTCAGGTCCCAGGTGCTGTCGTCAACAACGGCGTTCAGGAAGCCGTCGGTCACACGCACCGAGTTGTTGGAGTTCTGTCCGGCAACCGTCAGATAGGCTTCGGAATCCCAGTCCGTGTTGAACGTCGGGAATTCGATCTTGGTGAAGCCCTGCTTTGCAAACTGGATGACGCGCTGAATGTAGTTTTCCGGCACCATCATTTTCTTGGCAGCACGGATTTCACGCTTCAGGGCCGGGTTCTTGGCCGGATCGAAGCAGTCGCCGTTGTCCGCTTCGCAGTTGACGCAGGCGCGCATGATTGCGCCGAGGTGCTTCTGGCAGATCTTGGAGCCGGTGACGAGCGCGGCCACCTTCTGCTCTTCCTTGACCTTCCAGTTGATGTATTCCTCGATATCCGGATGGTCGACATCGACAACGACCATCTTGGCCGCGCGGCGGGTGGTGCCGCCGGACTTGATCGCGCCGGCTGCCCGGTCGCCGATCTTCAGGAAGCTCATCAGGCCGGAGGACTTTCCACCACCGGACAGGCGCTCGCCTTCTGCACGCACGTGGGAGAAGTTGGAGCCGGTGCCGGAGCCGTATTTGAACAGGCGCGCTTCACGGACCCAAAGGTCCATGATGCCGCCTTCGTTCACCAGGTCGTCGCCGACGGACTGGATGAAGCAGGCATGCGGCTGCGGATGCTCATAGGCGCTCTTGGACTTGACGAGCTTGCCGGTCTGGAAGTCGACATAGAAGTGACCCTGGCCCGGGCCGTCGATGCCGTAGGCCCAATGCAGGCCGGTGTTGAACCACTGCGGAGAGTTCGGCGCCACCTTCTGGGTCGCCAGCATGTAACGCAGTTCGTCGTAGAAAGCCTGAGCGTCGGATTCCTTGTCGAAATAGCCGCCCTTCCAGCCCCAGTAGGTCCAGGTTCCAGCTAGACGATCAAAGACCTGACGACCGTCAATTTCAGAGCCGTAGCGCTCGTCCTCTGGCAGGTCTGCCAGTGCGGCCTCATCGGCCTCATGGCGCCACAGCCAGGACGGAACGGTGTTTTCTTCTACGGCCTTCAGCTTGGCGGGCACGCCGGCCTTGCGGAAATACTTCTGCGCCAGAATGTCGGACGCGACCTGTGAAAACTGGGTCGGGACCTGAATGTTCTCAAGACGGAACACGATGGATCCATCAGGATTCCGGATTTCGCTGGTAGCGTTCCGGAATTCTACGCTGGCGTAAGGCGATTGACCTTCCTTGGTGTAGCGCCGCTCGATCCGCATCTTCTCAAGTCCCCTTTTAGATTACAGCCGGTTCCCCCGAACCGGGCTTGACCGCATTGCATCCGAACTGGCGTGGCCGCCTGCCTCTGTTCTCGAATGCCGCCCTGCAAGTTACAGGCTTCGAGCCTGTATGTAGCGTATCTTGTGTTTCTATCCACTATATATAGTGGTCATCAACAGGTTTGTCACGACATGCGCCTTGAAGTCGGCACAACAAAACCCGTCTCCCGGCTTTGGGGTCAAAGACCTGGAGCGGTACTCTTGGATACTGATGGTTTTGGATGACCGGAGCGCCCGGATAGGCACCCGACTACGCACATCGCAATGATGAGAAACTAATGTAAACGAATTCTTAAGGTCAAGGACCGAGTGACAACAGCTAGTGCCTGGATTGTGGGCAAACGCAAAATCTTGTGTGGTCGTGTGGATAATGGGGACCGGAGCGGGGACAGCGTTTTAGCAAGGGATTTAGCGCTTGCTTTCCCGGCGAAGGAGTGCCCGCCAGGAAGGCACAAGACCCTGTGGATGACGATAGACCGCATTTTATGAAAATTTGAAGAAAATGGCGGTGATCGATTTCAACCGGGTTTAAGCCGGGTCTGGTTTCATGATGGTGGGATAGGGAAAAAGGTCCGCAATTCATGAAACATCACGCCGCATTCGGACTAGCGATGGAGGACATCGATGCTGTCGTCGTCGAGGACAGCAAGCCGATGCAGACGATTCTCCGGTCGATATTGCTCAGCTTCAAGGTTGCGCGCGTGCGGGTGTTCGATTCGGTCGACGAAGCGCTCGAGGCAAGTCTCGCCGAACCACCCAACGTGATTCTCACCGACTGGCGCATGGCGCCGACATCCGGCTACCAGTTCCTGCGTCTGGTGCGGCATCGCCACATGGAGCCGCTTTGTTATGTGCCGATTCTCTTCATTACGGCACATGGCACGCGGCCGCTGGTCGACAAGGCCTTGCGGGCAGGTGCGCACCACGTGCTGGTCAAGCCGGTTTCGCCGTCGACGCTGTTCAAGCGCCTCAAGTGGCTTCTTGCAGACGACCGGCCGATGATCCTGGAGAACTCCGGCTTCTATAATATCTATGGCATTCAAAAGGCCATGGATGAACAGGCGGAAAAGATGCAGTCGCTAGCCGGAGCCCGGCTGCACCACCGCGTTGCCACGCAAAAGCGTGCGGAAGTGGAAGGAGCCGTTGAGGCGGCATTCGACACCAAGGAAGAAGAGCCGGAAAAGGTCTTCGCCGGTGTGAAGAAGGAAGCGCCTCCCAAACAGCATTCCGCCGCTGCCAAACATATCCGCAATGCCGGCTTTGCGCCCTTCAAGGGGTTGAAACTTCACTGAAGCAGTCTGTTTTTGACCACCTTGGTGCGGTGTGCACCGGGCGTGACTGCGGCAATCGGCCCGCAGGCGCAAAATCCCGTTCTTTTCTGGCTGCCAAGTCTGGACAGATGCGGCCGTTGTCGCCATAGTCCGCGAAATTCCGTCCTGTCATGTTGGCGGGGCAACGGATGTTTCCGACTTGCAATCAAGGGACCTTCAAAGGGCCATGAAAACTCTGCTGCTAGAATTGTTCACCTGGTGGAACAGCCAGACAATGGGCACCCGCTTCTTCACGTGGCGCAAGGGTGAGTTTGTCGGTGAGGATGAGTTCGGTAACAAGTACTACAAGGAACGCGCAGGCAAGAAGCGCTGGGTGATCTATAACGGTCTTGCCGAAGCCTCAGCCATTCCCGCGGGCTGGCACGGCTGGATGCATCACCGCGTTGACACGCCGCCGTCCGAAGAAACCTATCACGCCAAACATTGGCAGCAGGGTCACAAGGCCAATCCGACGGGCACTCCGGCCGCTTACCGGCCGCACGGTTCCATCCTGACCCCGGAAAAACGCCCGGATGTGACCGGCGATTATGAAGCCTGGACCCCGGGCAGCTGATAACCGCGCATTGCGAAAATCAGGAATGAAATAGCCCCGCAATTGCGGGGCTTTTTTTGTTTCGGGCCAATCGGACGTTCAGCAACCTGAATGTTGTCTGAAGAAGTGACCTCAGATTATCCGCGCTCCAGGTGAGAAATTCAAAGGGGTATATGTAAATACATTTTACAATTCATAGTATATAATTTCAATTGTTTTTGTATCGAAAATATTTATTTGTGATTTGAGGCACATTACGCAAGGTAAAATAAGTTACAAGGGGAAGGATGTTAGTATTAGCTGAGGAGCAGACAAATGGACCAGGAATGGATGAAGCTCCAGGAGTTGAGCAACCGTCTTAACAATGTCTGCAAACCGGCCTGGGAAAATATTCTGATCAAGACAGGCAGCAGTTATGTAAACGCCGATGAGGCTGTTCGAAAGCTTTTGCCGAAAGGCTACGATACAGAGCCAGGCTGGGCCTGGACGGCGTTGAAGGCCACCATGAAAGGTCCCCTGGCTGCCGTGATCACCAATCCGGTGGCAGCAGGAATAGCGACTTTCTACATCATAGATGCCGTCAAGGGTGAAAAGGAACCGCTTCCGTCACCACCGCAGTTTGATACCGATCCGCAGAAATATCTTCAGTACATCAAGTTTCACTACAATCTGGTCTACATCAGCTCCACTCAGAAGATACTGAAAATGCAGGAAGCTGCGCGCACGGGCGGTTCGGTGAACATCGAACAGCTTCGCCGCTCGCTGGAGCGGTCTCCATTCGCGCATGTGCCGCGAGGCTACAAATCGTTCAAGCACGACAAACTGGAGGAAAACATCGAAGCCGGTTTGTGGGCGATATGGCTGACCAACCTGAGCAGCGATCACAAACTGGAACAGGTTTCCCGCGCGATGGGGGAGGATGACCGACATAATGCCAGCGGCGCGGCTCGAAAGTCCGACGGGAAATACCGTCACCACCTGTGGCAGAGACTGAAGGACCTTGGAGCGTTCGACCGGGCCTATTCGGGCGGCGTGAAGAAGCGTGACAATGCCAAATCTACCGATGGTTTCATGGGGAGCGGCACGCCATCTTACGAATATGAATTCTGGCTCAAGATAGCTCGGGATTTCTGGGCAAAAAATCAGTCACCGACGGAATTGTTTTATATCGCCCTGGAGGAACCGGCAGCCGAACTGGCTTTCCGGAACGCCATGAGGACGTTTGAATCGCAAGATTTTACGCACAGAATGAGCGCTTTCCTTTCGCCGTCCTGGTCGAAAATTCGCGATATAGTCGGCACCGGCAAAGGCGGAAAGAACTGAGCACGTTGCGCTGATTTATGAAGCCGGAGAAGGTTCTTTCGCCCATTGACAGAGAGAGACTGGCTGGCGACGACACGTCTGAAAGCCACGGCATTGCCGGAGCCGTTCCGGTCTGTTGTTGGCCTGGCTGTTCCTGCTTTGGTGGTGACGAACTAGGCTCGCAAGCAAGAAGACCTAGCGCTCGTACCAACTATCGAGCACCGCCAAAACCTCCTCACCACTGGCTTGAGGTGACAGGGCGTAGAAATCGGTTTCCAGCTTCAGGGCTTCGCTGAGCAGCTCGTTATAGGCAGCTTGAGGAACTTCCTCGGTGCCGAACTTGCTGAGGTGCTCGGTTACGAACTGAGTATCGAGCAGGGAATAGCCGCCGACGATCAGCCGGGCAACCAGATGCGCAAGGCACACCTTGGAAGCGTCGGTGCGGAAGGTGAACATGCTCTCGCCGAAAAAGGCGCCGTTCAGGCTGACACCGTAAAGCCCCCCGACAAGTTCGCCATCCTGCCATGCTTCAATGGTGTGGCAATAGCCCATGTCGAAAAGCTCGCCGTAGAGGCGCCTGATCTCCCGGTTGATCCAGGTTTTCTGGCGTCCGGGCATGGGTTCGGCACAGCCATCGATAACGCCCTGAAAATCCGTGCTGACCCGCACCTCGAACACGTCGTTGCGAATCGTCCGGCGCAGGCGGCGAGGCAGGTGAAAGTTGTTGAGGGGAAGGATGCCGCGACGCTCTGGCTCCAGCCAGAAGAGGCCAGGATCGTCGGCAGATTCTGCCATCGGAAACAGGCCGCAGGCATAGGCTTTCAACAGCACCTGCGGTGTGATTTCCATGATGATGTCGTCTTTGTAACCAGCCATGAGGCCTCACTTACCAGACGGGATGGGCAGATCAGCAGGTGTCGACTTGAGCACCCAAAATCTGATCGACCTGAGTGCCGGAGCACCTCATGCGCATTCCTTGGAACACGCGATGCTCCCGGCACTCGTCCCAGGATCCGGTCAGCTGGACTTCTTCGCCAGATATTGTTCCAGCCAGTGGATGTCGTACTGACCGTTCGCTATATCCTGATTTTCCACCAGATCGCGGAAAAGCGGAATAGTCGACTTGATTTCGTCAACCACAAATTCGTCCAGGCAACGACGCAGACGCATCATGCATTCCACGCGGTTACGGCCATGAACGATCAGCTTGCCGATCAGACTGTCATAATAAGGCGGGATCTTGTAGCCCTGATAGACACCGCTGTCGACGCGAACACCCAGACCGCCCGGCGGGTGGTAATAGGTGATCGTGCCCGGTGACGGCGTGAAGTTGACCGGATCTTCCGCGTTGATGCGGCATTCGATGGCGTGGCCTTCGAACGTGATGTCGTCCTGGGTCATATCCAGCGATCCACCTGCGGCGATGCGGATCTGCTCGTTGACGAGGTCGATGCCGGTGATCATCTCCGTAACAGGGTGTTCAACCTGCAGACGGGTGTTCATTTCAATGAAATAGAACTCGCCGTTCTCATAGAGGAATTCCACCGTGCCAACGCCGCGATACTTCAGCTTGCGCATGGCAGCAGCGACGATCTCGCCGATTTCCTTGCGCTGGCTGGCATTGAGGCTCGGGGAGGGAGCTTCTTCGAGCACCTTCTGGTGGCGGCGCTGCAGCGAACAGTCGCGTTCACCGAGGTGAACCGCATTGCCCTTGCCATCACCCAGAACCTGGATCTCGATATGCCGAGGCTTGCCGAGGTATTTTTCCATGTAGAGCGCGTCGTCGCCGAAGGCAGCCTTTGCTTCGGAACGTGCCGTGGACAGGGCTGTATCAAGCTCGGCTTCGGTGCGGGCAACCTTCATGCCGCGGCCACCGCCACCTGCAGCTGCCTTTACCAGAACCGGGTAGCCGATCTCGCGGGCGATCGCGTGGGCGTCGTCACCAGCCGTCACGGCACCGTCGGAGCCAGGAACAACCGGGATGCCGAGGTCCTTGGCCGTCTGCTTGGCCTGGATCTTGTCACCCATGATGCGAATGTGTTCAGCGGTCGGGCCGATGAATTCGATACCGTGTGCTTCAAGGATTTCCGCGAAACGGGCGTTTTCCGACAGGAAGCCGTAGCCCGGGTGGACAGCATCCGCTCCGGTGATTTCACAAGCCGCAAGAAGCTGCGGGATGTTCAGGTAGCTGTCGCGCGCGGCAGGCGGGCCAATGCAGACGCTTTCGTCTGCCAGGCGCACATGCATCGCATCCGCATCAGCGGTGGAGTGAACCGCAACGGTGGAGATGCCGAGCTCTTTACAGGCGCGCAGGATGCGCAGGGCGATCTCGCCGCGGTTGGCAATGAGAATCTTGGAGAACATGGCCACAACGGCTCCTTATTCGACGATAATAAGCGGTTCGCCGAATTCCACCGGCTGAGCGTCGTCCACAAGGATCTGCTTGACGGTGCCCGCCTTGGTGGCGGGAATGTGGTTCATGGTTTTCATGGCTTCGATGATCAGGATCGTCTGACCTTCCACCACCTTGTCGCCAACCTGAATGAAGGCCGGTGCGCCCGGTTCGGCGGCGAGATAGGCCGTGCCGACCATTGGCGAGGTTACGGTCGTGCCGGCGTGGGCCGGTTCGGCGGCAGGCGCTGCTGCTGCCGGGGAAGCGGCTGCGGCCGGTGCTGTCGGTGCGGCCATAGGTGCTGCAACGTTCACCGGTGCGCTGATCGTCATCTGACGGGCCACGCGAATGCGCGTGTCACCCTGTTCCAGTTCGATTTCCGAGAGATTTGTCTCATCCAGGAGAACGGCGAGGTCCCGGATCAGGGCCGTGTCGAATTTCTTGTTATCATTACGCATCATGTTTGGCTCTCATACTCGGTCCGCAAGACACGCAGCTGGCCGGCTCGCCGGGTGACCGCTCCATACCGGGATGGGGTCAGACCCGAAATATCCAGCCCTGCAACTCGATCAGGGTCCGTAAGGCCGGGGCCGCAACCACGCTCTTGCTCCGCCGTTGTTGGGCGGACAAAGATCTTCGGCCCGTCTCTTCCTGGAGGCGAGCCACGCTTCTTATAGGGATTCAATTGGAACAGGAAAACCCCCGATTTCTCACTGACATGAGGAATGGGGGTTTCCAACAGGCAAGTGAACGCCGAAACACTGTTTCGGCTCACAGGATCAGCAAGTGGTCTGGCCGCAATTCTGCAGCGCGTCGAGCTTCTGGCTCAGTTCCTCATAACCGACTGCGCCCATGACCACGTCGTTGCCGACCACATAGGACGGAGTGCCGGTCAAGCCGAGACGGTTGGCCAGGGAGTAGACTTCTTCAATCGTCTGGCCGGCTTCGTCCGTTTTCATGGACGCCAGGAGATCGTCTTCCGAAATGCCGACGGACGTCGCTGCGGCGAGGGCGCTGGCCCGGTTCGCCTGGCCGCGGCTCAGAAGCAGTTTTTCATGGAATTCGCCGTATTTCTCTGGCGCCACAGAGTTGACCGCGACAGCCACCTGGGCTGCTTCGACAGAGCCCTGGCCGAGAACCGGGAATTCCTTCAGGACGACTTTAAGGTCGGGGTTTTCATCGATCAGCTTGACCATGTCGCCGTGCGCGCGCTTGCAGTAGCCGCAGTTATAATCGAAGAACTCGACCAGGGTGACAGACCCTTCCGGATTGCCCAGAACCACCTGCCGCGACGAATTGAAAAGAACGTCGGCGCTTTCGTTGAGGGCTTCCACGCGCGCAACTTCTGCAGCTTCCTTTTCACGGCGATCGAGTTCGGTCAGCGCTTCGGCAATCACTTCAGGATGCTCAAGCAGATATTCCCGCACGATTTTTTCAATCTCACCGCGGTTCAGATCCTGAGCGGCAACCGGGCCAGCCAGCAGGGTAAGTGCAAGCGCGCAAGCCGACAGGACGCGCAGCAGCATCGGCGGGCAGAGCGACCCGGTCTTCAGGATCTGGATCTTCGGGGAAGTGTCGGTCATTCAAGGCTCCTCAGGTAACCGTCTTTCGTTCGAACGGCACCCATATGTGTCTGAGATATCAGCGGCCGTTGTTAGGCAGATTAGGTGGGTTGTACGCTACAATGTCGTCCGCTTGAAGCCATGCCGGCGTTCCTCTCTTCAAACTTTTTTGAGCACGCGCCGCGTAGCGTTTCGCAGCCTGGAAATCGCCACTCACCATCAGGCCTTTCGCAGTTGCCAAATCAGCTTCCGCACGCTCGCCCTGGCGGCCGTGGGCAATGGCCAGCTGACTGTAGGCAACGCCCGAGTTCTGGTCCCGCTGGATCGCCTCTTTCAAGATGCGTTCTGCCTCCGGCAGATTGGACTTGTCATTCGAAGCAACCAGCGCATACCCGAGCCAGGTGAGGAACTGCGGTTCGGTCGGTTTGAACGACAGAGCCTTGCGGAAGGGAGCGATCGCGCCTTTGGGATCGCCACCTTCGATCAGGGCCTGCCCCTTGAGCTCGTAATAATAGGGGTTGTTCGGCTGCGTGCGGATCAGGGCGTCTATCTCCTTGACCGCGCCTTTTCCCCGGCTCTTCATTGCGGCAATAGCGCGTGCGTATTGTGCCTGAGGGCTTTTGTCGCTGCGCGGATAGGCTCGCAACGTGGCGGACGGATGGCTGGTGAAGGCGAACAGTTTGGCCCGCACCATGTCGTGCCTGTATTGCAGTACATAGTCTTCCGGCTGGTTGAAGTATTTCGATTTCTGCGCGTCGGTCGCCAGACTGTTGTAGCGGTCCTGCGCCATCGGGTGGCTCTGGGCATAAGGGTCGGCGTACTTGCGGGTGAACATCTGCTGTTCCGACATGCGCTCGAAGGTCTTCAGCAGGCCGCGCGGACTTTGTCCGGTAGCACTCAGGTATTTGAGCGCGGCCCGGTCGGCTGCGGCTTCTTCGCCGCGCTGATAGGACAGGAACGACCGCTGGCCGACGGATCCCGAGCCCATGATCACAGCGCCACCGCCCGAAGCAACCTCACCGGACCCGGAGGCCGCACCGGCTGCCGCGGCACCCGCACCGAGAATCATGCCGATGACAGAGATGATCTGGGCATTGGCGGCAGCGGCACGCAGGCGCACGAGATGACGACCGGCGATGTGGCCAGATTCATGGGCAATCACGCCAATCACTTCACCGGGTGTTTCCGATTCCATGATGACACCGATGTTGATGAACATCCTGCGGCTGTCGGGAACGAAAGCGTTGAAGCTCTTGTCGTTGACCAGAATGATTTCCGGTTCTGAATTGGAAATGCCGGCAGCCTTGAAGATCGGCGTCGCATAGTCCTTCAGAAGATGTTCCGTTTCTGCATCGCGCACGAGCGGCAGACTGCGCCCCTGTGCCATCGCTGGTACCGAAACAAGAGGCAGGGCGAGGGCGCTTGCACAGGCAAGTGCGACCGCTTTACGCGCAAGGCTGCGAGGAAAATCGATTTTCAAAATGGCGGAACCAGGCACAGGTGCAAAACTCCAATCCGGACCGGAACGCTTTCCAGGCTCATCTTTGCTTAGATGTTATCCTGGGACATGGATGTGTGGCGAAGGTATGGAGGTGTGCGATGCGGGTCAAGGAAGCCGGCATGACAAAAAGGTAAGGTGCCGGGCCGTTGTCGTGCCGGAGCAGCCCGAAAGTTGCAACTGGCCGCACGCGTTGCATCGGATGGAAAAATCCGCGATAGGGTGAAGCCAGTTTCTCAGCCGGATTTTCAGGACACATGAACCAGCCTCTTTTTCAGCCGTCTCGCCGCAGTGACGTTGCCCCCTTCATCGCAATGGATGTTCTTGCCGAAGCGGCAAGTCTGGAAGCGCAGGGGCGCAAGATCATTCATATGGAAGTCGGGCAGCCATCGGCCCCGGCGCCCAAGGCTGCGTTGGATATGGCGAGAAAAGCTCTGGATCATGGTCGTCTCGGCTACACCGAAGCGCTTGGCATCCGCCCATTGCGCGAGGCATTGGCTGCGCATTATCGAACGACCTATGGCGTCGACGTGCCTGTCGAGCGGATCATGGCAACCACGGGCTCATCCGCCGGTTTCAATCTCGCCTTCCTTGCCGCGTTTGATCCCGGGGACCGAATTGTCCTGACGGCTCCCGGTTATCCGGCCTATCGCAACATCCTGAAAGCCCTTGGTCTCGTTGCGGTCGAGATCGAAGTCGGGGAGGAAACCCGGTGGAGCCTGACGCCAGCGCATCTGGAAGAGGCTCAAAAAGAAGGTCCTGTGAAGGGCGTCCTGGTTGCCAGTCCGGCCAATCCGACCGGAACGATGATGACGGCCGATGCGCTGGAAGACCTGATCCGCTATTGCGACGAGGCGGGCATATGGTTCATCTCGGATGAGATCTACCATGGGCTTTGCTACGACGGTGAAGAGAAGACAGCGCTGGAAACATCGCAGAATGTCATTATCGTCAACAGTTTCTCGAAATACTATTGCATGACCGGCTGGCGCATTGGCTGGCTGGTGTTGCCGGAGCAACTGGTGCGCCCAACAGAGCGGATTGCCCAGAGCCTCTATATTTCTCCGCCGGAGCTGTCCCAGATCGCTGCGGGAGCAGCACTCAACTCGGTGCAGGAACTGGAAGCGGTCAAGGCAGGGTATGCTGCCAACCGCGCCTTGCTTCTCGACGGGTTGCCGAAAATCGGTCTCGACAAGCTGTTGCCGGTAGATGGGGCCTTTTACATCTATGCAGATATTAGCCGGTTCAGCTCGGACAGTCTCGATTTCGCCAGGCGTATGCTGCACGAGGCAGGTGTCGCGGCAACGCCCGGTGTCGATTTCGATCCCGTGCACGGTCATGAGTTCTTGCGTTTTTCCTTTGCAGGTGCGCATGACGATATGAAGTTGGCGCTTGAGAAGCTCAGGGGTTTTCTCAAAGCAGTCTGAGCATCGATCGCATCGGACAACAAAAAAGGCGGCACACTGGCCGCCTTTTCCATTTCAAAGCTGGTTGATGTTACCGGTTCAGAAGAACGACCGGCCACGCTGCCACCAGCCGCCGCGTTTCGGCTTGTCTTCCTTGTCGTCGTCTCCGGATGTTTCGCTGGTTACGACAGGCTCGGCCGGCGCCTTGCGCGCAGGTGCTTCTTCTTCGGCATCGGCATCGGCTTCGCTGGCAATCGGCTGTTCGGAAGTTGGCGTTTCGACCACGATGGTGTCAGCTTCAGCCATCACCGGTGTCTCATCTGCCGCATCGGCCTCTACAGGAACGGCGGCACCGTCCTGCTGCGCAGTTTCTTCCGCAGGGCTTTCGCCGCTAGCGTCCGAAATCGTGTCGCCATCGACGGCCTTTGCCTCATCGGCCTGGGAAGCATCCTGTGATGCGGCACCCGCAGCTTCTGTTTCCTGACCGCTTTCGGCGACGGCTACGGCTTCAGAACCGGTCTGATCGTCCTGCTGTTCTTCAGAGGAAGCGGCTTCCCGAGTTTCGTCATTGGTCTCGCCGTCGTTTTCAGCGCCACCTTCTGCCTGCATATCGTCACCGTTGCGACGGCCGCGGCGACCACCACGGCGTCCACGGCGGCGCTTGCGACGCGGTTCATCGTCACCGTCCTCATCACCACCGGAACGGGCTTCCTGCGGCTGCTCGTCATCACCGTCGGCATCGTCTGCCTCGGCGTTGACCTGACGCGATTCGCCATCGTCCTGCTGGTTATCGGAACCACCCCTCCGGCGCTTGCGACGGCGGCGCCGGCGGCGGCCGTCATTGTCGTCTTCCTGAGCGAATTCCTCGATGTCCGGCTGTTCGGTGTCTTCGTCGATGATCTCGATCGTATCCGGCTGGACAATCGCAGGAACCGGCATCGGCACACGGTCGCGATCGACCGGTGCACCGCGCTCCAGAACGTAGAGCTGGCCATTGACCATGTCGTCCGCATGCACTTCGACATCGATGGCGAAGCGGGTTTCCAGATCGACCAGGTTCGATCGTTTCTGGTTGAGGATATAGAGCGCTACCTGCGTTGTGGTGCGAATGATCAGGTTGTGGGAGGCGCCTTTCAGAAGGTTGTCCTCAACCGAACGCAGCACGTGCAGGGCAACGGATTCCACAGACCGGATCATGCCGGTGCCCTGGCAATGCGGGCAAGGCGTGGTCGAGCTTTCCAGAACGCCGGTGCGGATGCGCTGACGCGACATTTCCAGCAGGCCGAAGTGCGAGATCCGGCCAACCTGAATGCGGGCGCGGTCGTTCTTCAGACAATCCTTCAGCTTGCGTTCGACCGACCGATTGTTCTTCGACTCTTCCATGTCGATGAAGTCGATGACGATCAGGCCGGCAAGATCGCGCAGGCGCAGCTGTCGGGTCACTTCTTCCGCCGCTTCCAGGTTCGTCTGGAGCGCGGTGTCCTCGATATTGTGTTCGCGGGTTGACTTGCCGGAGTTCACGTCGATCGAGACCAGAGCTTCGGTCTGGTTGATGACGATATAACCACCGGACTTCAGCGTTACCTGCGGCGAGAACATTGCATCGAGCTGCGGTTCGACACCGTAGCGGATAAATAGCGGCGAGGGGTCGCGGTAGGGCTGGACGTTCTTCGCATGGCTCGGCATGAGCATGCGCATGAAGTCCTTGGCCTCACGGTAGCCTTCTTCGCCCGCAACAAGGACCTCGTTGATGTCCTTGTTGTAGAGATCGCGGATCGATCGCTTGACCAGACTGCCTTCCTCGTAGACGAGGCTTGGAGCACTGGATTTCAAGGTCAGCTCGCGAACGTTTTCCCAAAGCCGCATCAGGTATTCGAAGTCGCGCTTGATCTCGGCCTTCGTCCGGCTTGCACCGGCGGTGCGCAGGATCACGCCCATGCCTTCCGGCACATCCAGTTCGGAGGCGATCTTCTTCAGGCGCTTGCGGTCAGTCGGCTGGGTAATTTTGCGCGAAATGCCGCCGCCACGGGCGGTGTTCGGCATCAGCACGGAATAGCGGCCTGCGAGCGACAGGTAGGTCGTCAGTGCGGCGCCCTTGTTGCCGCGCTCTTCCTTGACCACCTGCACCAGAATGATCTGGCGTCGCTTGATGACTTCCTGAATCTTGTATTGCTTGCGCAGCGGGATAATGCGTTCAGGAACTTCTTCCATCGCATCTTCCGCGCCGACGGATTCGACGGCATCGACATCATTGTCGGCATCATCGTCATCGTCGTTCTGACGCTGGCGGCGACGGCCGCGCCCGCGGCCACGCGAGCGCACCGGAGCCTCTTCTTCTTCGTCTGCTTCTTCCTCGGAAGAGGATGCTTCGTCTTCTTCTTCGTCGGAGGCGTCTCCGTCTGTGCTGCGCGCCGATACGCCTTCGCCATCCGTTTCGTCGGCAGAGGTCTCTTCGGAAACTGCGTCAGTATCTTCTGTGGCCTTTACGGCCTCTTCGTCGCCTTCTGCGGTGTCTTCGGAGGCATCCGCCTCAACCTTGTCGCTGGCAACGGTTTCAGCAGCCTCGTTTCGTGCTGCACGGGAGCGGCGGCGGCGCTTTGGTTTTTCTTCACCGTCCGAATCATCACGCTGTCTGTCGGCTGCTTCCGCAGCCAGAAGTGCTTCCCGGTCGGCAACAGGGATCTGATAGTAGTCAGGGTGAATTTCGCTGAAAGCGAGGAACCCGTGGCGATTTCCGCCATATTCGACGAATGCGGCCTGCAGGGACGGTTCGACCCGGGTTACCTTGGCAAGATATATGTTTCCGCGCAGTTGCTTCCGATTAGCTGCTTCAAAGTCGAATTCTTCAACCCGATTGCCACGCACGACGACGACCCGGGTCTCTTCCGGGTGGCCCGCGTCGATCAGCATTTTGTTTGCCATTATTGAACTTCTCCACGGCAGCACTCATGGGCGCATGTGCGAAACGCGCATCGCGCAGCAGGAGGATGTCTGCCGTATTTGTTTTGCTAAGATGAGAAAGAGCGTCTGCGCCCGGCGCGGTCGTATGATCAACGCAGGCAGCCGCTGAAGCGGTACCTTGCTGTATGTTGATCACCATGTGCATCGCGCGGGTCCTTCAGGCAACGCAGGCCCTTTAGTTAAGTCGTTGTACCTTCTGCCGGTATGCAGCCTGGCTTCGCCAATGGGCCTGCATCCGGTTCCGGAATGGGTCCGCTCCTAACGGCCGCCGAAAACCTCGCCGGGGAAACTGCCGTTTTGTAAGGGCAACACGTCGCGAGGCGGGGCGGTCTCAAAGAGGTGCCGATACCAGATCCACTGTCTTCCAGGGCTTGTCTTTAAGCGGCAGAACGGCCTCTGTTCTGTCGTTAGAAGGCCTGGGAATGCGATAGCGTTGTGGATAGACACCCATGTCAGCTATCTGGAAAGGTATCGGTTTCAAACCGAAATCCGTAAGGTACTTTTACGTTCCGTCGCAGCGCATTGCAAGCAATGTGAATTGGATATGGCATTTTCCTTGCGTGGCGGATGGCGTATGACAGGGCTGACGGGGGCTCAACACGCGAAGTTTTCGAGCGACATGGCCGAAATAATTGAGTTCAAGGACGGAATGAAACCGCAAGTAGACCAGGGACCGGGCAGTGTTTTGAGACTGGCGACGTCTTTCGCAGTGGTTTTGAGCATCTGCGTTGCTGCGTTTGCCGGCCTCACTTGCGCCGCATCTGCCGAACCGGAAAAGGCCCGGGTAACCGGAGCGCGCGTGGCGGGAGACGAGGCGCGCACGCGATTCGTTCTTGATATGAACCGTCAGGTGACACCGACCATCTCCGGCCTTGCCAATCCGGCCCGGTTGATCATTGACCTTCCCGAAGTGACATTTTCGCTGCCGGCCGATTCTGGCGAGAGCGGGCGAGGGCTTGTCACCGACTGGCGCTTCGGCCTCTTTGCGGTTGGAAGATCCCGTGTGGTGATGGACCTGACGGGACCGGTGAAGGTCGACAAGACATTTTTCCTGCCGGCTGTCGATGACCAGCCTGCGCGGCTTGTTGTGGACCTTGTCAGCGCGACAGCCGACGAATTCGACACCTTTGTCGAGACCTCAAGGCCCAAGCGCGTCGTCGCCGGGAGTGATTCCGCACCGAAAAGTGACCGTTTGACCGCTCCAAAGAACAGAGACAAGCCGCTAATCGTCCTCGATCCGGGGCATGGCGGTATTGACACCGGGGCGACAGGCGTCCACGGAACTCTCGAAAAGGCGATCGTTCTCGACTTCGCTCAGCTGCTCAAGGAAAAGCTGGACGAAAGCGGGCTCTACAACGTTCAACTTACCCGGGATGATGACACATTCATCCCGCTGGGGCGCCGAGTTGAAATCGGTCATGAACTTGAAGCCGATCTCTTCGTCTCCATTCACGCCGATTCTGTCCGGCGCGGGCAGAAATTGGCGCGTGGCGCGACCGTCTACACAATTTCAGACAGGGCGTCGGACCAACTGGCCGAAGATCTGGCCCAATCGGAAAACATGTCGGACGTCATCGCCGGTGTGGATCTGACGGAAGAGCCAACAGAGGTGACAGATATCCTGATCGATCTTGCGCGACGCGAAACGAGGTCGTTTTCGGTCTATTTCGCCAGGTCGCTGGTGGACGAACTCAAAAGCGCTGTCCGGCTGATCAACAATCCGCATCGTTCTGCGGGTTTCCGGGTGTTGAAGGCCCATGATGTGCCCTCGGTGCTGGTCGAGCTCGGCTACCTCTCCAACGAACATGACGAGAAGCTTCTGATTTCCGACGAATGGCGTGAACGCATGGCGAATGCCATGACCGAGGCTGTTCACGGATTTTTCCGGCCGCGGCTTGCGCGGCAACAAGCAGCACCGTCACAGTAAAAATCCTTGCATTGCTTTCAAAATGGCAGGTTAGCACTGGCGATTGCCTCAGCATCGCCATATTGGTGCACGAGGAAGGCAGACAAGTTTGTGCGACTGTCGGCATCGGTGATGCTGAGCAAATGTTTCCGTGTTAAAAAGCTGGAAGCGCTAAGAACGGGGAAAGACGAGCCCGCGGTATGAAATTTTTGGTGAAGTTTTTTGGCTACCTGTTCGGAATCGGTGCGATCTTTGCGCTGCTGATTGCCGCCGGGGTCTGGATGTACCTGCAGGACCTGACGAAGGATCTGCCGGATTATACGGCCCTGAAGAACTATGAGCCACCGGTCATGACGCGTGTGCATGCCGCTGACGGTAGTCTTATGGCCGAATACGCGACTCAAAGGCGCATGTTCCTGCCGATCCAGGCAATCCCGGATCGCGTCAAGCAGGCGTTTGTCGCAGCCGAAGACAAGAATTTCTACACCCACATCGGTGTTGACCCGGAAGGCATTGCCCGTGCGGCGGTGCGTTTCATCCAGAACTATGGGTCCGGTCGTCGTCCGGAAGGTGCTTCGACCATCACGCAGCAGGTCGCAAAGAACTTCCTCTTGTCCGATCTCGTGAGCGAAGAGCGTGAACGCCGTTCCGCCGCGTATGAGCGCAAGGTGAAGGAAGCGGTCCTTTCCCTGCGCATCGAGCAGGCCTACACCAAGGACGAAATTCTCGAGCTTTATCTCAACGAGATCTATTTCGGCTTCGGGGCCTACGGCGTCGCAGCCGCTTCGCTGATCTATTTCGACAAGTCGGTTCACGAACTGTCGCTTGAAGAAATCGCCTATATGGCAGCGCTGCCGAAAGGTCCGAGCAACTATCATCCTTACAGGAAGACAGAGGCCGCCATTGCGCGCCGCAACTACGTGATCGACCGTATGATCGCAGATGGTTACGTAAGCGCCCAGGATGGCGAGGAAGCCAAACAGAAACCGATTGTCGTCAAGCCGCGTGAAACCGGATCTCGCCTGTTTGCCGCCGAGTACTTCACTGAGGAAGTCCGCCGCGAAGTGGCCGACATCTTCGGCGACAAGCGCCTGTACGAGGGCGGGCTTTCGGTGCGATCGACGCTTGACCCCGAAATGCAGAAACTGGCCCGCAAGTCGTTGATGGACGGTTTGATTGCCTTCGATCATCAGCGTGGCAGCTGGAATGGCCCTGTCGACAAGATCACCCTTGGTGCCGACTGGGGCATCGATCTGGCCAAGGTGGAAGCCCTGAGCGATCTGCCGGAGTGGAAGCTCGCAGTGGTTCTGGAAGCCGGCGGCGAAGAGGCCAAGATTGGCGTTCAGCCGGAACGGCAGGTCAGTGGCCAGCTTTCCGAAGAACGCAAGACCGGCCCGTTGTTCCTGAGCACCATGAAATGGGCCCGGGTCAAGGGCAGGGCACCGAGCGCCGTTTCCGATGTGCTGACGCCTGGCGATGTTGTTTATGTTCAGGAAAGCCCGGTTGCGCCGGGAACCTATGAACTTCGTCAGATCCCGAAGGTGTCGGGCGCTCTGGTGGCGATGGATCCCTATACCGGCCGTGTCCTTGCACTTGTCGGTGGTTTCAGCTTTGCACAGAGCGAATTCAACCGTGCAACGCAGGCCTACCGGCAGCCTGGATCGTCCTTCAAGCCATTCCTTTACGCTGCCGCTCTCGACAACGGTTACACGCCGTCTTCCGTGATCATGGACGCGCCTCTGGAAATCAGCCAGGGCCCGGGTCTCGGCACGTGGCGCCCGCAGAACTACGGCGGCAAATTCTACGGTCCGTCGACCCTGCGCACAGGTATCGAGCTGTCACGGAACGTCATGACTGTTCGGCTCGCTCAGGACATGGGCATGCCGCTGGTCGCAGAATATGCGAAGCGTTTCGGCATCTACGACAACATGCTTCCGGTTCTGTCCATGTCACTTGGTGCGGGGGAAACCACCGTGCTGCGGCTGACCACCGCTTATGCGACCATCGCAAATGGCGGCAGGAAAGTTCGACCGACGCTGATCGACCGTATTCAGGACCGTTACGGCCGTACCATCTACAAGCATGACAGCCGTATCTGTGACGGCTGTACGCAGGATGTGTGGGAAGGCCAGGACGAACCGACCCTGATCGACGACCGCGAGCAGGTGCTTGACCCGATGACTGCCTATCAAATCACATCGATGATGGAAGGCGTGGTTCAGCGCGGTACGGCAACGTCCGTTCGTGCGGTTGGTCGTCCGGTCGCCGGCAAGACAGGTACCACCAACGACGAAAAAGACGCCTGGTTCATGGGCTTTACGCCGGATCTTGCGGTCGGCGTGTTTGTGGGCTTCGACAATCCGAAACCGATGGGCCGCGGGGCAACCGGCGGTCAGGTGGCGGCGCCGATCTTCACCGAGTTCGTCAAGACTGCTCTGGCCGACAAGCCGCCGGTGGAATTCCGTGTACCCAAGGGTCTTCAGCTGATCCCGATCAACCGCCGCACCGGTCTTAGAACCGCTGCCGGTGATCCGGGTTCGATCCTGGAAGCCTTCAAGCCGGGTATGGCCCCGCCGGACAGTTACTCCGTCATCGGGTTCCAGGACACAATGGGAGTTCCGACTGCAGTTTCTCCGGAAGCGCAGCAGGCCGTTACGGTCGGCACAGGCGGTCTTTACTAACCCGCCTTGCCTAGCAGGGGCTGGCCGACTGTCGGGTCATCGCGAGATCCTTTTCGACGGTTTACAGCGAAGTCCTGCTTGGGTAATGTCCCGCTCCAATTCTCGGCCCGGTGCCTCTTGCAGGAGACCGGGCCGCTTCACATCAAAAGCGAGGTATCCGATGCGCGCCGAAATGGAAGCGATCGTCGATGAAATCAAGCAGGCCATAAGCCTGCTGAGGAGGCATCTTTGACTGGGATCAGGCCGTCGTCCGACTGGAAGAGCTGAACGCCCTTTCCGAAGATCCGAACCTCTGGAATGAGCCGTCCAAGGCCCAGAAGCTGATGCGCGAGCGTCAGCAGCTTGATGACAGCATTGGTGGCATCAAGTCGCTGGAGCAGGACCTTTCCGACAATATCGAACTGATCGAACTCGGCGAAATGGAAGACGACAAGTCCGTCATTACCGATGCCGAGGAAGCGCTTCGTGGTCTCAAGGGCAAGGTCAACCAGCTGCAGCTCAATTCGCTGCTGTCCGGTGAGGCCGATGCGAACGACACGTACCTGGAAATCAACTCCGGTGCCGGTGGTACCGAGAGCCAGGATTGGGCGTCCATGTTGCTTCGCATGTACCGCCGGTGGGCGGAAAAGCGGGGCTTCAAGGTCGAAGTGCTGGAATATCATGACGGTGAAGAAGCGGGCATCAAGTCTGCGACCTTGCTGATCAAGGGCGAGAATGCCTATGGCTGGCTGAAGACCGAATCGGGCGTGCATCGCCTCGTGCGGATTTCGCCCTATGACAGCAACGCCCGCCGCCACACCAGCTTCTCCAGTGCCTGGGTCTATCCGGTGATTGACGATTCCATCGAGATCGACATCAACGAGAGTGATTGCCGCATTGATACCTACCGCGCCTCCGGTGCAGGTGGTCAGCACGTCAACACGACCGATTCCGCCGTGCGTATCACGCACCAGCCAACCGGTATCGTGGTGCAGTGTCAGTCCGAGCGCTCACAGCACAAGAACCGGGCAACGGCCTGGTCGATGCTGAAGGCCCGCCTTTATGAAGCGGAGCTGAAGAAGCGCGAAGAAGCGGCCAACGCAGAAGCTGCCTCGAAAACCGACATCGGCTGGGGGCACCAGATCCGCTCCTACGTGCTTCAGCCCTATCAGTTGGTCAAGGACCTGCGCACGGGCGTTGAGAGCACGTCTCCGGGCGATGTTCTCGATGGCGATCTGGATGAATTCATGGAAGCTGCGCTGGCACAGCGCGTCTTTGGTGGAGATCCGGTCGAAGTCGCCGATATCGACTAAAGGCACAGTGGAAAATACAAATGAAAGCGGGGCCATTCGGCCCCGTTTTTTTGTTTCGGCCTTTTTCACCCTTCAAAGGTCGAGTGCCGAGAAGCGATCGCCTGCCGCCAGGAAAGCTGCCGGATTGCCGGGCTTGTCATGCCGGCGGATCTCGTAGTGGAGATGTGGACCTGTGGAGCGACCGGTGGAGCCGACATTGCCGACGAGATCGCCCGCCAGAACATGGTCGCCTTCCGATACCTGGATGCGGCTCATATGAGCATAGCGGGTGACAAACCCGTTCGCATGACGGATCTCCACCATCTTGCCGTAGCCACCGTTACGTCCCGCGCTGATCACTGTGCCGGGTGCCGTTGCGAATACGCGTGCGCCGTAAGGGGCCTTGAAGTCGATGCCAGTGTGCATGGCCAGCCGGCCCAGGAACGGATCAACCCGAGGACCGTAGGTGCTTGACACGGAGCCGTTCCGGACCGGCCGTTTGATCGGCAGACGCAGTGCGGTAAATTTCACGCGTCGCAGTGTGTCCAGGGCTGTGTTTGCGCGGTCTAGGCGGTCTGGAAAGTTCTCGTCGTTGATCGGCTGGAACGGGCCGCCGAGGGAGGTCTTTTCACGCAGTGTGGCGTTGAGTCCGGGCGTGATAGAACGCGTGATGCGGAGGATGTCCTCAATACGGCCTTCCGTCGCGATGGTGATCGCATCGACGGCCGCCGTACTTTCTTCGTCCATCATGGAGATGTCGGCCTTTACCGCGTCGAGGGCAGCCTGTTTCTCAGAGTTTTTTTTTACGTCGGTATCCGGCGTTGCGGTATCGGTTGCCGGCTGCTGCAGAATAGCCAGAGGATCGAAGGATCTTGTGGAACCGTCGCGCAATCCCAAGGCTTTTACCGGTTCTTCGATCAACTCGCTTTCGCCGCCGATTGCAGACTTGTCGCTACCATCCAGGGAAGCGAGGTTACGCTCGTCGAGCGAAGGTTTCTCCGGGGGCAGGGGCTTGTCGTTGCTAAGGTAGATACCGACGCTTTCCGCCCTGGCAACCAGGTCGGCCACGATGGCATGGCGCTGATTGAGGTCTTGCTGCCGGCGCAGAACGTCCATTACCTGGATCTCGACGGTTTCCCTGTCGACCATCTGGCGGCTCGTCAGATTTGCAATCTCGGTACGCAGGCGGTCGATGTGGTCCTGATACTCCAGCACCAGCTCGGTTCTTTCAGCGCTGGCCTCGGCCATCATGTCACTGCGCAGGGCGTAGTAGCCAATTGTGCCTGCAACCGCCAAGGTTGCCGTCACGCAGCCGATTGCACCGCAAATAAGATGAACCGGCCTTACACTGTACGTGGTCGTCTTCTCGCCCTTTTCCAGAACCGGATGATGTGGCTCTGTCCGGGGGGCTTGATAGGTCCGCGTCGATTCTTGGCGCTGTTGCATTGTCACTCAGTCACTGCCTGCATTCTGCAAAAGATCTGAGCCTGATTAGAATTTGGTAAGGTTAATAATTCGTCTTCACGGTTGTGAAATTTATCCGATGAGAGGCGCAAGAGGCTAGTAAAAACCGGGAGTTAGTCCGGCTTCGGACCGCGCGCGATCGTTGAAGGGAGGTTTTAACGGACCCCTGAAGTGACGGCGCACGTAGGTGTGGAATGCCGACTCAGGCCTGATTCCCTGCCGGTCACACAGAAACCGGAACCACTTTGCGCCAAAGGCGACATGGTTTTTCTCGTCCCGATAGATGATGTCGAGACATTTGGCGGTGTCTTCGTCATCGATTTCGCGGGCTTTTTCGATCATCGGTGGCGTGATGTCGAGGCCTCTTGCCTCGAGTACCAGCGGGATGATGGCAAGGCGGGCAGCAAGGTCGTGTCCGGTGTCCTGCGCTGCTTGCCAGAGACCGTCGTGGGCAGGCAGGTCTCCGTAGGTGGCGTCCAGTTTCGCCAGGCGCTCCTGCAGCATGGCAAAATGCTTGGCTTCCTCAAGCCCGACTCGCACCCAGTCGTCATAGTAGGACCTGGGCAGCCTGACGTGCGCGAAGCGTCCGATCAGATCCCATGTCAGGTCCACTGCGTTGAGCTCGATGTGTGCCAGGGAGTGAATCAGGGCAAGGCGGCCCGCCTTGCCCTTCAAGCTGCGTTTTGGCATGTCTCGCGGTGCAAGCAGAACAGGTTTTTCCGGCCGGCCCGGCCGATCCGGCATCGCACCATCTCTCGAGGGAGATCCGAGAGCGAGTTCACGCTGAAACCAGGCCCTGGAGACAGCATAGGCAAGCCGCACTTTTTCGGCTGTATCGGAAGCGCACACGATCGCTCGCGCTCCGGCAACCAGAGTGTGCGGCAAGTTGTTCCTTCCGGTCACCATCCTGGTGCTGCCGGTTGCCGTTTCCAGTGGGGAACTCACAGGGCCCGCGCAGCCTCAAGAACGGCATCCGCGTGCCCTGGAACTTTCACCTTGCGCCAGACTTCGGCGATCTTGCCGTCTGCACCGACGAGAAAGGTGGTGCGTTCCACACCCATGTATTTCTTGCCGTACATGGATTTTTCCACCCAGACCCCGTAGGCCTCCGCGACTTCCTTTTCCGTGTCCGCCCCCAGTCTGATCGCCAGATTGTGCTTGGCGATGAACTTGTCGTGTTTGGCGGCTGTGTCAGGCGAGAGCCCGATAATGGTCACGCCAAGTTTGGCGAATGCATCGGACTGTTCAGTGAAGGCAATAGCCTCCTTTGTGCAGCCCGGCGTGTCATCCTTGGGATAAAAATACACTACGACGGGTTTTCCTTTGAGGGCGCTCAGCGACACCCTGTTGCCGCCATCACCTTCCAGTTCGAAATCCGGTGCGACATCCCCGACGGCCAATTCGCTCATCATGCCTTCCTTCTGTCAAAGTTTGTGCGTTAATGCCGGTTTCCGGCTGCGTCTACAATGGCTGCGGTCGCTTTTAGCAAAGCTTTCGCAGTATCATCAATCGCTCAGCGACTCGTCCGGAGCTGTAGTGAGGTAACCCGGCGCTTTGCTCCGAACCCGAACCCAAGCGCCTGTCTTACGCATGCAGGCGAAAGATTGGATTGACGTATTTGCCTAAAACCGGCGGATCTCAGGACACGGCCAAAGTGACGCCGAAAAAACGCAAGCGCTTGCGCTACGTCGTCGCCGCCGTTCTGGTTGGTCTTGTTGCCGGCATCGCCATTCTGTTTGCAACCGGGCCGGTGCACATTCCGCTTCTAGGCAGCCTGCTGGCCTATCAAGGCACCCGAGGGCAGGTTGAACTTTCCATTGGCAGCGCAAGTGTCGATTTTACTGCGCCGGACGGCATCAATATCCTGATTTCGGATGCCAGGGCGGAGATCGCCGGTGGGTCACCTGTAAGCATCAGTCTTCCTGAACTGACTGCGCCGCTGAACAGGGATGCACTGCTCTCCGGGAAGCTTCATTTTTCGTCTCTAATCCTGACAAGGCCCCATGTGCGGATTGTCCTAGCTGGCGGGCCGGCGAAGTTTCCGGAAATGGGGCCGCTCATGGAAGCCGTCGACAGGGTCAGCGATGTAGTGGACGACCAGTTTGCCCGCCGAGGCCTCAGCTTCGTCAAGATCCGTGACGCTTCTTTCGAGTTGGCCGGTTCCATCCCCAGACGATACCGAGGCATTGACGCGGACATCCTGCGTGACGACAACCGCTCGATACGGGCCTTCGCGCGAGTTGCCGGCAATATCTCCACCTGGAGACTGGAGCTGGCGCGCAACGCCCCGCCGGGTGCGAATGCCAAGAGCATCGGGGTCGTGGTCAACGGAATCACCCTTGCCGAACTGCTGGGACCAAACGCAAAATCGGTGCAGGGCAAGGGGCTGGGACTTCCGGCCTCCGCCAAAATCGAAAGCCGACTGACAGGCGATGGCAAGTTCGTCTCCGCCAATGCGGTTGCGCGTGTGCGCAACGGCTGGTTCCAACTTGGCAAGACACTGGTCGCATTTGACGATGCAGCACTGTCCCTGTTGTTCGAGGCGGGACAAGACGCAATTGAAATTACCAGTTCGCACGTCATTCGCGGCAATTCACGCATCTTCTTCACGGGGTCTGTTTCGCCGGTTGCTGGTGATAGTCCGGAGTGGCAGATCAATCTGGATTCGGAATATCCGCAGTTCGGTTCAGCCGATGTTCCCGAAGAGCCGCATATGCTGGACGGCGTCCAGATTCGTGCGCGTTTCGATCCGCTTGAAAAATTGCTCTCCGTCGACCGCTTCACGGCTCGCTCGGGCAAGGCCGTCGTGCATGGTGTCGCCTCGCTGCAGATTACACCGGAAGGACCTTATCTGGCGCTGGCCGCTGATGGGGAGTTGATACCGGTTGCAGTGGCAAAGCAGCTCTGGCCGATCACGCTTGTGCCGCCGGCGCGCCGCTGGATCATCGAGCGCCTGAAAGGCGGCTTGATCGAGACCGTTTCCTATACGGGCGCGCTCCGCCCGCCGGCATTTGATCCGCGGGATCCGGACCCGGGCTGGGCTGGGGACGACATGCGCCTGGACATGACGTTTTCCGATGGTGCAGTCACGCCTGTTGGGGACGTTCCGCAGATTGATGGCCTCGACGGTACGCTCACAATTGAAAACGAGACACTGACCGTGACTGCGACAGGCGGAACGGCGACGGCCTCAAGTGGTGGCGAGGTTACCCTGCCGGATGGTGTCTTCGCGATCCAGAACCTGCCTTTGCGGGACGGCAAGATGGCAAGCGTGAAGACCCGCATGGAGGGATCGGCGAGCGACCTTGGTGCGATGGTCAACAGTGCGCCTTTCCGCGTGCTTGACCGGGCTGATCTCAAGAATGATGGCGTCGAAGGGGCGGGAGATCTTGAAATCACGGCTTCGTTTCCCTTGGGCAATGAAATCGATCTTGCCGATATCGACTGGCAGGCGACAGGCCGTCTGACGAATTTCTCGGACAGCAATCCGATCATGGGGCACACGGTGCGCAAGTCGGATGTTGCGCTGGAGGCCAACAAGGATCAGGTCGCGATTACCGGCAAGGGGATACTCGACGGATTGCAGGCCGATATCGATCTTGTGGTGCCCTTGGGCGAATCCGGTGTTGCGGCACGACAGGATGTTGTTGTTGCGCTCAACGCGAAGCAGCTGAAAGAGAAGGGGGTGGATCTGACCGCCTTTCTCCAAGGCAACATGACGTTGAGCGTTGCAAAGGTCAGCGACGGACAGGAATTCGTCATCGACCTGAAACAGACGGATGTCCGGCTGCAGGCGCTCGGCTGGCAAAAAGCCAAGGGTGTTCCCGCAACGGCGTCTTTCAAGCTGGTTGAGACGGACACACAGCGCCGTGTGAAGGACTTCAAGCTGGTATCAGAGGGCGTCGATGTTGCCGGTTCGATGCAACTGTCGATGGCCGGCGATCTTGTCAGCGCATCGTTCAAGACATTCAAGCTGCGCCCTGGCGACAATGTCGAAGTCGATATCCAGAAGGCGACAGACGGACGCTATGACATCATCTTCGCCGGATCTTCCTTTGACGGACGCGGCCTGATCAAGAGCATGCGGAGCCCCGGTGGCAGCAAGGGAGCCGGTGATTTTTCGGGCGGTGCAAGAATTGCCGCCAATATTGACCGTGTCACCGGGTTCAATAATCAGGCGATCGAGAAATTCTCGGGCAAGATCGATACCGGTGCCAAGGGACTGGTCTCTGCGGACTTGAAGGGACTTGTGAACGGTCGTGCGAATTTCGAATTCACGGTGACGGACCAGGGCGGCACGCAGGCGGCAATTGGCCGTTTTGCAAACACAGGCGCAACACTGCGTTTCCTTGACCTCTACAAGCGTATGCGCGGTGGAACCGGGGTCCTGAATGTGGCGATGGCCGACGAGAACAGCTGGGTCGGCGATTTCAACGTGCGCTCACTGCGGATCACGGAAGATCCGGCCATTCAGCGTATTCGCGAGCAGAACCGCTCAAATCGCATCCCTGACGGGCGTGCGATCAATACCAACGAAGCTGCGGACACCGCCAGTTTCGAAACGCTGGATATCAATTTCTCACGGGAAGGCGAATTGCTGACCATCAGTCGCGGGGCTCTCCAAGGCAACGCACTGGGAGGAACTGTCAGTGGCTCGGTGGATCTGTCGCAGCAGACGCTCAACCTTACCGGTACCTTCGTGCCGATCTACGCTCTCAACAATTTCTTCGCCAAGATCCCGCTGTTGGGCTTTGCGCTCGGCGGCAATTCCGGAGAAGGCCTGATCGGTGTGACCTATCGCTTGTCTGGTTCGGTGTCCGACCCGGTGCTCTCGGTCAACCCGATTTCGGCGATAGCGCCGGGCATTTTCCGCAAGATGTTCGAGTTTCAGGCGAACTGAGCAATCGCACTAGCCAATGTCTGGCGGACCAGGTTGCTGCCGAAGGCCTTTGTTCCTGTCACTCTAATTGCCGAACAAAAAAGCCGGGCGGTGCCCGGCTTTTTATCAGTTCTGGAGTGCTTCAACTCAGACCGGCTTCAGGAGCACGTGCTTTTTCTTGCCGAGCGACAGTTTGACGATGCCGTCACCGGTCAGGTCAGCAAGCGTGATCTGGCGCTTGTCGTCCTGCTCGCCCTTGTCGTTGATCTTGACCGCGCCACCCTTGATGTTGCGGCGGACGTCTCCATTCGAGGCGCACAGGCCAGCACTCACGAATGCGGATAGCACACCTATGCCGGCTTCCAGTTCGGCCTTGGCAATTTCTACCGTTGGCAGGCCTTCGGCGGATTGGCCTTCTTCAAATGCCTTGCGGGCGGTCTCGGCAGCAGCTTCAGCGTTTTCCCGTCCATGGATCAGGGCAGTCGCTTCCGTTGCCAGTATCTTCTTGGCCTCGTTGATCTCCGAGCCTTGCAGTGCCGCAAGACGGGCGATTTCGTCCATTGGAAGAACTGTGAAGAGCTTCATGAAACGCTCCACGTCGGCGTCTTCCGTGTTGCGCCAGTACTGCCAGTAGTCATAGGCAGAAAGCTGCTCTTCGTTGAGCCACACAGCGCCTGCGGCAGTCTTGCCCATCTTTGCACCCGACGACGTGGTCAGAAGCGGAGAGGTGAGGGCAAAGGCTTCGACTTCTGCCAGACGGCGAACGAGATCGGTGCCGGACAGGATGTTGCCCCACTGGTCGGAGCCGCCCATCTGTAGCCGGCAACCGGTGCGACGGTAAATCTCCAGATAGTCGTAGCCCTGCAGGAGCATGTAGTTGAATTCGAGGAAGGACAGATGCTGTTCGCGTTCCAGACGCAGGCGCACGCTGTCGCGCTGGATCATCTGGTTGACCGAGAAGTGCCGGCCGATATCGCGAAGGAAGTCAACGTAATTGAGCTTCAGAAGCCAGTCCGCATTGTCCAGCATGATGGCGTCTGTCGGGCCGTCACCGAAGGTGAGAAGTTTTTCGAAGACCTTGCGGATGCCGGCCTTGTTGTCCTCGATCAGCTCTTCGGTGAGCATCTTGCGGGATTCGTCCTTGCCGGACGGATCACCGACGCGCGTGGTGCCGCCGCCCATGAGGGCAATCGGCCGGTGGCCGGTCTTCTGAAACCAGTGCAGCATCATGATCGGCACGAGAGACCCGGCATGAAGGCTCGGTGCGGTGCAATCGAAACCAATGTAGGCCGTTACGGTTTCTTTCGCGCAAAGCTCGTCCAGGCCCTTTGGGTCCGAGATCTGATGAATGAAACCGCGTTCTGAAAGAACGTTTAGAAAGTCCGATTTGAACTCGCTCATAGTCGCCTGTCCGTCCGTCTTGTGTGCCTGCCGGCATTCCTGCGGTCGTGCTCTAGCGCGTGCCGCAGGACTTGTAAATTGCGCCTGCCGGAAAATCAGGACGCTGCAGCGCTCTGCCGCTGGTTAGTTGCCGACCTGGCCGTTGGCGCGCACCTTCACACAGACGAATTTCAATTCGCCCCCCTCCCAGGCAAGGCGCATGCCTTCCGAGAGTGTCCGTGGAACGGCTTCGCTCAATGCAGCCTGACATTCCGCTTCATCCTGAAAAGTGCCTTCATCGGCGACCGGCCAGACATTGGGACCGCTCAAAAGCTGAATGGATACGGCCATAATCACCCACATGGATAACTCCTACTTATTTGTGAGACCCCAGGTCCCCAACGTTTTCCCAACACACTCCGGCACACACTCTGGCGAAAGTGACGCAGCGTGATCACAGTCACAGCCAACATAGCAGGCGGCGCCTACATTCAATTCATCAGCAGCGCAACGAAAGCCGCTGTTCAACAATTGAAAGGAGCCGTCATGTTTCGCAAGTTTGCAATAGCCGCCGTCGCAGTCGCCACCATGGCAACCGCTGCCGTCACCATTACCCCGAACGAAGCTCATGCCAAGAACCGTCATGGTGGCGCGATTGCTGCAGGTGCCATCATCGGCCTTGCTGCCGGCGCTATCATCGCCTCCCAGGCTCAGCCGCGCTACTACCAGCCGGTCCGCTGCCAGAACCGGCCAGTGACCCGCTGGAGCCCTTACCATGGTCGGTATATCGTCGTCGGATACCAGCGCGTCTGTTACTGATCTCATCCACAGCACAAGCGAATGGCCTCCTTCGGGAGGCTTTTTCGTCTTGAGATTTGGTTGAACCTCCTTTTCAACACGGGACAGTGAAATTATTCGTCCGGTGTTCCATGTCTTCCTTTCCCTCGCTCTCTCCCACTCGCGTTCATGGCCTCATATGCGGCACTCTGGAACCCGGCCCCCTGAATACCTTTGCGGACATCGATGGTATTGCGGTTGGGCACAGAACCGTGTGCGAGGGCGACCTCAGAACCGGTTTCACGGCAATCGTGCCGCACCCGGGCAATCTCTTTCGCGAGAAACTTCCTGCCGCCGTCGAGGTGATCAACGGCTTTGGAAAGAGTGCTGGTTTGATACAGGTCGATGAACTCGGGACGCTGGAAACGCCGATCCTTCTGACCAACACCTTTGGCGTTGGAACCGGTGTGAACGCGCTCATCCGCAGGGCAATTGCCGAAAATCCTGAAATAGGCCGTTCCACAGGCACCATCAATCCTGTGGTGATGGAGTGCAATGACGCCTACCTGAGCGATATTCAGGCAATGGCCTTGAGCGAAGCCGATGCGGAAGCGGCTCTGAAGGCTGCAGGTTCGACGGTGGAGCAGGGCAGTGTCGGGGCAGGGACGGGCATGAGCGCGTTCGGCTTCAAAGGCGGTATCGGTTCGGCCTCGCGCGTCTTTGAACTTGGAGGCCGTCAGCACAGACTTGCCGCCCTGGTGCTTGCCAATTTCGGTCGCCCCGGAGACCTTGTCCTGCCGGATGGACGCAGACCGCATCCCAAGGAGGCGCAGCATAGCGAAGAACGCGGTTCGGTCATCGTTGTTCTGGCGACTGATGTGCCTCTTGAAAGCCGGCAACTGAAACGCATTGCCCGCAGAGCCGGGGCGGGTTTGGCGCGTCTGGGTGCCTACTACGGCAATGGAAGCGGCGATATCGCGCTTGCCTTTTCAACTGCCTGCAAGATTGCCCATTTCGAGGAGGGCGATTTCATCGTTCGCGATATTCTCAAGGAAGACAAGATCGATGTCCTGTTTCAGGCAGCAGCTGAAACGACGCAGGAGGCTGTACTCAATGCGATGATTGCGTCTCCCGCCATGCGTGGGCGGGGGCGTAGCAAACGGCCGTCTCTTGCCGATTGGCTTGACGGGCGCGCCTAGGTCGCTCGCGATTTTCTCGTGGGGCTTGTCAGGCTGGCCAAGGCTGCTTG
This sequence comes from Labrenzia sp. C1B70, assembly GCF_000475395.1. NCBI lineage: Bacteria > Pseudomonadati > Pseudomonadota > Alphaproteobacteria > Hyphomicrobiales > Stappiaceae > Labrenzia > Labrenzia sp. C1B70. The sequence continues at coordinate 198,548 of NZ_AXCE01000034.1, forward strand.
TGGAATTGTCGGTGGTAACCAACTCACTCTTGCGCTGAGACATGGAAAGCGGGCTGCTCGGAAAACAAAAAGGCCGGGCAAATGCCCGGCCTTTCCGCATGTTTGAACCCGAAGGGATCAGACAGAGTAGTACATGTCGAATTCGACCGGGTGCGGGGTCATTTCGAAACGCTCGACTTCTTCCATCTTCAGTTCGATGTAAGCGTCGATCTGGTCGTCGTCGAACACGCCGCCGGCTTTCAGGAACTCACGGTCTGCATCGACTGCTTCCAGTGCTTCGCGCAGGGAGCCGCAAACGGTCGGGATTTCTGCAAGCTCTTCGGCCGGAAGGTCGTAGAGGTTCTTGTCCATCGCGTCGCCCGGGTGGATCTTGTTCTTGATCCCGTCGAGGCCGGCCATCAGCAGGGCGGAGAAGCAGAGGTACGGGTTCGCGGACGGATCCGGGAAGCGAACTTCAACGCGCTTTGCCTTCGGAGAAGCTGTGAACGGAATACGGCAGGAAGCCGAACGGTTACGCGAGGAATAGGCCAGCAGAACCGGTGCTTCGTAGCCCGGGACCAGACGCTTGTAGGAGTTGGTCGACGGGTTGGTGAAGGCGTTCAGGGCCTTGGCGTGCTTCAGAATACCGCCGATGAAGTACAGGCAGCTTTCCGAAAGGTCGGCATACTGGTTGCCGGCAAAGGTCGGCTCGCCGTTGTTCCAGATGGACAGGTGGCAGTGCATGCCGGTGCCGTTGTCACCGAATACCGGCTTCGGCATGAAGGTGGACGTCTTGCCGTAGGCATGTGCGACCTGGTGGACGACATACTTGTACTTCTGCATGTTGTCGGCGCAACGGGTCAGGTGATCGAACTTCATGCCGAGTTCGTGCTGTGCAGCAGCCACTTCGTGGTGATGCTTTTCTGTCGGAACGCCCATTTCGGCCATGACGGACAGCATTTCGGAACGGATGTCCTGCGCGCTGTCGATCGGCGGAACCGGGAAGTAGCCGCCCTTCGTGCGCGGACGGTGGCCCAGGTTGCCCGTTTCGTACTCGGAACCCATGTTGGACGGCAGTTCAGAGCTGTCGAGCATGAAGCCGGTGTTGTACGGGTCTGCAGTGAAGCGGACGTCGTCGAACATGAAGAATTCAGCTTCCGGGCCGACGAAAATGGTGTCGCCGAAGCCGCCGGACTTCACGTAGGCTTCTGCCTTCTTCGCGGTCATGCGCGGATCGCGGTTGTAGCCTTCACCGGTGACCGGGTCGACGATGTCGCAGAAGATCGCCATGGTGGACTGTGCGAAGAACGGGTCGATGTGTGCGGAATCCGGATCCAGGATCAGCATCATGTCGGACTCGTTGATGGCCTTCCAGCCTGCGATTGACGAACCGTCGAAAGCGACGCCTTCAGCGAACATGTCTTCGTCAACGAGTACTACGTCCATGGTGACGTGCTGCATTTTACCCTTAGGATCGGTAAAGCGCAGGTCGACGAATTTCACGTCTTTTTCCTGAATCTCCTTAAGGATTTCAGCGGCAGTGGTCATAATGTCCATCCCTTTAGTTTTTCATGTGAACGGTTGGGTACTGTTCCGGCCCGGCAGAGTGTCTTAAATTTGGCTCCGTTGCGTGGGACCGGAATTCGGATTGCCGGCGAATGCCGGAATGGGTGGGTCAGATAGCGTCTATGCCGGATTCACCGGTACGGATACGGACTGCTTCTTCGATATTTGAAACGAAAATCTTGCCGTCGCCAATGCGGCCTGTTTGCGCAGCGGATCTGATTGCGTCAACGGCTTTCTCGACCATGTCGTCGCCAAGTACAATTTCCACTTTCACCTTCGGCAAGAAATCCACGACATATTCAGCGCCGCGATAGAGTTCCGTGTGGCCTTTCTGACGGCCGAAGCCCTTGGCTTCCGTAACGGTGATGCCCTGGAGACCGACCTCTTGCAGAGCTTCTTTGACCTCGTCCAATTTGAAGGGTTTGATGATCGCTTCGATCTTTTTCATCACCTTGTGTCTCTCTCCACTTTTAAGGCCGGATAATTTCGGCGTGCCCTTTTCCGATCCTGCGGGACAAAACGACCCGGTCGGGCCCGGAAGGGACCGTTGCAAGCTATAAAGCACGATGTGTGCCAAACGGCCATGACAACCCGTAAATTTTACCCGCGCTGGGAAATCCGCCACTAAAAGCGGCAAATTCCAACAGCGGGGTGGTGGTCAGTCGCCTATCCCATTTGTCATATGATCACAAAATAAGCAAAGAGCCTAAAAAATAGGCTGAATTTTAGCAATCGGATGAGATTGCCCTGCTCAGTGGTTGCATGAATTTGCACAATCTCAAGTCAATCGACAGCTCCTGCCGGAGCTGCCGGGGGGCGTTGCTCCGATGTACGGGTAGTTCCTGGCTGATTTCCGGAATGAGGAACCATCCCCGCCCTTACGCGTTGCAGAAGAACTGGAATATGGAGACGGCTATGCTTTTCTACGCTTTGGCTGTGGTGGCCATTGCTCTCGTCGCGGGTTTGTTCGGGTTTTTTGGAATGGCGGGCATGTCGGCTTCGATTGCACAAATCTTGATCGGGCTGTTCCTTGCAGTTTTTGTGCTTTCCCTGATTGCGGGCATGCTACGAAGGTAGTCACGAATATCCTGGACCCACGAAACGCCATCGGGGTTCGCTTCTTTTGAGTTTAATGTGAGGTTATCCGTGCGCAGGCTCACATGGCATAACGCCAGCCAGTCTGATGAGCAGCTTCGAGAATATCTCATTCTCGCATTGCTTCGTTCGCGTGCCTGCGTCACCTTGCAGGACGACGCGCTTCAATACCTTTATATCGCGAACCTGCCTCACATATGGTCGGTGCCCGAGGGAGAGACCCCGAAGGATGAAACGGTCTTCGGTCATTCCGTGGGCAGGCAGCTCGACGACGCCAAGAAGACAGTGCTGGAGACGGGGCGTTCGGAAAAGCTCGAGGTGATGGCTGAAGGTGGCCACGTTTTCGAGATTCACATCGAAACGATTGCCGGTGTTGAAGGCATCACCCAGGTGCTGACAACCGTTGTCGATGTTACGGAAAGCCGCCGACGAGAGCAGGCGCTCAAGGATTTGCTGCTGGAAGTCAGTCACAGATCGAAGAACCTTTTGGCTGTCATCCAGAGCCTGGCAGGTCAGTCCGCTCGCTACGCCGGGTCGCTCGAGCAGTTTCTTGCCGAGTTTCAGGGGCGGATCTTTTCCCTTTCAAATTCGCAGGATCTTGTGACGGAAGCTGACTGGTTCGGTGTTCGCCTGTTCGATCTTGCCCGGGCTCAACGCGCGCTTTTTGATTCAAAGCGGGTCATTCCCATCTCCATGACGGGCGAAAACCCTTTGCTGACCCCCAATGCTGCGCTTTACATCGGCCTGGGCTTGCATGAATTGATCGCCGCCACACTGGACGTCGGCTGGGCTTCTGCCGACGAGGGAATATTGCTCACCTGCAAAACAGTGATGAGGCAGGGCCGGTTGTGCCTCGTTCTCAACTGGAATGCAGGAGAGAGGGGCAGGTTAGACACCAAAAAGGCGCTTGCCGCAGGTGAAGCAGATGGTGACAGAACCGCATTTTCCGCCTTGCTGCTCGAAACCGTGCTGCCGCAATCCCTGAGCGGGTCTGCCGAATTGAGGATCTCCCCTGACGGAATAGATTACAGCATGGTGTTTCCGAAAACTGAGTACAACGTTCGGCGGGAAGTGGGTGAAGACCTGCTTCGGGCTTAACTTCTGCGTTCAAATTCTTCACTGCTTGCAGTAACTCATTCGGCTGGTCGGCGGTTGTAGAGCGTTCTCGGAATGGTTGTTTTTAAATACTTCAATGAATATTGAAATTAACAAATGTTATGATGATATTTTGAAATTTGTTGTTGGTTCTACAAGTGATTTTTGTTGCTTGCATCGTGAAAACTTCCTAATTCTGTTGTCCCCATACCTTCTTCCCGGATCAGGCCCGCGGCGATGAAAAGACACATTCCCCTTCTTGTGTTCGTGATAAGTGCCGCTATTGGCCTGTCGCTGACCTACGTCATTCTGGACAGGGAGCGAGCGGTTGAGCGGCGGGAATTCGAAATACTCGCAGAAGAGGCTGTCGACCGGATCCGCGGGCGCACCGAGCAGAACTTTTCTCTCATTGCAGCCACGCATTCGTTTTTCGAAGCGGATGGCGGAGCCATGTCGAGGGCCAAATTCCAGAGCTTTGCCCTTGGCCTGTTCCTGAAGGGGCATTTGTCCGGCATGCAGGGTATCGGCTTTGCCAAGCTGATGCAGACCGGCAGGGAAGATGAAGCAAGCCTGGCATTGCAGCAGAATTACGAACTGGACCGTCAGGTCTGGCCCGAGACGGACCAGGCGCATCGTACCCCCATCATACTTCTTGAGCCGCTGGACCTGCGAAACAAGGCTGCACTCGGCTTCGACATGTTCAGTGACGAAACCCGCCGCAAGGCCATGCTGGCGTCCGCAGACACCTTCACAGTCAAGGTATCAGCCCCTGTCATGCTGGTTCAGGAAATCACGGAGGAGAAGCAGACGGGATTCCTGGCGTATCTCCCGCTGGCAAGTGAAGAGGAAGCTGCCGGAGAAAAACTGAACGGCGCAGAAAGCATCCAGGGCTTTGTCTATGCGCCTTTCCGTGCCGGGGATCTGCACAAGGCTGCCCTGACTTCTCCGACCCCGGTACCGGTTCTTGTCAACACGACCGACGTGACGGACGAGCAGCCGGAGCACCTGTACACCTCTGAAGACTATGAGGCGCGTGCCGCGGAAGCTGAAAATCTCGTGACACGGCAGATAGAAGTCGGTGGACGAATTTGGGAAATCTCCGTTATCGAAGCCGCTTCAAAGGACAACGCCTTTCTTTATTGGCGTACCTTCATGCTCGGGTCGATATCTCTGCTTTTCTCCGCTGCGCTCGCGGTTTCGATTCGCTCCCGCCTGCGGGCGAGAGAGGCCAATCAGCGCCTGAAGGAAATGTCTGAAAAGACGATCCAGGAAAAGGATCTGATGCTTCAGGAAATGAAGCACCGGATCAAGAATTCAATTGCACGCATTCTCGCGATTGCTCGCCAGACCGCCGGGGCCTCCGAAAGCCTGGAGGAATTCAATGATTCGTTCAGCTCTCGCCTGCAGGCCATGGCGAATGCGCAGGATCTGTTGACCCGGTCCAGGTGGTCGAAGGCGGACTTGAAAGCATTGCTTCTGCAGGAACTGGAGCAGGTCTTTGGTGAGGGGGCAAAGGGCATCAAGCTTGCAGGACCGGCCGTTCAACTGAACGAGACCGGCACCCATGCACTTGGTCTGGTGTTTCACGAGCTTGCGACGAACGCGATGAAATATTCCGATGTTTTTGCTGATGACGGACGCTTCGAGGTTATCTGGAAGGTCTTGCCGGCCAAAAAAGGCAAGCAACTTGAGCTCGACTGGCTTGAGGAGACCGGAAAAGTGATTGAAGCTCCGAAGAATTTTGGCTTCGGCAGCAGGCTCATGGAAGCGCTGGTGGCTGGTGAGATGAATGGCAAAATCGATCGGCAGTTCACCGAGAAGGGTGTCGCCATCCGTATTTCCGTTCCTCTGGTTTGAGAACCGGCTGCTGGGCCATGATTTGCCCGAGTGCATTCTCAAGCGCCGTTTGAACATGGAAGGGACTGCCTAAAAATGAGCCAGCATGGCACGGCCCTGGATTATGTGTTGCTGACCCCGCAGGAGATGGCGAAAGCCGATCGACTGACCATTGAGGGGGGCGTTCCAGGTATCGAACTCATGGAGCGGGCCGGCCAGGCTGTGGCACGTGCTGCGGCGCGGATGGTTCCGGCTTCAGGTCGGATAGTCATTCTCTGCGGTCCCGGCAACAATGGCGGTGACGGTTTCATTGCGGCGCGTTGTCTGGCTTCAGCCGGATACGGCGTTGATGTCAGGTTGCTCAAAGCGCCCGATGCTCTGAAGGGGGATGCGCTTGAAGCCTTTCGGCGCATGGGGCTTTCTTATGCACTTTCCGTTGAAGACGATCATATCGCGAGCGATCTAGGCGCTTTATTAGATGGCGCCGATCTGATCGTGGATGCTCTCTTCGGGGCAGGGCTGGACCGCGCTTTAGGCGGAGCCGCCGAAGCTTTGGTGAAAGCTGTCAACAAGTGCGGCGCATCTGTTCTTGCGGTAGATCTTCCATCCGGAGTTCAGGGCGCAGAAGGTGTTGTCTGTGGTGAGGCTGTCAGTGCGCAAGAGACGGTCACGTTCTTTCGGCAAAAGCCGGGGCATTTGCTTTATCCCGGTCGTCAAGCCTGCGGCAGGGTTACAGTTGCGCAGATTGGCATCGATGCAACCGTTCTCGATCAAATCGCTCCCGATACTTTCATCAATGGGCCGGACCTCTGGCTTGACCATTGGCCACAAGTCGCGCCGACCGGTCACAAGTATTCCAAAGGGCATGCGGTTGTCTTTGGCGGTCCGGTCACGGCAACCGGTGCTGCGCGGTTGTCGGCCGGCGCTGCGCTGCGGGCGGGGGCGGGGCTCGTAACATTGGCGTCACCGCCGGATGCGCTTCTGGTCAACGCAAGCCATCTGACGGTGGTAATGCTGAAGAAGGTTGCCTCTGAAAACGGTATTCGCGATCTCTTGTCGGACAAGCGCCTCAACGCGGTACTGATCGGTCCGGGCTATGGTGTTGGTGAAAAGACCCGATCTGCGGTAGCGGAGATCCTGGACTGTAACCGGGCAAGCGTGTTCGATGCCGATGGTCTGACGAGTTGCGCCGTCGATCGCGCTCCGTTTTTCGAAAGCATCAGGTCGCATAATGCGCCGGTCGTTCTGACGCCGCATGAGGGAGAGTTTGCTCGCCTTTTCCCGGAACTTGCAGGTAGCAAGCTGACCCGTGCCAGGGAAGCAGCACGAATGTCCGGCGCTGTCGTGATTCTGAAGGGGCCTGACAGCGTTGTCGCTGCGCCGGATGGGCGTGCGGCAATCAATTGCAACGCACCTCCATGGCTTGCAACGGCCGGGTCTGGTGATGTGCTTGCCGGAATTGTAGTCGGTCTGCTTGCGCAGGATGTGTCCGGCTTCGAGGCGGCCGCAATGGCCGTCTGGCTACATGGCGAAGCTGGCCGGGAGGCCGGGCCGGGGTTGATCGCAGAAGATCTTGAGAGTGCCCTGAAACCCGCGCTTCGCGCACTTGTGGAGAAATCCGATTTACGGTGAGGCAGGGCACTGCTTTTTCCTTTGACGGGAAAATCAGCGATGCTATAGAGGCCCCGCTTCAATCGCAGGGTGGTTTGCCACTTGTTGCGACGCGGATGTGGTGAAATTGGTAGACACGCCAGATTTAGGTTCTGGTGCCGCAAGGCGTGGGGGTTCAAGTCCCTCCATCCGCACCATTCTTCAAAGTGATTTCCATCCTGTGCGCATTCGGCGCTTGTCGTTCGAACTTACGCTTTTTGTCGAGAACCATCGTATTTGGTCGCCGGTTTTTGATCACCAAGCGTCAGGCCAGGTGCGGCACCGTTGACCGTGCGGAGTTGTTGCACAGCGCAAATTTGCGCTCCGTGTGGCTTCAGCAGTGCGGGCCGGTCTGGTCAAGCTCTGGCCAAGCTCTGGTTTGGCGTGGTCTGGCATTTGGTTGTCAGCATCGGCGACGGGGAGCGCTTCTTAACCGCAGGCCGGCGAGGTTGGCGGAATTGGCTTCCGGCTCCTGGAAGAGACCAAATCCCTTGGTCGAAAGAGCTGATTTTAGGCGATTTACGCCAGCAAAACCCCGCTCTCCCCTTGACACTTTCGGGCCTACGCAGTATCGCGCTCCCATCGTGCGTCTTGGAGTCTCTTCAAGGCGATGCATGGCCGTTTGAACGCTCCCGGCAAAAGGGGAGTGCAGGCGATGTGGCACACGGGATTTTAAAAACGAAACCTCCGGGGCGGATTGCCGCTCGGGACCGAGGACGACAAAACCCATGCAGGTAACCGAAACCCTCTCCGAGGGCCTCAAGCGTGAGCTGAAAATCGACATTCCGGCTGGTGATCTCGCCGCCAAGCTCGACGATTACATGGCCGACCTGAAATCCAAGGCCAACATCAAGGGCTTCCGCCCTGGCAAGGTTCCGCTCGCCCATCTGAAAAAGATGTATGGCCGTCAGGCCATGGCCGAGATCCTGTCGAACACCATCCAGGAAACCACCCAGAAGGCCGTTGAGGAGCGCTCCGAGCGCCCGGCTCTGACCCCGGAAATCGATCTGCCGGAAGAAGATGCTGAAAAGATCATGGCTGGTGACGCCGATCTTTCCTTCAAGATGACCTACGACATTCTGCCGAGCTTCGAGATCGTTGATTTCGCCGGTATCGAAATCGAGCGTCCGGTCGTTGAAATCGCTGAAGAAGAAGTCGACGAGCAAGTTTCCCAGATCGCCAAGAACAACGCACCGTTCGATGCGAAAGACGGCGCGGCTGCAGACGGCGACCGCGTGACCATGTCCTACCTGGGCAAGATCGACGGCGAGCCTTTTGAGGGCGGTGCCGACGAGAACGGCATGCTGGTTCTGGGTTCCGGTCAGTTCATCCCGGGCTTCGAAGAGCAGCTTGTTGGCGTCAAGGCCGGCGACGAGAAGGTCATCGAAGTGTCCTTCCCGGCAGAATATCCGGCTGCACATCTGGCCGGCAAGGCTGCCACCTTCGACATCGTCGTCAAGGAAGTTGCCGCACCGGGTGAAGCCAAGGTCGACGACGAGTTCGCTAAGAACCTCGGACTTGAGTCTCTCGACAAGCTGAAGGAAATCGTCCGCGGCCAGATCGAAGGCCAGTTCGGTCAGATGACCCGCCAGCGCGTGAAGCGTCAGCTGCTCGACAAGCTGGATGAGCATTATTCGTTCGATCTGCCGGAAAAACTGCTGAACTCCGAGTTCGATGTTGTCTGGCGCCAGGTCGAAGAAGACATGAAGCGCAACGAGAAGACCTTCGAAGACGAAGAGACCACGGAAGAAGAAGCGAAGGCGGAATACCGCAAGATCGCTGAGCGCCGTGTTCGTCTCGGCCTGGTTCTGTCCGAAATCGGTGAGCAGAACAACATCCAGGTGACCGACGAAGAACTGCAGCGCGCTCTTTACGACCGCGTCCGCCAGTTCCCGGGCCAGGAACAGCAGGTGTTCGAATTCTACAAGAACAACCAGCAGGCTCTGGCTTCCCTGCGTGCGCCGATCTACGAAGAAAAGGTCGTCGACTTCATGCTGGAACTCGCCAAGGTGACCGACAAGACGGTGACCAAGGAAGAGCTGGAGAAGCTGGTCGCCGAGGAAGAAGACGAGGCTTAAGGTCAATCCGCTTTCGGGGGAATGCTCTCGAAAGCGGCCAGATTGGCCGGTTGGTTTTCCCGTCTATCCCCAGATGTGGCCGCAGATTTAACCTTGCATTCACGCCGCATCTGTCATGACTTTGCGTTGAGGGCGACATCCCATATATACGGGGTGTCGCTTTTTTCGAGTCAGGCCCTGAATCGATGCGCTTCATGGCCTGTTTCCTGCCCGGAGACCCTCCGGGCAACATCTCAAGCATATGGATGAGGTATGAAGGATCCTGTCGATATCTACATGAACACTCTCGTGCCGATGGTTGTCGAGCAGACCAACCGGGGAGAGCGGGCCTTCGATATCTATTCGCGCCTGCTGAAGGAGCGCATCATCTTCCTGACCGGCCCGGTCGAGGATCACGTGGCAACCCTGGTAAGCGCACAGCTTCTGTATCTGGAAGCTGAAAACCCGACCAAAGAGATCGCGATCTACATCAATTCGCCGGGAGGTCTCGTGACCTCCGGTCTTGCGATCTATGACACCATGCAGTTCATCCGTCCGGCTGTGTCGACGCTCTGCATCGGCCAGGCAGCCTCCATGGGCTCGCTTCTGCTTGCCGCAGGCGAGAAAGACATGCGCTATATCCTGCCGAACGCGCGGGTCATGGTGCATCAGCCGTCCGGCGGGTTCCGCGGTCAGGCTGCCGACATCATGCTTCATGCACAGGAAATCCTGGCCATGAAGCGCCGGCTGAATGAAATCTACGTGAAGCACACCGGACGCACCCTCGACCAGGTCGAGGAGGCGCTGGAACGTGACAACTTCATGACCGCTGACAAAGCTAAGGAATTCGGGATCGTCGACAAGGTGATCACCGACCGCAACACGCTTGGCGGCGACGAAGAGAAGTGAGGGACTTACCCGGCTTTAATCATGGATTGAATTTCCACGCTTAAAGCCGGAAAATCCCCAGGTGATGCCGGGTTTTCATCTTCGCCTTAAACCTATATTGATTTTTAATGGCGAAGCATGATGACATTACATGGTGAGGTGGCGACTGTGCGCCGCTTCAGAACCGGTTCAGTCATAATTTGGCCGCAACCGGAGAGATAAGGGGAAACACTCCCCGTAAACGCGAGGTTGACTACATGACCAAGGCCAGCGGCAGCGATTCCAAGAATACGCTTTACTGCTCCTTCTGCGGCAAGAGCCAGCATGAGGTTCGCAAGCTGATCGCCGGCCCGACTGTTTTCATTTGCGATGAATGTGTCGAGCTGTGCATGGATATCATTCGCGAGGAGAACAAGTCCTCGCTGGTGAAGTCACGGGACGGGATCCCGACCCCTCAGGAAATTCGCGACGTTCTGGATGACTATGTCATCGGGCAGGGCAGCGCGAAGAAGGTTCTATCGGTCGCCGTTCACAACCATTACAAGCGCCTCAATCACGCATCGAAAAACAACGATGTCGAGCTGGCGAAATCCAACATCCTTCTGGTCGGCCCGACCGGTTGCGGCAAGACCCTGCTTGCGCAGACCCTTGCCCGCATTCTGGACGTGCCTTTCACCATGGCTGATGCCACCACGCTGACCGAAGCCGGTTACGTGGGTGAGGACGTTGAAAACATCATCCTGAAGCTGCTGCAGTCCGCCGACTACAACGTCGAACGCGCGCAGCGCGGCATCGTATACATCGATGAGGTCGACAAGATCAGCCGCAAGGCCGACAATCCGTCGATCACCCGCGACGTTTCGGGCGAAGGTGTTCAGCAGGCACTTCTGAAGATCATGGAAGGCACCGTTGCTTCCGTGCCGCCCCAGGGTGGCCGCAAGCATCCGCAGCAGGAATTCCTGCAGGTGGACACGACCAACATCCTGTTCATCTGTGGCGGCGCCTTTGCGGGCCTCGACAAGATCATTTCCGATCGTGGCACGCAGACCTCCATCGGGTTCAAAGCGCAGGTCCATGCACCGGAAGATCGCCGGATCGGCGAACTCTTCTCGGTACTCGAGCCGGAAGATCTGCTCAAATTCGGTCTTATCCCCGAATTCGTCGGCCGTCTGCCGGTTATCGCAACCCTGGAAGACCTCGACGAGGAAGCCCTGGTTACGATCCTGACGGAGCCGAAGAACGCTCTGGTCAAGCAGTACCAGCGTCTTTTCGAAATGGAACAGGTGGAACTGTCCTTCCACGAAGAAGCCCTCAAGGCGATCGCTCGCCGGGCCATCGAACGCAAGACCGGTGCACGCGGCCTGCGTTCGATCCTCGAAGCCATCCTGCTCGATACGATGTACGAGCTGCCGGGCCTGAAGGGTGTCAAGGAAGTCGTGATCTCACCGGAAGTCGTGAAGGGCGAGGCACGCCCGCTCTATATTTACGAAGACCGGGAAGAAACGTCGGCTACCAGCGCCTGAGGCACTGAAGGCTGTTTCAAGAAACCGTGAATAAATGCCGCTCAACTTGAGCGGCATTTTGTTTTTGGGCGGTCATGCGCTTGTTCGGGGCCGTTTTCCACTGGTGCAATGAGTCGTCAACAGACAAGACTTGTGGGCAGCAACCGATTGCCTTGACACCGGCAGGTCTGGTGTCCACCTAATAGACCTAAGGACGGCTTATGCGGATTGTCGGCGCGCCCATCTGGGGTGCCGTGATCTGGCCTTCAGGACCTTCCGGTTCGGAGCCGTTTTCCAGTGTTTTGGCTGCCTTTTACCGAGTGGGGCCGGGACACGCTGAGAAAGGAAAAAAAATGAGCGACGCAGAAATTCGCGCCACAGATCAGGACAGCACGTCTGTCTACCCCGTCTTGCCCCTGCGCGACATCGTTGTCTTCCCGCATATGATCGTGCCGCTGTTTGTCGGCCGCGAGAAGTCAATCAAGGCGCTCGAAGAGGTGATGACCACCGACAAGCACATTCTTCTGGCAACACAGATGAATGCAGCTGACGACGATCCCAAGCCTGACCAGATCTACAATGTCGGCACGCTCGCGACCGTGCTGCAGCTTCTCAAGCTGCCCGACAATACGGTCAAGGTTCTGGTGGAAGGCGGTGCCCGTGCACAGATCGGCGAATACACCGACCGTGCCGACTATTTCGAGGCCTCCGCAACGGTTCTGCCGGAGCGTGATGGCGAGAATATCGAAGTGGAAGCACTTGCGCGCTCGGTCGTGTCCGAGTTCGAGAACTACGTGAAACTGAACAAGAAGGTTTCGCCGGAAGTTCTGGGCGCGATCAACCAGATCGACGATTATTCCAAGCTCGCCGACACGGTAGCTTCCCATCTTGCGATCAAGATTCCGGAAAAGCAGGAAATCCTTGGCGTCGTTTCCGTCGCCGAGCGGCTTGAGCGCGTCCTGGGCATGATGGAGAGCGAAATCTCCGTCCTGCAGGTGGAAAAGCGCATCCGTTCCCGCGTCAAGCGGCAGATGGAGAAGACCCAGCGCGAGTACTATCTGAATGAGCAGATGAAGGCCATTCAGAAGGAGCTTGGCGACAGCGAGGACGGCCGCGACGAGGTCGCCGAACTCGAAGACAAGATCAAGAAGACGAAGCTGACCAAGGAAGCACGCGAGCGCGCTGCAGCCGAAATCAAGAAGCTGAAACAGATGAGCCCGATGTCCGCGGAAGCGACCGTCGTGCGGAACTATCTGGATTGGCTGATCGGCATTCCGTGGAACAAGAAGTCCAAGGTCAAGCACGACCTGGCCTTCTCCGAAAAGGTTCTCGACACCGACCATTATGGCCTTGAAAAGGTCAAGGAACGGATCGTGGAGTATCTGGCGGTCCAGAGCCGGGCCAACAAGTTGCGTGGTCCGATCCTGTGTCTCGTTGGTCCTCCAGGCGTCGGCAAGACTTCGCTCGGCAAGTCGATTGCGAAGGCGACCGGCCGTGAATTCGTACGCATGTCGCTCGGCGGTGTGCGGGACGAAGCGGAAATCCGTGGTCACCGCCGTACCTACATCGGCTCGATGCCCGGCAAGGTCATCCAGTCAATGAAGAAGGCCAAGAAGTCCAATCCGCTGTTCCTGCTCGATGAAATCGACAAGATGGGCATGGACTTCCGCGGCGACCCGTCATCGGCTCTGCTGGAAGTGCTGGATCCGGAACAGAACTCGTCCTTCATGGACCACTATCTGGAGGTCGAATATGACCTTTCGGATGTGATGTTCGTGACCACGGCGAACACGCTGAACATTCCGGGCCCGCTGATGGATCGTATGGAAGTGATCCGCATCGCCGGTTACACGGAAGAGGAAAAGGTGGAAATCTGCCGCCGTCACCTCATCCCTAAGGCCGAGAAGGATCATGGCCTGCGCGAAGGTGAGTTCACCATCGAGGATGAAGCGCTTCACTTCATCGTGCGCCGCTACACCCGCGAAGCCGGTGTGCGTAACCTTGAACGTGAAATGGCAACCCTGGCCCGTAAAGCGGTCAAGGACATCCTGATGAGCGACAAGGAAAGCATCACGGTGACCAGCGAGGTCGTCGAGAAATACCTTGGTGTGCCGCGGTATCGCTACGGCGAAGCTGAACTGGAAGACCAGGTCGGTGTGGTTACCGGCCTTGCCTGGACCGAAGTCGGCGGTGAGCTTCTCACCATCGAAGGCGTGATGATGCCCGGCAAGGGCAAGATGACCGTCACCGGCAACCTGAAGGACGTGATGAAGGAATCGATTTCTGCGGCGGCATCTTATGTCCGCTCGCGTGCGATTGATTACGGCATTGAACCGCCGACCTTCGAAAAGAAGGACATTCACGTTCACGTTCCGGAAGGGGCTACCCCGAAGGATGGTCCGTCCGCAGGTATCGCGATGGCTACGGCCGTGATCTCGACCATGACCGGCATTCCGGTTCGCCGGGATGTTGCCATGACCGGTGAAATCACCCTGCGTGGTCGCATCCTGCCGATCGGTGGTCTGAAGGAGAAGTTGCTTGCTGCCCTTCGTGGCGGAATCAAGCTGGTTATGATCCCGGAAGACAACGCCAAGGATCTGGCGGATATCCCGGACTCGGTCAAGAACTCGCTTGAGATCATCCCGGTTTCGGGCATGGAAGAAGTGCTGAAAAACGCTCTTGTTCGCTTGCCGGAGGCCATCGAATGGGATGAGTCAGCTCACGAAGCTGCAACCAAGGCGCGAGAAAAGGACGACGACACCTCCGGTGTTCTTGCCCACTAATCGCGACATTGCAGCGCACAAATTGGAAAGCCCCGGGAAAACCGGGGCTTTTCTTTTGAATAATCGGTCAAAATGGCTGTTTTCTGCGAAAAAACCACTTGCGTTTCAGTTCAATTCAACCGAATTTCGCGCAACGGCGCTGACAGGAATCGTCGGCACTCTGCCGTTTCTTAGAAAGGTATCTGCTATGAATAAGAACGATCTGATCGCAGCTGTTGCAGAAAAGACCGGCCTCACCAAGGCGCAGGCAGGCGAAGCAGTTGACGCAACTTTCGAAGCTGTCACCTCTACGCTGAAGAGCGGCGACGAAGTCCGCATCATCGGCTTTGGTAACTTCACCGTTTCCGAACGTGCAGCAACCGAAGGCCGTAACCCGCGGACTGGCGAAACGATCCAGATCCCGGCTTCTAAGACGCCGAAGTTCAAGGCCGGTAAAGGCCTGAAGGACGCCGTGAACGCCTAATAGCGCTCACGAGCGATTTCTTCGCTCAACCCCGTATCCGGAAACGGATGCGGGGTTTTTCCTTGCCTGTTTTCTATTTTTGATTGAGCTCTGGCGAATTGCCATTGCTACATTATATTGCGTTTGTCGTGAGGTGATGCCAATTGCTCGACAGGATTTGGAATGTCACTGCAAGCCTTGATCCGCCGGCGCCAACGCGCGCTATTTGATGCCTGGGTCCGTGACCCCCTGGTGCAGGTTCAGGTGGAACACCCCGAGGCACTTGGACGCCTCGTGTTCCTCGACGATTTCGACGAGGACGTCCAGACCGGAAAAGCCGGTAGAAGCAGCCTGAAGAACGTAGCAATCGTGCAGAAACCCGGAAACGCGGACGAAAATGCCAGCGTATGGGTGAGGGCGGGGTATTCGTCCTATCAGAAAGCCTGGCTGCGCTTTGTCGAGCAAGTCTACGGCATGAAGGCGGCGCCGTCGGATCTTGCCGGGTACAATATCGACCACCTGCTCAACAAGGCGCGTAGTCCCAATAAAGCCGGGTTCATTCGCATCGAAGCCATCAACGATGCCGTTAATCAGGCGTGGGGCGGTTTGTTCGAGCGAGCAGCCAGCAATCCAGAATTCAGTGCCAATCAGAATCGCCTTCGCCGGACGATGTCCTGGATAATCGCCGCCAAGCTAATGGATCAGCCGCCGCCAAGAGGACCGAACGACCAGCAGGGGATTGCCCGTCTGGTGCAGTTCTTCAATCAGAACGGACTTGCCGCGGACAACCCGCAGCGCGGGCTCACCGACATGCTCCAGTTCGCCTACAAGTTCCAATAGACTTAGCGGGCACTTGCGATCACGTCGCGTGCGGCGCGCTGGCCGGAAAGCCAGGCGCCGTGCACTGTTGCCGGATAGTCCTGGGCGGTGGCTTCTCCCGCAAAGAAGATCCTTCCATTGAGGTCGGCAGCCAGTGCTTTTCTTGCTCGCGACTCCACCCCGACAGGCAGGAACGAGTAGGATCCTCGCGTTCGTTCGTTTTGCTGCCAGGCGGAACTTATGCTGGCGTCAGGCGGCGGTATGTCGAGGCCGAACATCGTTTGAAGCGCTTCGAAGGCGACCTGTCTGCGGTTCTCTTCACCAAGTTCCTCAAGGTTCTGAGCAAATTCGCCGACATTCAGCGCACATAGAATCGGTTTTCCGGTCACGGGCGAAAGATTCGGCCAGTAGGCAAAAGTGTCAGGCTTGCCGGATATGCGACCGAAGTTGTGGACAGTTTCATCCCAGAACGCTTCCGGGAACGAGAGATAGATTTTATCAAGCACGCCCATGCGCAGGGAACTGACGGCGTTGCGCTTGTTGTCAGGAAGACCAGGTGAAAAGACGATGTCGCCAGCCTTCAGGACACCCAGAGACACTGCGCAGATTGCAAAATCGGCCTCCAGTACACCGTTCTCAGTTCTTACCGAAACGCCCCTTTGGGAATGGTCGATTTGGGTCACGACGGTTTCGGTCTGGATGGTCAATCCCTCCGCCACCCCCAATGCAATCTTGTCATAGCCCTGCGGAAGCACGGCGTCGGGTCCCTTAAAGGCACCGCCTTCTTCAACGGCTGCAAGCGAAAGGTCGCTCACTGGGGCTGCAAATTCCTGCTCCAGCAGAATATGCGCCATGAAGCCGAGTTCAGCGTCAGTGAGGCTCGACAGGGCCCGTTGCCGGCGTATCTTTTCAATGGCATTGGCTGCCGATATCCGGGTGAGGGAGGTTTCAGTGTCGTCCAGAAAATCTTCCAGGGCGTTCGCGAAAGTCTCGAAACGTTCGACTGCTCTGCCACCGTTGCCGGTCAGGTCGAAGACCTCCTCGTTGTCGTAGTCCCACTCGAACATCGGCTGTGCGAAGCGCTGCGCGAGCGCAGTGATGGGGTTGGACCGTGTTCCATGGATCCAGCTTGCTCCAAGGTCGAGAGGCACCCCCAACGATCTGTCCGTGTGCAGACGGCCGCCGATCCGGTTACCAGCCTCAAGCACGGTTACGGAGAAGCCTGCGTCTGCAAGTGTTCTTGCGGCCGCCAGACCGGCGATGCCGGCACCAACAACAACCACTCTTTGTCCGGCCACGGGTTGTGATGAGCTTTTTCTGGTCAACAGCGGCAGGCCGGTGAGGGCAGCCAGAATTCCAGTCAGAAACAACCGGCGGGATGTCACCATGGGTGCGGCTTTCTCAAGCTTTTGAAGCGGTCAGTTTGCAGGTTTTCGGAGCCGTCATCCACAGGCATTATCATTGAAACGGAAATCTGAGATTTTGCTCTTGCCAAGCA
The DNA here is from genome assembly GCF_000475395.1 of Labrenzia sp. C1B70. Classification (NCBI taxonomy): domain Bacteria; kingdom Pseudomonadati; phylum Pseudomonadota; class Alphaproteobacteria; order Hyphomicrobiales; family Stappiaceae; genus Labrenzia; species Labrenzia sp. C1B70. The sequence continues at coordinate 215,758 of NZ_AXCE01000034.1, forward strand.
GCAAACGAGCCCCTAAAAGGCGTCTCACCTCGTTGAGGGCGATTAGCTCAGTTGGTAGAGCGCTTCGTTTACACCGAAGATGTCGGGAGTTCGAGTCTCTCATCGCCCACCATTCCCCTTATGAAATCCGTCACTTGTAACCAGGGTGCCTGCGCATCAGGGTGTTTTCTGCTGTTTGCTGCCGCTCTCACATTGCCAGGCAGTTCGCTGTTTCGGAAATTCGCACATTTACAGTCATTTCGCTTTGCCGCCGTTGCTGGGCATACCGGTGGCGGGTTGATTTCGTTTGGCCTTCGAATGGTGAGTTTTCTTTTTCCTTTTTGTCCGATAAACTTCTGCGGCTAAATAAAAAACTCGTTTAAAGGTAGCTACTTGGCAAGATGGGAATCCTAGTTTTCATCAAGATGTTCGGGGCAGTCATGCTGCTCCTTTACGCGGTTCGCATGGTTCGAACAGGTTTTGAAAGGGCGGCCGGGCCAACGTTGAGACGCGCCATCGGCAGGGCATCCTCCGGACCGGTTGCCGGCGCCTTGTCTGGAACTGCGGTTGCCATTTTGCTGCAAAGTGCGACGGCGGTTGCGATCCTGGCGGCGGGATTTGCGACATCCGGCTTCATTTCCACAGCTGCCGGACTGGCGGTTCTGCTGGGCGCCGATCTCGGGTCGGCGCTTGTCGTGCAGTTTCTTGTGTTCGATCTCAGCTGGCTGGTGCCGTTGCTCCTGGGTGGAGGAGCGTGGCTGTTCCTGAAGCTCGACGCTCGATCCGCGAAACAGATCGGACGCATTCTTCTGGGAATCGCTTTCATCCTGATTGCGCTGCAAATGATCGGCGAAGCGACGACGCCGTTGAAGGAAGCGCGGTTCATGCCGCAGTTTGCCGGCTTCCTTGCGCAGGACACACCGACGGCGATGGCGGTTGGGGCGCTTCTGGCGTTTCTGGTGCATTCCAGCGTGGCAGCCGTGCTGATGATCGCTGCCCTGGTGCAAAAGACCGGTCTGCCGCACGAGGCTGCGATTCCACTCGTTCTGGGAGCGAACATTGGTGCGGGTTTTGTCGCGCTCTGGCTGACACGCGGAATGGATCGCAAGGCCAAGCTTCTGCCGCTTGGCAATTTTCTCTTCAGGTCTACCGGCGCAGTGCTGGTCATGCTGGCGCTAAAATTCCAAGATCTGCCTCTGGCTTCTATCAGCAATGACCCGGCCCAGCAGATCGTTGCCGTTCATGTGCTTTTCAATCTCCTGCTTGTTCTCGTCTGCCTGCCACTGACAAGACCGGTTGCCTGGCTGGTTGAACGCCTGGTGCCCGACAGAGAGGAACAAGAAGAGGCGGATCGGCTGACACCGCAAAGCGCGCTGGACAAGCAACTGGTCGGCAACCCCAGGCTTGCCCTGGCCAGTGCAACGCGCGAACTCTTGCGTATGGGGGAACTGGTCGAGGTGATGGCAAGACCGGTTCTCATGATGCTGGAGAAGGGCAGTGAGCCGGAAATCAGGCGCTTGCAGCAGTTGGATAAGCAGGTCAATGCGATCCATTCTTCGGTGAAACTCTACATCGCAGAGGTGAATCGTGGGGAGCTGACCGGCGAACAGGCTGAGCGCAGCATGGAACTGGTGGGGTTCGCGGTCAATCTGGAGCGCGCTGGAGATCTTGTGGCAAAGAACCTTCTCGAACTTGCCCTGGAGTTGCAGAAGAACAAGATCAGCTTTTCGCAGGAGGGGCTGAAGGAGCTCACCTGGATGCACGACCGTGTTCTGGCGAACATGGAGCTTGCCCTCAATGTGCTCGTTTCGGCGGATGTCGCGTCCGCGCGTGAGTTGATTGCAGAAAAGGACAAGATGCGCACCCTGGAACGCGAAAGTCATAACCGGCACCTGGAGCGGCTGAAATCGAAAACGCTTCAGAGCATGGAATCGAGCAATGCCCATCTGGAAGTCATGCGCAGCCTCAAGGAAATCAATTCGCTGTTCGCAGCTGCTGCGGTGCCTATTCTTGCCAGAGAGGGCCTGTTGCGCGATACGCGGCTGGTGCCGGCTGAATAAAACACGGCTGAAGAACGAGAATCTGCATGGCTCAGGTCGTATTTATGAGCTGGCGAATGTGTTTGAGACTAAACCCATCGGAAAACAGCTAGGTGCAACGCGGATAATTCCGTTACGAAACAGGAAGTTATCCACATTGATCGGCAAGGCGGCTCTGGGGAAAACCTGCGATTGGGCGCTTCTTTGTCAAAAAACGGCAATTCGGACGGAATAGGGTGCTTGACTTCCAAAACCAGCCGCCGTACATCAGCGCCACTTCAGGGCGACAACGCGTCGCCTGACGAAGCGGGTGTAGCTCAGTTGGTTAGAGTGCCGGCCTGTCACGCCGGAGGTCGCGGGTTCGAGCCCCGTCACTCGCGCCACTTCCCATAGAAGTGCTTTGGTACTTTCGGGAATTGGCGCATATACCGTGAATGTGCGGGTGTAGCTCAGTTGGTTAGAGTGCCGGCCTGTCACGCCGGAGGTCGCGGGTTCGAGCCCCGTCACTCGCGCCACTCACGGTACCTCTTGTTTTCCCAGACTCTTCAATCGAAAACATCAAGCCTCGCGCAAAGCGAGCGCTTTGCCGCGCAGACAGGCAACCCCTTGGCATTGTCGCCAAGATGGCTATCATGCGTTCAAGGCAGGGGCGACGCAGTCCATTCAAATTTCAGCTCTTTTGGTGTTTGTCTGGCGTTTGCTTCGATTCTGCGAGGGGGGTGGAAAACGAACGCAGGTGCGGCATATTTCCTGATGGGTTGTGCAAAGTTTTTGCCTTCCTGCAAACTGGCTGAAATTAAGGATTTGTCGGGGGTAGGTGCGAAACAGGTGCAAACATGGCAAGAGTTTGACCGCATGTGGGTCTTGCGTTGCACCAAGTCGTAAGCTAAGCGTGCGCTCGCATGTTGGTTTCATAACGCCGACGGGCACAGCGTGACCTGCCGGTATAATGAAGGCAACGGGGCGCGCAGCCCTGGCACCGGATCGCCTCCCGATCCGCCTCCATATGCAAGGACGCGAAAGACATGGAAGAACTCTTGCGGGAATATGTCCCGATCGTCGTGTTCATCGGCATTGCGCTGGTGATCGGCCTTGCGCTGCTGATTTCGCCTTTCATCCTGGCCTACAAGAATCCGGATCCGGAAAAACTGTCGGCCTATGAGTGCGGCTTCAACGCTTTCGACGATGCACGCATGAAATTTGACGTGCGCTTTTATCTGGTCTCGATCCTCTTCATCATCTTCGACCTGGAAGTCGCGTTCCTGTTCCCCTGGGCAACCGTGTTCGGTGACCTGGGCTGGTACGGATTCTGGTCCATGATGGTCTTCCTCGGTGTCCTGACCGTCGGCTTCATCTACGAATGGAAAAAGGGAGCGCTGGAATGGGATTGACCACGACCGAGCCGCTCGTCGCACCGCAGCCGCAGGGTATTATCGACCCGAATACGGGCAAGCCTGTCGGCGCGGATGACGCATTCTTCCTGGAAGTCAATAACGAGCTGGCCGACAAGGGCTTTCTCGTAACCTCCACCGACAACCTCATCCAGTGGGCCCGTACCGGCTCGCTGATGTGGATGACCTTCGGCCTGGCCTGCTGTGCCGTTGAAATGATGCAGATGTCGATGCCGCGCTATGACGCCGAGCGTTTCGGTTTCGCGCCGCGCGCTTCACCGCGCCAGTCGGACGTTATGATCGTTGCCGGCACGCTGACGAACAAGATGGCACCTGCGCTGCGCAAGGTCTACGACCAGATGCCTGAGCCGCGGTACGTCATTTCCATGGGGTCGTGTGCCAATGGTGGCGGCTACTACCACTATTCCTATTCTGTGGTGCGCGGTTGCGACCGCGTGGTGCCGGTCGATATCTACGTTCCAGGCTGTCCTCCGACAGCTGAGGCGCTGCTCTACGGCGTGTTGATGCTTCAAAAGAAGATCCGCCGCACGGGCACTATCGAAAGATAAGGATCTGCCGCCGAAGAGGCGGCGGATTTTTGAGGGAGTGGGCGCCTGGCGCCCGTTCAACTGACTCTCCGGGTCGCGTCCAGCGGGGCGCAACTAAGACCCGGCAAACTGGATCGATCAGCAGTCGGCACTCAATCGGAACCGGTTGAACGCTGCAGATCTACGAGTGAGGTCGAACACGATGGACGAGACGTTGAAGGAACTCGCTGAGCATATCGAGCTCGGTCTGGGTGAGTCCCTTGTGTCCTGGAAGGTCGAATACGGTGAGCTGACGCTGACCGTAAACGCGACCGACATTCTCGATGCGATCCGCTTTCTGCGCGACAACAGCTCGTGCAAGTTCGTCAATCTGACGGATATCTGCGGTGTGGATTACCCTTCGCGCGAGAAGCGCTTTGACGTTGTCTACCACTTCCTGTCTCCCGTTCAGAACCAGCGCGTTCGCGTGAAGGTTGCAACCGATGAAAATACGCCGGTTGCTTCGCTGACCCCGCTGTTTCCAGGTGCTGAATGGTTCGAGCGTGAAGCCTACGACATGTACGGCATTCTGTTCTCCGGCCATCCGGACCTGCGCCGCATCCTGACCGACTATGGTTTTGACGGATATCCGCTGCGCAAGGACTTCCCGGTTACGGGCTTTGTCGAAGTTCGTTATGACGACGAGAAGAAACGCGTTGTCTACGAACCGGTACGTCTGAACCAGGAAATGCGCTCCTTCGACTTCCTCTCGCCCTGGGAAGGCACGGACTACGTGCTGCCCGGTGACGAGAAGGCAACGACCAACTGAGGGGCGAGGCAATGGGTATTAGCGTCTGGCAAATACTTATGATGCTGATCTGGGTGATAGTGTTTGTCGTTCCCTTTTGGCGCATCTTTCCTCGTGCGGGATGGCCAGCAGCTCTTAGCTTGCTGATGTTAGTGCCGCTGTTGAATCTAGTGTTGCTTTGGGTCTTGGCCTTTAAACGTTGGCCGGGAGACGTATGAAAATGGTTGAACGGCTTTCAGGTGGATGTCTTTGCGGCGAAGTGCGGTTTGCCGCAACGCCGGTAGACGGCGAAATGGGAGTCTGCCACTGCGCCATGTGCCGCCGCTGGACCGGTGGTACCTATATGGCTGTCAGCTGCGGATCGATGGACAGTCTGGACGTTCAAGGCAAGGATGCCCTCGGCGTCTACAAGTCATCCGACTACGGCGAGCGGGTTTTCTGCAGCAAGTGCGGTTCCTCGCTGATGTGGCGCATGGCCGACGGCTCGCACGTGAGCGTTTCCGCGCAAGCCTTTGACGATCCGTCCGTTTTCAAATTCACGTCCGAAATTTTCGTTGACGAACAGCCGGCAAACTACGCTTTCGCTAATGAAACCCGCAGAATGACCGGTCCCGAAGTCATCGCCTATTTCACGCAAAAAATGCAGGAACCTCAAAATGGCTGAGGCTCAGGTTCGTAACTTCAACATCAACTTCGGTCCGCAGCACCCGGCGGCGCACGGCGTGCTGCGCCTCGTGCTTGAGCTCGACGGCGAAGTGGTAACGCGTGTGGATCCGCACATCGGTCTGCTGCATCGTGGAACCGAAAAGCTGATCGAGCAGAAGACTTATCTGCAGGCTGTGCCTTACTTCGACCGCCTCGACTACGTGGCGCCGATGAACCAGGAACACGCTTTTGCGCTTGCAGTCGAGCGTATGCTTGGTGTGGAAGTGCCCAAGCGCGGCCAGTTGATCCGTGTCCTTTATTCGGAAATCGGTCGTCTGCTGTCGCATCTTCTGAACGTGACGACGCAGGCCATGGACGTGGGCGCGCTGACACCGCCGCTCTGGGGCTTCGAGCCTCGTGAAGAGCTGATGGTGTTCTACGAGCGTGCTTGCGGTGCCCGCATGCACGCAGCTTACGTTCGTCCGGGCGGTGTTCACCAGGATTTGTCTCGTGACCTGCTCGACGACATCTGGGACTTCTGTGATCCGTTCCTGCAGACGCTTGACGATATCGAAGGTCTCCTGACCGACAACCGTATCTTCAAGCAGCGCAACGTGGATATCGGCGTTGTCGACCTTGACGATGCCTGGGCCTGGGGCTTCTCCGGCGTGATGGTTCGTGGATCCGGTGCACCTTGGGATCTGCGCAAGTCGCAGCCTTACGAATGCTATTCCGAACTTGATTTCGATATTCCGATCGGCAAGAACGGCGACTGTTACGACCGCTACCTGATCCGCATGGAAGAAATGCGCCAGTCAGTCCGGATCATGAAGCAGTGCCTGGAAAAGCTGACGGTCGAAACTGGTCCGGTCTCGTCCATCGACGGCAAGATCGTGCCGCCGAAGCGCGGTGAAATGAAGCGTTCGATGGAAGCGCTCATCCACCACTTCAAGCTCTACACCGAAGGCTATCACGTCCCGGCTGGTGAAGTTTACGCAGCCGTTGAAGCACCCAAGGGTGAGTTCGGCGTCTATCTGGTCGCGGACGGTACCAACAAGCCGTACCGTTGCAAGATCAAGGCGCCTGGCTACAGCCACCTTCAGGCCATGGACTTCCTGTGCCGCGGGCACATGCTTGCCGACGTTTCGGCAGTGCTGGGGTCTCTGGACATCGTGTTCGGTGAGGTCGACCGCTGATGCGGACGGCACGCAACCAATTTTTGACCCTGGCAGCCGCCCGTCCGGCTCCGGTCATTTTGACAGAACGGGGATAACACCATGGCAGTTCGCCGACTTGCCGCGGAACAACCAGAAAGCTTCGCGTTCACCGAGAAGAACCTCGACTGGGCAAAGAAGCTGATCGACCGTTATCCGGCAGGCCGTCAGGCCTCCGCGGTCATTCCGCTTTTGTGGCGTGCGCAGGAACAGAACGAAGGTTGGGTGAGTGAGCCGGCAATCCGCTATATCGCGGACCTGCTCGACATGCCGAAGATCCGCGTTCTGGAAGTGGCGACGTTCTACACCATGTTCCAGCTGCAGCCGGTCGGCAAGAAGGCCCATATTCAGGTTTGTGGCACGACGCCGTGTCAGCTGCGCGGGTCGGAAGACCTGATCAAGATCTGCAAGAGCCGCATTGCCAAGCACATGCACGAGATTTCCGAGGATGGCATGTTCTCCTGGGAAGAAGTCGAGTGTCTTGGCGCCTGCGTGAATGCGCCGATGGTACAGATCTTCAAGGATACCTATGAAGACCTGACTGAAGACAGCTTCAACCAGCTGATCGACGATATAGCCGCCGGCAAGGAGGTAACGCCGGGCCCGCAGAACGGTCGCCGTTTTGCAATGGCCGAAGGCGGTCAGACGTCGCTCACTGAAATCGATGACAACACGAAGGGTGAGCTGCCGGTTCCCCACCTGGTCGACGGTTCGGAAAAGGCGTCTCATGCTTTTGCCGGCGCACCGATCAATGCTGGTGGCAACGACTATGATGGCGTGCCGACCCCTGCAGAAGATGCTGTTGCCAAGGTAAAGGCGGCGCATGCAGCCAAATCGGCCAAGGCAAGTGAAGCACCAGCGGCAGCTGCGCCCAAGAAGGCTGAGGCAAAGGCTGAACCGGCCAAGAAAGCCAAGGCCGAAAAAGCAGCTACGCCTGCAGCGCGCAGCCAGAACAAGGGCAAGCCTGATTCCGACGACCGTGCCGAAGTTGAAGTTGCCCGCACAGCCGACACCAGTGGAAGCACCGACGGTCAGGAAAAAGAACCTGAACTTCTGAAGGAAGCGCGCGGCGGCAAGCCGGACGACCTGAAGAAGCTGAAGGGCGTCGGTCCGAAACTGGAAGCGACACTCAACGAACTCGGGTTTTTCCACTTCGATCAGGTGGCCTCATGGGGACCGCAGGAAGTTGCCTGGGTCGACAGCCGCCTGAAGTTCAAGGGCCGTATCGAACGTGATGGCTGGATTGAGCAGGCCAAGGTTCTGGCATCCGGTGGTGAAACAGATTTTTCCAAGCGCGTGGAAGCCGGTGAAGTGGCCTCCTCCAAGAGCGAAGACTAGGGGGAAGAGATGCTGAAGGATCAGGATCGGATCTTCACCAATATCTACGGTCTCCACGACTGGGGCCTGGAAGGCGCCAAGAAGCGCGGACAGTGGGACAATACCAAGGGCCTCATCGACAAGGGGCGCGACTGGATCATTCAGGAAATGAAGGATTCAGGTCTGCGTGGCCGTGGCGGTGCCGGTTTCCCGACCGGCCTGAAATGGTCGTTCATGCCCAAGGAATCCGATGGCCGCCCGGCATATCTCGTCGTCAACGCCGACGAATCCGAGCCGGGCACCTGCAAGGACCGCGAGATCCTGCGCCATGACCCGCACACGCTGGTCGAGGGGTGCCTTGTTGCCGGTTATGCGATGGGTGCCATTGCTGCCTACATCTATGTTCGTGGTGAATTCATCCGCGAGCGCGAGCGTTTGCAAGCTGCGATTGACCAGGCTTATGACGCTGGTCTGATCGGCAAGAACAACAAGAACGGCTACGACTTCGACATTTATGTCCACCATGGCGCCGGCGCTTACATCTGTGGCGAGGAAACCGCGCTGCTGGAAAGCCTGGAAGGCAAGAAGGGCCAGCCGCGGCTGAAGCCGCCGTTCCCGGCAAACGTCGGCCTTTACGGGTGCCCGACCACGGTGAACAACGTTGAATCGATCGCGGTTGCTCCGACCATTCTGCGCCGCGGTGCTGCGTGGTTCTCGGCGCTCGGTCGTCCGAACAACACCGGCACCAAGCTTTTCTGTGTTTCCGGCCACGTCAACAAGCCGTCGACCTTCGAGGAAGAGCTGGGCATCCCGTTTGCCGAGATGATCGACAAGCATTGCGGCGGTATCCGCGGTGGCTGGGACAACCTTCTCGCGGTTATTCCAGGTGGTTCGTCTGTTCCATGCCTCACGGCAGAGCAGATCAAGGACGCGCCGATGGACTTCGACACGCTGCGCGGTCTTGGCTCCGGCCTGGGGACTGCAGCCGTGATTGTGATGGACAAGTCGACGGATATCATCAAGGCCATTGCCCGCCTGTCCTACTTCTACAAGCACGAAAGCTGCGGCCAGTGCACACCGTGTCGCGAAGGCACGGGCTGGATGTGGCGTGTGATGGAACGAATGGTCAAGGGCGAGTCCTCCTATGAGGAAATCGACATGCTGTTCAAGGTGACCAAGCAGGTCGAAGGCCACACGATTTGTGCACTCGGGGACGCGGCCGCCTGGCCGATCCAGGGTTTGATCAAGAATTTCCGGCCTGTTATCGAGCAACGCATCGATGACTATGTCGCCAAGTCGAAGTCTTCTTCGACCATGGTGGCGGCTGAGTAAGCGGAACGGGATTTGGAGAGCAACGGATGACGAAGCTCATCATCGACGGCAAGGAAGTGGATGTCCCGGCGGACTACACGCTGCTTCAGGCCTGTGAAGAGGCGGGCGCCGAGGTTCCGCGGTTTTGTTACCACGACCGGCTGTCTATCGCCGGCAACTGCCGCATGTGCCTGGTCGAAGTGAAGGGTGGACCGCCCAAGCCGACGGCCTCGTGTGCCATGGGCGTGAAAGACCTTCGTCCCGGCCCGAACGGCGAGCCGCCGGTGGTCGAGACCAAGTCCGAGATGGTCAAGAAGGCCCGCGAAGGCGTGATGGAGTTCCTGCTCATCAACCACCCGCTGGATTGCCCGATCTGCGACCAGGGCGGCGAGTGTGATCTGCAGGACCAGGCGATGGCCTATGGCGTCGACGGTTCTAGGTTCCACGAGAACAAGCGCGCCGTTGAGAACAAGGAAATCGGTCCGCTGATCAAGACGATCATGACCCGCTGCATTCACTGCACGCGTTGTGTGCGGTTCACCACGGAAGTGTGTGGTGTCACCGACATGGGGCTGGTCGGCCGTGGCGAAGATGCGGAAATCACCACCTATCTCGAAGCGGCCCTGTCGTCGGAAATGCAGGGCAACGTGGCAGATCTTTGCCCGGTTGGTGCCTTGACCCACAAACCTTACGAATTCCACGCCCGTCCGTGGGAACTGACCAAGACCGAAAGCATCGACGTGATGGACGCGGTCGGTTCCGCGATCCGTGTCGACACGCGCGGCAAGGAAGTCATGCGGGTGATGCCGCGGCTCAACGAAGAGGTCAACGAGGAGTGGATCTCCGACAAGTCCCGTTACATCTGGGACGGTCTGAAGACCCAGCGCCTCGACCGGCCGTATGCCAAGAAGGACGGTAAGCTGCAGCCCGTTACCTGGGGTGAAGCGTTCCAGATCATCGCCGAAAAGGTAAAAGGCGCGAGCGCCGACAAAATCGGTGCTCTGGCTGGACAGATGGCAGGCGTTGAGGACATGTTCGCGCTGAAGGCGCTGATGGACAAACTCGGCGTTGCCAACATCGACAGCCGTTTCCCGGGGTCTCCGCTGCATCCGAAGAACGGCCGCGCAAGCTATCTCTTCAACAGCACGATCCAGGGCATTGAAGATGCTGACGCGATCATGCTGATCGGCACAAATCCGCGTCAGGAAGCTCCGGTTCTGAACGCTCGCATCCGCAAGCGTTGGGTCCAAGGCGACGTGACCATTGGCCTGATTGGTGAAAATGCCGACCTGACCTATCCGGTAACATATCTGGGTGCCGGTCCGGACAGCCTGAAGGAATTCGTGAACCACGCTCCGGCAAAGGCCGAACGCCCGATGTTCATCATCGGCCAGGGCGCGCTGAACCGTCCGGATGGGGCTGAAGTGCTCGCGACGCTTGCTGCAGCCGCAAAGGCGCTTGGTGTCGTTAAGGACGGCTGGAACGGTTTCAACATCCTGCACACCGAAGCGTCCCAGGTTGGTGCTCTCGATCTCGGTTTCGTACCGGGCGAGGGCGGCAAGGACACAGGGTCCATGCTGGAGCCGGGTGCACTTGACGTGCTGTTCCTGCTGGGTGTCGACGAAGTTGAAGTTCCGGAAGGCGCTTTTGTTGTCTACCAGGGAACGCATGGTGACCGCGGTGCACACCGCGCCGACGTTATCCTGCCAGGCGCTGCCTATACGGAGAAATCCGCGATCTACGTCAACACCGAAGGTCGCGTCCAGATGGCCGACCGGGCTGCGTTCCCTCCGGGAGATGCCCGCGAAGACTGGGCGATCCTTCGCGCATTGTCCGCGGTGCTTGGCCAGACGCTTGAGTTCAACTCTCTTGCCGAATTGCGCTCAAAGTTGTTCGAAGCTGTTCCGCACATGACGGGCATCGATGCGATCGAGGCAGGTGATGCTGGTGATATCGCCAAGCTTGGCAACGCCAAGGCCAAGATGGATAGTGCAGGCTTCGCCAACGTGATCCGCGACTTTTACCTGACCAACCCGATCGCTCGCGCGTCCAAGACGATGGCCGAGTGCTCGGCGCTCGCCAAGACGCGAGCGGCAGAAGCAGCAGAATAAGGGGTAGGGGACCGATATGGCTGAGTTCATGACGACCTACGGTTGGCCGTTCCTCTGGATGGCATTCCAGAGCATTCTGCTGATGGTCGTGCTTCTTGTGATTGTCGCCTACGTGCTTTACGCAGATCGCAAGATCTGGGCTGCCGTGCAGATTCGCCGCGGCCCGAACGTGGTTGGTCCCTGGGGCTTGCTGCAAAGTTTTGCCGATCTATTGAAGTTCGTTCTGAAAGAACCGGTGATCCCGTCTGGATCCAACAAGGTTCTGTTCCTGCTGGCTCCACTGGTATCCGTGCTTCTGGCGCTGGCGGCCTGGGCTGTTATTCCGGTTGCCGACGGCTGGGTGATTGCCAACATCAATCTCGGTGTGCTCTTCGTCTTCGCAGTGTCGTCGCTGGAAGTCTACGGTGTGATTATCGGTGGTTGGGCTTCCAACTCCAAGTACCCGTTCCTGTCAGCGCTGCGCTCGGCTGCTCAGATGGTCTCCTATGAGGTTTCCATCGGTTTCGTCATCGTGACAGTGCTGCTGTGTGCCGGCACCTTGAACCTGACCGGTATCGTGCAGGCACAGGAAACCGGTCTTGCCAACATGCTGGGTGTGCCGTGGCTGTCGTTCCTGAACTGGTACTGGCTGCCGCTGTTCCCGATGTTCGTGGTGTTCTTCATCTCTGCTCTGGCTGAAACCAACCGTCCACCGTTCGATCTTGCGGAAGCGGAATCGGAACTGGTTGCCGGCTTCATGGTGGAATACGGCTCAACCCCGTACATGATGTTCATGCTCGGTGAATATGTCGCCATCTGCCTGATGTGCGCGCTTATGAGCATCTTCTTCATGGGGGGATGGCTGCCGCCGTTCGATTTTGCACCGTTCACCTGGGTGCCGGGCATCGTCTGGTTCCTGCTGAAGTGTTTCCTTGGCTTCTTCATGTTCGCCATGGTGAAGGCAATGGTTCCGCGTTACCGCTATGACCAACTGATGCGCCTGGGCTGGAAAGTGTTCCTGCCGCTGTCGCTGGCCATGGTCGTGGTCGTCGCCGCAGTCCTGATGATCATGGGCTGGGCACCGGGCGCAGCGTGACGATCTCGCTCGCCGGTGCAATCGGTGCCGCCGTCGGTCTTTATGTCGGCTGGCTCGATTGGAAGATCCTGAAGGGTATGCTTCAGGCGGCGGAGACGAAGAACAGACAAGCTGGCGGCGACGGTGGTGTCGCGGCCAGACACAAGGCGCTCCTGGGCGCACTGGTTTTTGGAGTTCCGGTGTTCGGCTTCCCGATCATCGGCTATTGGGCCGCCAGTCAGCTGGCTGGTTGAGGAAAGAGAGGCTAAAAGCGATGGGACTTAGTCAAGCCGTCAAATCGCTGTTTCTGCAGGAGTTCGTGTCGGCCTTCGTTCTGGCGATGCGTTACTTCTTCAAGCCGAAACCAACGGTCAATTATCCGTTCGAGAAGGGCCCGGTGAGCCCGCGTTTCCGGGGTGAGCATGCCCTGCGCCGTTATCCGAACGGCGAAGAACGCTGCATTGCCTGCAAGCTGTGCGAAGCCATCTGCCCGGCACAGGCAATCACCATCGAGGCCGGACCGCGGCGCAACGACGGCACGCGCCGTACCACGCGCTACGACATCGACATGGTCAAATGCATATATTGCGGCTTCTGTCAGGAAGCTTGCCCTGTGGATGCAATTGTCGAGGGCCCCAATTTCGAATTCGCCACGGAAACCCGCGAAGAGCTTTACTACGACAAGGAAAAGCTGCTTGCGAACGGCGACCGTTGGGAACGCGAAATTGCCCGTAACATTGAAATGGATGCTCCTTACCGTTAGGAGCATACCCAACAATGGTTTCCAGCCCGGCAATCCGGCCGGGCACCGCACTTCCGGCCGCAAGGCCACACGACAGGCAGGTCTTCGAAATGATCCTGAAAGCCCTCTTTTTCTACCTGTTTGCCGGCGTCACCCTGGCGTCAGCATTCATGGTGATCGCGTCGCGCAATCCGGTGACGTCGGTTCTGTTCCTGATCCTGGCGTTTGTGAATTCCGCTGGTCTTTTCATTCTGCTGGGCGCCGAATACCTGGCCCTGCTTCTGGTGGTCGTCTATGTCGGCGCGGTGGCGGTGCTGTTCCTGTTCGTCGTCATGATGCTTGATGTGGATTTCGTCGAACTGCGACAGGGCTTCCTGCAGTATCTGCCGGTCGGCGCGCTGGTCGGCGTGATCCTGATGGTCGAGCTGCTGATGGGGCTGGGTGCCTGGATCATTGCACCGGGTGTTCTCGGGCACGGCGCAGAGCCGATGCCGGCACTTAGCGACGTGAGCAACATCCAGGCGATCGGGTCTGTGCTCTACACCAAATACATCTACTTCTTCCAGGTCGCTGGCCTGGTTCTTCTGGTGGCCATGATCGGGGCAATCGTCCTGACCCTGCGCCACAAGCCGAATGTCAAACGTCAAAGCATTCCGGACCAGGTTGCGCGAAACCGCGAAGCCTCAGTTGAGGTCCGCAAGGTGGAAACGGGCAAGGGTATCTGACGCAACCTGGTTGCGTTTTCGAGAAAGTCCGGGAACCGGCACGCTCCTCCGTGCTGTTTCCGGTTGGGGTAAACGAGGGGAGCACGGCGAGGCGCCCATGGAAATCGGTCTGTCGCACTATCTGTCGGTCGCGGCGATCCTGTTCACAATCGGGATCTTCGGGATCTTCCTGAACAGGAAAAACGTGATTGTTATCTTGATGTCTATCGAACTGCTGCTGCTGTCGGTGAACATCAACTTTGTCGCCTTTTCGTCGTTCCTCGGCGACATGATGGGCCAGATCTTCACCATGCTGGTTCTCACCGTGGCTGCCGCAGAGGCCGCCATCGGCCTTGCGATCCTGGTGGTCTTCCACCGGAACCGCGGCTCCATCGCCGTGGAAGACGTCAACGTGATGAAAGGGTAGGAGCTGATGTATTCCGCAATCCTGTTCCTGCCGCTGATCGGCTTCCTGATCGCCGGTCTTTTCGGCCGCGCCATCGGCGCCAAGGCCAGTGAGTATATTACCAGTGGTCTCCTGATCCTCGCTGCGCTGCTGTCCTGGATCACTTTCTTCGGGTTCTGGCTCGGCGGCTCGGAAATGCAGATCGTCGATCTGTTCCGCTGGATGGATACCGGTGATCTGAAGGTGTCCTGGTCCATCAGGGTCGACACGCTGACCGCCGTGATGCTGATCGTTGTGACCACTGTGTCCGCGCTCGTACATGTCTATTCCATCGGGTACATGCACCATGACCCGCATCGGCCGCGTTTCTTCGCCTATCTGTCGCTTTTCACCTTCGCGATGCTGTCGCTGGTGACGGCAGACAACCTTCTGCAGATGTTCTTCGGCTGGGAAGGTGTGGGCCTTGCCTCCTATCTTCTGATCGGCTTCTGGTATCAGAAACCGTCCGCAAATGCGGCCGCCATCAAGGCATTCGTCGTCAACCGCGTTGGTGACTTCGGATTTGCGCTCGGCATCTTCGGCGTCTTCTATCTGTTCCAGAGCATCGAGTTCACCACCATCTTCAACGACGCGCCGTCCTTCATCCAGGAGCACGGCGAGGTGATGACCTTCCTCGGCTACCATCTTGATCCGCATGCAGCGATGACGGTTGTCTGCCTGCTGCTGTTCATGGGGGCTATGGGCAAGTCGGCGCAGTTCCTGCTGCACACCTGGCTGCCGGACGCCATGGAAGGCCCGACACCCGTGTCCGCGCTTATCCATGCCGCGACGATGGTGACCGCCGGTGTCTTCATGGTGGCACGTCTGTCACCGCTGATGGAACTTTCGCACACCGCGCTGACGGTCATCGTGTTCTTTGGTGCAACGACGGCCTTCTTCGCCGCAACTGTCGGTCTGGTGCAGAACGACATCAAGCGCGTGATCGCCTATTCGACCTGTTCGCAGCTCGGGTACATGTTCGTTGCACTTGGCGTCGGCGCCTATTCGATCGGCATCTTCCACCTGTTCACCCACGCCTTCTTCAAGGCGCTGCTGTTCCTATGCGCCGGTTCGGTGATCCACGCCGTTTCCGACGAGCAGGACATGCGCAAGATGGGTGGTCTTCGGAAGCATATTCCGATTACCTACTGGACGATGATGATCGGAACGCTGGCCCTGACAGGTGTGGGTATTCCATTCACTCATATCGGTTTCGCCGGCTTCATTTCCAAGGATGCGATCATTGAGGCAGCCTTTGCGGGCTCCGTGGGTGAACACGCCAATCCGATGGCCCTCTACGGCTTCTGGATGACTGTTATCGCTGCTGCGCTGACGTCGTTCTATTCTTGGCGCCTGACGTTCATGACCTTCCACGGCAAGCCGCGTGCGCCTGTCGATGTGATGAAACACGTACATGAATCGCCACTGGTGATGACCGTGCCGCTGTTCATCCTGTCCATCGGCGCTGTGCTGGCGGGCATGGTCTTCTACGGTTCGTTCTACGGCGAAGGTTATGCAGAGTTCTGGAAGGGCGCACTGTTCAACAGTGAAACCAACCACATCCTGCATGCCATGCACGAAGTTCCTGGCTGGGTGAAGGTGTCCCCGTTCGTCATGATGGTGCTCGGCTTCCTGGTTGCGTACCAGTTCTACATCCGCTCTCCGGAAATGCCGAAGCAGCTGGCGGAGCGCCATTCCGGCCTCTATCAGTTCCTGCTCAACAAGTGGTACTTCGACGAGCTTTATAACTTCATCTTTATCCGTCCTGCCATGTGGCTCGGCCGGGTCCTCTGGAAGAAGGGCGATGGCACCGTGATCGACGGGTATGGCCCGAACGGTGTTGCTTCCCGTGTTCAGAATGTGACCGCCTGGGTTGTCCGCCTGCAGACCGGATATCTCTATCACTATGCATTTGCGATGCTGATCGGTGTGGCTGCGCTTATCACCTGGTCGATGTTCACCGGTGCAGGCACCGGCGGGGGTGCACACTAATGATTGACTGGCCAATTCTGTCACTCACGACGTTCTTGCCGCTGCTGGGCGTGCTCTTCATTCTCCTGGTTCCGGGGAATGACGAGGGCAGCAAGAAGAACATCCGGATGGTCGCTCTTGTGACCACCTCGGTGACCTTCCTTCTGTCGCTGTTCATCTGGGGCAATTTCGACTACGCCAACTCCGGCTTCCAGTTCGTGGAACACCGGGAATGGCTTGGAAGCAACATCAGCTACCGCATGGGCGTTGACGGTATTTCCGTCCTCTTCGTGATCCTTACGACCTTCCTGATGCCGTTCTGCATCCTGGCCTCCTGGGACAGCGTGCAGAAGCGGGTAAAGGAATACATGATTGCCTTCCTCGTTCTGGAAACGCTGATGATCGGCGTCTTCTGCGCGCTGGACCTGGTCGTGTTCTACGTGTTCTTCGAAGCTGGCCTCATTCCGATGTTCCTGATCATCGGTGTGTGGGGCGGTGCGCGCAGGGTCTATGCATCCTACAAGTTCTTCCTGTACACGCTGCTCGGCTCGGTGCTGATGCTGATCGCGATCATGGCGATGTACTGGAACGCAGGCACCACCAACATTGAAGCGCTCCTGGCGCATCAGTTCCCGGGCGGGATGCAAACATGGCTGTGGCTGGCCTTCTTCGCGAGCTTTGCCGTGAAGATGCCAATGTGGCCGGTGCATACCTGGTTGCCGGACGCACACGTGGAAGCACCGACTGCCGGTTCCGTCATTCTGGCGGGCGTGCTCCTGAAGCTCGGCGGCTACGGCTTCCTGCGCTTCTCCCTGCCGATGTTCCCGCTTGCCTCCGACATGTTCGCACCCTTCGTGTTCACATTGTCTGTGGTTGCGATCATCTACACGTCTCTGGTGGCGCTTGCTCAGGAAGACATCAAGAAGCTGATCGCCTATTCATCGGTCGCACACATGGGCTACGTGACCATGGGCATCTTCACGATGACGGAGCAGGGCGTGCAGGGTGGTATCTTCCAGATGCTTTCCCACGGAATTGTCTCCGGTGCGCTTTTCCTTTGTGTCGGCGTTATCTACGACCGGATGCATACCCGCGAGATCGCTGCCTATGGCGGTCTGGTCAACCGGATGCCGAAGTATGCGGTTGCGTTCCTGATTTTCACCATGGCCAACGTCGGCCTGCCAGGTACTTCCGGGTTCGTTGGGGAAATCCTGACGCTGATGGGGGCGTTCCAGGTCAATTCGTGGGTGGCGTTCTTTGCTACCACCGGTGTGATCCTGTCAGCTGCCTACGCGCTCTATCTCTATCGCCGCGTCGTCTTCGGCGCGCTGGAGAAGGAAAGCCTCAAGTCGATCCTCGACCTGAACCTCAGGGAAAAGGTTATCCTGATCCCCATGATCATCCTGACGATCTTCTTCGGCTTCTATCCGATGGCGATCCTGGATGTGACCCAGGGTGCGGTCGACAATCTCATCAATCAATACACCGCGGCGCTCGACGCGGCTGGCGTTGTCCAGCACGCAGCGTCTGCCGCGGCGGCCCACTAGGTTTCGAGGACGAGACAGAGCTATGTCTGAATTGACCCTATTGCCAGATCTCAAGCCGGTTCTGCCGGAGATCATCCTGGCCCTCGGAGCCATGGTGCTGCTGATGATCGGCGCCTTTGGCGGCAAGCGCGTCAGCTACGCCGTCTTCGGTGGAGCAATGGGCCTGCTCGGCGGTACCTTCCTGGTGCTTCTGTTCGTGCCGGCCTTTGGTGAAACGTTCGGCGGTTCGTTCGTTCTGGACGATTTCGCCTACTTGCTCAAACTGCTGGTACTGGCAGGTTCGTTCTTTGCCATCGCCATGTCCTGGGCCTATGCCAAGAGCCAGTCCTTCGACCATTTCGAGTATCCGATCCTGATCGTTCTGGCGACACTCGGCATGATGCTGATGCTGTCGGCGAATGACATGATCGCACTTTATCTCGGCCTGGAACTGCAGAGCCTTTCGCTCTACGTCGTTGCCGCCATCAACCGGGACAGCGTGCGCTCGACCGAAGCCGGCCTGAAATACTTCGTGCTGGGCGCGCTGTCGTCGGGCATGCTGCTCTATGGTATGTCGCTGGTTTACGGCTTCACCGGGCAGGTGGCCTTCGAGGGTATCGCGGAATCGCTGTCCCACGATGGCGCTTCCATCGGACTGGTGATCGGCCTGACCTTCATTCTTGCCGGTCTTGCCTTCAAGATTTCCGCGGTTCCGTTCCACATGTGGACGCCGGATGTCTATGAAGGGGCGCCAACCCCGGTTACCGCATTCCTCGCCGCTGCACCGAAAGTTGCTGCTATGGGCATGCTGGTCCGGATCGTGATCGAGGCCTTCCAGCCGGTTACCAACGACTGGCAGCAGATCATCGTGTTCGTGTCGATCGCATCGATGGCACTCGGAGCCTTCGCGGCTATCGGTCAGCACAACCTGAAACGACTGATGGCCTATTCGTCCATCGGTCACATGGGCTACGCGCTGGTGGGTCTTGCTGCCGGCACCCAGACAGGTGTCGAAGGCGTCATTTTCTACATGATCGCCTACATGGGCATGACGCTTGGTGTCTTCGCCTGCATCCTGTCCATGCGCCGCAAGGATGGCATGGTCGAGGAGATCGGTGATCTGGCCGGGCTGTCCCAGACAAACCTGCCGATGGCAATCCTGCTGGGTCTGCTGATGTTCTCGCTCGCCGGTATTCCGCCGCTGGTCGGTTTCTTCGGCAAGTGGTACGTGTTCAGCGCGGCCGTCGAGGCTGGTCTCTTCCCGCTGGCCGTGATCGGCGTGGTCGCGTCGGTGGTAGGTGCCTATTACTACCTGCGGATCGTCAAGGTCATGTTCTTCGACGAACCTGTTGAAGGTTTCGAGGCCATGCCGATGGAACTGCGCGTGGTTCTGGGCCTGTCGAGTGTTTTCGTGATCTTCTTCTGGCTGGCACCGGGACAGATCGTCAGCGCGGCCAGCTCTGCTGCCCAGTCGCTGTTCTGATCGATCGCATGACAAGTTATGGACATGAACGTCCGGCGCCAGGTGCGCCGGACTTTCGCTTTGTGGAGCTGGAAACTGTCGGCTCCACGAATTCGCTGTGTTTCGACAAGGCACGGCAAGGGGACGCCGGTCATCTGTGGATCAGGGCAGACGAGCAGACCACAGGTCGTGGGCGCCGCGGGCGTGACTGGTCCTCACCGATAGGCAACATGTTCGCCAGCCTGCTTCTGATCGACCCAAAACCGGCTGAACGGATCGGCGAATTGCCGCTTGCCGCTGCCGTTGCATTGGCGGAAGCCGTTGACAAAGCCGCAGGTACACTGCAACTGGTAAGCCTGAAATGGCCAAACGACCTGCTTGTAGAGGGCTCGAAACTGTCCGGCATCCTGCTGGAGGCTGAAACGCTTAACGATGGCCGGCAGGCAGTTGTCCTTGGTTTCGGTGTCAATTGTGTTTCCCACCCGCCGTTGTCCTTGTATCAGGCGACGGATCTCAGGAGCCTGGGCTATCAGGTAACAGCTGAACGGTTGTTCGAATGTCTTGCGGAGACGCTGGCGGACAACCTGTCTCGCTGGCAGCAACCGGGCGGCTTTGAAGGAATTCGCCGAGCCTGGCTGAAACGGGCGGCGCATCTGGGCAAGACCATAACGGTTCGGACTGCCCAGGAAGAAATTACCGGCACTTTTGCCGATTTGGACGCGCGCGGCCACCTGGTCCTGCAACAGGATGGTGGCGGTGAGCGAACGATTTATGCGGGTGATGTGTTTTTGCCTGGCGCTTGAGCGCCGGGCCGTTGCCCGATCTGACGTTTAAAGGAGCAATCCATGGCTTCGGCCAAGAAAAACAACAACAACAACGACATCGTGTTTCTGCCCCTGGGCGGGGTCGGCGAAATCGGCATGAACCTCGGTTTGTACGGCTATGGTCCGGAAGATGACCGGACATGGCTGATCGTCGACTGTGGTGTGAGTTTCGCCGGACCGGAGCTTCCGGGCATCGACGTAGTCGTTCCGGACATCAAGTTCCTGGAAGATGAAGTCGACAATATCGCCGGTATGGTGATTACCCACGCACATGAAGACCATTACGGCGGGATCCTGCATCTGTGGCCCTTCCTGAAGGTACCGGTCTATGCAACGGCCTTCACTGCCGGTCTGCTCGCAGCCAAAACGGAAAGCGAGCCGGGAGCAGAAGAGGTTCCGGTGACGGTGGTGAAGCAGGGTGAGCGCCACAAGATTGGTCCGTTTGATGTCGAATTTGTTGCGATGGCGCACTCCATTCCGGAGCCCTGTGCGCTGGCGATCCGCACGCCTGCCGGCATGGTGCTGCATACCGGCGACTGGAAGATCGACAGGACGCCTGGCGTCGGCCTTCCCATTGATCTGGACCGGCTTTCCGAGCTCGGCCGGGAAGGGGTGATGGCGCTTGTCTGTGACAGTACCAACGCAATCCGTGACGGTGTCAGCCCCAGCGAGGCAGATGTTGCTGTCGAGCTGAAAAAAGTGATGGCAAAGGCCAGCAAGCGAATTGCGGTCACCACCTTTGCATCCAACGTCGCCCGCATTCGGGCGATTGCGGAAGCTGCCGCCGCGAACGACCGCGACATGGTGATTGTCGGCCGCTCTATGCACCGGGTGATCGAGGTTGCCGGAGAGCTTGGCTATCTGGATGGACTGAAGCCGTTTCACGATGAAGAGGCCTATGGCTATCTGCCGCGGGAAAAGACCGTGCTTTTGTGCACGGGATCGCAAGGCGAAGCCCGCGCTGCCCTCGCCAGGATCGCAGCCGGCGACCATCGCAACATCGCGCTGTCAAAGGGCGATATGGTCATCTTTTCTTCGCGCACGATCCCCGGCAACGAGAAAGCCGTTGGTGAGGTGCTGAACAACCTTGCCGACAAGGATGTCGACATCATCACCGACCGTGACGCCCTTGTGCACGTGTCAGGTCACCCGCGCAGGGGCGAACTGGAGCAGCTTTACAAACTGGTCCAGCCGAAAGTCGTGCTTCCCGTCCACGGGGAACCGTTGCATCTTGCCGCCCACGCCGCGTTCGCAAAGGACCTCGGGGTGCCTGAAGTGGTGCGCGGCAAGAACGGGGACATCATCCGCCTGAGTGCGGGACGTGCCGGTATCATCGACGAGGCGCCGTCAGGCATTCTGGTGAAAGACGGCGATATCCTGGACGATCCGGAAGTCACCGGCGTCAAGGAACGGCGCAAGCTTTCGTTTGCGGGCGCCGCGGTGATCGCGCTGGTGGTCAACCGATCCGGGGAGCTGCTGGACGACCCCAATGTTGTCCTGTTGGGCTTGCCGGACACGGATGATGAAGGTGATCCGATGGAGGATATCGTCATCAAGGCTGTCAGGGGCGCTGTAACAAGCATCCCGAAGAACCGGCGCAAGGACAAGGATCTGGTTGCAGAGGCTGCGCGGCGTGCAGCCCGGTCCGAGATCCTGAACGTCTGGGGCAAAAAGACGCTCTGCAAGGTGATGGTGACCCAACTATAGTCATCACGGCGGCCTGAGTGGCCGCCGACAGCGGAGGTTTGCAAATGATCGGACGGCTCAATCACGTCGCCATTGCGGTTTCGGATATCGAGGCAGCAACGGCAGTCTACCGGGACACTCTCGGTGCAGAGGTTTCAGCCAGGGAAGAGCAGCCGGACCACGGCGTCAGCACGGTGTTCATCAACTTGCCGAACACCAAGATCGAGCTGCTTGAGCCGCTTGGCGAGAATTCTCCCATTGCAAAGTTCCTGGAAAAGAACCCCTCAGGTGGCATTCACCACGTTTGCTACGAGGTTGATGACATCATTGCCGCGCGCGACAAGCTGCTGGCAGATGGTGCCCGGGTACTTGGCGACGGTGAACCGAAGATAGGGGCGCATGGCAAACCTGTGCTGTTCCTGCATCCCAAGGACTTTCTCGGTACCTTGACCGAACTTGAAGAGGCTTAATTCATGTCCATCGCGTTTGGCATGGCCATCTATTTCATGCTCTGGTGGATCATTCTGTTTGCCATCCTGCCGTTCGGCATGCGCCGGACGCAGGAAGAAGCAGGCGAGGTTGTACCAGGAACCGAGCCAAGCGCTCCCGAGCAGCCGCGATTCCGTCGGGTAATCATCCTGACCACCATCGTGACAACTGTGGTTTTTGCCGGATACCTCGGTATGCGCAACTCGGGATTCGGGTTGGACGACATTCCGTTCCTCAACCCGCCAACCGGCAGCTACAGTCACCCGTCCAACTGACGGGTGCGCCTTCCGGGGCATATTTGTTCGGATCCCACGGCAAGTTCGCCAGGTTGCAAGAAATCTGATGCTTTTCCGCAAAGAAAAAAGGCAGAGCCAAGCTCTGCCTTTGTAAAGTTCCGCGTCTAAATTCGACCCTGTACCCTTACTGTCCGGTATTCCCGTACAGCTGGGCGGCTGCAAACCAAAAGGTGCGCCTGAGGGTCCTTCCTCCCAAGACTCAGACCGCGATGTCCTTGAGCCTCTTGGCATTTCTGCCAAGGCATCTTTTTGTTATGAAGATGGAAACTAGCGGATTGATTCAGCCTTGTCACCTATTTGTCGTGCACAGGCTATTTTTTTTGCTTGCCTATTTCCTTGGCGGCAATTGGTACTAAGGTCTTAGTGCTGAAGCCGGCAAAAAATTAGGCGGCAAACTTCAGCAAATGCCCGCATTTGCGCGCTATTTTGCCGTCATTTCTGTATAAGGCAGGCATGCCAGCGCAAAGGGCTTGTATTTGGTGGCAGCTTGCGCTTTGACTGCGCACAAAACAGGCGATGCCCAAGATTGAGAGAACATTCATGCGTCTTTCCCGTTACTTTCTGCCCATACTGAAAGAAACACCCAAGGAAGCGGAAATCGTGTCCCACCGGCTGATGCTGCGTGCCGGCATGATTCGTCAGCAGTCCGCCGGAATCTATTCCTGGTTGCCACTTGGGTTGAAGGTCCTGCGCAAGATCGAACGGATCGTGGAAGAAGAACAGGCCAGGGCAGGCGCGATTCAGTTGCTGATGCCGACGATCCAGTCAGCCGATCTCTGGCGCGAGAGTGGCCGGTATGATGCCTATGGCAAGGAGATGCTGCGCATCACCGACCGTCATGAGCGGGACATGCTGTTTGGGCCGACAAACGAGGAGATGATCACCGACATCTTCCGCGGCTACGTGCGATCCTACAAGGACCTGCCGCTGAACCTCTATCACATCCAGTGGAAGTTCCGTGACGAGGTGCGCCCGCGCTTTGGTGTCATGCGCGGCCGGGAGTTCCTGATGAAGGATGCCTATTCCTTCGATCTGGACAAGGAATCGGCCCGCCACGCCTATAACCGGATGTTTGTCGCCTACCTGCGCACATTTGCCCGCATGGGGCTGAAGGCGATCCCGATGAAAGCCGACACCGGCCCGATCGGCGGCGACATGAGCCACGAGTTCATTATTCTTGCCGACACCGGCGAAAGCGAAGTCTTCTGCGACAAGTCGTTGTTGGAGCTGCCGACGCCTGCGGAAGATACGGACTTCTCCTCCGACCTGACGCCGATCGTGACCGAATGGACGACGCCCTACGCGGCAACGGACGAAATGCACGACGAAGCAGCCTTCGGTGCACTGGCTGAAGACACCCGCGTTTCGGCGCGTGGTATCGAAGTCGGTCATATCTTCTATTTCGGTACCAAGTACTCCGATGCGATGGGGGCCAAGGTTGCGACTGCAGAAGGCACGGAAGTGCCGGTCCACATGGGCTCCTACGGTGTCGGCGTTTCACGCCTTCTTGGCGCCTTGATCGAAGCCAATCATGATGAAAATGGAATCGTCTGGCCGAAATCCGTCGCGCCGTTCCATGTCGGGCTGGTCAATCTGAAGCCGGGTGACGAGCTGACGGATCCGGTGTGTGAAGATCTCTATGCCAAGTTTGAAGCTGCCGGCATCGAGGTTCTTTACGACGATACGGACACCCGGGCCGGTGCCAAGTTTGCGACGATGGATCTGATTGGCTTGCCGTTCCAGGTCGTTGCCGGGCCGCGTGGACTGAAAGACGGCTTGCTGGAAGTCAAGGACCGGGCAACTGGGGAAAAGGAAATGCTTTCTCCGGAAGCCACCTTGAACAAGCTGACGGCGGCATTGACGGACTAACCAAGTCCGGTGATCCTCTGTGTGGGGATTCGGTCGCGGCGTCTGCTGCGGCCAGCCGGCCTGCCGGAAATATTTCGGTAGGTAGGCTGTGCTGAATTTGGGGCTGTGCTGAACTGGATGGACAATGACAGCGGTAGATACGGCGGACATTGACGACGGTCGCAAACCGGCAGCCCCGACACGCGCCTTTTCCGCATTTGAATGGATGATTGCAGGGCGCTACCTGCGATCTAGGCGCCGCGAAACCTTCATATCCGTCATTGCAGGCTTTTCCTTTGCTGGCATCATGCTTGGCGTGGCAACGCTGATCATCGTGATGGCGGTGATGAACGGGTTCCGGACGGAGCTTCTCGGCAAGATCCTGGGTATCAACGGTCATATGCTGGTTCAACCGATCGACCAGCCGCTGACGGACTATGATGCGGTTTCTGCCCGGTTGCAGGGTGTGCCGGATGTGGTCAGTGCGATGCCCTTTGTGGAAGGCCAGGCGTTGGTTTCCGGGCCTGCAGGGAATTTCGGAGCGCTCGTTCGTGGCCTTTACGAAAGCGATCTGCGCCGTGTGCCGCTTATCGCGAACAATGTGCGGGCCGGAACCCTTGACGGGTTCGACGAGGGCGAGGGGGTTGCCATTGGTTCGCGCATGGCGCAACAGCTCGGCATCACCCTTGGTGACAATGTCACCATTATCTCACCGCGCGGTAGTGTGACCCCCATGGGCGTTACGCCGCGGTTGAAGGCCTATCCGGTTACCGCCATTTTCGAAATCGGCATGAGTGAATACGACGCGACCTTCCTGTTCATGCCACTGGAAGAGGCGCAGGCCTATTTCAACATGGATACCAAGGCGACCGGTATCGAAGTTTATGTCGCTGACCCCGACAGGGTCGGTATCATGAAGGACACGATCGAGGAGGCTGCGGATCGGCCGGCTTTCGTAACCGACTGGCGCCAGCGCAATGTCACCTTCTTTGCAGCCCTTGAGGTGGAGCGGAACGTGATGTTCATCATCCTGACGCTGATCGTCCTGGTTGCGGCGCTCAATATCGTTTCCGGCATGATCATGCTGGTAAAGGACAAGGGCAAGGACATCGCGATTTTGAGGACCATGGGCGCGACGCGTGGGTCGATTATGCGGATCTTCCTGATAACAGGCGCCAGCATCGGCTTCGTGGGTACTTTCGCCGGCTTCTTCCTCGGACTTTTGGTCTGCCTGAACATCGAGAGCATCCGTCAATTCGTTTCCTGGCTTACCAGGACGGAACTGTTCGATCCGACGCTCTACTTCTTGTCACAGCTGCCCGCGGAGATTGACTCCGGAGAGACGATAACAGTGCTTGTCATGGCGCTTGCGTTGTCACTGCTGGCGACGGTCTATCCTGCGTGGCGGGCTGCGCGGCTCGATCCCGTTGAAGCCCTCAGATATGAATAGGGAGACGGGAGATGAACATGGCCGTTGACCCCAACCAGGCACCGGGACTGGCGCCCGCCGCCCTGCAATTGTCTGGCATTACCCGCAGTTTCGACGAGGGTAATCGCGAACTTCATATCCTGAACGGCGCCGATCTGCGCATCGAGGCCGGTGAGATGGTTGCCCTGGTGGCGCCTTCCGGAACCGGCAAATCGACCCTCTTGCATATTGCAGGTTTGCTGGAGCGCCCGGACGAGGGCGATGTCTTCCTGGGACCGGTCAACTGTTCGGATCTGTCTGATGATGAGCGCACGGCCATCCGGCGTAACGACATCGGGTTCGTCTATCAGTTTCATCACCTGCTGCCGGAGTTTACCGCGCAGGAAAACGTGATGATGCCACAGATGATCCGTGGCTTGCCGCGAAAGATGGCAGCGGAGAGAGCAGACGAACTTTTGAAATACATGCGTCTCGGTGAGCGTGGCAGCCATCGCCCTTCGGAGCTTTCCGGCGGGGAGCAGCAGCGCGTTGCCGTTGCCCGTGCAGTTGCGAATGCGCCTCGTATCCTTCTTCTGGATGAACCGACGGGAAATCTGGACCCCAACACTGCAGGCTATGTATTCGACGCCTTGCAGGCATTGGTGCGGGCGTCCGGTGTTGCGACGCTGTTCGCAACTCACAACCTGGAACTGGCGGGCCGTATGGACAGGGCAATAACGCTGTCCGAAGGCCTGGTCAGGGACCTCTAGGTTTTTCCAGTCAGACAAGCCAAGCCAAAAAATTGTTTCTACCCCATGTGAGCGGGCTCCTCAGGGCTACCGTTCTCCAGAAGAACAAAGCAAAAACCCTAAGTTTTCAGCAAATTTGATTTGCTTGATGACAAGGGGAACAAAAAGGGCTTGCAATAGGAACAAAAATGGAACATCATCCAGTTACGCAATTAGCAACGGTTGGAGGATGTGATGATCCATATCGCTCGTGATTTTGCCGCTTTCGGTGCAATGGTTTGCTTCTGCACGACGCTCGCTGTCTGGGGCGACGTGCTTCTGTCCGTCGGCTGATCAATCTCTGCTGAACGGTCGTTGTTTCGGCAAATGGTGCCAGTGCGTTTTTTGAGTTCCTGGACTCAGTCCACTGCGGTGTGATGCGAAGTCAGGATTACAAAGAACAGCGGTAACAACTCCTTCGGCGTCTCGACACGCTATTCCGAACACGCTTCACTTGAGCGCTGATTCTGGAAGATGTTATGAGAGCCGCCATGTCTGCTACAGATCCCAATAATTCTCTGTCTTCCGGTTCGTCAGAAAATGCCGGCAGTGAGGCAAGCGGTCCCGGCTATGTTCACCTCCGGGTCCATTCGGCGTTGTCGCTTCTGGAAGGTGCGTTGCCGATCAAGAAGCTTCTCGACCTCGCCAAGGCCGATGACCAGCCGGCGCTGGCGATTGCCGATACCAACAATCTGTTTGGCGCGCAGGAATTTGCAACCAAAGCGTGGGGATCCGGAATTCAGCCGATTGCGGCGTGTCAGCTTTCCGTCTTTTTCGACGATGGACTTGAAAGCGGTCGGAGAGGGGAACCTGCGCTTTCGGACGTTGTTCTTCTCGCCATGACAGAAGCCGGTTACGGCAATCTGATGGAGCTGAGTTCTCGGGCCTTCCTCGATACGGAAACCGGTCTGAGGCCACATGTTTCCTCCGGGTATCTTCTATCAAAGTCCGAAGGCGTTATCATTCTGACTGGTGGTGTTGGCGGGCCGATCGGGGCAGCGCTCCTTGCCGGCCGCAAGGACCTCGCAAAAAGCCGGTTGGAAACATTGGCGGACCGTTTTCCCGGTCGTTGCTACGTGGAAATCCAGCGCCATGGCATGGAAGCCGAGCGCAAGACCGAAGACGCGTTTCTCGATCTGGCCTACGAATACGGGCTGCCACTGGTCGCCACCAACGAAGCCTTCTTTCCCAAGCGCGAAGACTATGAAGCTCATGACGCCCTAATCTGCATTTCCGAGGGCAGGGTGCTGATCGAGGACGACCGCAGACGGCTGACACCGGAGCACTACTTCAAAAGCCGCGCGGAAATGTGCGCGCTCTTTGCGGATTTGCCAGAGGCGCTTGTTTCAACGGTAGAAATTGCCCGGCGCTGCAGCTTCCGCCCGTTGAAGCGCGCGCCGATCCTGCCCCGGTTTGCCGGTGCGGATGCGGATCCGGAAGAAGCGGAGAAGGCAGAGGCGGAAGAGTTGATCCGCCAGGCACGCGAAGGATTGCAGGCGCGCCTTGATGCGCATGGACTGGCGCCGGGTCTTGAGGAGAAGGACTACTGGGACCGTCTCGACTACGAGACCGGCATCATCGAGCGCATGAAATTTCCCGGGTACTTCCTGATCGTTGCCGACTTCATCAAATGGGCAAAAGGGCAGGATATTCCGGTCGGCCCGGGTCGCGGGTCCGGTGCGGGGTCCCTGGTTGCCTGGTCCCTGACCATTACCGACCTCGATCCCATGCGGTTTTCGCTGCTGTTTGAACGCTTCCTCAATCCTGAACGCGTTTCGATGCCTGACTTTGATATCGACTTCTGCCAGACCCGACGTGAAGAAGTGATCCGTTATGTTCAGGAAAAATACGGCCGGCAGCAGGTCGCGCAGATCATCACCTTCGGATCGCTTCAGGCCCGCGCCGTGCTGCGCGATGTCGGCCGCGTGCTGCAAATGCCTTATGGCCAGGTCGACCGGCTCTGCAAACTTGTTCCTGCCAACCCGGCAAATCCTGTAACGCTTGGTCAGGCGATCGAGGAAGAGCCACGCCTGCGCGAGGCAGCCAAGGAAGAGGAAATCGTCGAGCGGCTGCTGGGCATGGCTCAGAAGCTCGAAGGCCTTTACCGGCACGCTTCCACGCACGCTGCGGGCGTTGTCATCGGTGACAGGCCCCTGGAACAGCTGGTGCCGCTCTACCGAGACCCGCGTTCCGACATGCCGGTCGCCCAGTTCAACATGAAGATGGTGGAAGACGCCGGACTTGTTAAGTTCGACTTCCTTGGCCTTAAGACGCTGACGGTTATCGATACGGCGGTGAAGCTGATTGAACGGCGTGGTATCGATGTCGACGTGGCAGCCCTGCCGATCGACGACGAGAAGACCTACAAGCTGCTGGCGCGCGGCGAAACGTTTGGCGTGTTCCAGCTGGAAAGTCAGGGCATGCGCCGCGCGATTGCAGGCATGAAACCCGACCGGTTCGAAGACATCATTGCCCTTGTGGCTTTGTATCGACCCGGACCGATGGAGAACATCCCGGTCTACAACGCGGTGAAGCACGGCGAACAGGACCCGGACTGCCTGCATCCCCTGCTTGAACCCATCCTGATGGAGACGAACGGCATTATCGTCTACCAGGAACAGGTGATGCAGATTGCGCAGGTTCTGTCCGGCTACTCTCTCGGTGAAGCTGACCTTCTGCGCCGCGCCATGGGTAAGAAGATTGCCGCGGAAATGGAAGTCCAGCGGGCGCGTTTTGTCGACGGCGCGGTGGAGCGTGGGATCAACAAGAGCCACGCCGGAACAATCTTCGATCTTGTGGCGAAGTTCGCCAACTACGGCTTCAACAAGTCGCACGCTGCGGCGTATGCACTGGTCTCCTATCATACGGCCTGGCTTAAGGCGAACCACCCGGTCGAGTTCATGGCCGCTTCCATGACACTGGATCTGGGCAATACGGAAAAACTGGGCGACTACCGTCAGGAATGTCGGCGCATGAAGATCGAGATCGAGCCGCCGTCAATCAACCGCGGGCAGGTTTATTTTAACGTTGCCGACGGCAAGATCCTTTACGCGATGGGCGCGATCAAGGGTGTTGGCGAGCAGGCGGTTGAACACATTGTTGAGGTTCGGGGCGACAAGCCTTTCAAGAGCCTTGGCGATTTTGCGCGTCGGATTTCACCCAAGGCCCTCAACAAGCGAACGCTTGAAAACCTGGTGGCCGCCGGTGCATTCGATGAGCTTGAGCCCAACCGGGCACGGGTTTTTGAAGGTCTCGACCGGATCATGGGCCTGGCTCAACGCACCGAGGAAAACAAGACGCTCGGCCAGGACGAGCTTTTTGGCGGCAGCGACAGCGAAGAACCCTTGCAGCTGGATGATGTCCATGGCTGGACAAACGAAGAGAAGCTGCAGCGGGAACACTCGGCGATCGGGTTTTATCTGTCAGCGCATCCGATCGACGAATACGCCTCCGTGCTTGAAAAGATGCGGGCACAGCCGTGGAGCCAGTTTTCGGAAGCAGTCAAGAAGGGGGCGTCTCACGGCCGGCTTGCCGGCACCGTCGTGTCCATGCAGGAACGCAAGACCAAGACCGGCAATCGCATGGGTATCGTTCGCCTGTCCGATGCTACGGGCCAGTATGAGGCGTTGCTCTTCCGTGAGAAACTCGAACAGTTCCGGGATGCCTTGCAGGCTGGACGTTCCGTTGTCGTGCTCGTCGGGGCCGACATGCGCGACGACGAGCCCTCCCTTCGAATCGAACAGGTTGATCCGATCGATCAGGTCGCAGCCCGCCTGCAGAAAAGCATGCGTGTCTTTGTTCGCGATGAACGTCCGATCCCGAGCCTTGCAAAGCAGTTGCAGGTGAGGGGTGAAGGTGACGTGACGGTGATTGTGCTTCTGGAAAACGGCGCACGGGAAGTGGAGGTCAAGCTCCCTGGCCGGTTCCGCCTGTCACCGGAAATTGCGGGCGCGCTCAAGGCAGTGCCAGGTGTAACGGACGTACAGGTGGCGTGAGCGTCCAGAGGCGCCAACAATGCGATTTCACTACGGGAGCGCTGGTGCGCCAGGGTTTCTATGGTCCTGAAAATGCTCGCTCAGTCAGTTGCCGATTCGGGCGCTGTGATAGTCCTTGAGCGCTGTGGCCAGCTGCAACGCAAAGCGCGCTGAAGCCACGGGAAGTGTACGCCCGCGCATCTGACCCAGAATTAGGTTCCCGGGTGGCAGGTCCTTGCTCGAGATCGGTTTGAAAACCAGCGAGCCGTCATCCTGCTCTCTGAGCCCCAGAGGGATCTGGAAGCCGATCAGTTTCTCACAAAGAACGTAGTGCCGGATCAGGTCGAAGCTTTCGGTTTCGACAGCGGGAGAAACGCGGCGACTGCCGCGCCGGGCAGCAAAGTCCAGCAGATGCCTGACGCCATATTTGGTTGTCGGGGCGACGTGGGGCACGTCGAGACAATCCCGCAGGCGCACTTCCGCTTTTTTTGCCAGTGGGTGGTCGCTCGCCATGACCGCATAAACCTCCTGCGGGATGACATGAAGCACCTCGAAATCCACCAGATAGACTGGCTCGAACACCAGTGCCAGGTCGCTGGAATAGGACACGAGTTCCTGCTCGGCCTGGGTTCTGTCCCTGACGTTGACCGAAAACGTGACGCCCGGATGATCACGCCGGTACCGGGCGATCTGCTCGGGCAGGAAATAAGGAACCATAGCCTGCGAGCAGGCGATGGAAACGTGCCCTCTGCGTTCTCCTGCAAGATCCGCGACCTGGCTCTGCACACGAGCAAGGTCTGAAAGGCTTGCGCGGTAGTGGTGGAGAAGAAGCTCTCCGGCAGGGTTGAGACGTACGCCCTTCGGTAGGCGCTCAAAGAGCTGTGCGCCAAACTCCTGCTCGAACCTTTGCACCCGGCGCGTGAGCGCCGAGGCGGTCAGGTTCATGTCTTCCGCCGCTTTTCTGATGGAACCCGCTCGGGCGACAGCCTCAATGAGCTGAAACGTGTATAAGTGTCTCATTTCAATAGGCTTTGTTTATAGCGTTGCATTTTTTTCATCGCATCTGTGAATTTATAGCATTTTTCGGAAACAGAAAACACCTGCAAGCTTCGGAAAGCCAATCGCACAGCGGAGTTTCCGAACATGTCCCTACACAGACGCGAATTCCTCAAAGCCGGAGCTGCCGTCGTCGGCGCCCTCCCGTTTTCCCGGTCCCTGTCTGCCTTCGCCGCAAGCGATACTCTGGTGGCGGTGACCGGTCAGACCATCAACAGTCTGGATCTTCACCGTACCGGTACCAACAGGGCCAGCTATCAGGTTGCCATCAACAGTTATGACCGGTTGATTACGTTCGGCAGCAAGACCCTGGACGATGGCAGCGTTTCCTTCGACTATTCGAAGCTGGAACCGGAACTCGCGGAAAGCTGGACAATTTCCGACGACGGTTTGACCATTACCTTCAAGCTGAAGCCGAACGCCGTTTTCTGGGACGGCAGCAAGGTGACCGCTGAGGATGTAAAATGGTCTTTCGACAGGGCAGTGTCAGTTGGCGGGTTCCCGAGCACGCAGATGAAAGCTGGCGGCCTTGTGCGGCCGGATCAGTTTGAAGCCGTCGATGAGGAAACCTTTGTCGTCAAGCTCGACAAGCCATCAAAGCTATCCTTGCCGGATCTGGCAGTTCCTGTGCCGTTCGTCATCAATTCGAAAGTCGCCAAGGAACATGCGACAGCCGATGATCCCTGGGCGACTGAGTATCTTCACACGACACCTGCCGGGTCCGGGGCCTACAAGGTTGCCCGTTGGGATTCCGGCCAGCAGATCGTTTACGAACGCTTTGACGAATGGGCTGGTGGACCTTTGCCAAAGGTTCGCAGAATCATTGTTCGAGAAGTGCCGAGTCCGGCAACCCGCCGCGCCCTGATCGAACGTGGTGATGTGCAGGTGTCCTTCGACATACCTGATAAGGATGCTGCTGAGCTCGCTGAAAAGGTGAAAGTGTATTCCACACCGATTGCCAACACCATGCATGTGGTTGGCCTGAATTACACTTTCGAGCCTTTCCAGGATCCGAATGTGCGCAAAGCTATCGCCTACGCGATTCCCTACAAGGACATCTTCGATACCGCAGCTTACGGCCGCGGCGCACCGTTGTGGGGCGGTAGCGAGACCATTGAAGACACCTCCTGGCCACGCAAGTCGCCCTATAGCCATGACATGGAGAAAGCCAAGGAGTTGCTTGCAGCATCCGCCTATCCTGATGGCTTCGAAGTCCCTCTGTCGATCAGCACAGACCTTGCATCCTGGATGGAGCCAACTGCACTGCTGATCCAGGAAAGTCTCGGCAAACTCGGCATCAAGACGGAAATCGAGAAGATCCCCGGGGCAAACTGGCGCACGGCGGTGCTCGTGGAAAAGCGCTTGCCACTACATCTGGAAAACTTCGGCGGCTGGCTGGACACACCCGACTACTACTTCTTCTGGGCGTATCAGGAAGGCAACCTTTTCAATTCCTCGAATTATCGAAACGAGGAAATCGAGACCCTGACCTCGGAAACGCTTCACATGGCGCAGGACGATCCTGAGTACGCGCCGAAGATCAAGCGGATGTTCGAGATCGCGATGGAAGACCTGCCGAGGATTCCGCTTTATCAGCCGGCGCTCAACGTCGCGGTCAACAGTGCCGACGGTTACGAGTTCTGGTTCCACCGCCAGCTCGATGTCCGCTCTCTGACGAACGTGGAGAGCTAGGTCATGGCGCGTCGCAGCTCAGCTACGCTTAACCGCATTCTGCAGGCGATACCGGTTCTGATAGGCGTTGTGGTGATCAGCTTCATCCTCACACGTGCCTTGCCCGGTGACCCAGCAGTGCAATTTGCCGGAGCTGCGGCAACGCCTGAATCCATCGAAGAGGTTCGACGGTCTCTGGGCCTCGACAAACCGTTGCCGGAGCAGTTCCTGATCTATGTAGGAGATCTGCTGCAGGGTGATCTGGGTCAGTCGGTTTCCACCGGCCGGCCGGTTGCGACGGAACTTGCGTCCCGATTGCCGGCCTCGCTCGAATTGACACTGTCCGCCCTGATCCTGTCCTGCCTGATAGCCGTTCCACTCGGCGTTTTGGCAGCGACACGGCCAGGAACCTGGATTGACCAGCTATGCCGGATCCTTGTCACCGCCGGCGTATCTCTGCCGACCTTCTTCACCGGCATCGTTCTGATCTACGTTTTCTATTACCTCCTGGGCATCGCTCCGTCGCCCCTCGGCAGGCTCGATTTCATCTATCTTGATCCGCCCAGGATAACCGGTTTTTTCCTGATCGACGCTGCAATTGCCGGAGATTGGGAAACCTGGTTCGGGGCGCTGAAGCAGCTGGTCTTGCCAGCAACGACGCTAGCCCTCTTCACCCTTGCCCCGATCGCGCGCATGACGCGAGCGGCGATGCTGTCTGCATTGGCGGCCGACTATGTCAGAACCGCACGGGCAGCAGGTCTCGGGCCAGGGATGGTCCTCTACGGCTACGCTTTCCGCAACGCTCTGCTTCCGGTCGTGACCACGCTGGGTATGGTGTTTTCCTTTGTGCTTGGGGCGAATGTGCTGGTCGAGAAGGTCTTCGCCTGGCCAGGCATCGGATCCTATGCGGTCGAGGCGCTTGTGGTTTCCGATTACGCCGCGGTTCAGGGGTTCGTTCTGGCGATGGCATTGCTGTTCGTCATTCTCAACCTGTTGATCGATCTGTCCTATTCGCTGATTGATCCACGTTTCGGGACATCTTCGAAATGAGTGATACGACGTTGCCTCCAACCGTCGCGGAGCGGAAGACCGGCTCCGGTGCGCTGGCCCACACGATCTATGTCCTTCGGGAAAATCCGGTCACGGCACTGTCTTTCGCCATGTTCGCTTTTTTCATCGGATCAGCAGTGCTCGGACCTGCACTGGTTCCCTACGATCCGCTACAGACGAATGCGGCAAATGCATTGCAGGCCCCCAGCTGGTCTCATTGGTTCGGAACCGACAATCTGGGCCGCGATGTCTTTTCAAGAGTGATCGTTGCAACGCGCCTTGATCTGATCATCTCGGTGTCCGCTGTCGCGCTTTCCTTCGTCATCGGTTCGGTCCTTGGTGCCGTGGCCGGTTACCGTGGAGGCTGGCTGGATGTGGTGCTCAACCGGTTTCTCGACACCATCATGGCATTTCCATTGTTCGTGCTGGCCATGGGCATTGTGGCGGCGCTCGGGAATTCGATTTCCAACATCATTCTGGCCACTGCGATCATCAACATTCCGTTCTATGCCCGTCTTGTTCGTGCGGAGGTCAACATCCGGCGGGAAGCCGGCTTCACGCTTGCCGCAAAGCTTGCCGGCAATTCGGACACCAGGGTGCTTGCGTTTCACATATTTCCGAATGCCCTGCCGCCGATGATGGTGCAGGTCTCGCTCAATCTGGGGTGGGCCATTTTGAACGCGGCCGGATTGTCCTTTATCGGCCTTGGTGTTCGTCCGCCCACACCGGAGTGGGGCATCATGGTTGCTGAAGGCGCGAATTTCATCGTGTCCGGCGAGTGGTGGCTGGCGTTGTTTCCGGGGCTCTGGCTGATGCTGGCAGTCTTTACCTTCAACCTGATGGGAGACGGTCTACGCGACATCGTCGACCCGCGTCGCCGGACCTGAGGAGCTTTGCCATGCTGACCATCAAGGATCTCAAAGTTGCCTTCAAGACGCGCCGCGGAGACGTTCAGGCCGTCAAGGGTATCAGCTTCGACCTGGCCAAGGGCGAACGTCTGGGCATAGTCGGGGAAAGTGGATCGGGAAAATCCGTTACATCCTATGCCCTGATGCGCATTCTGGACGCCGGTGGCCGGATCAAATCCGGTGAGGCGGTATATGACGGTATCGATCTCAAACAGGCGGCGGAGCGCGACATGCGTGAAATCCGCGGTCGGGAGATCTCGATGATCTTTCAGAACCCGCGTGCCGCACTCAATCCCATTCGCAAGGTTGGGCACCAGCTTGAGGACGTCCTTCGCCAGCATGGCCGGGCGACCAGGCAAAATGCGAAAGCAAAGGCAATCGAGGCACTGGAGGCGGTGAAGATCAACGAGGCTGCTGAGCGTTACGAAGCCTATCCCTTCGAGCTTTCGGGGGGCATGTGCCAGCGCGTCGTGATTGCCATTGCGCTTGCCTGTGACCCCAAGCTTCTCATCGCGGACGAGCCGACCACCGGCCTCGATATCACTACCCAAAAGGCCGTCATGGACCTTGTCGATGATCTTGTTCGGGCACGCGAAATGTCGTCGATCCTGATTACGCACGATCTCGGCCTGGCGTCCGAATATTGCGACCGCATCGTCGTGATGAAGGACGGTGTCATTGTGGAGGAGGGCAGGCCGGCGGACCTGTTTTCAAACCCTCGACATGCCTATACCAGAAAACTGGTGGACGCGACGCCGCGGCGCGGAGTCAGCATTCGTTCATTGCTGCCGGA
The DNA here is from genome assembly GCF_000475395.1 of Labrenzia sp. C1B70. Taxonomy (NCBI): domain Bacteria; kingdom Pseudomonadati; phylum Pseudomonadota; class Alphaproteobacteria; order Hyphomicrobiales; family Stappiaceae; genus Labrenzia; species Labrenzia sp. C1B70. The sequence continues at coordinate 251,795 of NZ_AXCE01000034.1, forward strand.
AGATCAACGCGCGCCGCTGGCCGCACGGACAATCGGCAATTCTCCGATGATGGAAGTCGTCAACCTGACCAAGACCTACCAGGGCAAATCCGGTCCGGTGTACGCCGTCAAGGGCATCAGCTTCACCATTCGCGAAGGCGAAAGCGTGGGACTGGTCGGCGAATCCGGCTGCGGAAAATCCACCACGTCTTCCATGATCGTGCGACTGCTTGATCCGACGTCGGGCCACCTGCTTTTCAGGGGCGAGGATATTGCCAAGCTCCCGTCGGAGAACTTCTCCCGGCATCCACTGCGGCAGAAAATCCAGATGGTCTTCCAGGATGCGACGGACAGTCTCAATCCCAGACATACCGCCCGTCAGTCGATAGCCGAACCCTTGAAGCGTTTGACAGGATTGAAAGGCGCCCACTTGGGCGAACGGGTGGAAGAGCTGGCCGCATTGACAGGCTTGCCGAGCCATCTTCTTGATCGGTTTCCGCACCAGCTGTCAGGGGGGCAGAAGGCGCGCGTCGGCATAGCCAGGGCAATCGCCCCGGATCCCGATCTCCTGATCCTTGATGAGCCGACTGCCGCTCTGGATGTTTCCATTCAGGCCGTTGTCCTGAACCTGCTTGCAGACCTGCGGGCCCGGCTTGGCATGAGTTACCTTTTCGTCAGCCATGATCTCAATGTCGTGCGTCTGCTGTGCGACCATGTCGTCGTCATGAAGGGCGGCAAAGTTGTTGAGGCGGGAGCCGTCGAGACGGTCATGGATACGCCCCAGAACCCGTACACTCGCGAATTGCTTACGGCTGCGCCCCAGGCACCGACGCGCAAAACCGCCGCCTAAGATATTTTGGAAGGACTAGACATGATCCGCGAACTTCCCTTCACGCTCGCTGGGCTCCGGCAGGCCTACGCCGAAGGCTTGTCTGTTGAGGCCGTGATCGAAGAAGCCTTCAGGCGGCTTGATGCCATCGGCGACCCGGGAATCTTCATTCACCAGGCACGAGAAACGGCACTTGCTGAGGCCCGTAGTCTAGGCAATCCCGATAGCCGGCCTCTTTGGGGAATTCCCTATGTGGCCAAGGACAATATCGACGTGGCTGGCATGCCGACGACTGCAGCGTGCCCGGATTTCGAGTATTTCGCCGATTGCGATGCTTTTGTCGTTGGACGTCTTCGGCAAGCGGGCGCAATTTGTCTTGGCAAGACCAATCTCGATCAATTCGCGACTGGCCTCGTCGGAGTGAGAACGCCATACCCCGTGCCACTGAACGCGGTGGATCCGGAAATCGTTCCCGGTGGCTCTTCCTCAGGCTCGGCCGTTGCTGTTGCCCACGGGTTCGCGTGTTTCTCGCTGGGAACCGACACGGCCGGGTCCGGGCGTGTGCCGGCAGCCCTCAACGGCATTGTGGGGCTCAAGCCAAGCCTGGGCGTTCTGTCCGGCTCAGGTCTGGTCCCTGCATGCCGGACCCTCGATACGATCTCGATTTTTGCCATGACTGTTGCGGACGCATGGGCCGTATTCGAGACTGCTGCAGGCTACGACCCGGCAGATGCCTATTCCAGGCAGCTGCCGGTCCAGCAATTGTCTGCCAGTCAGGGAACTGTACGGATCGCGGTCCCTGACGATGCTTCACTGAAAACCTTCGGTGACATGGCTCAGGCGGACCATTTCAGGGCAACGATCGCATCGCTGCGTACGCAGGGGGCCGTTGTGCAGGAAATCGATTTTCAGCCGTTTTACGATGTCGCTAGCCTGCTTTACGAGGGGGCCTGGGTCGCGGAACGTACAGCTGCTGTCGGTAATCGTCTGATTGATGCGCCGCAGACGCTTCATCCGACGACGCGCGCAATTATCGAACCGGGTCTTTCTTTGACCGCTGTCGACGCATTCCGTGGACTTTACAAGCTGCAGGACCTGCGCCGGATATGTGATGAGCTTTTGGCAGAGACCGACTTCCTCTGCGTTCCGACGATACCGACATTCGTCTCGGTAGAAGAAATTACCGTTGACCCCATTGGCCCGAATTCAGGCCTTGGCACCTACACGAATTTCGTAAACCTTCTCGATCTTTGCGGTATTGCCGTGCCAACAGGTTTGCGACAGGACGGCCGGCCTGGAAGCCTGACCGTTCTGGCCCGCTGCGGTCAGGATGCAGCCGCCGCCGCGCTTGCCGCTACAGTGGAAGCGGGGCCGCTTGGAGCAACGACCTGGGCTCGGCAGAAACCTGCGCTGACCACAAGCGAGATCGCTGCCGGTGAAATAGCTGTTGCGGTCTGCGGCGCCCACATGTCGGGACTGCCGCTAAACAAGGAGCTGATTTCTCACGGCGCACGCTTTGTAAAATCCAGCAAGACAGCACCGGAATACCGTTTCTTTGCGCTTGCAGGCGGGCCTCCGAAGCGGCCGGGCCTTGTGCAGGTTGGGGTCGGCGCGGGCGGCTCAATCAATGTGGAGGTCTGGGCAATGCCGCTTGAGACCTTCGGCAGTTTCATGACGGGTATTCCGGCACCGCTGTGCATCGGCACGGTCAAGCTGGAAGATGGAACCGACGTAAAGGGATTTTTGTGTGAAGGACATGCAGTTGAAGGGGCTGTTGAAATCACCGAACTGAGTTCCTGGCGAACCTATCTTTCGTCAGTGGCTGCTTCCGTTCCCCAGCCGGATGTCTCTGACGAGAAGCTGACCGCGCATGCAAGCTGAACTTCTGACATACGAGGGTTCAGTCAGTGCGGGAAATTGAGGGTAGGCGGAATGTTTCTTCTGATTGCTGATTGCCAAGCTCTTCGCAGGCCAGCGTCCCCAGGCGGTGAATAGCGGATTCAAGTGCGTCCGACCAAACGTCGCCGCAACTGATGCGAAGGCAATGTGCATAAAGGCCTGATGCGGTAAAAAGACTGCCAGGAGCAAAGCAGATATTTTGATTTAAGGCCTTGTAATAAAGCATTGCTGTGTCGATGTTTTTGTCCATTTCTACCCACAAGACGAAACCGCCGTCCGGATGTGTGACCCTGGTACCCGCCGGAAAGGACTGTGCAATGGCCCGGCGTGCGCGCGCGACATTGGTTTCCATTGTCCGGGCCATGCGAGACACATGGCGCTCGAAGTCCCGGGATGACAGAAATTCAGCCAAAGCCAGTTGAGGTGCCAACGGGTTGCAGATTGAGGCGGAGAATTTGGCCTTGGTGATTTGGGCAATGCGGCCGGGAGCGCGGATCCAGCCGGTTCGGTAGCCTGGGGCGAGGGTTTTCGAGAAAGAGCTGCAATAGAAGATCTCGGTCTCGTGCGGCAGACTGAAAAACGGTGCCGGACGGCATCCGCCAAACCCGAGGCCGCCGTAGGTATCATCTTCGATCAAGGGTGTCTTGTAACGGTCCAGCAGCTTCAGGACAGAACGTTTCACAGGCTCCGGCATCATGGTGCCAAGTGGGTTGGTGAAGCTGGACGACAAGGCAACGGCAGTTACGGTTCCCGATTTCAGAGCCAGCTCGAGTGCGGACGGATCGATGCCGTCCCGCGAGGTTGGCAACTCCCAGGCCTTCAGTTTCAGGCGTTCGAGAACCTGCAGCAGTCCGAAATAGGCGGGCGATTCGACGGCAATCGTATCGCCCGGCTGTGTGAGCGTTTGAAGTGCGAGCCCTAGAGCTTCGGTGCAGCCACTCGTAATGACAATTTCTTCCTGGGAAACTGTGCTGCCATGCAGGCACATAAGCTTTGCGATTTCTCTCCTGAGTTCCGGTAACCCCTGAGCAGACCCATAGGCGTTGAGTTGCTGTCCTTTCGAGCGGAGGATGCGTGCCTGCAAGGCGTTCAGCGGCTCTGCGGCCAGCAGAGACGGGGCGGGAATGGCGCAGCCAAGCGGCACATATGCCGGGTTTGACGCATGTTCGAGCATCTCCAGGTAAGGAGCCTGAAACACGACACTGCGGCTGGTCTCCGGTGGCGTTGTTTTACTGGGCTCGATGAGCCTGTGGCTTGCTGGGCGGGTGACGAAATAGCCGGACTTTGCCTGTGCACGGATATAGCCTTTGTCCTCAAGATGGGCATAGGCCTGGTTGGCTGTCGACAGGCTAACGGAATAACTGCGCATGGTGCGCCGGAGGGAAGGGAACCTCTCCCCGGGCTTCAAGGTGCCATTGTCGATCAGCTGAGCCAGGGACTGGGCAACAGACTGGTATTTGAACGAAACCATTTCAACTGTATCTGTTCATTTTCGAGTTTTTGTATCTGTTTTGATTTTAGGAGAGATGTCAAACCGGGCCGGACATTTCATCAGTCAGGAGTGCCGGACATGGCAATGGAACATCCGATCCGTTTCACGGAAAAACTTGCAAGGCTCGAAAGGTTATGGTCGCCGCGCGTCGTTGCGGAAATGAACGATTACCAGTTCAAGATCGTCCGCATTCAAGGAGACTTCGTCTGACATGATCATCCTGAAACGGATGAGACCTTCATCGTTCTCAAGGGCGAAATCCGCATCGATTTTCGCGATCGAGCCATTGTACTGGGCGAGGGGGAAATGTACGTCGTGCCGAAGGGCGTCGAGCACAAGCCTTATGCGGACTCGGAAGCCGAGCTGCTGCTGATCGAACCGAAGGGTATTCTCAATACCGGCCATGCGGGCGGAGACAGGACCCAGGAAAACGATCTCTGGATCTGACAAGGTTGTTTGGGCCGGGACTTTTGTGCGTTCCGGCCTGGCCAACGAGGCAGTTCTCGGCGCGCTGTTACTGCCCTGCGGGCCAGATAAATTCGATGCGGATACCACCGGGTTCAGCCAGCATCATGTGCTTGCGTGGGCCTCCGCCGAGAGGCTCCGGCAGAAATTCGATCTCGACTCCCGGCCAGGCCTTCACCTTTTCGGCAATTTCCAGCAGCTTTTCTTCGCTTGAGACTTCAAGGGCCAGATGGTGGAGGCCGATATTGGTTTTCCTGTCGAAGCCCGTCACAGGCCTTGTGCGGTCTGCCTGCCAGAGCGTCAGGCGGGCTGTACCGTCGGAAACGGTTGTTCGCGGGTAGTTGTCATCACGTGCCAGCAGTTGCCAGCCGAGCAGCTCGGTGAAAAAGGCGGTGGTCTGGTCCAGATCTCGGACTGTGAGGCCCAGGTGGTTGATGCCTTTGGTGGTCACGGTGGAGTGTCCTTGCTGTGGCGAGTTCAAAATAGGTATAAATGACATGATTGTTCGTCAACACACGTCGCTGCTTATCAAGGTATCGAAACGTGAGCTTGCGCCAGGGCGGGAAAATTCGATTTTCAAACAGCGATTGGGCTGAAGAAAACCGGCCCTTGGGCCTTGAAATAAAATTTCTTCCCAACTATAAGGCGCGCATTCCACACGCAAGGGGCGGAAACCGAGCTTATCGGGGTCCTTCCGGTGGCCGAAGGGAAATCTCTCCGGTCCACATCCTCTTGCGGAGGTCAAACCGGAAAAACTCAGGAGATAAGGGCCATGTCTTTGCCCGATTTCACCATGCGTCAGCTGCTGGAAGCTGGCGTTCACTTTGGTCACCAGAAACACCGTTGGAACCCGCGCATGGGTCAGTACATCTTTGGTGTACGCAACGATGTTCACATCATGGACCTGTCCCAGACCGTTCCGCTTCTGCACCAGGCTCTGAAGGCCGTGTCCGACACGGTTGCCGGCGGTGGCCGCGTTCTGATCGTAGGTACCAAGCGCCAGGCACAGGAATCTGTCGCATCTGCAGCGCGCAACTCCGCTCAGTATTATGTCAACGCACGTTGGCTCGGCGGCATGCTGACGAACTGGAAGACCATCTCCCAGTCCATCCAGCGCCTGCGCAAGCTGGAAGAAACCCTGTCTTCCGACGCTGCCAACGCTCTGACCAAGAAAGAGCGTCTGTTCATGGACCGCGAGCGTGAAAAGCTCGAGCGGAACCTTGGCGGTATCAAGGACATGGGCGGCATTCCGGACCTGATCTTCGTGATCGACACCAACCGCGAAGCCATTGCCATCCAGGAAGCCCGTCGTCTGGGTATTCCGGTTGCCGCGATCCTCGATTCCAACTCCAATCCGGAAGGCATCACCTATCCGGTGCCGGGTAACGACGATGCCGGCCGCGCTCTTTCGCTGTACTGCGACCTGATCGCTCGTGCCGCCATCGACGGTATTTCCCGTGCACAGGGTGCTTCCGGCATGGACATCGGCGCTTCCGAAGAAGCTCCGGTTGAAGAAGTTCTTGCTGAGGCTTCTGAAGAAGCTCCGGCTGAAGCAGCAGCTGCCGAGGCTTAAGCCTCTCCTGCCGCGGTCTGCCGCGGCAGAATACTGTTGAAATTCGCAAGGCGGGCTGCATTTTGTTGCAGCCCCGTCATAAAGGCGCGGAAGGCCATGGGCTAAACCGTGTCTCATCTGAAACCCCCATGCACGAGGCAATCGATGAGCATTACCGCTGCGATGGTAAAAGAGCTCCGCGAGAAATCCGGCGCTGGCATGATGGACTGCAAGACCGCCCTGACTGAAGCAGGCGGTGATATGGAAGCAGCTGTTGACTGGCTGCGCACCAAAGGTCTGGCCAAGGCTGCCAAGAAGGCAGGCCGTGTGGCTGCTGAAGGTCTGGTCGGCGTTGCCGCTGATGGCAACAAGGCTGCCGTGATCGAGCTGAACTCCGAAACCGACTTCGTTGCACGCAACGAAGGGTTCCAGGAGCTGGTCTCCAATGTGGCCAAGGTAGCCGTCGGCACCGATGGTTCCGTTGAAGCCGTTTCCGCTGCAAACCTTGGCGGCAAGCCGGTTGCAGAAGCGATCACCGATGCGATCGCCACGATCGGCGAAAACATGACCCTGCGCCGTACTGCGGTTCTGGCCGTAAACGAAGGCGTTGTCGCGACCTACGTTCACAGTGCTGTTTCCGACGGTCTCGGCAAGATCGGCGTTCTGGTGGCTCTGGAATCCGCTGGTGACAAGGACAAGCTGAATGGCCTTGGCCGTCAGATTGCCATGCACGTTGCTGCAACCAGCCCGCTGTCGCTGAACACCGAAGAACTGGATCCGACCGTTGTCGAACGTGAGAAGTCTGTCTTCTCCGAACAGGCACGCGAATCCGGCAAGCCGGAAAACATCATTGAAAAAATGGTGGAAGGCCGTTTGCGCAAATTCTACGAGGAAGTTACCCTCGTGAAGCAGGCCTTCGTGATCAACCCGGATCAGACGGTTGAGCAGGCCATAGAGGCGCTCGCTAAAGAAATCGGCGCTGAAGTCAAACTTACCGGCTTTGTCCGCTTCGCAATCGGCGAAGGGATCGAGAAGGAAGAGCAAGACTTCGCCGCAGAGGTGGCAGCAGCCACCGGGCAGTAAGCTCAAGGAAAAGCGCCGGCAAGTCCGGCGCTTTTTTTTTAGAAAGACAATTTCAAAAAGGGTGCACCCATGACGAATTCCTTGCGCTGGAAACGGATCCTTCTGAAACTCTCCGGCGAGGCCCTGATGGGATCGCAGGCTTTTGGAATTGACCCGGCCATCGTGCAAAGGATCGCCAAGGAAATCGCCGACGCAGTGGCTCTTGGAGCTCAGGTCGGCGTTGTCGTCGGGGGAGGGAACATCTTCCGCGGTGTTGCAGTCGCCGCCAAGGGTGGCAACCGCGTCACGGGCGACCACATGGGCATGCTGGCCACCATCATGAACAGCTTGACGCTGGCGGATGCCCTGCGCCGCCTGAAGGTCAATGCCCGTGTTCTGTCCGCCGTATCCGTTCCCTCGATTTGTGAAACCTTTTCGCAGCGTGTCGCTGACCGCTATATGGAAGACGGCGATGTGATCGTCTTCGCAGGGGGCACCGGCAACCCGTTCTTCACCACGGACAGCGGTGCGGCTCTGCGGGCTGCCGAAATGAAGTGCGACGCCTTCCTGAAGGGGACGCAGGTGGATGGCGTCTACTCCGAAGACCCCAAGGTCAACCCGAACGCGGAGCGCTATGACACCCTTGGTTATGACGAAATCATAACCCGCAACCTGAAAGTCATGGACACGACGGCCATTGCCCTGGCCCGTGACAATTCCATTCCCGTCATTGTGTTTTCCATTCACTCACCCGGCGCCCTCGTCAGTGTGCTTCAGGAAACCGGCACCTACACTGTCGTGGGTGACTGAAAGTTTTAAGAACCAATCCCGGTTCAAGCTCTTGTGTTTCGGTGCGTTTATGCCATGTTGGCGCGCGCCGAGACTCTATTAAGCCAAGCACAAAACAACAGTGAGGATAAAATGTCGGTAGAAGGTGTGGACCTTGATGATCTGAAGCGCCGCATGCAGGGAGCCTTGTCGGTTCTGAAAACGGAATTTGCCGGACTGCGTACCGGCCGCGCCTCTTCTTCCATGATGGATCCGATTACTGTTGATGCCTATGGCCAGTCCATGCCGATCAACCAGGTAGCCACCGTCTCCGTTCCCGAACCTCGCATGCTGGCTGTTCAGGTCTGGGACAAGAGCATGGTGTCGGCCGTTGAAAAGGCGATTCGAGAATCCAACCTTGGTTTGAACCCGGTTGTAGACGGCATGCTTTTGCGGCTGCCGATTCCCGAGCTCAACCAGGAACGCCGCCAGGAACTCATCAAGGTGGCTCACAAATACGCCGAACAGGCAAAAGTTGCGATCCGTCACGTCCGCCGCGATGGCATGGACGCCGCCAAGAAGGCCGAAAAAGACGGTGACATTTCCCAGGACGACAGCCGTGTCGCATCCGATGAAGTGCAGAAGCTGACCGACCAGATGATTGCTGAGGTCGACGGCATGCTGGAGAAAAAAGAGCAGGAAATTTCCCAGGTCTGATCGACCTGGGGAGTGTGAGTTGGGGGAGCACATGAGCGTCAGCCCGGACCGCAACCTGCATGCACCTGCTGCGGATGAAACCGGTGCGAAAATGCCCCGTCACGTTGCCTTCATTATGGATGGCAACGGGCGATGGGCAACTGCGCGCGGTTTGCCACGGACAGAGGGACATCGACAGGGGCTTGCCGCGCTGCGCAAGGTGATCCGCCACGCTGGCCGTGTCGGCATCGAAACCATCACGATCTACAGCTTCTCATCCGAAAACTGGAACCGGCCACAGGCTGAAGTTTCTTTCCTGATGGGGCTGCTGCGCCGTTTCGTGCAGCGCGATCTGAGCGAGCTTCACGAAGCCAATGTTCGTATCCGCATCATCGGCGGGCGCAGTGATCTGGAACCGGGGATTTTGGCGCTTCTGAAAGAAGCTGAAGACCTGACCCGTCACAACACCGGCCTTAACCTGGTTGTTGCGTTCAATTATGGTGCACGGTCGGAAATCGTGCGGGCGGCACAGGAGCTGGCAGCAAAGGTTCAGGCTGGGGAAATGCAGCCGGCCGAGATAACCGAAGACGCGATCACGGCGGCGCTGGATACCTCCGGTTTGCCGGATCCCGATCTCATCATCCGCACCAGCGGAGAAATGCGTCTTTCCAATTTCCTGCTGTGGCAGGCCGCCTATTCCGAGTTCTATTTCTGCGATCTTTACTGGCCGGACTTCGATGAGGCGGCCTTCGACAAGGCTTTGAGCTGTTTCTGCAGCCGTGAGCGCCGGTACGGCGGCCTTGACGCCAAGGCCAACTGACCTTCGGCTTGAGCAATGGCAGAACCACACCAGAACCCGAAAAAACTGTCCGACCTTCGCCTCAGGTTCATTTCGGCACTCGTTCTGGGGCCTCTTGTTCTTCTGATCACCTATCTGGGCAATCTGCCCTTTGCTGCGCTGACGCTGGTCGCGTCCGGACTGTTCCTGTGGGAGTGGTTCACGATCACCGGGACACAGGCAAAGTCACCCAGTTCACTCACCGGGTTTGCAACGCTGTTGGCCATCGGGGTGCTGACCGTAGCCGGACATCCTGACCTTGGTCTCGGGGCTATGGTTGCTGGTGCTTTCATCGCCTATGCGCTTGGTGGTTTCTCCAAGGCTGGACGATGGGCCATCGAAGGGATCCTCTACAGCGGGCTTGCACTGTTCTCGCTGCTTGTACTTCGTGAAGGAAGCAACGGGCTTCTGGTCGCGTTTTTCCTGCTGTTTGTTGTCTGGGCAACCGACATTTTCGCCTATTTTACCGGCCGTGCATTGGGTGGGCCCAAGCTCTGGCCACGTGTATCACCTAAAAAGACCTGGTCTGGTGCCATTGGCGGGCTGGTGCTCGCCACGGTTTTCGGCGCTGGCGTTGCTTTTGTCGCAAATGCGCAGGACCTGATGCTTTGGGCTTTGCTGGCGGCCGGGCTCTCGGTCGTCTCTCAGGCAGGGGACCTTCTGGAGTCTGCCATCAAGCGGCGGTTTGACGTCAAGGATTCCAGCAAGCTGATCCCCGGGCATGGTGGCATCATGGACCGGATCGACGGTCTGGTGGCCGCAGCCATTTTCGCCGTGCTGATTGGCCTAGTCGCTGGCGGCAGCCTTGCAGACCCTATTGCCGGCCTCGGTCTGATTTGAATTTGGAGTAACAGGCATGGCAGCTGCCTCTGCAGCCCGCGACCCTGGCGCGAAAACCCGGATAACCGTTCTAGGGGCCACTGGGTCCATCGGCCAGAGCTTGGCGGATCTCATTCAAAGAAATCCGGACAGCTATGAAGTCGTCGCGCTGGTTGCGAACCGGAACGCCGCGGGCCTCGCCGACATGGCAAAAGCGCTAAAGACCGGTTCCGCTATCCTTGCCGAGGCAACCTGTTATCCGGAGCTCAAGGAGCGGCTTGCCGGCAGCGGCATTGCAACGGGAGCCGGTGAGTCTGCCGTTCTGGAAGCAGTCACGCAGGATACGGATATCGTCGTCGGTGCCATTGTAGGGTCAGCGGGATTGAAGCCGACCATGGCCGCGATCCGGCCAGGACGCCGCATTGCACTTGCCAACAAGGAATGCCTGGTTTGTGCAGGTGATCTGTTCATGGCCAAGATCCGCGCGACCGGGGCGGAACTCCTGCCCGTCGACAGCGAGCACAATGCCATCTTTCAGGTCTTTGAAACCGACAAGGCCGACATGGTCGAGAAGGTTATTCTGACGGCGTCAGGCGGACCGTTCAGGAGTGTCTCGAAAGCCGACATGGCACGGGTAACACCACAGCAGGCGCTCAAGCATCCCAACTGGGACATGGGCGCACGCATTACGATCGACAGCGCAACGATGATGAACAAGGGCTTCGAGGTTATCGAAGCGTCTCATCTTTTTCCGGTTGCCCACGATCAGCTTGGCGTGCTGGTCCATCCGCAATCGACGGTTCACGGACTTGTGCAATACAAGGACGGATCTCTGCTGGCTCAACTCGGCAGTCCGGACATGCGCACACCAATCGCCCACTGCCTTGCCTTTCCCCGCCGGATGAACGTTCCGGTGAAACGTCTGGATCTGGCCGAACTCGGCACACTCACTTTTGAAGCCCCGGATCTCGACCGGTTCCCGGCGCTCCGTCTTGCACTGGAAGCCATGCGGGCAGGGGGAATGGCACCGGCTGTGCTTAACGCTGCAGATGAGGTTGCCGTGGACGCTTTTCTGAAGGGCCGGATCGGCTTCATGGACATTCCGGCTGCCATTGAAGAGGTGCTGGATGCGATGGGGGCAGGCGGCAAGCTGACGGACGCTGCCGGCGTCGAGGATGTTCTTGCCATCGACGCAGAAGCACGGCAGAAGACTGGTGAATGGATAAGAACACGGTAATCGGGGTGTTGAAGGCCCTGAATTTTTGGTCTCCCACCATTAACACGCCGTAATTTTCTTTTTAGTACAATCCTTCAAAACAATCCTAGCTGCGCAGGATCGGACACAGTTCATGGACCTTCTCGTTTCCGCCTATTCCCTGATAGTCGGCACAATCATTCCCTTTCTTTTTGTGCTTACAATCGTCGTCTTCTTCCATGAGCTCGGCCATTTCGCTGTGGCTCGTTGGTGCAACGTAAAGGTGGATGCTTTTTCCGTCGGCTTCGGGCGTGAGCTTCTCGGTTTTAATGACCGGAAGGGAACTCGTTGGAAACTCTGCTGGATTCCGCTTGGTGGCTACGTCAAGTTCGCCGGCGATGAAAATGCGGCAAGCGTACCAAGCCGTGAGGCGATTGCGCAGATGAGCGAAGAGGACCGGAAAACGGCTTTTATCGCCAAACCGGTCTGGCAACGCATGGCCGTTGTGGCCGCGGGGCCAATCGCCAACTTCCTTCTCGCGATCGTGATCTTTACCGCTCTCTTCGTAACCTCCGGCAAACAGGGTTTCGAGCCTGTCGTCGAACAGGTTTTTGCGGGCGGTGCAGCTGAGCGCGACGGGCTTCTGGCTGGCGATATCGTAAGGGAAATTGACGGCAGGCCTATCCAGACGTTCGGCGAGATGCGTCAGATCGTCCTGATGAACGCCAACACGCCTCTCGTTTTCGAAGTCGAACGGGGCGGGCAAGACGTCACTTTGACCGTTACGCCCGACGCGAAGGAGAAAGAAGTCTTTTTCGGTGAGAGGCAGGTGGCCGGCGATATCAGTCTTCGCGGCGTGTCGGATCCGTCTCATCTCATTCACATCAAATACGGGCTTGGCGAAGCGGCTCTTGAAGGGACTGCGGAAACCTGGCGCATCATCGAAAGCACGGTCAGCTATATCTGGGGCATCATTTCCCAGCGGCAGTCGGCGGACCAGCTTGGTGGTCCGATCCGCGTGGCCCAGATCTCCGGGCAGGTCGCAGATCTCGGGTTCCTTCCACTCATTTCTCTGGCGGCCGTACTTTCTGTCAGCATCGGTCTGATCAACCTGGCGCCGGTGCCGATTCTCGATGGTGGACACCTCGTTTACTTCGCTGCAGAAGCCCTGCGTGGCAAACCGCTCAGCGAAAGGGTGCAGGACGTTGGTTTCCGGATCGGTCTGGGACTTGTTCTCATGCTGATGGTGTTCGTCACATGGAAGGATATCATGCGGCTCGTGGGAACCAATTCATGACACCCGTGACATTGACGCAACGTCTTCAGACTAAATCGCTTTCCGCCCGGAAGGGCGGTTGCGTTATCGGTAAAAACCTATAAAACACTCGTCGGTTCCGAGAATCTGCTGGGGTGAGTGCGGATTCTCGGGAGGGGTATTAAAAACAAAGGCATAGCGCAATAATGCAGCGATTGCAGAGACTTACACGGGCCGTACTGTTGGCGGTTGCCGTATTTTCGATCGGGACGGTTTTGCCGAAAGCTTTCGGGCCGGTGTCCCTGGTTTCACAGGCACAGGCAGCGGTGGCCAGAAGCATTGACGTGCGTGGCAATACCCGTGTCGAGGATGAAACCGTTGTCAGTTACATGACCATCGTTCCCGGACGCTCCTACAGCGCGTTCGATGTCGACGAGTCACTGAAGGCGCTCTACGCAACCGGCCTTTTTGCAACGGTCGACATCACCCCGCGTGGCAGCGTTGTCGTTGTGACGGTTACCGAGAACCCGATCATCAACAGGGTCTCTTTCGAAGGTAACCGCAAGATCAAGGACAGCGCGCTGGAAACCGCCGTACGGTCTCAGCCGCGCTCGATGCTGTCCCGTGCCAAGGTTCAGGCTGACGTCCAGAATATTCTTGAAGCTTATCGTCGCTCCGGTCGCTATGGCGCGTCCGTCGAGCCGCAGATCATCGATCGTGGTCAGAACCGTGTCGATCTCGTTTTCGAGATCAACGAAGGTGCGAAGACCGGCGTCGAGCGGATCAGCTTCATCGGCAACTCCGCATTCAGCGACGGCCGCCTGCGCGATGTCATCCGTACACGCGAAAGCGGCCTTCTGAGCTGGCTGCGCAGCACCGACACCTACGATCCGGACCGTTTGGCTGCGGACGAGGAGTTGCTGCGTCAGTACTACAACAAGAAGGGCTATGCGGACTTCCGTATCGTCTCAACCAGCGCAGACCTCGATCGCGAGCAGAACATCTTCTACGTGACCTTCACGGTGGAAGAGGGTGAAAAGTACGAGATTGGCGATGTTGAGATCGTTTCCACGATTGCCGACGTTGATCCGGAAGATCTTCGCCGCCTGATCCGTACCAAGAGTGGTCAGACCTTCAACTCGCTGCGCGTCGAACAGTCTGTCGAAGACATCACGCTTCGCGTGTCGGAAGAGGGTTATGCCTTTGCTCGTGTCCGTCCGCGTGGTGCTCGTGACTACGACAACAACACGATCTCCCTGATCTACTACATCGAAGAAGGTCCTCGCGCCTACATCGAGCGGATCAACGTGATCGGCAACGACCGTACCCGTGAGTATGTCATTCGCCGCGAGTTCGACATTGCTGAAGGCGATGCGTTCAACCGTGCGCTTGTCGACAAGGCGGAACGCCGTCTGCGCAATCTCGGTTTCTTCGAGAAGGTTTCCATCACGACGCAGCAGGGCAGTGCACCTGATCGCGTGGTCGTGAACGTTCGCGTCGAAGAAAAGCCGACTGGTGAAATCTCCTTCGGTGTCGGTTATTCGACGGTTGACGGTGTCATTGGTGACATTTCGCTGACCGAGAAGAACTTCCTTGGCCGTGGCCAGTTCGTGAAGCTCGCTGTTGGCGGCGGTACGGACACCCAGTCCTACGAGTTCCGTTTCGTTGAACCGTTCTTCATGGGACGCCGTGTTGCCCTTGATCTGGACCTCTATCGCAAGGTGGATGATGCCAACGACTACCGTTCCTTCGATCAGAAGAAGACCGGTGGCGGGTTCGGTTTCACTCTGCCGCTTCGGGAAGATGAGCTGACTGTCCGTCTGTTCTACAACATCTTCCAGGAGAAGAACTCCGATCCGGACAACAACTCGACCAACATCAACAACTGTGACACCGCAAGCCTTTCCCTGGCGGTCTGTGACTCCCTCGGCACCTACCTGACGTCTCTGGTTGGCTACGAGCTGCGTTACAATACGCTCGACCGGATCCTGGATCCCTCCGACGGCATCTATGCTTCCTTCGGTCAGGAAATTGCTGGTCTGGGTGGCGACAGCTTCTACATCAAGACCGAAGCTCAGGCTCGCGCCTACAAGGAAATCCTGGCTGACTACGGTCTGATCGGTAGCCTGTCGGTGCGTGGTGGTAACATCATGGCCCTTGGTGATGAGCGTCTGCGTGTGTCCGAACAGTTCATGCTTGGTGGCACTCTCGTTCGTGGCTTTGAGAACCAGGGTATCGGCCCGCGTGACGCAACGACCGAAGACGCTATCGGTGGTCGGTTCTACTTCGCGGCAACTGCCGAAACCCGGTTCCCGTTCCCGGTCATCCCGAAGGAATTCGGCCTGAGTGGTGCAGTGTTTGCCGATGCCGGTTCGCTGTGGGATGCAGACAGCAGCCTGGTGAACCTGGTGGAAACCAACGGTGGCCAGATCGACTCGAACGACTTCAACGTTCGTGCGTCGGTTGGTGCAGGTATCCGCTGGAACTCTCCGTTCGGACCTCTGCGGGCAGACTTTGCTTACCCGATCGTCAAAGACGACTCCGACAAAACGCAGATTTTCCGGTTGAGCGGCGGTACGCGCTTCTAAACTGCGGTCACATAGGATAAAAAACGGCCGCCGACACGTTCGGCGGCCGTTTTTGTTGGCTGGCAAGAAGGATAACATCATGTCCGAGCCAAAATTTTTTGAGTCTCCGGCTCCGGTCTCTCTTTCAGACATCGCAACGTGGGCGGAAGCTGAGATCGCTCGCGGCGAACCTACCCTGGAAATAACAGGTGTAGCGCCATTGGAAGATGCCACGCCCGGTGCTCTGGTGTTCTTCGACAACACCGCTTACCTGAAGCAACTGGACGGGACCACGGCAGCTGCATGCCTGGTCAACCGGAAACACAAGGACAAGGTGCCGGAGGGCGTTGCTGTTCTTGTATGTTCAGATGCCTATCGCTCCTGGGCGAAGGTTCTCGCCAAACTTTATCCTGCAGCTATGGTGCCGGTAGAACCTGGCGCCGCAGTCATTTCAGAACGGGCTGTAATCGATTCGGCTGCGTCGCTGGAAGACAATGTCACGGTCGAACCTGGTGTCGTGATCGGTGCGGGGGCGGAGATCGGTGCGGGCACTGTGATCCGGGCCAACGCTGTCATCGGACAAGGCGTCAAGATTGGCCGGGACTGTGTGATCGGTTCGAATTGCACGGTTCAGCACACCGTGCTTGGCAACCGCGTCTATATGCATCCTGGCGTTTGCTGCGGTCAGGATGGCTTTGGCTATGCGATGGGGCCGATGGGTCATCTCAAGGTGCCCCAGGTTGGCCGCGTGATCATTCAGGATGACGTTGAAATCGGCGCCAACACGACCATCGATCGTGGCGCAAACCGGGATACCATCATCGGCGAAGGCACGAAGATCGATAACCAGGTTCAGATTGGCCACAATGTCGTGGTCGGACGTCACTGCGTGATCGTTTCTCAGGTCGGTCTTTCCGGAAGCTGCACGCTCGAGGATTTCGTCGCCATTGGCGGGCAAACCGGTGTGCGCGGTCACGTAACGATCGGCATGGGGTCGCAGGTGGCCGCGGTAAGCGTAGTCAACGATGATTTGCCTGCCGGGGGACGCTACGGCGGCACGCCCGCAAAGCCGGTCAAACAGTGGTTCCGTGAAGTCGCTGCCGTCAGAAAGCTTGCAGAGCGTGGCGGCGGATCGTAAACGGAATACAAACAGGACTTTGCGGCGGTAATTCGCCAAGGGGTATTATATGGAAGACGCAGAAAACAAAACACTTGCCAGCGCAGACATCATGCGGATCATGAAGCTGCTGCCGCACAGGTATCCTTTTCTTCTGATCGACAAAATCATCGAGATGGATGGCGACAACAGCTGCATCGGCATCAAGAACGTCACCATCAACGAACCGCACTTCACCGGACATTTTCCGGAGCGGCCCGTTTTCCCGGGTGTTCTGCTGATCGAAGCCATGGCACAGACCGCCGGGGCCCTTTGCGTTCATGCCCGTGGTGACGATGCGCCGCCGCAGCTTGTCTATTTCATGACCATCGACAAGGCGAAGTTCCGCCGGCCTGTTGAGCCTGGTGATCAGGTTCATTTCCACGTCAAGAAGATCAAGCAACGCTCCAACATCTGGAAGTTCGACGCCGTTGCCAAGGTAGATGGCAACAAGGTCGCAGAAGCTGAAGTCAGCGCCATGCTGGTAGATGCGTGAGGAAATATGACTGACATACATCCAACGGCCATAGTCGAAGACGGGGCCGTAATCGGCGAGGGCGTTCGAATCGGGCCTTATTCTACAGTTGGCCCGAACGTGAAACTTGCTGACGGAGTTATCCTGGAGTCGCATGTCGTCGTCACGGGCCACACGAGTGTGGGTGCCAAAACGCATATCTTTCCCTTCGCCAGCATTGGTCACAAGCCACAAGATCTCAAGTTCGCGGGTGAAGTGAGCTTTCTGGAAATCGGCGCCAACAATCAGATTCGTGAACATGTCACCATGAGCCCCGGTACGGAAGGTGGCGGTGGCTATACTAGGGTCGGTGACAATTGCCTGTTCATGATGAGCTCGCATGTCGGCCACGATTGTCAGGTCGGCAATCACGCAATTCTGGCGAACAACGCCACGCTTGCAGGTCACGTCGAGCTTGACGACTTCGTCATTCTGGGCGGCTTGAGTGCGGTCCGGCAATGGTCTCGCGTTGGTACCGGTGCGATCGTCGGCGGAATGACCGGGGTCGAATTCGACGTCATTCCCTATGGTTCCGTGATTGGTGACCGCGCACGTCTTGCCGGTCTCAATCTGGTCGGTCTCAAGCGCAAGGGCTTGCCTCGGGAGCAGATCCACGCTTTGCGGGCAGCTTATCGCGCGCTGTTTGAGAGCACCGAAGGAACCTTGCGCAGCCGGGCGGAAGCTGTTGCTGCAGAAGGTGCCGATCAGCCCCTGGTCAAGACGGTTACCGACTTCATCCTTGAAAAGGAAGACCGCCGGTTCTGCACACCGCGCAGCGAAGACTGACGGATGAACGGGGCAGATACGGGACTGAAGCCACGCCTTGCCCTGATCGCGGGCAATGGCAGTCTGCCCTGTCAGATCGCTGAAGCGCTCAACAGCGCCGGACGTGAATTCAGGATTATCGCCATCAAGGGCGAGGCTGATGAACGCACGCGGGCGCAGGCCGATACTGAACTTGGCTGGGGTGAAATCGGCCGGCTTTACAAATTTCTGAAAAAGACCGGGTGCCGGGACGTGCTTCTGATCGGAGGTGTCTCCAAGCGCCCTGATTTCACGTCCATACTTGGCGATTTGGGTACCTTGAAGCGATTGCCGACGATTATCCGGGCACTGGCCGGCGGTGATGACAGTCTGTTGACCAAGGTGATCCGGCTGTTTGAAGTTGAGGGGTATCGCGTTGTGGGGATCAAGGATGTGGCGCCGCAACTGCTTGCCTCAAGTGGTGTGCTTGGCAAAATTCAGCCGAACCAGGGAGACTGGCGGGACGCTGAGCTGGCCTTGCGGGCGACGGAAAAGCTCGGTGAACTCGATATCGGTCAGGCGGCGATTGCTGTTGGTGGGCGGGTCGTTGCGCTTGAGGGGGCAGAAGGGACCGACGCCATGCTTCAGCGCTGCGCGGAGCTCAAGCGCATTGGCAGGATCCGTTCCAAAGGCCGCGCGGGTGTCTTGGTTAAGACAGCAAAGCCGAACCAGGATTTGCGGGTGGATCTTCCAACCGTCGGCCCCATGACTATTGACCTCGCAGCTGCAGCAGGCCTTGCCGGCATTGCAGTTGAGGCGAGTGGCGCACTGATCGCGGAAAAGGAAGAGACGCTCAAGAAGGCGGATAATGCCGGCCTTTTTGTCATCGGTATAGAGCACGGCACCAGTTTCGGGGTCACCTCAAAGGGACAATCGGACGAGCGTTCGTGATGACAGGAAAAATGCCCACGATTTGCCTGGTTGCAGGCGAAGAATCTGGTGACCAGCTCGGGTCGGAATTGATGAAGGCGCTCAACGAACGGTTGGGCGTAGGTGTTCGTTACTGCGGTGTCGGCGGCGAACGGATGATGTCTCTGGGCCTCAAAAGCTTCTTTGACATGTCTGATGTTTCCGTCATGGGATTGACGGCAGTCCTCGCCAGATTGCCGTTGATCATCAAGCGGGTCTACCAGACCGTGGATGCCGTGGTTGCGGCCAATCCGGATATTCTGGTTATCGTCGACAGTCCGGACTTCACGCATAACGTTGCCAAGCGCGTGCGCAAGCGCGCGCCGCACATACCCATCGTCGGTTATGTTTCGCCTTCTGTCTGGGCTTGGCGTCCAGGCCGGGCCCGCAAGATGAGCGTCTACGTCGACGACCTTCTGGCCTTGTTGCCGTTTGAACCTGATGTGCACCGCAAGCTCGGTGGCCCACGCACCCATTACGTTGGCCATCCCTTGAGTGAAATCGCATCCGAACTGCGCCCCTCGGTTGGCGAAAGAGCACCTGTAGAGGCAAACGAGAAGATCCTGCTTGTGCTGCCGGGGAGCCGGCGAAGCGAAATTGACAGGTTGCTAGGCGACTTCGCTAAGACTGTTGCGATCGTCAAAGAAAAGTTGCCCGGGCTCAAGGTTATTCTGCCGGCAGTCGCGCACCTTGAAGACAAGATCCGGCAGGATACGGCCCATTGGCCTGTTCCGGTCGAGATTGTGACCGGCCTGGACGCCAAGCGGGCGGCCTTCCGAAAGGCGCACGCAGCCTTGGCCGCGTCCGGCACTGTTTCACTTGAGTTAGCTCTATCAGGCGTTCCGATGGTCGTTGCCTACAAGGTCGACTGGTTTTTCAGACGGATGAAGGAACTCAATCGGGTCTTCAAATTCTCGAGCGTTGATTCTTTTGTCCTGCCAAACATCATCCTGGGAACAAAAGCCATCCCGGAGTTCCTTGATGAGGAAGTGCAGCCAAAGGTGCTGGCGAACCATCTCGTTGAGCTTCTGAATAGCGGTCCTGAACGCCAGAAACAGATCGAGCATCTGCAAAAGCTTGATGATGTTATGCGCTTGCCGGATGGGCATAGCCAGCGCGGGGCTGCGGCCGATGTCGTGCTTGCTGCTATGAAGACAGAATCCTGACGATGTCGTCGCCTCGCTCAAAAGCGGCGGGGAACAGTTTCACCGCGTCTTCATAGCCGGGCAGCCGTTGATAGGCGAGTGCGGGTATTCCACTGTCATTCATCGTGCTGACGATTTCGCTGCAATCGCTGCGTCCGGTGCGTATCAGAAGAAAGTCACAACTGCCAGAAACCGGATGGCATCGGGTCTCCTGCGCGATCCTGCGTCCAGTGTCGTCGCGCATGCCTGCGAGACGGGCTGCCATGCGCCGGAGCTCATCGTATTTGCCGAACAAGCGTATCGCCATGGCGGCTTGAATGGCACTTATCATACTGCTCACACGCGACTGGAGGAACTCCATCGCAGTTGTCTCGCAACAAAGCATGTAGCCAAGTCCTATGCCCGCGAGACCGCTCTTTGAGGTGCCGCGCAAAAGAACCAGGTTGGGATGCTTCTTCAAAAAGGCGAGGCGGTGTTCTGGGGCTTTTGAGAAAAGCACGTAAGCCTCGTCCAGGAGCACCAGTCCTTCTCTGGCACTCACCAGGCTCTCCAGTTCACAGGGTGAAAGATCCTGCGTGGTCGGATTGTTTGGGGCACTTAGCAGGACAGTGTGATGCGAAGGAGATTTCCTGATCAGCTCGTCCAGTGTCGGGAACTTCTCCTGTGCGATACCGAGTTTCATCAAGGTCTTGTCGAACAAGAAGAAATCCCTGTTCAAGGTCGACACTGGATGGTTCTCGGATCGGGTGATCAGAACCTGCTCCAGGAGCTGGATAATACTGTGGCCGAAGACAGCCGAGACACCATCCGAAAGTCCCAAGGCAGTGCGCGCTGCTCTCTCGGCTTTTTCCTGAAGGTCCGTTTCAATCCCGGCCAGTACGCCCGCGCTGGCAGCTTCGCCAATGTGGGCAGTTATTGCATGAATGTCAGCTTCGAAGGTTTTGGGCCACCTGAAAAGGTCCTGGCGCTCCTTCAGAAGATGATCCAGCCTGAAGGGAGCAGCAGTTCTCGGGTGTTTGAGACGGTTACTGGCCGGGCAAAACTGGTTCATGGTGCAGATATTGTCCGAAGACCGCTTCGCAGTCCTTGAAGTATTTTCGCGTGAAGAGGATGTGGGTGTGCCAGAAGATATCGACGACGTGGGTTGGCTGCAGGTGCACACTCGTGTCGGCGCCACATTGCATCTGGTCTCTTGCAGATTTGAGGAACGACCTGTAGGCCTCTTCAACCTTGCGGGCCGAGGAGACAGGCCAGTTGTATCCGCCGGCGGTATCCGAGGCAGTCAACTTGGTGATGATGCATTCCAGATCAAGCTCATCGACAGTATCGAAGGGCAAGGCAAATTCAGCTGACGGCATCGCATTCCCTTTCTCCTTGATGACCGATTCCCGGGGCGAACGAAGGCTCACCTTTTCGCCCGGGAAACGGTTTAATGTTGGAAGGGTTACTTCTTTTCTGACGTTTTACGGGCGGCCGTTTCGAGCTCGGCAGAGGGATCAATGTGTACAACGCAATGACCGCCGTAGCAGAGAGCCTTGCTGTCGGCCTGGTTGATGTCGTGCGGAAAACGATTTGCTTGCTGGTAGAGTTTCAAGAGATTTTTCATGTGATTTTCTCCCAATTCAATGAAAGCGGAAACAAGAAGGAAATTATGGAAGTTGCGGCTTCGCCGGTTCAGGACGCTGACATATCAACGTGGCCGCGGCAGGTGCCATCCGAGAAAGTTCCACGGAACACCGGTTCGCCGACCAGACCTGTCGCCCACAGCTCAGCTGAAACAGGGTCCGTTTCACCATCAAAGGACATCAGGTAGGTATTGTGAAACGAAACGACCCCCATGTTCTGAGAAACATCGTTGCTGACTACTTTGAAGGAGTGTCCGTTGTCCGTCACACGGTGCTCGGCGCCTTTGTCAGATGCGCTTGTCTTGTAACCGGATCCATACCTTTTGGTGCACACCGACATGTCACCGTCAGCATCGACAGTTGTTATCTTGTCAAAGGAAAGACTTACGTCGGCTGCGATTGCTGGCAACCCGAAGAGGCTAATTGTTGCCGCAACTGTAAGTGATTTAATACTACGAGCACTCATCAACTTCTCCCTTCATTTTAAAGAAACGAAATGACTAGAGGAGCGTATCAGCAAATTTTTTAAGTGCTAACCGAATAAGGTTGATGAAGTTATACAAACTAACTTTAGGTGAATTTCTGCTTAATCGATGGTATTTTAACGAATATTGATTGGAATATTGTGAATATTCTTGTCTTCTTCAAGTGATTGTTTTTACGCGAGAAAAACTCAGCTTTCGCTGAAATGGCAACTCTGTCGCGACGACATTTTCATGCTGAAAATTAAGACATGAAGCAATCGCGCCCCTGTTTGGGGCACGCTTTTGGAAGCTCCGATGAACCGGTGCAGGCCAGACAGACAAAAAAACCGGGTGCAGTTCGCCCCCGGTTTTTCCAAGTCTCGTGGGATCAGGTTGCTTCGTTCAGGCGTTGGCTACGTTGTCCAGGAAATGCCCGACTTCATTCTTCAGAATATCGGTTTTCTGCGACAATTCGCTTGAAGCGCCGAGAACCAGATTGGCGTTCTGACTGGTCTGGGCGACTGCCTGCGATAGATCCGACATGTTGGTCTTTACGGAACCTGTGCCCTCGGCAGCCCGCTGAACGTTGACCGAGATTTCGCTCGTTGCAGCACCTTGCTGTTCGACTGCCGCTGCAATGGTTGAGGTGTATTCGTTGACCTCTTCCATAGTCTGTGTGATCGCCTCAATTGCGACAACGGCGTCCTTGGTTGCATTCTGGATTTCGGAGATCTGCGAGCTGATTTCCTCGGTGGCCTTGGACGTCTGGGTTGCCAGTTCCTTCACTTCGGCGGCAACGACTGCAAAACCCTTGCCGGCCTCGCCGGCGCGTGCGGCTTCGATCGTTGCATTGAGGGCCAGGAGATTGGTCTGCTCTGCGATCGCCTGGATCAGGTTGACGACTTCGCCGATCTTGGTGGCTGCTGTCGAAAGGCTTTGAACCTTTTCGTTGGTGACCTGTGTGCCTTCGGTTGCCCGATCGACAACCTGCGTGGTCTGGTTCACCTGACGGGAGATTTCCTGAATAGAAGCGGCAAGCTCCTCTGCGGCGCTTGCAACCGTCTGAACGTTCTGTGTCGCTTCGTCGGTTACACCATAGGTGCTATCGGCAAGGCTGGAGTTCTGGCTGGCGATAGCGCTGAGATCCTGAGCGGTGCCATCAAGTGTCTGTGCTGTTTCTGCAACGGAGCCCAGGACTTCTGTCGCCTTCTCACGGAAACCGGAAATCAGAGCCTCAATGCGGGCTTGCCGCTCTGCACGCAGGTGCTGGTCTTGCTCTGTTTCCGACTGCAGGCGCAGTCGCTCAACAGCGTTGTCGCGGAAGACCTGCATGGTTCGGCTCATGTCGCCAATCTCGTCACCACGCCCGATACCGTCGATCTCGACATCCGTGTCACCTTCCGCCAGGCGGGACATGGTTTCGGTGGTCCGGCGGAGAGGGCGTGTTACCGCGAAGTTGAGTGCGATAGCCATCCCAACGCCCGCCAGGATGGCTGTCAGAAGGGCGAGGCTGATAACGCCAAGTGCGCTGGTGCTGGAGGCTTGTGCAGCAGCGCTCTGATTGGTGGAGATGGTGGTGATTTGCGTCTGCACTGTCTGAGACAGTTCCGTCATGGTGTCGATCTGTTCAGCAAGTTGGAGCTGGTTTGAAGCCAGTTCGGAAAAACTCGCAGCGAAGCTGTCGATAGAGCTCTTCACAGCCGGGACGATGTCGGAGATCGCCGGGAAGTCCTTGGCGCTCGATTCGAGCCGGGACGCCAGTTTGTCGAGGCCCTCGATACCGGTCGTCACGGTCTGCTGAGACGTGTCGCTCGGCGACAGCATGAAGTAGAACGCGGCGGCCTTTACTGCGTTTGCGTCTGCCTCGATCTGCATAACCGTGTCCGCGACACTGTCGACGACATAGAAACGCTGGTTGATCTGGTCAGCCTGTGCATAGACATTGTCGATGGCCACATTTGCCTGTGAACGGATTTCCTTCACATCGGAAACAAGCTGCTCGAACCCCGCCTTTGCGGCATCAGTCAGGTCGAAGATCGCGATGTAGTCCTTCGTCTCGGTCAGTTTGCCGAGTGTCTGCTCCAGTTCGGCCGTTTTGGCAGCAAGCTGCTGGAACTTGCCCGGGTCGACGCCGTCAAAACTGTTTGCTGCCATCTGCTTGGCAGAAGGAACAAGCAGGGCAACCCGATCCTTGATATCCGAAAGCTGCTTGGCGTTGTTGGCTGCAGCGTTGAAAAGATTTTGAAGGGTAAGCGCCTCTTCCTGGAAACCGGCGGCAGCCTGGCCGACCTTGTTGGCGAGCACCAGCGTCTTGCGTGCGTTTGTCTCGTCCTGACTGACGCCGTCTCGCGCCATCAGGGCCTTGCCGAGGATCTCCGAAGAGATCTTCTCAAGATTTTGCACAGCGCCATCAAGTTGCTGTTGCTTTGCGGTCTGTGTCTGCGTCAGGCCGACGACCTCTTCGAAAGCCTCACGGAATTGCTTTACAGCGGTAGCTGCTTCAGCGACGGGAACCTGAGCTTCGGGATCAGTCTTGAGCTGGTTCTGGAGCGTTTCAAGTTCGGCACTCAACACACCGATGTCGGAGATTGTTGCCTCAGCTGTCTGAAGGTCCTGTGAGGACAGGAAGCTTTCCTTCTTGCTTGCCAGGTTTTGCAACTGTGCAATGGCGGAAGTTGACTGTTTGGCAACCTCCATGCGCTCCGAGAGGGTCAAGACGCTGTATGCGCCAACACCACCCACAATGCCCGTAAGGGCAACAACGGCAGCAAAACTACCGCCGACTTTTACCCCAAACTTCAAGTCAGAAGCGAACTTCAGGAAACTCATGTTAACCCCTCGAAACCCCAGCGTGTTCAATGCGCGCTATTTGTTTGAAAGGGTAAGCAAAGATTCCTTATTATTCGTGAAAATTCTCTATTACGGGAATTTATGGTGTAATTACAACGATTAATTCTTTATCTCATATGTAAATGAGGAAAATTAGAGAAATATCATTTCGATTTTTAAAGGCGTGCTTTCTATTTTTTTGTTTCATTTTATTTTTCGGAAAATATTCGACATTTTCTATTCTCTTGAGTAATGGCAGGTGAATGCTTTTTTTCTTACCTCGATTGAGAAGGAAAAATATTTCTTGAATTTGTTTTGTTTCCGCTGGGTAATAAAATAAAGAAGACGCCCGGCAATAAAGCCGAGCGTCTTCCGTTTTGATATGCATTCAGCTGAAATGCTGCTGCAAATTTCAGGTGCTTGTCTGTGTGCGGCCTTAGCGGCGCTGGTCGATCGGCGTGTAGTCGCGCAGTTTCTCACCAGTGTAGAGCTGACGCGGACGGCCGATGCGCTGGGACGGATCTTCCACCATTTCCTTCCACTGGGCGATCCAGCCGACGGTACGGGCCAGAGCGAACAGAACGGTAAACATCGTGGTCGGGAAGCCAAGCGCGCGAAGCGTGATACCGGAATAGAAGTCGATATTCGGGTACAGCTTCTTCTCGACGAAATATTCGTCGTTGAGCGCGATTTTTTCCAGCTCCATGGCAACGTCCAGCAGCGGATCGTCCTTGATGCCAAGCTCGCCGAGAACTTCGTGCGTGGTCTTCTGCATGATGCGCGCACGCGGGTCGTAGTTCTTGTAGACGCGGTGACCAAAGCCCATCAGACGGAATGGGTCGTTCTTGTCCTTGGCACGAGCGACATATTCCGGAATGCGGTCTACGGAGCCGATTTCCGACAGCATGTTGAGCGCTGCTTCGTTGGCGCCGCCATGTGCCGGCCCCCAGAGGCAAGCGATACCGGCTGCGATACAGGCAAACGGATTTGCACCGGAAGAACCTGCCAGACGAACCGTGGAGGTCGATGCATTCTGCTCATGGTCGGCGTGAAGAATGAAGATGCGATCCATGGCGCGGGCCAGAACCGGGTTCACCTTGTATTCCTCGCAAGGGACCGCAAAGCACATATGCAGGAAGTTTGCCGCATAGCTCAGGTCGTTGCGCGGATAAACGAATGGCTGACCAACGTGGTACTTGTAAGCCATTGCAGCGATGGTCGGCATCTTCGCGATCATGCGCAGGGAGGCAACCATGCGTTGGTGCGGATCGGTGATGTCGGTCGAGTCGTGATAGAAGGCGGACAGCGCCCCAACCGTTCCGACCATGACTGCCATCGGGTGGGCGTCGCGACGGAAACCGGAGAAGAAACGGTTCATCTGTTCGTGGATCATCGTGTGGTAGGTCACACGATTGACGAAGTCGTCCTTCTGGGTCTTTGTCGGCAGTTCGCCGTAGAGCAGAAGATAGCAGGACTCCAGGAAGTCGCCGTGATCGGCGAGTTGCTCGATCGGGTACCCGCGGTAGAGCAGGGTGCCTTCGTCACCATCAATATAGGTGATCTTGGACTCGCAGGAGGCGGTGGAGGTGAAGCCCGGGTCGTAGGTGAACATGCCGGTGTCCTTGTACAAGGACGAGATGTTCACAACCGACGGTCCGATGGATCCGTCAAGAACGTCGAATGCGTGGTCGTTACCACCGACATTGAGCTTGGCGTTGTTGTCGGCCATTCAGAAACCCCTTTACGTTAAACGGATGTGCTGTCCTGGTTTGACCCTTCAGGCGATGGGTCCCGTTTCCGGTTGCCGGACCAGCACTGGAGACTTTTTCGCGTCTTGCGTAGCCCATTTACTGCACTGCCGCAAGCTGGCCGATATAACGCTTTGGTCAAAGACGGATTTCGCCAACCAGAGCGACTGCCGGAAGCTTGGCTTTTGCCTAAAAATGCATCCGGCAGTGCTTTGTCTCAGGTTGCCTGATCCTGAATTCTGGCAAGGGATTCTTCCCGGCCAAGAGCGATCAGGACGTCATAAATGCCGGGTGACGTGCCTCGGCCCGTCAGCGCGGCCCGTAGCGGTTGCGCCACCTTGCCCAGTTTCAATTCCTTGTCTTCCGCGTAGGCCTTTACAGCAGTTTCCAGCGGGTCCGCGCTCCAGTCAGAAGCGCTGGAAAGAACTTCGTGAAGATCCTTCAGGATCGCCCGGGCGTCGTCGTCCAGGATCTTCTGGGCCTTTTCGTCGGTGTCGAGCGGGCGCTGACGCCACAGATAGGAGGCGCTTTCCGTCAGTTCGACCAGGGTCTTGGCCCGTTCCTTCAGTCCGGGAAGTGCTGCAAGTGCGGTGTTCTCGTTGTCACCATCGGCAAGCCAGGCGAGAATCTGGTCGCCGCCTTCGGCATGTGCGAGATAGACCTTCCAATGGCCCAGCAATTCGCCGTCATCGGTCGCGCGCATGTAATGACCGTTGAGGTTCTCAAGTTTCTTGAAATCGAAACGCGCAGCCGACTGACCGACAGCGTCGAAACCGAACCACTTGATCATGTCTTCGAGCGAAATGATCTCCTCATCACCATGGCTCCAGCCGAGACGTGCCAGATAATTCCGCATGGCCTGCGGCAGATAGCCCATCTCGCGATAGGCTTCGGCGCCGGTCGCACCGTGACGTTTGGAAAGTTTTGCGCCGTCCGGCCCGTGAATGAGCGGAATATGCGCCATTGCCGGTACATCCCATCCCAGAGCCTTGAAGATGAGCGTCTGGCGGGCCGCATTCGTCAAGTGATCGACGCCGCGGATGATGTGTGTGATGCCCATGTCGTGATCGTCCACCACAACAGCGTGCATATAAGTCGGCGTCCCGTCGGAGCGCATCAGTACGAAGTCATCAAGGTCCTTGTTCGGGATCACAACGCGACCCTGAACGAGATCGTCGACCACCGTCTCGCCTTCCTGAGGGGCCTTGATGCGGATGACTGGGTCAACGCCGGCCGGGACTTCGGAGGCGTCTCGCTCGCGCCATGTCCCGTCATAGCGGGGTGGCTTGCCCTCGGCGCGGGCTTTCTCGCGCATGGCGTCAAGCTCTTCCGGGGTGCAGTAGCAGCGATAGGCCGTGCCGTTGGCCAGCATTTCCTCGACCACTTCCTTGTGGCGCTCAACACGGGAAAACTGGGAGATCGGATCTCCGTCCCAATCGAGCCCAAGCCAGGACAGGCCGTCAATCAATGCGTCCACCGCTTCCTGCGTGGAGCGAGCCCGGTCCGTATCTTCGATCCGCAGCAGCATCTTGCCGCCGTGATGACGCGCGAAGAGCCAGTTGAAGAGCGCGGTGCGGGCGCCGCCGATATGCAGGAACCCGGTCGGGGACGGGGCGAAGCGCGTGACGATGTTCTGTGCCATGGTGCTTTATGAAAGTCTCTGTCAGTATGACGGCGCGGAGCGCGCCGGATTGGTGGCGCGGTCTTAGCACAGGCTTTGGCGAGGCTAAATAGGGGCTCCGGCCATTTCTTGGACCAAAACGAGGAGCTGAAGTGACGTCACGGTCCGGTCCGCTCGATATTTCTGCCGGCCGGTCGCAAACGGCAACCCTTGACGTTGAGCGCGAGGATTTATCACCTGCCGTGCTCAAGCCTAAAGTACGTGAGAAACGGCGTTCAAGGCTAGCGGGCGCTGGTCACACTTATTTTGCTCACAATGCGTCAGCAGATCGTCTTTGGGATTCGCAAGGGCTGTTGTGGTGTGCCTTCGCGTTTGCCGGGGGAATTGGTGTCTACGTTTGGTTGCCCGAAGAACCTTCCTGGGTTCTGTTGGGAGTTCTGGTCGTGCTGGTAAGCGCGGTTCTCTGGCGTGTGAAGCAGCGCGGCACTGTGGCGGTTTCCGTCGTTCTCTTCCTGGCATTCTTTGCCGGACTGGCAGCCTCCAGTCTTCGCACGGCATATGTTTCGGCGCCGCGCCTTGCCGAACAGATGAACGCGGATCTGGCTGGCTACATAGAAGAGATTGACAGCGGGGCAGCCGGTCACCGGATCGTACTGGCCGTATCCTCGGTCAATGGGCGTCCTGTCGAGGGGAGTTATATACTTGACGTACCAAGATCGAGAAGTTAACGATTCCTTAGCGTGACAGGCCGATGCTAGGGTTGTGGCCGAGCGGTGATGGACTGAGCCCTATGGGTGCAAATTCAGCTATTGCTTGCTCGGCCCATTTTGTACGCGGGAAAGAGCCTTTCATGCCATTGGTTATTCGGCATGGACGGCCAAACTTTTATAGCCTTGCTGTACTCAAGGCTGTCCGCGTGGAAGCATGGGTATAGATCAGCAAGGTAGCGCGGCTCTGTTGTGCCGTACTTGGAAAGCTCAAGCACCTTTCCAAGAGCGCTTGCGATGCAATCGGCGATTTGTAGCCCGCGAAATTCTTGATTAGGTGCGAGTTCAATATCGTTTGGGTTGAGGAAGTCCCAAACCATACGGTCATTGGTGACAAACGGGCTGTTGATGATGCGTCCCAGGTACTCGGTCAAATTTTCGAGTTTGAGCCCTTTCCTGGTTGATAGGATTACGCGCAGTTGTTGCTGATGGTGGTCGCGGGACCAAATCGTCGCCCTTTCGAGCAGAAAGCGCAGGGCATAAAAGTAGAGGTAGTACTTCTTTTTGAAGTTCTCCGGCTTTTGCAGAGAAGGCTTGTGGATCGCTACACACATTGCGCGAATGCCGGTATTTCGAATGGCGTTGATGAAGCCTAAGCGTTCGTCATGTTTTCGATTTCTGAAATGGAAGTACCAATTTTCGGCGTAGTGTTTTGATTTGAATTGGTCGTACTCAGATATGACCTTTTGAACGCAGCCGTCTGAATTAGGATGAAGTGCACCGCCGATGATTAGCCATTCGGTGCTAGTATCGCTAAACCCTTCCTCTCCGCATTCGTCAACGTAAAGTACTGCCATGTCAGACACCGATAAGAAACCAGATCAAGAAAAGGGCGACGAGATCCTAAAACGGATGCTCAACACGCCTCCCGATCCAAAGGCCGGGAGGCGTGCCTCCGAGGATGTTAGCGATTCCCGGACCAAGCAGTCTTCAACGAGTCAGAAGACACTAGGAGCTTAGTCCATGTCGCCTCGTCAGCCTCCACAACAAGCAGAAGATCATCCGAAGAAAGGATTTTCTTCACATAATCGCGAAGCTGGGCAAGAGTGCCGGAATATCCGACATACCAGACGGTCTCGAGAACACGTCCTACCGCCACGCCCAATTTCTGAAGATGCTCATCCATCTGTTCATGAGACGGGTTGTCCCCGTTCAGATCGTAGCTGAGGATATAATTCGACATTTTATGTTTCCTGTATATTTGCCACAGGAGACTTGACGTGAATCGCGTAAAATGGAACTGTCTGATCGTGATCACAACAAGCCCTCCAAGGCTTGGTTTCAAGTAAAGGTGAGCGTCTAGTCCACGCTCACCTTTTTCACGTTCAGACGATTCTTTACGTTAGGACAACCTAGCCGGCAGGTTGTCCCCGTTGTTTTCGCTCGTTTTCGGAATAATTTGCGCGATTTCTGCTTAAGCGTGCGCGCTTTCGTCAATCCGCCGATAGGTAAGACGTTTGCCGCGTGCACCTTCTAAAAGCTTATCGGCGCGTTCCTTGTCGGAAATCTTGAGCGAAGCACGGTAGTTGTAACGGAAATCAAACTCCGCCAGATAGCGCTTCAGGTGAGCTTCCGAAACGTGGTGGTAAACACCAATAATGCCGCGCTTGAGAATGGCGAAGTAGCCTTCTGCGGTATTGGAATAGGCATCGCCGCGCACGTATTCCTTAGCGCCGTGGTCAACCATTTCGTGACGGGCAAACTCCTTGCCTACTCGATGGTAGCCGCCGCCGGTATCGGTCATCAGCGCGGACTTGCGGTCTACCTGTTTGACCAAGATCGGACGCAGGGTCTTGCCGGATACTGAAGCGATGTGGTCGGACTTGGCACGGCCACCACGTTCAACGAGGACATGGACGATCTGCTTGCCCAGACCGCCAAGGTTCTTCGGGTTACGCTTGGAATTGTGCTTGTTGTACTCCTTGCCTCCGACATAGGTGGTGTCGGCTTCAACGGTCTTGCCTTCGCCGCCGAGTGGGCCTTTGTCCTTGGGTGACGGTGCCATTGCCTCACGGATGCGATGGGCCATGAACCAAGCAGTTTTGTAGGTCACGCCAAGCATGCGATGCAGCTGGTGGGCTGACATGCCCTTCTTGGATGCTGCCATCAGATGCGTTGCCAGAACCCACTTGTTGAGCGGGATCTTGGAGCGTTCGAAGACGGTGCCAACGGTCACGGAGAAGGGCTTGCGGCATTCGTTGCACTTGAAGACGCCAGGGCGCGTTGACTTGCCCTGAAGCTTTTTGATGCGCTTCTGGTCGAAGTTACCGCAGTGCGGACAGGTCGGACCATCGGGCCAATGGATGGCTTCCAGATGTTCGCGGGCCTTGTCGGCGTCGTGGTAAATAGGGTTTGTGAGATCAAACATGGCTGAAACCTTAGATGTCCTGTTTAGGCGATTGATGGCCGACCAGCGTTTGCCGCATGTGGTCAATCACCTGAAGGACTGCGGTTGCCTGAGCGCGGAGGGCTTCGTCTTTGCTCATGCTTGCAACGACGAAAGTTTCCCCAGCGATCTCAAAAGTTTTTTCGATGAGTTCAATCTGACCATTCGCCTTGAGGACGTGAAGAAGCCCCATCAGGACGGCTTGGGCTCCGCGTGCTTGGGCTAGTGCATTTGCAGTATTCTCATCCATGACGGTATCTCCTTGATTCCAATATAGGAAATCAAGTTTAGTACGTCAAGTATATAATTCCCCTGTCGAGGAGGGCGAGTTTCCCGCCAAGGTGCGCTTGCGCGTTCCGGCGGGAGGCGACATTGAAGTGGGGCGCACCGTGAGCGTCAGTGCGCGGCTGTTTCCCCCCGCGGGTCCCGTCTTTCCAGGAGGATACGATTATTCCTTCCGGGCCTTCTTTCAGCAGATAGGTGCGACGGGTTTCAGTTTCGGGTCCCCCGAGGTCATCGAGACTGAGGAGGCTGGAAATGAATTTCGCCCTGCCGTTGCCGTTGCCAAGCTTCGAATAGACCTCGCGGAGCGTATCAGGAGCAATCTTTCGGAAGGGCCGGAAACCGCACTGATCGTT
The DNA here is from genome assembly GCF_000475395.1 of Labrenzia sp. C1B70. Taxonomy (NCBI): domain Bacteria; kingdom Pseudomonadati; phylum Pseudomonadota; class Alphaproteobacteria; order Hyphomicrobiales; family Stappiaceae; genus Labrenzia; species Labrenzia sp. C1B70. The sequence goes on from NZ_AXCE01000034.1 coordinate 283,817, forward strand.
GCTCTTCTGGTTGGAGACCGCAGCGGAATAACCGAAGAGCAGGAAGAGATTTTGCGGGCCGCCGGACTGGCTCACATTCTTGCAATTTCTGGACTGCATATGGCGCTCTTTGCCGGCGGCGCCTATGGCGCGGTCTTAGTGCTCTTTTGCTTGGTGCCGGTCCTGACGCTCAGGTGGCCAGTGCACAAGTGGGCCGCGCTTTCAGCCCTTGGTGCTGCCGTTATTTATCTGCTTCTGTCCGGTGGTGCGGTTGCGACGCAACGATCGTTCCTGATGATCGCGATTGTCTTTGTCGGAATTCTGGTGGGGCGACGCGGCCTAACCCTGCGAAGCGTAGCGTTGGCTGGCCTCGTACTCTTGCTGATTGCTCCTGAGCGGTTGTTTTTCCCCGGCTTCCAGATGTCCTTCGCTGCCGTGATCTGCCTGGTCGCCGTATATGACCTGTGGCGGCAGCGAGATCGTTCCCTGTCTGGTGAAAGAGTGTCCGGATGGGGCATGGCGACTTGTCTTTACCTCGGCAAGTGGGTTGCAGGGCTGTTCGTCACCGCATTGGTCGCAGGGCTGGCGACCGGCATAATAGGCGCTCATCACTTCAGCCGCATCGCGCCCTATGGCCTTGTCGGCAACTTGCTGGGAATGCCGGTGTTTTCACTTGTTGTGATGCCGATGGGAGTACTTGCATTCGTTCTGATGCCCTTCGGCCTTGCAGCTCTCCCTCTGGCTGTCATGTCTTTCGGAGTTTCACTTCTGTTGAAGGTTGCTTCCTTTACCGCAGCCCTTGATGCCGGCAGCGGAACTTCCGGAAGGCTCGACGGGGCTGCAGCATTGCTGTTGCTATCAGCATTATTTGCCGGATTGTTGGTGCCTGGCAGAAAGCGTGTGCTCGCAGGAGTGCCTCTCGTCGCAGGAATATTGATTGTTCTCACCAGCCGGCCTCCGGATATCCAGATTGCTGCAAGCGGCTCTCGAATAGCTGCCCGCGATGAAACGGGAACTTTGCGTTACGCAGCAAGGGGGAGATCGTTTGCAAGTGATCTCTGGCTGCAGTCGGAAGGAGTGAGGAATGATGCGATCTTGTCGCGCAAGATGAAATCGCCTCAAAGAAATTGCGATGACGACGGTTGTGTCATCAGGGCCTACGTCAATTCAGAGGACGCAGAACGGCTGGATAGCAGGCAATCGTTTCTTGCAATCGCGCAGCCAAAGACATTTGAAGCGTTTCAGCTGGATTGCCGATATGCCGATTTGGTCGTGACCGATCTTGTCGCTCCGGAGAGCTGCGGTGCAGCCCTCGTTCTGGATCGCGGTACGCGCACCGAACGTGGTGCCGTCTCCATCTGGCTATCGCCCGGTGATTTCAGCGAGGCCGCGAATGCTACGAGCGGTGCCAGTGGACCGGGCCATCCGCCAAACGAAAATCTGAAAATCGAGAAACTGAAGTTTGCCATCCCTGACCCACCGCGCCCCTGGCATCAGCAGGGAACGGTAACGAGAGACAGCCTGCGTCTAGCCGAGCGCGCCTCGGTGGCCGAAGCGCGCGCAGAGGAGTGACTGGTCAATACTGACGAAACAGGGCAACGAGGCGGCCCTGAACACGAACGCGGCCGGGACCGAAGATCCTGGTTTCATATGCCGGGTTGGCTGCTTCAAGAGCGATGGAAGCGCCTTTCTTGCGCAGCCGTTTCAAGGTGGCTTCTTCATCGTCCACGAGTGCAACAACGATGTCGCCACTGTCGGCACTGTCGGTCCGACGGATAAGAACGGTATCACCGTCCAGAATGCCCGCCTCAATCATGGAATCGCCACGAACCTCCAGCGCGTAGTGTTCCCCGCGACCAAGCAGGTCCTGCGGCACTGTGATGGAATGGCTGTGTGTTTGAATGGCCTCGATGGGCACACCGGCTGCAATGCGGCCCATGACGGGAATTTCCGTAACACTGGACACCGGCACCGGTGCAGCTTTTTCCGGCTCCGGTTTGCCGAGTGAGCCTTCAATGACTTCAGGTGAGAAGCTGCCTCTTGGCCGTGGAGCGCCCAGGCCGGGTGCGATGGAGTCCGGAAGACGAACAACTTCCATGGCTCTGGCCCGGTTCGGCAGGCGCCGGATGAAGCCACGTTCTTCAAGCGCGGTGATCAGGCGGTGAATGCCGGACTTGGAGCGCAGGTCGAGCGCGTCCTTCATTTCGTCGAAAGACGGCGGCACACCGGTTTCTTTCAGTCTTTCGTGAATGAACATGAGCAGTTCGTACTGCTTGCGCGTCAGCATGTAGGCGTCCCCTGACCGAGAAAACATCTGGTACAAATCAAGAACATGGTACCTGTTCTCATTGTGTTCTGCAAGGGTAAATGTTCTCTTACTGTTCTTGGCTTCGAACAAGTTGCCGTATTCAATCCGTCTCCGATATTGGATTTAGGTCGTCCTTCGATCCGGTCAGGATCAGCAGTTCACAGGTGATCAAAGTCGGCGCGCCACCAGCGGTGAGAGTGCCCCGATGTAGTCCACCTTCGAGATCAACGGCGCGGATTGGGACGCAAAGCTCTTGCTCCGGTTTCGCGCCAGCGTTTTCAGTCAGGAGTATCTCGGAGATCAGACCTGTCATCGGCTGGGCGTCGCGGAACGCTGCTCCGGCCAGACTGCCCAGTCCATAGACTTCGTAGGAGGGTGCTTTCAGCTCTTTTGCAAGTTCTTGGATGCTGTCCGTCAGGTCGGCAAACGGAGCGAGTGTGGTGATAAGCGCATTGTAGTCGGTTGTCCGTGACTGTTCGTCATCCTGTTGCACACGAAACAGCGTGAATTCGGTTTCCGGATCCAGCGATGCCACGAACGCTGCGCCTTGCAGGCCGTACCCTTTGATGGCCCCCTGATGCGCAACCTTCAGCGTATGCGGCAGTAAGTGGCCAAGGTGCTCGACTTCTTCCTCGTGCCAATAAGCGTGTACATGAGCGAACCATTCACCATCTCGTATCCCGAGAATGGCAACTGCGGACTCCAGCGTTGCGCCTTTCGAGGAGTGCGTGTCGCTGTACCAGGCTGCATGTCGGTCATCGATTGCACAGGCAGGCATCACAAAGTCGAACGCTTCGAGCATCAGCCCGGAAAGATCGAGAACGGCGGAGCTCAGTCCTTGGTGCGTGGCGAAGCGGCCCAGCGCCTCCAGCAAGGGAGTTTGCTCTGCCAGGGAGATTTCCAATGGTTTCGCCAGACATCTGGCATGTGGGAGCCGATTGATGGCAGAAGGGCCGGGATGACGAATGTCGGACAGAGACCTGGGGGCGGGCCGTCTCACAACAGGCCTTTCTCGGTCAAATGCTCCCGCACCAGTTTCTTGGTGATCTTGCCATAGGCACTTGTCGGCATTGCGGGAATGAAGAGATAACGTGCAGGCATCTTGTAGCGGGCGATCTTGCCGTTCAGATAGTCGCTGAGTTCCTGAGGGTCGGGTGACTTGTCTGGGGCAGCCACACAAACGGCTAGGCCAACTTCGCCCCATTGCCTGTCCGGAATGCCGAGAATTGCGACCTCGGAAATATCCGGATGTGTAAGCAGCACTTCCTCGACTTCCTTCGGGTAGACGTTGGAGCCACCAGAAATGTACATGTCCGACGCTCGGCCTGTCAGAAAGAGGTAGCGCTGTTCATCCATGTGACCGATGTCTCCGGTGCGGAACCAGCCGTTCCGGAAAGACTTCTGGTTGGCGTCTTCGTCTTCCAGATAGCCAGCACAGACTGCCGTACCGATGACGCAGACTTCACCCGTTTCATTGGGGGGCAGGTGATTGCCATCCTCGTCCTGGATCGAAACCTCTATACCTGTGCGCTCCGTACCGCAGGTGCCGCTGCGTGTCTCAGGTCCATCCTCCAGAAAATGATCCTGTGGCCGCAGCACGGTGATGTTTCCGGTGACCTCGCCAAGTCCGTAGTATTGAACCAGAACGTGCCCCAATTTCTGGAGTGCCAGCTTCTGGTCCTCCCTGTACATGGGAGCCCCCGCATAAATGACGTGACGAAGGCTCGAGTGATCGTACTGATCAACAGAAGGGTCTTCCACCAGGCGTTTGACGATTGTGGGAACAGTGAAGAGATTGCTGACCTTGTGTTTTTCGATCAACTCGAATGCAGTCGACGGATTGAAGCCACCTCCGGGCAGGAGAACATGTGTGGAACCAACTGATAGCTGGGCAATCAGTTGCAACCCTGCACCGTGTGACAATGGAGCTATGACCAGCGACGCATCGCGCTCCGTCGTCCCGGGCAACAGGTCTGCCATGTAGTTGACGCAAACGAATCCGATCTGCCCGTGACTGAGGACAACCGCCTTCGGGCGGCCGGTTGAGCCTGAGGTGAAGAACAGCCAACAGGGATCGTTATAGTCCACTGCCTCGTTCTGCAGGACCTGTCCCTGGTAACGGGAGAGGAGATCCTCATAGTTTGTGCCAAAGTCGCTGGCTCCAATTGTAATGCATCCTGTCTGCTGATCTCTGGCGTTTCGCACTGCATCGGCCTGAGCACCAAAATCCGCGTCACACAGGAAAACCTTCGCCTTCGCTTTTACCGCAGCATAGGCCGTTTCGCCCGGAGCCTGTCTGAAATTGCAGGGAACCCAGATGGCTCCCAGACGAAATGCGGCCAACATGATCTCGATCATCTGATGCGAGTTCTGGGCCTGGACCAGCAAGCCGTCGCCCTTGGAAACGCCGAATTCCGATTGGAGACCCTTGGCAAGTGCGGAGACGCGCGAATCGATTTCTGACCAGCTCAAGGTGACCCCATCCTCGACAACTGCGGGACCTGAGGGCCACCGGGCAGCGTTCCTGGACAGAAAATGCGCAAGATTGGCCACGCGATTGGAACAGCGCTCCACCATCTAAGTTTGCCTCCCGACTACTGGTTTTTTCAGACGTTAGGTTGATGGCAGTCCGTTTGACAAGTTGAGATTGGCATTCAGACCGTTCCGCTTTCTAGGTAAATCGTGCAAGTATGCCGCCGATCGGTTTCGACGTTTGCCTGAGGATTTCGAATGAGTGAGATGACGATTATTGATTGGGACGATGCCTATTCAAATGCTGCCTATATTCCAGGCGCTGACGATTTCATCGTGCGCTGGGCGCAGGAAGCGGAAACCTTCCGGAAAAGCTGGGTCGAAAAGGATCTGGATGTCGTTTACGGGGAAGGGGATCGTCAGCGGTTCGATGTGTTTCGGCCACAGAGGAAGTCCAAGGGGCTCGTCGTGTTCGTGCACGGGGGCTACTGGCTGAGATTCGATAAAAGTTCCTGGTCGCATTTTTCTAGCGGCTGCCTGGCAAGAGGCTGGACGGTATGCATGCCGTCGTATGAGCTGGCTCCTGATGCGCGGATCGCAGATATCACGCGGCAAATCTCTGTCGCGATTACGAAGGCGGCTGCTCGCGTCGGTGGCCCGATCCGTCTTGCCGGGCATTCCGCTGGTGGGCATCTGGTCACACGCATGATATGCGAAGACAGCCGGTTGCCGAAAGACGTTCTGGATCGAATCGAGCGTGTTGTTTCCATCAGCGGTTTGCACGACCTTCGCCCGCTCAGAAACACGGTGATGAACAAGTCCTTCCAGATGAACGAAGACGATGCCATGGCCGAAAGTGCGGCATTGATGGTGCCCGCCGTCGACTGTCCGGTTGTCGCCTGGGTCGGTGGAGCGGAGCGTCCGGAGTTTCTAAGGCAATCGAAACTCCTTGCGGATGCCTGGCCAATGGCCACCTACAAGGAGGATCCCGGCCGCCATCATTTCGATGTCATAGACGGTTTGAAGGATCCCGATAGTGAACTGACGGAAACCATGCTGGCCCCTTGAGCCACTCACGAGGAGGCGCATATGCGTACTGAAAGCGACAGCATCGGCGAAATAGACGTGCCGGAGGACAAATACTGGGGGGCACAGACACAGCGCTCCTTGAAGTATTTTTCCATCGGTAGCGACCTGATGCCGATAGAGCTTGTCCACGCTTATGGCGTTTTGAAGAAGGCAGCGGCCCTTGCAAACGAAGAGCTGGGGTTGCTGGATGCGGATCTTGCGCGGTTGATTGTCCAGGCAGCCGACGAAGTTATTGATGGAAAACTTGACGACCATTTTCCGTTGCACGTGTGGATGACCGGCAGCGGAACACAAACCAACATGAACGTGAACGAAGTGATCTCCAATCGCGCCATTGCCCTTGCCGGTGGTGTGCTGGGGTCAAAGGATCCGGTTCATCCGAACGATCACGTGAACCTGTCTCAGTCGTCCAATGACAGCTTTCCCGCAGCCATGCACATGGCCGCTGCTCTCCAGGTGACACATCGCCTTTTGCCCGGCGTGCAGATGCTCCACAAGAGCCTGCAAGACAAAGCCGACGCCTGGGACGACATCATAAAGATCGGCAGAACGCATATGCAGGACGCCACGCCTTTGACGCTTGGTCAGGAGTTTTCCGGTTATGCGGAAATGCTGCGTCAGGACATTGAGCGCATCAGTTTTGCCCTAAAGGATGTCTATGGACTGGCGCTGGGCGGAACCGCAGTCGGGACGGGCATCAACGCTCATCCCCTTTTTGCGGAGTTGTCTGCCACCCGGATCGCGGAACTGACGGACTTGCCGTTCTATACGGCTCCGAACAAGTTTGCGGTTCAGGGGGCGCATGATGCTCTTGTCATGTTGAGCGGAGCCTTGAAGACGCTTTCAGTGTCCTTGTTCAAGATCGCAAACGATATCCGCCTCTTGTCCTGCGGGCCCCGCTGCGGTTTCTTTGAGCTGAAAATTCCGGCAAACGAGCCCGGCTCTTCGATCATGCCAGGCAAGGTCAACCCGACGCAGTGCGAGGCACTGGCGATGGTTGCGGCACAGGTGATGGGCAATGACGTCGTCGTCGGGATAGGTGGCGCCAGTGGCTACCTGGAGATGAATGTCTACAAGCCGCTGATGATCAATGCGATCCTGCAGTCGGTAAAGATCATGGGCGACGGTTGCACCAACTTCTCCCTTTTCCTGGTGGAAGGCATGGAGCCGAACGAGAAGCGCATCAGGGAGTTTCTGGATCAATCCCTGATGCTGGTGACAGCGCTAAGTCCGGTGATCGGATATGACAAGGCCAGTCATGCCGCACACCATGCGTTTGAGCATGATCTGACCCTGAAGCAGGCGTGTCTTGACCTTGAATTCGTCAGTGCGGAGGAATTCGACCGGGTTGTTGATCCGGCGAAGATGGTCCAGCCGTCGCTTTAGGTCGGCCGAAAGGTTCCTGATGAGCGCTTTCGTGATGCGCTGGGCAATTCGGCGTACGACTACAAGAGACCCCTTTGCGCGAGATTGCGCATGAGGGAGCTTATGCCGAATGTCCATTCCGGACATTCGGTCGAAAGCCGGACCGTGTTGCTCAATCGACCGAGGCCCGGACTTTCGATTGTAACGACGTCGCCCAGTTTGTGAGTGAAACCTTCTCCGGCAACGTCCCGGTCCTGCGTCGGTGCGAAGAGGGTACCGAGAAACAGCATGATCCCGTCGGGATACTGATGGTGACGGCCCAGGGTTTGCCGGACCAGATCCACAGGGTCCCGACTGATTTCCTTCATCGAAGATCTCCCCTTCAGGATGAAGCCGTCCGTTCCCTCCACCGTCAGGTCCAGTTCTGCCAGTCGAACGTCATCCAATGAATATCCCTGGTCGAATAGTCGGATCATCGGTCCGATGGCACAGGATGCATTGTTGTCCTTTGCCTTGGACAAGAGCAGAGCCGAACGGCCCTCGACATCACGCAGATTGACGTCGTTTCCAAGCGTTGCGCCAACAATCACACCCTTTGAGGAGACTGTCAGAACCACTTCCGGCTCTGGGTTGTTCCAGCTGGACACCGGGTGAAGTCCGACGTCGGCTCCGGTGCCGACGGAGGAAAGAACCTGCGCCTTGGAAAAGACCTCGGCATCCGGGCCGATGCCGACTTCCAGGTATTGGCTCCAGAGGCCCTCGGAGATAAGCGCTTGTTTGACCTTGGCAGCTTCTTCGGATCCGGCTCGCAGGTTACGCAGGCTGTCGCCGATGGTTGCACCTACCCGTGCCCGTATGGCTTCGGCCTTTTGAGGATCTCCTGCCGCTTTCTCCTCGATCACGCGTTCGACCATGGAATTTGCGAAGGTCACACCACATGCCTTCACTGCCTGTAAGTCGCAGGGAGCCAGAAAATGCAGGTTGGCGAGATCGCTGCAGGTACCAGCCGCGATTTCATCCAGAGTGCCAAGATATTCTCCTTTAGCTGCGGCAACATAGGCAGCCGGTTCCGCTAGTTCGCAAATATCCCGAACGGTGGGGGCGGCTGCGGACGTGATGTCGAAAACGCGGTTTTCGCGCAGCGTGACGACGGCGGGCCCCTTGACATCGGGTCGCCAGACACGGCCCAAAAATGTGCCGGAGGACAATTCGGTTTCTGAATAGAATTTCATGGCGTTCCCAGGTTGGCCGTTAGGCCATCATTGTTGGTTTTCCCTAGTCTGCTGGGAAAATTCTCAGTTGTCCAACAAATGTGGAAACGCAGGCGCCATTCCATAGGCGCGCTAGAGAGAGTGGGTATCTGGTCAGGAAATTACCGGTGTCTCTCTCAGTTTGCCAGACAGACCAACAGGTTTACCGGCAACCAGGTCACTCCTGGAGGGTCGAAGCGACCAGCTTGTCCGCCATGGCCTTGTTTTGCACCAGCATGTCTTTCATGCGTCCACGTGCCAGTTCTGCGTCTCCGGAATCGATCGCTTCAGCAACGCCGACGTGATTGCGACGCGCAATCTTTTCTTCCGGAGGGGTTCGTTGTGAGGCGGCATAGGAAAAGAGCATGACCGCGTAGATCAGATTCTGGAGCTGGGAAAGCATCTGATTGCCACTGGCCTGCAGGATCGTGGCATGGAACATGTAGTCGGCGCCGATCATGCTTTCCTGACCATCCAGAGGATGGATGGCACGCGCGGCCGCAAGAATGGTGTCGCGTTGCTCCCGGCTTGCGTTGACGGCTGCCAGGGCGGCGGCCTCCGGCTCGAAAATCAGTCTGAGGTCGGTTGCTTCTGCATAAATTCTCGCAGTCTGCGGACTTCTTGGGTCATGCCAGCGAATGACGTCCGGATCGAGAAGGTTCCAGTCGTCAAAGGGGCAGACCCGAGACCCATATCTGCGTGCCGTTCGAACGAGCCCTTTGCCGCAAAGCACCTTGATGGCTTCTCGGACAACAGTTCGCGAAACACCGAGGCTGTCGACAAGTTCGTCCTCACGCGGAAGGATCGCGCCTGTCGGATATTCTCCCCGCGCAATCTTTCTACCGAGATGTTCGACCGTATCTTTGACTGCCCCCGTCGGCAGGGATGTAAGGACCTTGTCCGGAAGTTCGAAGAAATTACGCTTTTTATTATCCATTCAACAGACTCAGGCAGTCGGGTCTTTCCAATCGTATTTGATCGGCGAGACCGGCGTTGTGTCCTGCGCATGTTTTACAAGCGAATTTTATAAAATACTAGATTTAATGAGTTGCCACGACGTTTTGCAAAGCTAATACGTCGCTTCTGGATTCTCTTTATGTCGCTGCTGTTTGAATTATTGACCATTCAGGCAAGGAAATGAATTCGCTGCTTTGAAATTTGTAGGACAATTACTCGGGGCCTAGCCATCCAGAGCATAAAGCCTTTGTGCAAGTTTTCTGACGCCGGTGTTCTTGAAGTGCCGGATACTTGCAGGTGGAACTAAATAGACAACTCCGGCGGCCAGTCCGTCGCGCCAGCGCAGCTGCACTTCGGCAACGGTTTTGGGGACGGCGTCGAAGACATAGAACTCTTCCGGCAGGTCGGTAACCTCGTTCAGCACGAGACGGACACCTCCATCGGAAATGTCCCTGATCGTGCAATCGCAAATAAATTCATTGTCCAGACTCGCAAGTTTCGCGGGGCGCAATCTTGTGCGTTGGCGCGGATGCAGGCGACGCTGAATTGCTGCGGCAATGGAGTCCCGTTTCGAAGACAGAAATGAAAACATGGCACAACCTCAGTTGTTGGGTCTTGATGGGGCGAGCGGTCCCGTTGGCCTTAACGGCTCTGGTCTGCTGGAACCGGGGAGTGCGGGCCGATAGCTGGGATCTCCCAGCGTCGAGGGGCGGTGTGTTACTGGTGATTGTGCGTTCCGGCAAAGGCGATATGCAAGATCATACAAACCGCGCCATCCAGCCGGTGTACTGCCAAGGTTGTCCAGCACGGCAAGTGCACCGCCCGTCAATGCACCCCTGCGTGCTCCACTTGGGCCTTCCCAGGCGCCACCTGCAACGGCTCCCTCCATCGCGCCGTCGACGATCGGCATGTCCGATTGATCCGGGTTGATATGCGCATCTGCGTAGGCTCTTGCGTAGGCGTCGCAGTTCGTGGTCTGGGCTGAGGCTTCTGGAGCCAGGCAGGCAACTGAAGCAGCGATTGCAGCCTGCAGGAGCCCGGCCTTCGCGAGCTGGACACGGTGCATCGTGAAGGTGCGACATATGAATGGTTGGACCGAGGGTCTGGCTGCTTTCCTTGCGCAGGTCGGCGGCTGCAGACGTTTCATACGCTTCTCCCAAATACCGAATACTGAAAGGGCAGGGGCGCCCGCACCGGTAATGCATGCACACCGAAGATTGCGTGAAACTTGCGTCGCAGGCGTCCGGGAAGGAACCCTGCCAAATCATCACGGTCGAACAGTTTCGGGCAAGCTTGGCTGACTATCCCTTGGGGCAACCTGAGCTGATAGGAGGTCTTCTATGGAACCTGTGTTCCTGACCAAACTCGTTTCGAATAGCAATGACTGGCTGTCCGTCCGCCAGGCGACCATTGCCGAAAACATTGCCAACGCCAATACGCCAGGCTTCCGCTCAAAGGACCTGGAACCGTTCACAACCGTGATCAGCAAAACCCAGCTTGCCATGACCGCAACCCATGACGGCCATCTTGGTCAGACCATGGAAGCCGCGCGCAAGTCCGATGTCGAAAAGGCGGACAGCTGGACGGTCACGCATTCCGGTAACTCCGTCAGCCTGGAACAGGAACTCATGAAGGCAGGAGAGGTCGCGCGCGATCATTCGTTGAACGCCAGTATCGCGAAGTCCTTTCACCGCATGTACCTCTCCACAGTGAAATCCTAAAGGAAAACAATCATGTCTGATCCGCTTTCCGCAACCTTGCAGATTTCCGGCGCCGGTCTCAGAGCGCAGTCGGAGCGGTTGAGAGTTGTGTCTGAAAACCTCGCCAACGCCCGCTCTACCGGCGAAGCAGCCGGCGATGATCCCTATCGGCGCAAGACCATCACGTTCGAAAGTGAATTCAACCGCGCCGTCCAGGCCAACCTGGTGTCCGTGAAGGACATCGGCAAGGACAAAGCCGAGTTCGCGGTGGAATACGACCCCGGCCATCCGGCGGCGGACGAGAACGGCTACGTCAAAATGCCGAATGTCAACACGCTGCTTGAACTGGCCGATATGCGCGAAACCAACCGTTCTTACGAAGCCAATCTGAAAGTCATGACGCAGGCCCGCGAGATGGTCATGCGCAACATTGACCTGTTGAGGAACTGATCATGATCAATGAAATCTCCGCGCTGACATCGTCGACCGACGGCGTCCTGAAAGCAGCCTCCACCACCAGGTACACGGCGAGCACGCCGGATCTTGGCGGCACGGGCGCCGTGGGCGAAACCAGTTTCTCCGATGCGATGGCGAAAGTTTCGACCGATGCGATCGACAAGATCAAACAAGGCGAAGCGGTATCGATTGCAGGTGTCGACGGACAGGCTTCGGTTCAGCAGGTGGTCGAGGCCGTAATGGCTGCTGAATCGACCCTCCAGACCGCAATTGCCATCCGCGACAAGGTCGTGAGCGCCTATCAGGAAATCAGCCGCATGTCGATCTGATCGAAGGCTTGGCCTCGATAAGCGATTGTAATTACCAGGAGAAAATCCATGAAAGCCCTTGCTATCGCCGCGACCGGCATGAGCGCCCAGCAGACGAATGTCGAAGTGGTCGCCAACAACATCGCCAACATGAACACCACGTCCTTCAAACGTTCGCAGGCGGAATTCTCAGACCTTCTCTATCAGGCCGAGCGCCTGCAGGGCGTGCCGAACCGGGGTGGTGAAGATCCTGTACCGGAAGGTGCTCAGCTTGGTCTGGGCGTTCGTACCGCCGGGATCCGCAAACTCCATGCCCAAGGCTCGCTGACCAACACCGGCAACCAGTTCGATGTTGCGCTCGACGGGCGGGGATGGTTCGAAATTACCGGTCCTGATGACGAAACACTGTTTACCCGAGCCGGTTCGTTCAACAAGAATGCAGACGGCAGACTGGTGACCATTGACGGCTATGCCGTCGAACCGGCGATCATCATTCCGCAAGAAACCATTGAAGTTGTCGTCAATGAATCGGGTCAGGTCTATGCCAAGGTCGATGGCGAGATGACGCCTCGTGAACTTGGACAGCTGACGCTTTCCAATTTTGCCAACGATGTCGGTCTGGAACCAGTGGGTGGCAACCTTTTCCGTGAAACCGAGGCCTCTGGCACGCCTGTTACCGGTGTTGCGGGTGATCCGGGTTTCGGCGTGGTTCGCCAGGGGTATCTGGAAAGCTCCAACGTTGATCCGGTAAAGGAAATCACTGCCTTGATCAGCGCTCAGCGCGGCTATGAAATGAACTCCAAGGTCATGAAAGCCGCCGACGAGATGGCCGGCACCGTCACCAATGGCATTCGCTAACAGGGAGAAGGTGATGACGATCCGATCCCTTTTCCTGGTGCTGGTCATGATCTTCAGCACCGGGGCAGCGAAAGCAGCCGGAGGCATAGATCTGCCGGTTCCGCGCCAGACCATACCGGCTGGAACCGAAATCACTCACCAGGATCTGATCGAACGATTGTTTCCAACGCGGACAGCGCAGCAATTCGCGGTGTCTACCAACAGGGGCCAACTGGTTGGCATGGTTGCACGACGTACGTTGCTTCCAGGACAGCCGGTACCGATCAATTCGGTCGAAAAGCCGGTCCTTGTTCGTCGTGGTGAGCCGGCGCGACTGGTTTTCCGTGAGCAGGGGCTGGTGATCATCATGCAGGTGGAAGCTCTTCAGAACGGCGGAGCCGGCAACTTCGTACGCGTACGCAATGTCGATAGCGGTCTGGTTGTTTCCGGGCGGGTTCAAGAAGACGGCACCATACGTGTGGAGAACTGATTTTATGACCCGGTTTCTCGTTTTTGTTCTGGCTGCACTGTTGGCCTTGCCGGTGTCGGCAATGTCCATGGTGCGGATCAAGGACATCGCCAGTCTGCAAGGGGTGCGCGACAACCAGCTTGTCGGCTATGGCCTCGTTATCGGTCTGAAAGGATCCGGCGACACGTTACGCAATTCCCCATTCACGGAGCAATCGCTGCAATCGATGCTCGACAGTCTGGGGGTGAACGTACGCGATGCGCGGCTGCGGACGCGTAACGTAGCAGCCGTTGTCGTGACCGCCGAAATGCCGTCTTTTATCGGTCAGGGATCGACGATCGACGTAAGTGTGTCCTCGCTTGGCGATGCGACGTCACTTGCCGGGGGTACCCTCATCGCTACCCCTTTGCTGGGAGCTGACGGGCAAATCTACGCGGTTGCGCAGGGCCCCGTTGCAGTATCCGGTTTCTCGGAGCTGGGGCAGGCGGAAAGCCTGACCCAGGGGATACCGACCGTGGGTCGGGTTCCAAACGGTGGTCTCATCGAAAGAGATTTGCCGGCTAAATTTTCGCAAATACCCAATCTGGTTCTCGAACTTTCCAATCCGGATTTCCGCACTGCAGTGCGTATTGCCGATGCGATCAATCAGTTCACCAGGGAGCGATACGGCATCAAGGTGGCCAAGGAGCGCGACTATCGCACCGTGGTACTCACGCCTCCGCAAAACATCAGTGTCACGCGGTTCATTGCGGAAATCGAGGCTATTCGGGTGACGCCTGACCAGATTGCGAAGGTCGTGATCGATGAGCGAACAGGGACTGTGGTTATTGGCAAGGATGTGCAGATTTCGACCGTTGCGATTACCCATGGCAATCTGACGGTTCGTATATCGGAAGCACCCGAGGTTTCGCAGCCGTCGCCGTTTTCGCTGAATGGCCAGACAGTGGTCGTGCCACGAACATATGTCGATGCTCAGGAAAGCGGTGGTCAACTGGCTGTTGTCGGTGGAACGGACCTGCCCACACTGGTGCGGGGTCTCAACCGGATCGGTCTGCGACCAACCGGTATCATCGCCATCCTTCAGGCGATCAAGACAGCCGGCGCGCTGCAGGCGGAACTCGTGGTGCAATAAGTCAGACCTGCTCCTATTCCGACAGGGAAACCAGCACTTATTTGGGTTGAAACCCTGAAGGGCGGGATGACGTCTCCTCATGAGAGCAATTCTGAAACGCCGCTTTTCGAAGCGGCGTTTTTTTGCGACAGCCTCACGCAAGCTCGATCTCCGATTGTGCGGTCAAAGAGGTTCTGCACAAGGGAAGGCCTTATGCTACGACATTTGGACCGCGGCTGCACATTCACGCTTCTGGTGCTTGCGGCAGTTTCGCTCACATTCGGCGGCCAGGCTATTGCCCAGGCGCCGCGCCAGAAGCCCCAGGCACGTGAAAGCGCGATTGCGCCCGTACCGCCACAGGACAGCGAGCTCTATTGCAAGAACATCGCCGAAGCGGCTTCGGATGCGCGCATCAAGTGGCAGACCTGGAAACTGATCAGCCTGGAGGCAAGTCTCCGGGACAGGATTGAAGAATTGCAGCGCAAAGAGCGCGAATTCGAAAAATGGGTCGAGCGGCGCGAAGACCTTCTCAACGAAGTCGAGGATCAGGTCGTCTCAATCATCGGGCGCATGCGTCCGGAAGCAGCTGCGGCGCAGCTGCAGACGACCGACGAGGAAGCCGCTGTTGGCGTTCTCCTGAAACTGAAGGCCCGTGTTGCCAGCAGCATTCTCGACGAGATGGAGCCTTCCCGTGCTGCCCAGCTGACCCAATCGATGATGGGCCTGACCCATCCCGAAATACAACGGAGTTTCTGATGCGCGCTTTTGTGATCTCCCTAGGAGCTGCGATGCTGACCGGCTGTGCCGGGCAGCTGGAAGACGTTGGTCGCGCACCGGAGATGTCTCCGGTCGGGTACGGCCTTGCCGTTCAACAGCCGGCAGCTTATCCGCTGAGTACTTTCGGGCAGGGCACGGTCAAGGACTACAACTCCTTGTGGGCCAGCGGTCGCGACAATTTCTTTGCAGACCCGCGTGCAAAGAAAGTCGGTGATGTGCTGACCGTGACCATCCAGATCAATGACCGCGCGAACATGGACAACAGTTCGGATCGCCGCCGCACTTCCGATATCGGTTGGGGTGGCACCATGGATTACGACTGGGATGGCATCGGGCATGGTGGCAGCGGCAATCTTGGCGTTGATTCCGGCTCCGGTTCCGCGGGTTCCGGCTCCATCGATCGGTCGGAAGAAATCCAGCTGTCCGTTGCGGCCGTGGTCACGGACCGCCTGCCGAACGGCAACCTGGTGATCTCCGGCTCGCAGGAAATGCGCGTCAACTTCGAGATGCGCATCCTGCAAATCGCCGGGATCGTGCGTCCGCGGGACATCCAGGCCAACAACACCATTCCTTACGACAAGATTGCCGAAGCGCGGGTCTCCTATGGTGGCCGCGGCAGGATCACCGAGGTTCAGCAACCGGCCTGGGGGCAGCAGATCTACGACATCGTGACGCCCTTCTGAGCCCTTCCTGAAAGTACCGGAAAGACCCAAATGCCTAATATCATTGAAGTTCCTTTTGAGGGGGCGCAGGAAAATCAGCGCAGCTCCGGTTTCGTCGCGGCGTTGGTGCTCCTGACGCTGATTGGCGGTGGCGCTGGAGCGGGCCTTGCAAAATATGTTGCTGACTACACGGAAGAGGAAGTTCATGGCCGGCTTCGCCAGCAACAGAGCTTCACCGAAACGCTGCCGTTTTCGCCTTCGACACGTCTGCAGACGCTTGAACCGCTCGTGACAAACCTGGCGTCGCCGCAAGACGCCTGGATCAGGTTGCAGGCTTCAATTCTTCTGGAAGACGATCCGGACGGTGATGTCGGTGTGCTCAAGAAAAAGGTCGAGGACGATTTTCTAGGCTACATGCGCACGCTTACGCTCTCTCATCTGGAAGGTGGTATCGGTTTGCAGCATCTTCGCGAAGATCTCACCGAGCGCGCTCAGACACGCACCAAAGGTCAGGTGAACGAAGTCATTCTGGAATCGGTGGTTATTCAATGAGCCGTCTTCTTGTTGCCGGCCTTGTACTGGTCGCGATGACGGGGGCTGCGGCTGCCCAGGTGCCGGATCTTTCTGCGTTGCTACCTGCAGGAGAGGGCAGTGCCAGCGGCCGTATCATCCAGATGATTGCACTCTTGACTGTGCTTTCTCTGGCTCCGGGCATCCTGATCATGGTGACAAGCTTCACCCGTTTCGTGATCGCTTTCTCGTTCCTGAGGTCCGGTATCGGTCTTCAAACAACACCGGGTAACCTGATCCTCATTTCGCTGGCCCTCTTCATGACTTTTTACGTCATGGCTCCAACCTTCGACAAAGCCTGGGAGCAGGGTGTTCAGCCTCTGATGAACAACGAGATCTCCGAGGAAGAGGCCTATGTGCGGATCACAACGCCCTTCCGGGACTTCATGCTCAGCCAGGTGCGCGAAGAAGATCTCGTTCTATTTGATGACCTTGCGGCCGGCCGCGTGACAGAAAACGAAGCGGCCTCTGCAGAGGAAGTTGAACTGCGTGTCTTGATCCCGGCTTTCATGATTTCCGAGTTGCGCCGGGGTTTCGAAATCGGATTTTTGATCGCGTTGCCTTTTCTCGTGATCGATATGATCGTTGCAACGATCACCATGTCCATGGGTATGATGATGTTGCCACCAACAGTCATATCGTTGCCTTTCAAGGCGTTGTTCTTTGTTTTGATCGACGGATGGAACCTTCTGGTCGGTAGTCTTGTGCGATCATTCTTGTAACCGACGGGGGCGTCGGGGCGCAAAAGGGCGGGGCCGAAAGGCTCCGCTTTTTTGTTTTTGTCGATAAGATCGTGCGCGACTATATCTTTTGGTCCAAGATTAGATCTTGGAGAAATTCGAAAAAGATCAAATTGCCGGTATCGACGTAAGCTTCACGCAAGATTGAGCCGCTAGGGTCATTTTCACAGCAGGTTGAACCCCAAACTACCCACGGTTCAAAAGCATGACGCTGCTCCTGTTGTGCCGGTGCAAACCCGGCATGTCCCAATCCAATCCAGTACACACTGACACATTGAAGGGACATATCATGTCTAGCTTGATGACGAACGCTTCCGCAATGACCGCTCTGCAGACTCTGCGGAACACCAGCGCCAACCTGGCAGAGACGCAGAACCGCATCTCCACCGGTTATCGCGTTGCCGGCGCGGAAGACAACGCTGCCTACTGGTCCATCGCAACCACCATGCGTTCTGACAACATGGCTCTTAGCGCCGTTGAAGACTCTCTGGGTCTGGGTGCTGCGACCGTCGACGTCATGTACACTGCTATGGACAGCACTGTTGATGTCATGAACGAAATCAAAGCCAAGCTTGTTGCTGCCCGTACTCCGGGTGTCGACCGCGGCAAGATCCAGTCCGACATCAACGAACTGCAGAACCAGCTTAAGTCGACTGCCGAATCCGCTGTTTTCAACGGTGAAAACTGGCTGTCTTCCGACGTGACCACCGTTACGTCGAAAGAAATCGTCAGCTCCTTCACCCGCGTCGGTGGTGCGGTTTCCGTTCTGACGACCACGGTTGATATCACCGCTACCCAGCTCTATGACACCACTGGTGGTGGTACCGGTATCCTCGATCGTGCTCTGACGAACGGTAACGTTGTCGACACCATCGACATCTCCGCTCTGACGGACAGCGCTGCCGACCTGACCACTCTGGAAGGCATGATCTCGGATGTCGACGAAGCTCTGGGCCTCATCACAGACTCCGCAACCCTGCTCGGTTCCACCAAGAAGCGCGTTGATCTGCAGAAGGACTTCGTGTCCGCTCTGATCGACTCGATCGACCGTGGTGTCGGCCAGCTCGTGGATGCTGACATGAACAAAGAATCGACCCGCCTCCAGGCTCTGCAGACTCAGCAGCAGCTCGGTATCCAGGCTCTGTCGATCGCCAACCAGGGTTCGCAGAACATTCTGTCCCTGTTCCGTTAATCCAACCAGTTTATCTGACCGGATTTCCAGGCAAGAGGACCGCGCCCTTCGGGGCGCGGTTTTTTTGTGTCCAGAATTTCCGTCTTCAGGCCCGGGTGACAGGCTCGCGCAAGGTCCAGTTCCGATAGTGGGTCAAACAGAACGTTACGTGCATGAAGGGGTTATGCATGCCGGGCCGTGAACACGCCGAAAAACTATGGGCAAACCTGATGGAACTGGGAGTGCGCAGACTTATCGCGCTCGCCTTGATCGGGCTCGCCACAATCGCGACCGTCGGCGCGGGAGCATATTACTTGAGCCGACCGGAACAGACCGTCCTCTATACGGGTCTCGACGGTGAAGACGTCACTCGCATCGGTTCCGCGCTGCGGGACGCCGGCATTCCTTTCGACATCAATTCGGAAGGCACCGCCGTCATGGTGAGCCATGCGCAGACAGCCAAGGCGCGCATGCTTCTGGCCGAAAAGGGGCTCCCGCGTGGAGCCAACTCCGGCTACGAGCTCTTCGACGAGTTGGGGTCGCTTGGGTTGACCTCCTTCATGCAGGAAGTGACACGGGTGCGAGCGCTTGAAGGTGAGCTTGCCCGAACCATCCAGCTCATGAAGGGGATCCGGGCAGCGCGCGTTCATATCGTGTTGCCAGAGAAAGGATCTTTCAGGCGCGATCAGCAGCCGCCGTCGGCATCTGTCGTTATCCGTTCCGACGTGCCAGACGATGTGCGAACCGCTGATGCCATCCGCCACCTGGTTGCTGCCGGTGTTCCCGGCATGCAAGCCGACAAGGTTACAGTGCTCGACACGTCCGGTGGTATCCTGGCGGCCGGCCAGGATCCGACCAAGGCCTCCGCAGGCCAGCTTGCCAGCCTTGAGACGGCTGTAAGCAGCCGGATCCAGGAAAACATTCGCAAGACCCTGACGCCATATCTTGGCCTGGACAACTTCGAGGTCAGTGTCGCCGCAGAGCTGAACACGGACCGCAAGACGATTGCCGAGACGATTTTCGATCCGGACTCGCGGACCGAGCGATCCATCCGGACCATTCGCGAAAACGAGAACGCTCAGAACTCCAGCGTCTCGGCACCGACAACGGTCGAGCAGAACCTTCCGGAAGAGGATGTGTCCGCGGACAACGGTGAGCGTTCCAGCGAAGAAAACGAGCGGCGCGAGGAAACCGTCAATTACGAGATCTCCTCCAAACGCATCGAGACGTCTCAGGATGGCTATCGTGTCGACCGTCTGTCCATTGCGGTTCTGGTTGATAAGTCCCGTCTTGCACAGTCTCTTGGCGGCGAACCGACCCAGGCTCAACTGGATGAACAGCTGACGGAAATCGAAGCTCTGGTTGCCTCTTCTGCGGGGATTGAAAAAGAACGGGGAGACCTGGTCAAGGTTGCTGTCGTCGACTTCATTGACGGCGGCCGGGCCATGGAGCCGATCCCGCCGATCAGCATCACCGAGTATCTGATGCGCCAGTCCGGCAACATCATCAATGCGCTCGCAATCCTGACCGTGTCGATGCTGGTGATCTGGTTTGGTCTGCGGCCTGCCGTGGCTGCCCTGGTGCCGCAAATGGCCAAGCCGCAGGTCGAAATGGCCGAACTCGGAATGCTGCCGGAAGCTGCGGAAGGGACTGCAGAAGCAGTCGACGGGGATCAGACCTTCCTGATGCCGCCGGATCATTCCGACATGCTGCAGGACCTCAACAGCCGGCGCAACAAGTCCGCGCTCCGGAAGCTGGAATCCTTGCTGGAGTTCAACGAGGAACAGTCTGCCGCGATCCTGCGCCAGTGGCTCTATGAATCGGAGCGCATCTAATGACCACCTCAATTGCTTCCCATATTCCCGTCCTGTCCGCCTCCA
Source organism: Labrenzia sp. C1B70 (assembly GCF_000475395.1). Taxonomy (NCBI): domain Bacteria; kingdom Pseudomonadati; phylum Pseudomonadota; class Alphaproteobacteria; order Hyphomicrobiales; family Stappiaceae; genus Labrenzia; species Labrenzia sp. C1B70. Next base: position 303,918 of record NZ_AXCE01000034.1, read on the forward strand.
GGTTCAAGTCCTTCGGTGCATTCGACCCCGCTCTCGTGGACGTTCTGGAGCCTTGCGAGGAAGCTGTGCCCGAACCTAGCCTGGAAGAACAGCTCCAGGCCGAATACGAGCGCGGCCTGGCGGAAGGCAGTGACCGCACGATGGCTCATTTTCAGGCCATCCTGGAACAGGAGCGCGAGGAGCACGCAAGGCAGCTCAAAGACGAGCGTGACCGGTTCGACATGCGTGAATCGGCCAACGTCAGCGCCTCCATCGAAGGCTTCCTCAATGTGATGGAGCAGCGGATCTCCTATTCGCTTTCCAAGCTTCTTCAACCTTTCCTGACAGAGCAGATCGTCGACCAGCTGGTCGATGCCTTTGCCGGCAATCTTCGGCAACTGACCGAGGAAACGGAGGGCAAAATGATCAGGCTGCGCGGACCGGAAACTCTGGTCAGCCGAGTGCTGGAGCAGTTGCCGGCCTTGAGAGACCGGATCGACGCTCAGCATGCTGATCAGGTCGAACTGGTGGCTCTGCTTGACGAGACAACCATTGAAACACGGCTCGGACAATGGCTCGGCCAGCTTGAAGCCTTGAAAGGGGAGGCAGACTGATGTTGGACGGCGTCCCGAATGAAATCGTAATTGTCCGGCGCAAGAACGGCTGGGAAGACGATCAGCTGCCACATGGCGTCTGGAAGATTGCCTACGCGGATTTCATGACCGCATTGATGGCCTTTTTTCTGGTCATGTGGCTGATTAACGTGACCGACGACAGCGTGCGTCGCGGCGTTGCGCAGTATTTCAACCCGGTCAAACTTGCCTCCACGGCTCCGAACCGCAAGGGCCTGAACGATCCGGAGATCAACGGCGATACCAACGAAGCCGGCACCAAGCTTTTCACCGGCAAATTGGGTGGGTCTGATGCGCCGGTCGATCAGGATGAGAACTTCGGTGATGGCCTGGACAAGGGACACAGACTGGAGGAGGTGGTCGAGACACCGGAGATGGGTGGGGCGCCGGCCTCTGGGCAGTTTACCCAGACCCATTCGGAATCGATCCTTTTCACGGATCCCTATGCCGTACTCGACACCCTTTCGCAGAAAATCCGTGTCGCTGATGTGCGGGAGGACAACCCAAAGGGTATCGGTACAGGTCTTCAGAAAAACGAAGGCGTTCAGGGTGGGCAGGCCTATCGGGATCCCTTTGATCCGATGTTCTGGCAGTTCCGTCCTGGCCGTGGTGTCGCCAGTGCCGAGGCAGCTCCTGACGTAAGTTTGCCGGGCGATGGTACCGCGCCTTCTACCCAGGCTCTGGCCGGCGAATTCGCCTTTGCTGCGCCGTTTGAAGATGGCACGCAACCTGAGACCGGCGTTACCCGGCAAAACGGAAACGCTGCCCCTGGAAATGGGCCTAGCAACGGGGACTACATGGCGGAACAATCCGGAACGACGTCCTTTGAATTTGTCGGCAACGGCGCACTTCCCGACAACGGGGATACGACGGATCAGGTCGTCGCTCATGTACTTGGGAAGTCGCTTCAGGCGTCTTCAACCGAGGTGATCGCTGAAGTCCAGACAGAAACGGTCATTGGTACCGGAGACGGTGAGGGTACCTATGAAGAAGACTTTACGGAAAGCAGCGCCGAGGTACTGGTCGCCCGTCTTTCGGAAGTCCTCGCCCAGACTGAAGGGACAGCTCTTGAGGAAACCGCCAGTCAGATTACGGTGACGAGAGAAGGTGAGGGAGCCTTGATCAGCCTTACCGACGACCAGAACTTCGGTATGTTCGCCATCGGGTCTGCCGAGCCACGCCCGGAACTCGTCAAACTGCTTGAACGGATTGGCAAGGTGGTTGCCGAAACTCCGGGACAGATTGTCATCAAGGGTCATACGGACGCGCGCCCTTTCAAAAGCAAGACCTATGACAACTGGCGCTTGTCGTCGGCACGCGCTCACATGGCTCTCTACATGCTCACTCGCGGAGGTGTCGGCAAGGACAGGTTCAACCGGGTCGAAGGCTACGCCGATCAGGATCTGAAAGTTCCGTCCGATCCTCTTGCTGCCTCCAACAGGCGGATAGAGATCTACTTGCTGGAAGGAGCTCGGTAATGCGCTGCCTCTCCATCAGGGTCCCTTGCTTCAAAGGTCTGCTCCTTGGCTTGATGGCGGCCGTCTTCTCAGTGTCGGCAGGCTGGGCGCAGCAGGTTGGCAAGCAGACTTCGGATCCGGAACCATTTGAAATGATCCGGTCGCTGCAGTCCTTGCAGGAGCAGATCGCACAGGGCAACAGCCATGCGATGCAGGCGCAGCGAGCCTTGCTGACTAAGATGGACGCAAGTTTCGTCGTGTTGCCAGCCGATGCGTGGCAGGAACCACGCAACGCGCGGGCGGCCGTCATCCATCTTCTGAGTGGCGGACACCCAGACGTAATGCGGTATCTCTTGTCCCTCGATCCGGCACCCGCTGTCGACCGCAAACTCATGGAAGCGTCGCTTGCCTATGTCGAAGGCAGGGAAGAGGACATGATCGTTCTTCTGGCGGAGATCGATCCGCTGGAACTGCCGGCAAGCCTGGGGGGGCATGTCGCACTGGTAAAGGCTGCACCCTACATCCGCACGGATCCGGAAAAGGCGATGGAACTGCTTCAGGTCGCCAGCCTACTGATGCCTGGAACGCTCGTCGAGGAAGCTGCTCTTCGCCGGGAAGTCTTCGTCGCTGGGATGACCGGCAATGTCGATCGCTTTCGAGTTCTCAGCATCCGGTATCTTCGCCGGTTCCGCACGTCGGTTTACGCCGGTGATTTCCGCAGGCGATTTGCCCTGTCACTCGACACGCTCGGATTTGTCAAAAGCGAGGACAAGTTCGCGCTCCTGGATGACGTGCTGCACGAATTCGATGCCGACAGCAGGCGCGGTCTTTATCTTCGGCTGGCCCGTTCCGCCCTGCTGGCAGGCCATCTGAATGTCGCGCGAAAGGCAACAGGAGAAGCGCTGACACTGACTGTCGATGGCACCAAGGAAAACGAAATCCTGAAGATATACCTTGCAGCGACCCGTCTCGACCCGGAGTTCATCACAGCCAACCGAGACCTGTTGTGGTCGATCGACAAGTCGATCCTGACAGCGCAGGACCTGGCGATGCTTGACGGCGTCTACACCGTGCTCAACTCGGTCCGGCATTTTCCGGAGCCGCCACCCAACGTGATCGGCGAATTCAACGTCGCGACCAATATGGACGCTCCTGAAGATCAAAGCTGGGTCAGCGCGGACATGGAACTTGCGAATGTTCTGTTGCGCCGGACGGGAAAGTCCCTCGCTCAATTGGGAGAACAGGATGAGCGTTAACACTCAGGCATTCGTTCCGACTGCGCCGAAGTCCGGCAAGTCGACGGACGCTGGAACGGGCGAGCGCGGGCAAACCTCTTCCAAGGAAGCTGCGGCTGCATTCCAGGCCGTCATGCAGAACATGAAAAAAGGCGATGCTGCCGAAGATGCGGCAGGAAAACCCGGGTCTGAAACATCTGATCAGGCAGACGGGCCTACGAGCGATGGGAACGGCAAGACCGGTTTCGGCAAGGAACAGGCGGCAGGTTCAGCGGCGTTTTCGACCAGCAATCTTGTCGACGCCCTGCGTCAGGCTTCCCAGAACGCACTGTCACGCAAGGCGAAGGATGGCGAAGGCGTGGATGGTGCGGCCGAGGGACAAACGGACCCGAAGGCAGAAACCATGTTGCAGAGTTCGGCAGCGCATGTGGGATTGTCGCTAAATGCGGTGCTGGCTGGAAAAACCGGTCAGGTTCCCTCGTCTCAAGCCCAGTCTGGCGCGGCCCCTATGCCTACGCTCCTGCAAGGGCAGGCCAACGGCATGCCGGTTGGCGATCCCGATGGACCTGCACAGACCGGAACGTCTTCGCTCTTCGCGCAGTTCGGCGTCGAACCGGAGGCAATTTCCGACGGCGAGGGACGTGGGGCTATTGGCCGGTCCATGTTGCCGGACGAAGCGGCGGGCACCGTCAAGGTTCTACGCCAGGAAACCCACTTTGCACCGAATATGCGACTCTCCCCCGCGCAACAGGTGGGTGACCAGATCGCCGCTGCGGTAAAGGATATGGCTTCCAGCTCCGCATCACTTGACGGTGGCATAACTGCCAAGGCGGAAGGCCCTGTTCTGAAAACACTGGATATCCAGCTCACGCCTCATGAGCTCGGCACCGTGAAAGTGTCTCTCAGGATGGTCGGTGATACAGTGGAAGTGTCGCTTGTAACGAGCAGGGCGCAAACTGCGGAACTCCTGAAGCAAGACCGGCAACTGCTCGATCAGATGCTCAGGGCGACCGGGGTCAAGGCTGATGCCATCACGATCCAGGCCGGAGACGACCGGATCCAGGTCCAGGCGGGAAGCAACGCTTCAGGCCCTCAGGCCCAGAACCAGAACCAGAGTGGCGCTGGTGGCGGTAACCCGTTTGACGGCCAACCGCAGAGTTCCGGCAACGGTGCCGGACAGCAGAATGGGCGTCCGGGTCAAAACTCCAGAGAAGACGCGTATCAGGCTTCTGAAACAACAAGAGGAACAGGTCATGAGGAAGGTTCTGACATTAGCCTTTCTGACGGCATCTATCTTTAGTGCTCTCGCCGTTAGCGTGCCTGCGGCTGCCGAGACCCAGAACGTTTGCGAACGCGAGATGATCTCGGCAGCGCGAAAGTACAACGTGCCGCTCGGCGTGCTTTATGCGGTCGGGCTGACGGAAACCGGGCGGCGCAATTCGCTGTACCCCTATGCCCTCAATATCGAGGGAAAGTCCGTGTTTCCTCCCAGCCGGCAAGCCGCGAAGCAGGACGTGATTGATGCACAACAGCACGGCAAGAAGCTGATCGATATCGGCTGCATGCAGATCAACCATCACTATCACGGTGACCAGTTCCGTTCGGTGGAGCAGATGCTGGAACCACGTGCAAATGTGCAATATGCGGCAAGGTTCCTGAAGGACCTGAGGCGGCGCCAGGGATCCTGGACGATGGCTGTTGCCCGCTATCATGCGGGTCCGAACAATGATCCCGCACAAAAACGGTATGTCTGCACGGTGATCCGCAACATGGTTGCTTCCGGTTTTGGAAACTGGACACAGCAGTCAAAGCAATTCTGCGGCGCCTGATCTCTGAAAAGCACCGGACAGCTTGCCCGGTGCTTTCGTTTTGTTTGATAGATAAATTTTTATATAATTAAGTATCTGAATGGAAGGAATAATTATTTTCTCGCAACAGCTTCGCGCAAGTTAGGTCGGTTTGACTGTCTCCAGTTGATTTGGACACAGGAGACCTGTCATGGGCCTTTTCGGAGTTATGCGAACCGGCGTTTCCGGCATGAACGCACAGTCGAGCAAGCTCGGCACAGTTGCCGAAAACATTATGAACTCGAGCACGACAGGCTATAAGCGGGCCCAGTCGGAATTTTCCTCACTGGTTGTTTCGCAAGGGGCTGGCTCGTTCAACTCCGGCGGCGTCGAAGCACACACCCAGTACCAGGTTTCCAAGCAGGGAAACATCAGCTTCACCACGTCGAAGCTTGATCTTGCGGTGGATGGCAACGGCTTCTTCGTTGTCGGCAACGAGGCAGGTGAAAGCTTTCTGACCCGCGCCGGTCACTTCGTTCCGGATGGAGATGGCTATCTCCTGAATACGGCCGGCTATTATCTCCAGGGCTATCCGATCACGGGCAACACCGCGCCAACAACCGTTGCCAACGGTCTTGGTGGTCTGGAGCGGATCAACATCACCCAGAACCAGCTGGAAGCCACTCCCACCAGCGAAGCGTTTCTGCGCGTGAACGTGAGTGAAGACGCGGCGATTGTACCGGCGGCGGATCTGCCCTCCGCCAACGCAGCAACCGCGAGCTATTCCCACAAGACGTCCATGATCGTGTACGACAACCTCGGCAACGAGGTGAAATTGGATGTCTATTACTCCAAGGTCACGGAAACGGCTGCAGACAGTGACTGGGAAGTCTCGATCTACAACGCGGCAGATGCCGCACCCGGCGGCGGGTTTCCCTATACTGCTCCGGCATTGAATACCCAGACGCTGACCTTCGACGTCACCACAGGCAATCTCACCGGTGCCAGTGCGACCGCAATCAATATCGCGGTTCCCAATGGTGGCACCTTCGACCTGGACCTTGATCAGTCGACCTACCTGAATGCCGATTTCACGGTCACCAACGTTGATGCGGACGGGAACGCACCGAGTGCGGTGAAGAACGTCGAATTCTCCGACGACGGCACTCTGTTTGCCATCTACACCAACGGTGACCGCCGGGCGATCTACAAGATCCCGCTGGCGGATGTACCGAGCCCGGACAGGCTCTCCAACAAATCCGGCAACGTCTACAGCACGTCCTTCGATTCCGGTGATGTCCGGGTCGGTTTCGCGGGGGAGGGCGGCCTGGGCAGCATCAAGGTTGGTGGTCTTGAGGACTCCAACGTCGATCTCGGCAACGAGCTCACCTCAATGATCGAATCCCAGCGCACCTACACGGCCAATTCCCAGGTGTTCAAGGCCGGTTCCGACCTGCTCGAGCAGCTCGTCAACCTGGTCCGCTAACAAGGCTCACCCGCCAATCGGAAAGTTATTGTCATGAGTTTGTCTGTAGCCCTCAAAGTCGCCCAGTCCGCGCTGGCCGCAAGGCAGACAGAATCCTCCGTGGTTTCGCGAAACATTGCCGGGGCTCAAGACCCCGGCTACTCGCGCAAATCCGTTCTGTTGAGCCAGACCTACACCGACACCGGTCAGGCCGGCGGCCTCAAGGTCGACGGTATCGGCCGGGTGACGGACAGCGCGCTGTATTCGTCGCTCCTGTCCTCCACCTCCACTGGATCCTCCCAGGAAGCGGTCCTGGCAGGCCTCACCCGTCTCGCTGAAACCACAGGCGATACCCAGAACCACATGTCCGCTGCGGCAAAACTCGGGGCGCTGAAGCTGTCGCTTCAAAACTATGCTTCCGACCCCAGCAACGCGATCCAGGCGCAGGACGTTCTGCAGGCCTCCAAGGACATGGTGCAAACGCTCCAGTCAGGAACGGCACTGGTGCAGGATGTGCGCACCAACGCGGATGCGGACATGGCGACCTCTGTGCGTGAGATCAACACGCTGTTGAAACAACTCGAAGATCTCAACTCGGTTATCGTGCGGGGAACGCAATCGGGGGCTGATGTCACCGATGCCCACGACAGCCGCGACCAGGTTCTGCTCAAGCTGTCCGAGGAAATCGGCATTACCACGCTGAACCGCAGCAATGGCGATATTGTGGTCTACACGGACAGCGGCGTGACGCTGTTTGAAACCAAGGCCAGAGCGGTCACCTTCGAGCCGACCATTGTTTATGGTGCTGCTACCACGGGTAATTCCGTGATGGTGGACGGCGTTCCCGTGGCAGGACCGGGCGCTCTCATGGAGATCAAGTCCGGCAGGCTGCAAGGTCTTGCCGAACTGCGCGACGAAGTCGCGGTGACCTACCAGAGCCAGCTCGACGAAATCGCGCGTGGTCTGATCGAAGCCTTCGCCGAAAGCGATCAGAGCGGTGGCGGCAACCCGGATCAGGCTGGCCTGTTCACGTGGTCTGGTGCACCGGCGGTGCCGGCATCCGGCACCCATATCACCGGGCTTGCTGCGGAAATCGTCGTCAATGCCAACGCCGATCCGGATCAGGGCGGCGACCTGGACAGGTTGCGCGATGGCGGCATCTCCGATCCGTTCGATCCCAATTACAACTACAACCCGTCCGGCGCTGCCGGGTTCTCCGACCGTCTGCAGGAACTGGTTTCCGCGTTTGACAAGGACACCGTTTTCGACAGCGGCGTGGAACTCGATCCGACCGACACGTTGTCCGGCTTTGCCGCTTCGTCCGTCAGCTGGCTGGAAGCCGGCCGAAAGACCATGACGAGCAATGTCGAGGTGCAGACCGTCATTCTCAGTCGGACGGCTGAAAACCTCAACAACAAGACAGGCGTCAACATCGACGAAGAAATGACGCTGCTACTGGAAATCGAGCGATCCTACTCAGCGGCGACACGGCTCATCAGCGCCGTCGACGGCATGCTGGAAGACCTTCTGGCCGCGGCGAGGTAACAGTTATGAAAACCACCTATATCTCCACGATCACTCTCGCCGATGCGTCTCGCCGGCAGATCCAGAACCAGTCCAGCCTCGTGCAGAAGCTCAGCATCGAGCTGTCCTCCGGCCGCAAATACGACGTCGGCCTGGATCTCGGGACCAAGACCGGCGAAAGCGTGTCGCTTCGGTCCGAGTTTCATTTTCTCAATGGCATCATGGATACCAACGCGCTCACCGCGTCGCGGCTCGATGTCAGCCAGGCGGCAATGGGCGACATTCTGACGGATGCGCAGGACTTTCTGGCGACTCTCGTGGCCCTGCGTGAGAACAACGGCAGTTCGGACATCGTCAAGGCAGATGCCGTCGGCAATCTGGAGCTTCTGACGTCCCGTCTGAACACCCAGCTCAACGGCAATTTCGTCTTTGCCGGCATCAATACGGACCAGGAACCTTTCGCGGATTATTCCGATCCGACGTCTCCGAACAAATTGGCCGCCGATGCAGCGTTCATGACCGAGTTCGGGATGGCGCAATCCAACCCGGGCGTTTCGGGCATCACACCTGCGGCCATGTCCACTTATCTGAACGGTGCCTTCGAGACGATGTTCCAGAACCCGGCCTGGGGCACGTCCTGGTCGAGTGCGTCCAGCAACGTGATGGTCAGCCGTATTTCGGCGAGTGAAACGGTGTCCAGTTCCGTCAGCGCAAACGAGCAGGCCTTCAGAGACCTGGCCGCGGCCTACACGATGATGTCCGACCTCGGTAACGAAGACCTTGATCCCGAAACCTGGAAGGTGGTGGTCAACAAGGCGATTGAGAAGCTCGGCACCGGTATTGCCGATGTCACCAGCCAGATGGGCAAGCTCGGCAATGTGCAGGAGCAGGTCAAACTGGCGAGTGAACGGTTGAAGGTTCAAACCGACATCCTGAACCGGCGCATCAACGACCTTGAAAACGTCAATCTGGAGGAAACGTCGGTGCGTCTCAACACGGCTCTGACACAGCTTGAGACCACCTATGCGGTCACGGCCCGCATGCAGGGTCTGAGCATTCTCAACTACCTGTGATCGTGGCCGAATGTCTGATTTTTCGTATCAAACCCAACCTTGAGAGGGCCCATGTACAATCTGTCTTACGCTGAGGTTATGGACGATCTTTGCTCTGACCAGCGGCTCAACGAACATGAGGCAATGTCGATCGTGATCGGCAAGCTCAACGTCGCCCAGGAGCGCGGCGTCAAGTCTCCCGAAGCCGTCGACGCGCTGTTCTACACACGGCGCCTGTGGAGCTACTTCCTGGAACACCTGGCGGACGACGCCAACGAACTGCCGATCGAAACGAGAGCCAATCTGATCTCTGTCGGCATCTGGGTCCTGAAAGAGGTCGAATCCTTGCGCCAGTGGGAGCAGGAGGACTTCTCCGACATCATCCAGATCAATTCCATCATCCGCGACAGCCTGGACGGTTAAACTCATGAAAATCGGTTTGAAAGCGGGCGAACGCCTGTTCATCAACGGTGCGGTGATCCGGGCCGAACGGAAAACCAACATCGAGCTGCTGAATGATGCCGTTTTCCTGCTGGAAGCCCATGTGCTTCAGCCAGAAGAGGCGACGACGCCGCTTCGCCAGCTCTACTTCATTCTCCAGACCATGATCATCGATCCGGCAGCCGCTGGTGCGGTTCAGGACATGTTCCATCTCGTGCTCGGTTCCGTGAAGTCGGCGTTCTCGAACAAGGAGGTGCTGATGCATCTCGACAAGGTTGAGGAGCTGGCAAAAACGGATCGGTGGTTCGAGGCAATGAAGGTTGTGCGTGCGCTCTATCCGCTGGAGGCAAGCCTGATGCTGGCCGAAAAGAACCGGCGCGCGCAGGAAACCCGGCAGACCGCCCCCCGGCCGGCGCCAAGAGAAAATTTTCAGTACGGCCCCAGGCTGGCCGTTGTTTAAGGAGTGATTAGATGACCAGTGTTGAAGGCGTCAGCGCCACCCAGGGTGCTGCCTCGACTGCATCCGCTCAGAAGCAGCTGACTGTCGACTACGACACCTTCCTGCATCTGATGATGGCTCAGATGCAGAACCAGGATCCGACCAATCCCATGGACGCGTCCGAACAGCTCGCGCAGCTCGCAAGCTTCAGCCAAGTTGAGCAGTCTATTCAGACGAACGCCAAGCTGGAAACGCTTCTGACCAACCTTTCGTTCGGTCAGGTAGATGATCTGATCGGGCGGACCGTGACCGACGCCAACGGCACGACGGGTGTCGTGGAAAAGGTTGAAGTCTATTCCGACGGCACCGTGCTCGCGCTCGACAACGGTCAGGGTGTTCTGCTTGGACCGGGTGTAACCATTTCCTGAGCGGATGGAATGACATGAATGAAGTTGATGCCCTGGACCTAGTCCGGACTGCAATCTGGACGATCCTCGTCGGATCTGCCCCCGCGATCGTACCGGCGATGATTGTCGGTATCGGAATTGCATTGCTGCAGGCCCTGACCCAGGTTCAGGAAATCACTCTTACCTTCATTCCGAAGATCGTGGCGATCCTGGTCATGATCGTGGTCGCCGGACCTTTCATCGGCGGCCAGATATACTCGTTGACGACCCTGATCTACAATCGGATCGAAACGGGGTTCTAGCGACGGTCTGCAGGACTATTCTTGCATGGTTTCAGGTGCCGTCGTGCTCCTGAATTTATCTGTCGTCCTGGTTTGCAGCGATAGCTGTAAGCCAGGATCAGGTCCTTTGCGTTGTCGGCGAAACCTTTCACCTTGGCGCATGTCGCTAATGGATCCAGGCCTTTGCCGCGATGACAAGGTAGATGCGTTTCTTGCATCCATTTCTCCTTGAACCACGGCTTGCTTCAAGCGCGAAGGCCGCTCCCTTCAGAGCCTGGAGCGACCATCTTCGGTCAGAGCGCTCACCCTTTCCCGAACTTCCCTCCTGAAATCCTTCTTCAAAAAAGCCTCGCGCAAGCTTCAAGGGCGAGGTTGCCAGGTATCAGACCTGCAGCAGAGAGAAGGCATGACAGACACCTCCCTTTCGCCGACTGCCGGCAATGCGCCGGACAGCCGCCGCGACGTCGGCTTTGCCATAGGCATCGTCCTAATCCTGGCCGTTCTTTTTCTGCCAATCCCGACATTCCTGATCGATATCGGCCTGGCCATGTCGATCGCACTGTCGGTGTTGATCCTGATGGTTTCGCTCTGGATCCAGCGCCCGCTCGATTTCTCGTCTTTCCCGACGATCCTGCTGATCGCCACCATGCTGCGGCTGTCGCTCAATATCTCGACAACGCGCATGATCCTTGCCAATGGCCACGAGGGGCTGAATGCGGCAGGCTATGTGATCAACGGCTTTTCGCAATTCGTGATGAGCGGTGACTTTGTCATCGGTCTGATTGTTTTTGCGATCCTGGTCATCGTCAACTTCATGGTCATCACCAAGGGCGCAACCCGTATTGCGGAAGTCGGCGCACGCTTCACTCTGGACGCGATCCCGGGCAAGCAGATGGCGATCGATGCGGATCTTTCCGCAGGCCTTATCGATGACAAGGAAGCACAGCGTCGGCGCAAGGAACTGGAGGAGGAAAGCTCCTTTTTCGGCGCCATGGATGGTGCCTCCAAATTCGTTCGCGGCGACGCGATTGCCGGCCTGATCATCACGGCTGTGAACATCCTTGGCGGCATCGTCATTGGCGTGACCCGCTATGACATGACGGTTTCCAACGCGGCAGACGTTTTCACCAAGCTCTCCGTCGGCGATGGCCTCGTCTCCCAGATCCCGGCGCTGATCGTTTCGCTGGCGGCTGGTCTGCTGGTGTCCAAGGGCGGCACCAGAGGGTCGACCGACAAGGCGGTTCTCGGCCAGCTTGGCGGCTATCCGCGTGCCCTGTTCGTCGCAGCTATCCTGATGGCCATCTTCGCGTTGATGCCTGGTCTGCCCATGTTGCCGTTTCTGCTGCTGGCGATCCTGATGGGCTTTATTGGCTATGCCATTCCGAGGCGTTTGGCTGCGGCGAAAAAGGTCGAGGACGACAAGATACGCGCAGCGGAGGAACAGGCAAAGCTTGAGGAAAAGGACTCCGTCAAGGAAACGCTCAAGTCGGCTGAGGTCGAACTGGTGCTTGGCAAGCAGCTTTCCGCCGAGCTGCTGACGCGAACCGGTGAACTGTCTCGCCGCGTTGCCAAGATGCGCCGGAAGTTTGCCGAGCAGTATGGTTTTGTCGTGCCCGATATTCGGGTCACCGACAGTCTGACGCTTGATCCGAAGAGCTACCAGATCAAGATCCACGGCACCATCATTGCCTCGCAGCATCTGAAAGTGGGTGAACTGCTGGTCATTCCGAACAATGACGAGGCACTGCCGGTACCGGCTGACCAGACGCGTGAGCCTGCATTCGGGATGCCAGCCTACTGGGTGCCGCCTGCGTACAAGGACGAACTCAAGCGCCGCGGCATGACGCCGGCCGAGAACATCACGGTCATCCTCACGCATCTGAGTGAAGTGATCCGCAACAACCTGCCGCAGCTCTTGTCCTACAAGGATATGCGCAAGCTGTTCGACAGGCTGGACCCGGAGTACCAGAAGCTTCTCGACGATATCTGTCCGGCGCACACGTCTTTCTCCGGTCTGCAAGCGGTGCTCAAACTTCTGCTGGCGGAACGGGTTTCGATCCGGAATCTCAACCTGATCCTGGAAGCCGTTGCCGAGATCGTTCCACACGTCCGCAGATCGGAGCAGGTGGTGGAGCACGTTCGAATGCGCATCGCCCAGCAGATTTGCGGCGACCTTGCAGAAGGCGGCCCTCTGAAAGTGCTGCGTCTCGGAAACCGATGGGATCTAGCCTTCCACAATGCCCTGAAACGGGACGGGAAGGGCGACGTCATCGAGTTCGACATCGAGCCGCAACTGGTGGAGGAATTCGGCACGCAAATGTCCGACGCGGTAAAGAAACACATGAAGGACGGCAGCCGCTTCGCGGTGGTAGCGGCACCTGATGCCCGGCCATACGTACGCATGATCGTGGAGCGCATGTTCCCGACCTTGCCGGTCCTGTCGCATCTTGAAATCGCACGCGGAGTGGATGTTTCCGCGCTCGGAAGCGTCTCGTGATTTCCGGCGGCCTCTTTTTCAGCACCTTCAGCTCCTCGCTGCTTCTGGCGGTCTTCCTGTTGTTTTGCCGAATAGGAGCGTGCCTGATGGTGATCCCGGGGTTCGGTAGCAACCGTGTGCCGGTGCATGTTCGCCTGTTCATCGCGCTTTCCGTGGCGTTGGCCTTGTCACCCCTGTTGGCGCCAGGCGTACAGGCGTCCCTACCGGATGAGCAGCTCGGCACTGTTGCCGGCTTCATCGGGGCGGAGTTGCTGACCGGAGCCTTCATCGGTTTTCTGGGACGCATCTTTCTGGCGGCCCTGGAGACGCTGACGACGCTGGTGTCCATGGCAATCGGCCTGTCGAACATGCCGGGCATGCCGATCGATGGCGTGGATTCCCTGCCGCCTGTCGCAAACCTTTTCACGGTGACGGCAACGGCGATGGTCTTCATCACCAACCAGCATTGGGAAATTCTGCGCGGACTGGCAGCCTCCTATGAAGCGATCCCGGTCGGGCAGCCGCTGGCCGCCGTGACAAGCCTTGAGCAGTTTGCCGAGCAGTTGGGCCGAACCTTCATCCTGGCATTGCGGGTTTGCAGCCCGTTCATCGTCTACACGGTCGTTGTGAACTTTGCCGTCGGCCTCGTCAACAAGCTGACACCGCAGATCCCGGTCTACTTCATCTCCATGCCGTTCGTGATCGCGGGTGGTCTCTACTTTCTTTATCTCGTCATCGCGGAGGCCATCATGATCTTCCTCGACGGCTACTTCACTTGGCTCCAGATAGGTTAGGCAAACCTGACCGTGAAAGGTTCCTGTTCCATGGCAAGAAAAAGTCAGGATATTGAACGTTTGTTCCGGATGCAGAAGCAGATTTTCCTGTTTTCATCCTGGCTACTTCAGAAGCTTGACGCTCAGGTCTATCAGCTGAACGAAAAGGAAAGACGCATTCTGCTGGCCCTTTCGAATGGCGACCTGGCACAGCACGACAGGTTCATCGCCAACGCTGCCGAGCGGCTGAGACGCATCATCGAGGAGATGTCACGGCTCAGCGAAGCACGCGCAAAGGTGAACTCCGAATATGATCGCCAGCGGTTGATGCTGAAACTCATGACTGAACGTCTCGCCAGGATGCGTGGGGAGGAACAGCGTGCTGAAGAAGAACGGGACCTGATGGATCTGCTCGACCGCAGATACGGGTGAAAGCCGCTTGGCGTGAACGGGGCATATTCGTCGCCGTCCAGCAAGAAGACGCAAGCCTCCCGCAAGCTGCGCAGGCTATTCCTGAGGATGCAAACAAGGTTCGGTTCAAGTGTATTGCTTGCCTTGCCCTGTCGCCTGCCGGGCCTTGTTTGCACCTTATGTTTTTCGAGGAGCCCAGCATGGCGATTTCGCCTCCTTCAGATCTGATCCTGGATGTGTCCAAGGCTGCCGATCCGGTGAACCTTGCTGACGCCACGAACCGTCTCAGGTCCATTTCCGCTGGTGGTTCGGGAGATGGCTTTGCACTTGCCTATGCCGGTGCGACGAACCGGGCAGGAGCCACTGAAGGCAGTTTTCGAACCGCCAATTACGAAGGACCGTCCCAAAAGTCTCCTGCGGAGAAATTCGAGGCGATGATCCTCAGCCAGTTCGTCGAAACAATGCTTCCGGATGACTCCGAAGCGGTCTTCGGGTCCGGAACCGCCGGGGAAATCTGGAAATCGATGCTTGCCGAACAGGTCGCAAACCAGCTTGCCGCCAGTGGCGGTGTCGGTATCGCCGGCCTGATTTCAGATACGCTTGAAAAGGGAGTTAAAGCCTGATGGACGCTGCCAACGATGTTGACTTTCAGGACGTTGCCGTGACCGATCTCGCACTTCAGGAATTCACCCCCGATCCGGTGCGATCCATGCCGCTGGTTGTCGCCGTTCGCCGAGCAATAGGCGCTGTGCGCGAGGAAACCCGAGCGCTTCGTGCAAACCCGACAGCGGACCTGAAGATCTTCGAATACGGCAAGAGCCAGGCTTTGCTTGACCTGTCCAGGGCTCGGACACTCGTGCCGCCGGCGTTCTATTCTGAAGAGCTGCGCGAAGACATCGCCGAATTCAAGGAAGTGCTCGATGAGAATGTCGGCCTGTTGCAACTGCATATGAATGCGGTGACGGAAGTTGTCGGCATGATGTCCAGAACCATGATCGACTATGAATCCGACGGCACGTATCAGGCACCGTTTCCGGAGAGGGCTCGATGATAAAGACCCTCGTTGCCGGCCTCTGGATGTCTGCCACCATGCTGGCGTCCGGTTACGGCACCACGCAGTATCTGGCAGCCCAGAAAAGGGTCGGCGACGATGAGCCGGCGTTTGTAGGGCTGGATTATGAGACAGTGAACCCGGTCAACGTGCCGATCCTGTTTGATGGCACGCTGCAGGGATATGTGGTGATCAAGATGGTCTTCACAGCGGATGGCGATACATTGCGCCGCCTGCCTGTGCCGCCACACCCTTTCCTGGTGGATGAAGCCTTCCGGGTACTCTATTCGGATGAAACCCTCGATTTCCGTAGCCTGGAACGTTACGACCTGGAGGCTTTCACCGAACGTCTCAAGAAAACCACCAACGCTCGTCTCGGTCGACCCGTGGTGCACGACGTCCTGGTGGAGGAATTCAACTATTTCGACAAGGAAGACGTGATCACGCACTAGCCGCTGATCCTTGTCTTGTACTGAAAAGCTTCTTCTGCCGCCTCCCAGGCAATTGGCGCCCAGTTTCGGCTGGGCGCTTTTTTTTTGATCCTCACCGCGGCCTGTGTTGTGCTTGATGGAACAGTACTATTCGGAAAACCTACGGAATAGACCGGGCGCAGAGTGCGTGACTTTGCCTGGTTCGGTTTGGAGGATAGGCCCATGAAGACGATAACGGTATCGAGCAGTAGTGGCTCAATCGATCTGACTTCCAATGATATCCAGGTTTTGGAAAACGCAGTTGAAATCCTGCTTTATTCCGATGTTGAAGACGGTGAGCAGGCGAGGGAAATGCGGCTAACCGGAAAAAGCCTGCACGAAATCATGGAGCGCTTGTCGACGCTTCTGGGAGAGTGAATTTGAGCGATAGCAGGTCAATATAAATTCGTGGTGCTTGTTTCGCGGCATTTAGTGAATGCCGATTTCAGCCATCAGTATCGAAAATCGTGTCGATCGCCTGAAAGATGGTCTTGTAGACACCGATTTCGTCTTTGGCGAAATCTCCGTGTGGCACCGCTCTTTTTGCTTCGGCAATCAAGTCGGCCTTGATGGCTTCCAGATCCACTTGCGTACCCATCGGCCGATTTGAGAGCTCCACGTGCAGGCGTTTGGCGATCCCGGCATAGGCGACGATTGCAGTCACCATGTGGGCGGGATCTTCCGGGATCTGGATTTTCTTCATACGCGCCGTTTCTCTGGTTTCAGTTGCAGGTAGTTTCCAGGTCCGGAAGACCCGAAACGCGCGGCAGGGCCAACAGCATATGGTGCTAGGCTGGCAGAATTGAAGCAAGTTGGCGAATTTCGGTAAGTTGCCGATGCATCAGGCGAAATAGCGGGCCGGCACACTGTGCGCACCTGTGCGGACGAGTTGACTGACAAACTGCAAATTATTTGGGATGCCTGAAACGCAACTACCGCAACCGGGCGTCCTTCAGGGCCTCAAGCAGCAGTTCCGTTTCTTTCGCCTTGTTGCCACCGGCGTCCGGCACTTCAACATAGGAAACGTTGACTGCATTGTCCGGCCAGGCGAGGACGGCGGTAAAATAGATCCAGACACCCTTGTTGAAGAATTCCAGGTCCAGGGAAATGCGCGGGGTGGTTTCCCACTCGACATCTGCCTGTGCGGCCATGGAATAGCGCAAGGAGCCTTCCTTGAAGAAGAGCTCGGCCGATGTCTTGATCAATTCATCGATATTGCCGTGCTGGTCCGTTCGTATGTAGGCGACGAAGTCGACCACATCGACGAGTTTCAGATCTTCGATAAATTCGGTCAGAGCAGAGGCAATTGCTTCCTGGCGCTGCCGGTCGCATTCCAGTGGCGACGGTTTCGTGCCGTTGCCTTCAGGCATATCGTGCATTCCCCGGACCTCCAAATACATTAAATTATACAGCAGTTTTGGTCTGGCGTGAGTACACGTAGCAAATGATTTCCGCAACTGCTCTGTAGAATTCCGGCGGGATCATCCTTTCAACTTCTGTAGCGGCGTAGAGGGACCGTGCAAGTTGCCGGTCCTCGATCACGGGAATATTGTTCGCCTCGGCGATCTCCCTGATCTTCAGCGCAATCAGATCCTGCCCTTTAGCTACAACAACCGGGGCAGGGTTTTGGTCCCCGTCGTAGCGCAAGGCAACGGCGAAGTGTGTCGGATTGGCAACAATGAGGGTTGCTTGCGGCACGGCTGACATCATGCGGTTTCGTGCCCGGTCGCGTGCGAGCGAGCGTTGCCGGGCCTTGACGATCGGGTCGCCTTCCATCTGCTTGTGCTCGTCCTTGATCTCCTGCTTGCTCATGCGCAGGTTCTTGCGCCAGTGCGAGCGGGACCAGAGAATGTCGACTGTAACCAGTAGAATGGTAACGATGCAGACGCCGGCGATCAGCTTCATCGATATCTGAAGGATCGCTTCGGGAAGTGCGCTTGGATCTGTGAACATGGCGTTGATCAGTTCCGCTTCATTCGCCCGGAACTGGCCATAGACAATGGCGCTGACCGTGGAGAACTTGAAGACTGCCTTGAGGAATTCCACAAGGCCCTGGGCTCCGAATATGCGGCTCCAGCCCTTCGCCAGCGAGAGCTTGGAGGCATCCGGCTTGATGCGGTGAAAAACGATGCTGGGCGTGTTCTGCAAAAAGGCGGACGCAAGACCGGACACGGCAAGCAGTGCGACAATCGGGGCGAGGAAGACCATGACCTCGATCGATACCGCATGGGAGAGCAGCAATGCGTCGGCGCTGTTTCCAAGATCCACTCCTCCCGAAAGGTCCAGAAGATGCGTCAGCGTTTGCACGAGCTGACTCGATGCCGATGTAACAACGAAACTGCCGATCAAGAGCGTCGCGATAAATGTTGCCAGAACGGGGGCTTCCCGTGAGACCGGGGTGTTGCCCTTTTCTATGGCATCGCTGATCTTTTTCTCGGTCGGTTCCTCTGTTTTTGAATCCTTGTCTTCTTCCGACATCCAGCCACCCGGTGTTCAGGCTCAGATCACGTCGAACCGCTTGCAAAGACGATCACGCAAAGAATGCGCCTTCGTCCTGCTTCGGATTCAGCTCGATTTCACCACGCGACGCCATTTCCAGCGCAAGGTTGGTGATCGCGCTGCGGGCATCCAGAACGTCGCGCTGAGCGGCCGGTTCGCCGGCTGCAAGTTCGTGTTCGGCGATACGACGTGCGCGTGATGTCAGCGATGACAGGATCACTTCCCGGAACTGGGCATTGGTTCCCTTCAGTGCCAGCACGATCCTGTCCGTCGGGATCTGATCGAAAATCGCCATGCGGGTCCGGGCGTTGAGATTGGTGATGTCGTCGAAGGTAAAGAGTAGCCCCTTCAGAAGTTCTGCGGTTTTCGGTTTCACCTCGTTCAGGTTCTCCAGAGCGTCTTCCATGTGCTCGCGGTCCATCTTGTTGAGAATGTCCGCCATGCGAGCATGGGAGTCGGCTTCCAGGGTGCCCGACAGGTTGAGCATGAAATCCTCATGCATGGTCTTTTCGACGTCGCGCATGATTTCCGGCACAACCGCCTTGATCGACAGCATGCGCCGGACAAGAGAGTTGCGCGTCTGGTTATTGATCTGGCCGAGAACCTTTGCTGCTGCACTCGGCTTTATTTTTGTCAGGATCAGCGCGGCGGTTTGCGGGTGTTCCTTAAGGAGATAGTTTGCGAACACCGTTTCGGAAACCGTGGTCAACCGGTCCCAGATGGACCGGTTGGAGTTGCCGAGCACGTCCGACATGATGTCTGCAAGCTGATCGTCCGGCAGGACACCTTCCAGCATTTTCTCCACTTCGTTGGCCGAACCATAAAGCGTCGTGCCATGAGAGAACTGCTCGATGAATTCTTCGGCCAGCCGATCAAGTTCTTCCGATGCCACCGTGCCGAGCTGAGCTGCGGAGACGGTGATCATCCGGATTTCTTCCTGATCGAAATGCCGGAGCAGTTTCTGCGAACTCGTCTTGCCCAGCGACAGCAGCAGAGCGGCCACGCGCTGTGTACCGTTCATTCGGCGGGCAGGCGGAGCTGGCGGCTTGGCCAGGTTTGCAGCGGTTGCTGCAGCGGCGTTGGCGGAATTCATCATTTTGTCACTTCAATCCTAAGGAGACAGCCTTGGGCAAACCGGAGAATGTGAGGCCGGAGAATTTCGACCTCAGATGTCCATACCGCCGGCCTGGGCGCTCATGATCTCCGTCAGCGAAACGCCGAAGCGCGAGTTGTCGTCTTCCACAACCACCACTTCTCCGCGGGCGATGACGCGGCCGTTGACCACGATGTCGATCGGTTCGCCGACACGATGATTGAGTGGAATGACTGCGCCGCGACCGAGTTTAAGGAGGTTGGAAACCAGCATGGTCGCAGATCCGAGAACCACCTGGATGTTCACGGGAATGCCGAGGATGGTGTCGAGATTTCGGTCGTCACCGATGGTATCGCCATTCTGGTTCTTTTCCGGCGATTCCACCTTGGCGAAACTCGCGGCATCGGCCGGGCGGGTTTTCGGGCCTTTTTCAGCGTCGATGTGATCGATGATTGTTTCGGACATTACATCTTATCCTTCTGGTTCATGGAGACCGTGCGGAACGGGCTTTGCAGCGAATTGTCGATACGGTGGACGCGCGTGGGCGCCTGTTGATGGACCTGGCCGCGATGAATGGTTGTTTCCTTGCGCCCGCCGGACTGAGCGGAACCGGCGGCGCCAGCAGTCTGCTCGCCTGCCGTGTCTTCGGCGAAGATGTCGATGTCGTCGCGAACGGGCGCAAAGCGTTTCGGGTCATGCAGGACGGCGGTCGCCTTGGAGAGCTCCTTCAGCTCCGCGCGCAGCACGGACTGCTGGCGCTTTGCCTCACGGGTCAGACCGTCGATTTCCGCGATCAGCTCCCGAGCATCGTCCATCCGGTTGCCGAGCGCATTGAGGATCTGGGCACCCTTGACGTTGATCTCCTGGATCGAGACCTCGATGCCGTCGAGTGCGAGGGCGGTCTGATCGAAGATACGCTGGTAGTCATCGTGGTAGCTGCCCAGTCGGCGCAGCTCCCGGTGCATGGAAAGCATCCGGACCGTGGTCGCGACAAGCGCGAGCAGGAGAACGCCATCAACGATTGCGGAGATCATCGAACAGATCCTTTTCTTCCTCATGGATGAGCTCTTCGATCTGCAACGTGTAGGATCCGTTCAACTGTCCAAGCTGGCAGGTGAAGACGGGCTGGTCGTTGCAGGCGAGTGTGACCGGAGAGCGGGCTGTCGCCTGAAGTTCGATGACCTGTCCGACCCGGAGGTTTGCAAGGTCGCCGAGCGACATTTCACGTTCTTCGAGAATGGCTTCCAGCTTGACTTCGGTGCGCTGGATCTCGTTGTGGAAATGCTGGGTCCACTGTTTGTCGCGGCTCGACATCTCACCGGACAGAACCTGGGAAAGGCGCTGCCGCAGTGGGTTCAGTGTTGAGTGCGGCATGACGATGAACACTTCGCCGCCGCGCCCGATTGCCTGTTGCAGCAGTCGGGCCACCACGGCCGGGTTGTTCCGCCGGCCGACCACCGCAAAGTCCATGCGGCTTTCGATGCGCTCGATCTTCAGCGTTGTTTCGGCAATCGGGGCAAAGCTCTCGGCAAGTGCCTTGGCGGCTACCTCGAACATGGTGCGCGCGATCCGCGTTTCGATATTCGAGAAGGGGCGTTCATCGTCGATGGGAGGCTCGGTCCCGTCAGCACCGAAGAGGACATCCACCAGTGTGAAGATGAAGTCCCGGTCGAAGCCGACGAGTACACGGGCATCCCATTCCGGAGAATAAAGCACGGCCACCAGCGCATTGGATTCGAACTCGTCGAGTACGTCGCCGATGCGGTTGTTTTCAACGTAGCTCACCGAGATGTAGGACGGTGAGGGGGACTTCTGGCGCATGGCGTCGGCCATCAGGCGAGCCATGCGGTCGAACACCACCGGAAGCATCGGCAGGCGGTCAACGGAAATTCCGGCGGCATCCAGCAGTCTGTCGGCGATCATCGCGCGTTCGGAGCTGGAAGCATTGGAGCTTGCGGTCGCTGCTTCGATCATGGCTTAGGCGGCTCCCTGCAGGTCCTGGACGTTATCGGCACCAGCGCCGCCAGCACTCATCGTCTCGTTTTCAACTTCGTCGATGGTTGGACGGTCGTAGTCGGAGATGGTCTTGCGGCCATGCTCAAGGGCGATCTGCGGATCGGCGCCGTTCATGAAGGCAAGCAGGGTCTGCTTGACGACGATGTAGGTACGAAGGCGGGACTCGCGGACGTTGCGGATCTTGGAGGCGATCGGGCCGAACAGCGAGTAGGAGAAGAAGATGCCGACAAACGTGCCCACGAGTGCCGCGCCAATCAGGCTGCCCAATAGCTGAGGAGACTGGTCGATTGCGCCCATGGCCTTGATGACACCGAGTACGGCGGCGATGATGCCGATGGCAGGCAATGCATCAGCGATGCTGCTCATGGCATGGTACGGCTTCATCTGGTCGCGGTGGATCGTGTGAAGTTCTTCGTCGACCAGCGCTTCGATTTCGTGAGCGCGGGCATTTCCGACGATGATCAGTCGGAAATAGTCGCAGATGAAGGTTGTCAGGCTGGCATTGCGCAGGACCGACGGATACTTCTGGAAAATCGGAGAAGTATTCGGGTCTTCAATGTGCGGCTCGACCTGGTTGCGGCCCTTGGCGCGCAACTCACGCATCAGGCCGTAAAGAAGTGCCAGAACGTCGAGATATTCCCGCTTGTTGGGAACTGCGTTGCGCAGCGCATCCGACACGGCAACCAGGGTTCCCCTGATTACTTTCATTGGATTGGCAACGACAAAAGCACCGATAGCGACGCCAAGAATAATGACGAGCTCCCACGGCTGCCAGAGGACGGAGACCTTGCCTCCGAGTGCGGCGAAGCCGCCTATAAGGGACGCGCCTGCTATGATCAGGCCGATAAGAATAGTCACCTAACAGCTCCCAACTGGTGTGGATTGCAACTCTGATTGGGAGGACGCTAGCGGCCGAGACTTGCCTGAAGCTGACGCGTGAAAGCCTTTTGAAAATCATCTCCGGCCGTCAGCCTGGCGTAAGGTTTGCGAGTGAGTGTTCCCCGAAAGCCTGCCCGCCATGGGCCCGCAATGGGGATAGAACCATGATCAATACATTGAGCCAGGTTCAGCTGGTCAGAACCAATATGGAACGCTCGCTGAAGACGGTCGCCGCGGACCCTATGGTCGAACGTCAGACCGAATATTATCGCGAGAACATCCGCAACATTAAGTCCATCGACGAATTCCTGGCTGATGATCGAATCTTCAACTACGCAATGACTGCCATGGGTCTGGAGGACATGATCTACGCGAAGGCGTTCATTCGGAAAGTGCTGGAAGAAGGCACGGACGAACGTGGCGCTTTCGCCAATCAGCTGGCCGACACCAAGTACAAGAATTTTGCTGAAACCTTCAATTTCAAGCGGTATGGCGAAACGACGACTTCTTTTGCCCGGACGCAGGACGCGATTGTACAGAAGTATCATCGGCAGACACTGGAAGTGCGCGAGGGTGAACAAAATCAGGGTGTCCGTCTGGCACTCTATTTCGAACGCCGTGCGCCCGATATCACCAACGCGTACGATGTTCTGGCTGACCGCGCGCTTGCCGAGGCCGTTTATACTTCCCTTGGCCTGCCGCAAGAATTTGCGATGACCGACATCGACAAGCAGGCAGCCTATCTGGAAGAACGTCTGGATTTCAGCAAGTTCGGAGATGCGGACTACCTGGCGAAATTCCTCAACCGGTTTTCGGCTCTCTATGACCTTTCCAACGGCCCGTCCGGCAACATGTCGCCAACACTTGCTCTTTATGGCAACGGCCGAGGGGTTATCCAGATGGGCGAGGGACTTTTGGCAAGCATCCAGAATTTCCGCCTCGGAGGCTTTTGATCCATGGAATCCGCTCTTTATGTCGCGCTGTCTGCGCAGGTTGCACTTTCGAACCGTCTGGAAACGGTTGCCAGAAACGTTGCCAATATGAACACAGCCGGCTACCGGGCAGACGAGGTCAAGTTCGCAGAGCTCGTCTCAAAGGCAGCTCAGGACAAGGTCAGTTTCTCCACCGGTGGCGAGAAATACATTTCCAGGCAGTACGGCAGTCTGAACAAGACCGACAATCCGCTTGATCTCGCAGTGGAAGGCGAAGCCTGGTTTGCAATCCGCGATGTCAACGGCAACTTGTCCTATACACGGGACGGGCGCTTGCAGATCGGCAATGACGGAACCTTGCGTACCTTGACCGGACAACAGATCCTGGGAGCAGGCGGGCAGCCGATTGCACTTGATCCGGATGCCGGGACACCCTTGATCACGCAGTCGGGCGAGATTTCCCAGGGCGACGTTGGAATTGTCGGCCAGGTCGGTCTGTTCCTGATCCCCGACGATGCCCAGCTCACGCGTGCTGAAAACTCGGCGGTCATTCCCGACAAGCCGGTTATTCCCGTGCAGACCTATGACACAAACGGCGTTCGCCAGGGATATGTCGAAGGCTCGAATATCAATCCCGTCCGGGAAATGACCAAGATGATCATGATCTCGCGCGCCTTTGAGAGCGCGACGAAGATGATCGATACCAGTAACGAAAGCCAGGAGAAGGCCATTCGCGAACTGGGGGCAACCTCATGACGGCGGTGGATGCAACACAGGCGGTGGGCAAGCCGATGGACCTCAATGCTGTCATGGATGGTTCGCCCGTCAAGGCAGCGCGGCCCGGGGTTTCGCCCAAGGCTGAAAACTCTGCCTTCAGTTTCGGTGATTTCATCGACGTGATCAATCCCTTGCAGCATATTCCGGGGATTGCGGAACTCTATCGATCGGTAACGAACGACGAGATTTCCGACAACGCCCGCAAGGCCGGCAATGCTCTTTACGGCTTCGCACTCGGCGGGCCGGTCGGATTGGGAGCGATGCTCGCCTATAACGAAGTCGGCGATCGCCTGAACAGCGGTCAAGAAAATGTCACGGCACAGCCCGTCGAAGTTGCGGAAGTGGCTCCTGCCGGCGAACCGGCGCCCACAAGCGAAGTTCCTGTGCCAGTGCGCAAGCCTGATGTTGAGCCAACCGCAACCGAAGCCGATAAGGCTGCTGGCACAGCCGTACTTGGTGAAACCGTGGCATCGGCTGGTCGCAAGGGCGCTCCGCCTACCGCTCTTGTCGATCTCATCAACAGCACTGGTGCGGCTCCCGGGCCAGATGGGGAAACAATGACATCACCCGACAAGTCTTCTTCGGGTAATGCCTCATCCGTTTCCTATCTCGACATGCCGGATAGTGCCACGCCATCGGGGCCGGTAATGCCTGACCAGCAGGGTCTTGACCGTCTCGCTTCGCACAAATCCAACCATCTGCCTCTCGATGTCTTGAAAGCTCTTCAGGAACGCCATGCCGAACGCTCCGTATCTGAACGCACTTGATCAAATCTCCGCGTCTTTGTCGGCCCTGGAAACTGAGATCGGGCCCGTCAAACTCAGCGGACGTGTGACCCAGGTTTCTTCCGAATCCATTCGCGTCTCCGGTCTTTCCCGCGTGGTTTGCCTGGGCGATCTGGTGCAGTTCGAAGGGCGGGCCGGCATCCGGCAGGGCGAGATCATCCGGCTCGACCAGAAGGACGTGGTAATCAAGCCATTGGAGCGCGTGACCGACATTGGCATCGGCAGCGTTGCTTCGGTCATGGGCGGACTTGCCATACATCCGGACATGAGCTGGCGCGGCCGGATCGTGAATGCGCTTGGTGAACCGATTGATGGGGCAGGGCCGCTTGCCCATGGTGTGGAAGCGTTTCTTCTTGACCGCGCACCGCCACCGGCGATGAACCGAAGCAAGATTTCCGAAGGCGTTCGAACCGGTGTGCGGGTGATCGATCTCTTCACGCCGCTGTGCGTCGGTCAGCGTGTCGGCGTTTTTGCGGGATCCGGCGTTGGCAAGTCCACACTTCTGGGCATGCTGGCCGGCTTTGGGGACTTTGACACGGTAGTGGTCGGTCTCGTTGGTGAACGCGGCCGCGAAGTGCGCGAGTTCATTGATGACATCCTGGGCGAGACCTTGGCGCATTCCGTTGTTGTCGCCTCGACTGGCGATGAAAGCGCCATGCAGCGCCGGCTTGCCCCCAAGACGGCCATGAGCGTTGCCGAGTACTTTCGTGCGCAAGGTCACAAGGTGCTGCTCATTCTGGATTCCGCCACCCGATTTGCCCATGCCGCACGGGATGTGGCGCTGGCGGCTGGGGAACCTCCTGTCGCCCGCGGGTTTCCGCCAAGCGTCTTTGCTGATCTTGCCCGCCTCATCGAACGCGCCGGACCTGGAAGCAGCGGCGAGGGCTCAATCACAGGGATCTTTTCCGTTCTTGTTGACGGTGACGACCACAACGATCCGGTTTCCGATGCAATTCGTGGTCTTCTGGATGGGCACATCGTACTGGATCGTCAGATTGCCGAGGCCGGCCACTATCCGCCGGTCAGCGTATTGAAATCCACCTCGCGGCTTGCCGACCGGGCCTGGACACAGGATCAGCAGGAACTTATCCATCGGATCAAGGGGCTGATATCCTACTATGAAGATACAAAGGATCTCCGCCTGATGGGCGGTTTCCAGACTGCGGGCGACGAAAAACTGGAAAAGGCCTGCAGACTTGTGCCCAAGATTTACGAAGCGCTGAGACAGCGCGCAGACCAGGTGGCACCGTCCGATCCCTTTGCAGACCTGGCCCAGGCTTTAGCTGCCGATACGTAAACCATTTTCCACATCTCTAGTATAAATACGAAATTGCCGCCTTGTCTGGCGGCGATTTTTGTATATATCAGTGTTACATCTTATTAAGGATTGCGGAAAAACGCGGTCCCCGGCATTTTAATAAATTTTTCTCTCAGTTTATTGGTAATGTCCGTGATTTTTTATTTAGTTTTCTATGTGGATATAAGAACTTCCCCCACTATAAATTCTGAAATAGTTGTCGAGTTAGGGAAGAAACGTTGACCTTGTGAAGCTCCAAAATTACGGATTCTACATTGGTAAAATCCAAGGGGCTGATATGTTCATAATCGTAGACTCAAGAGAGATAGTGACCGCAGGCTATGCCTCGGCATTCGACCGGGAAGGCTATGCCTCCCTGGAACTTCATCCATCGGAACTTCTTGACTGGCTGGAAATCACCTGTGCCCAGGATCTGGGCTCGGTTGACGCCATCCTTCTGGGAGAGTGTGAAGAAAGATGCGGCTACGTTGCATCGATCCGAAGCCGGTGTCCGGAAGCCCAGATCGTGGCTCTGGAAGATACCGCCAACCTTGAGAGCACGCTCGACCTGTTTTCCGCAGGTATGGACGATGTTCTGAAGAAGCCGGTTCATGTTCGGGAAATCATTGCCCGCGTCGGAGCTTTCCGCCGCCGGATCACTTCCCGGAACAATTCTGCCGGTACCGGTGCCATCGAAGTCTTCTTCGACGGTCGTGATCCAGTCGTCGGTGGGGACGTCATGGAACTGCCGCGTCGGGAACGCCGCATTCTTGAATATCTCGTCAAGAACAAGGGACGGCGTGTCACCAAGACACAGATCTTCAATGCTGTTTACGGCGTCATGAACGACGGCGTGGATGAATGTGTCGTGGAAAGCCACATCTCCAAGCTGCGCAAGAAATTGCGGAAAAAGCTTGGCTACGATGCAATCGAGTCGACGCGCTACATCGGCTACATGCTGAAAGACGCCACGGCCACCAAGCAGAAGGTTGCAGACACCCGGCGTCAGGTTCAGGCCTCGCCAGCAACCGCACACGCTGTAGAGGTTCCGGTTGACACCCGCACCACCACCAACAAGCCGTTTTTGTCAGTGGTCAATGCCTGATCGGAATAAGCTCAGAATATGAAGACCTTGCAAGGAACAATAATTTGCAATGGCAACGATCGAGCGGACTGGTATGAAAGTTTTGCCGGAGATAATTGCATGATGCGATGCCGCTCTAATTCGTCGAATTCAGGTTTTTTGTAGATGCAAGACTATCTGTTTTGCTGTGGAAAGAAGGCTCTTTCAATTTACAATTGATTTTTATGGAAAATTTAGAAAACCTACCCAGAATATACGACACACTGACGCTCTAATCACATGATCTCCGCTGCGCGGCGCATTGATGGGGCGAGGGGCAATATAGATGTGTCTGTGAATCAAGTATTGAAGAGACGGTCCGCAAAGGCGGTTCGGTTTTCGTCCTTGACCGGAAGCCATTTAAATCGGCGTTCTGCCGGAGTTTTATGAGCTGGAACGGACACCGTGAATTGAGGTGGGCGTCTTGACACTGAACGGCAGTACGTCGTTGCCATATACTCCCAAGGAGATGGGTCGTTCCAGCCTGTCCCGGACATTCATTCTCTATACGCTCGGTCTTTTCGCTGTTCTTGGCGTCATATTCATCGGCATTCTCACGAAGATCACGTGGGACGCCTCTCACGCACGCGCCATTCGTGTGACCGAGGCCTTCTTTCAGGCAACCAAACGCCCGTTTGAACGCGCCATCTGGACAGTCAATGCGGACGCGACCCTGCAGCTCATCCGCGGGTTGGAAAGTCTCGAAGTTGTCGAGAAAGTCTGGGTTGAAACACCTGACACAGGCAATTTCGGTGAACCTGTTACCGGGCCGCGCGCTGCCGAAGCTCTCAGTTATACACTCAATTCGCCCAGCACCATCCTGCACAAGGATGCAATCGGGCAGGTGTTCATTCTCATCGACCGCAACACGATTTCCTATGAAATCGTTTCGACTGTCGGGTTCATTGTCACCGCGATCATCGTCTATCTGCTGTTGCTCGCCATCGTGATCAGAACAGTCTTTCGCCGTCTGATCGGTCAGCCGCTTTCGGCAATCGTGGAATACCTTTCCACGCCGCGCCTGATCGAAGATCCACCCAAGGCCGAACTGATGCCTGGCCGTGTGGACGAAATCGGTATTCTCGCCGCCAGTCTCCAGTCCATGGTTCAGCGCCGGCATCTGGATTTGCAGAAAATTCAAGAATACCAGACTAATCTCGAGGACTTGGTCGCCCACCGGACGGAGCAGCTTAAGTTGGTGCAGGAAGAGCTTATCCAGGCAGATAATCTGGCCGCGCTTGGCGCGCTGGTTGCCGGGGTTTCGCACGAGCTGAACACGCCTCTTGGAAACGCGTTGATGGCGGCCACGACCATCAAGGATTCAACCGGTTACTTGCGTACCGAACTTGAAGAGCAGAAACTGAGCAAGGAAGCCCTGGAAAACGAAGTCGAACGTATTTCCGATACCGCGCATATCATCGAGAAGACACTCGGCCGGGCCCGCGAGCTCGTCGGGAACTTTCGTCAGGTGGCTGTCGACAGGCAGAGCGAGAAGAAGCGGTCTTTCAATTTCGACCACATCATTCGTGAAACTCTTGCAACACTGCAGCCGACGCTCAAGAAAACGCCTTTCAAGGTCGAGCTTGATCTCCATGCGAACGAAATCATCGACAGCTATCCTGGCGCGGTCAGTCAGCTTGTCTCGAATTTTGTCGAAAACGCCATCAAGCACGGATACGAGGGGCGCAGCGAAGGTCTGATCAAGCTGTCTTCCCAGGTGGTTCATCCGAAGGACAAGAACCGAAACAATTCGAACGAACGCAAGATTATCTTCAAATGTCAGGATTTCGGTGTAGGCATTCCGGAGAAGAATCTGAAAAAAGTATTCGAGCCGTTCTTCACGACGAAGTTCGGCAAAGGAGGATCCGGTTTAGGGATGGCGATTTGTTACCAGCTGGTCACCGAAGCCCTGAACGGAACCATCTCGGTGACTTCCAGCGTCGGGTCGGGAACGGAATTCATTATCGAATTCCCCGCCTTGGCCGCTCAGGACACCAGGAAGCCTCTCGGACAGAAGGTGCATTGAGATGGTGATGGACTTTCTTGCCCCGTCCGAGCCGGAAGTGAAGAAGATCACGAAGGCGCCCTGGAAAATCCTGATTGTCGATGACGATCCCGACGTACATGAAGTCACCAAGATCGCCGTTGGTGGATGCATCTTCGAAAATCGTCCGTTTGAACTTTTGCATGCTCTGTCGGCTCAGGAAGCCCGTCAGATCCTGTTGAAACACCCCGATATCGCGGTGGCGCTTGTCGATGTCGTCATGGAAAGCGATACGGCAGGTCTCGGGCTTGTGAGCTGGATCCGTTCCGAACTCGGCAATCATTTCACGAGGTTGATCCTGCGCACAGGTCAACCCGGGTATGCACCGCAGACCGACGTGATCATGAAATTCGACATCGACGGTTACACCGAAAAAGCCGAATTGTCGCGGACCAAGCTGATTACAGCCATCGTTACAGGTCTGCGCGGTTACAAGCTTGTCATGTCGCTTGAGACTAACCGCAAGAAGCTCAAACAGTTAAACGAGCATTTTGCAGCTATTGTCGAAAAGAACGCCCTGAGTGAATTTGCTGCGGCAGTCCTGAAGCATTTCACGGTTCTTGTCGGGCAACCTGTCGACAGCCTGTTGTGTGGTCTTGAGACGCTTCCCGACTACGGTTCCTTCGACAAGTCCAACGTCCGTGTGCTCGCGGCAACGGGAAATTTCGAGGACAAGATTGACCTGCCGGTGGACGTCATCAGTGACGATGCGATCCGCAATGCCGTGGCAAGATGTGTCGAGACGCAGGCAACATGCGCGTCGCCCAAAGGACTTGCTCTTCCGCTTGTCACCCGTAACGGCATGACAGGCGCGCTTTATCTCGGTATTTCCGAGGAGTTGCTGGAGGAGCTTGTCGGGTCGGAAGTCGTGCAGTTGTTTGTTTCCAACGTCGCGCTTGGCTACGAGAAGACCGGCCTTTTGGAGCATATTCGCAATCTTGCTTATGTCGATCGCGTGACCGGACTGTCGACATTCTCCGGTTTCATCGAAACCTTTCAGCGTCACGCCGCCAACGGTGCCAAATTGCTGGTCGTTCATTCCGACATCCAAAGGTTCCGTGTCATTGTCGACGGGATCGGCGACGAAAAGGCGGGCGCGGTCTTGAAACGGACCGGCCACCGCCTGTCGCAGACCTTCCCCGATGCGCTCACCATTGCCAGGAAGGAAAAGGATGAATTTCTTATCCTTCTGAAGGGCGGTGAAGAGAATACGATTCAGGATGTGGTTGCGCGGATCGAAGATGCTTTCCAGCAACCGATAACGCTCGAAGACAACCAGATCACCCTTCGACTGCGGCTGGGGTTTGCATCCACCGGCACCGAGACGCAGGGCGCGGAAGAACTCGTGCGTTTTGCTTCCATCGCTCTTAACGATGTGCGTCAGAAAGGGGTGACCAACCACGCGGTTTTTCATCCGCTGATGCAGGAGGCAGCCTTTGAGCGCCTGCGGCTTGCTTCGCTGCTTACCGGTAGTTCCAACCAGACGAAGTTTTCGCTGAATTATCAGCCGATCATGCACGCCCGGGACGAGAGCCTTGCGTCCTTCGAGGCCCTGATGCGGTTCCGTACCCCCAGTGGAACGTTCCTGAATACCGCTCGGATGATCGAAGCTGCCGAAGCCAGTGGTCTTATTACCGAAATCGGCGCATGGATGTTCAAGACGTCCTTTACCGAGTTCAGCAGCTTGACCGGAATTTCCGATGACGTTCGGTTGAATGTGAACCTGTCTCCCAGGCAGGTTCAGGCAAACCGGATCTACAAGGACATCGAAGATGCTGTGACAGCCGCGGAATTGCCGCTGGATCGCCTGGTCTTCGAGGTGACCGAAGGGCTGTTCCTCAGCAACGATCAGGTGACCCTGGCGTTCCTGACGTGGCTGCGTGACAAGGGGGCGCGCGTCGTTATTGACGATTTCGGCACCGGGTATTCCTCGTTCAGTTATCTGCGCAAGCTGCCGGTTGACGGTATCAAGATCGACCGAAGCTTTATCATGAATATGGATCAGGATGCGGATGCGCTTGCTGTCGTGAAGTCCATCATCGCCGTTGCGCAGGCGCTGGATCTGAACGTTACAGCAGAAGGTGTCGAGACTGTCGCCCAGAGAAACATCATGCAGGAGCTGCATTGCGACTACCTGCAAGGATATTTCTACGCCAAGCCTCTGGCGACCAATGACCTGTCCGGTTTCATCCAGAAGGCTGTCGAACCAGGCGTTGCCTTCGGATAAAACAGTTTATCCGTCCGTTTATCAAATTCTGGCCGGAACTGTCAGGACAGAAGTGCCTTTTTGGCGCATACTGCGACAGCTAGGTCATACGTTGAATTGAAGACATCGGACAGCCTGTCAAGGATTGCGTTCTGCAATTCTGTTCACATAAGCGATTGAAAATTTGTACGAAACACGCTCTCATGCGGGAAAACGTGTTTGCGGCGGACGCGTCAATCGCGTTGAATGTCGACTGAACCTTTGTAAATATGCGCTAAAGCGCAACTTGGGGAGAAAACATATGGACATGAGCGGCTCCCACCGGATTCCGGCCAAACGGGAAACCGTATGGCAAGCCTTGAACGATCCGGATGTCTTGCGGGCCTGCATCCCGGGCTGCGAAAGCCTCGAGAAGACCTCGGACACCGAAATGACCGCCGCGGTCACATCGAAAATCGGGCCTGTCAAAGCCAAGTTCAAAGGGGAAGTGACCCTTGAGAACATCAATCCTCCGGAAAGCTACACGATCTCGGGAGAAGGCAAGGGCGGCGTCGCCGGGTTTGCCAAGGGGTCTGCGGATGTGAAGCTTACGGAGGAAGGTGACGAAACCATACTTTCCTACGAAGCCAAGGCGCAGGTCGGGGGCAAACTTGCCCAGCTCGGCAGCCGGCTGATCGATTCTACCGCCAAGAAAATGGCGGAAGACTTTTTCACGAAGTTCTCCGAGATGGTTGGTTCACCGGCAGGGCAGGACGAAACTGCGACCGCAGCTGGTGCCGATGACGATCTGGATCCCGGTGTGGCCGAGGAAGCCAAGCGGATCGCGATTGAAGATTCCCCTGGCGAAGTCATGCACGCAATTGAGGATGCGGAGCATGCAGTCGAGGAAAAGATCCACCAGGCGGAACAAAATATCGAAGCCGCTGCGGGACGCAACGTGTTCGGCGGCCCCATGGTCTGGGGTCTCGTGTTGCTCGCCGCCGTGATTGTCGTGCTTGCACTTGCAAGTTGACCGGGTAGGACAAATCTTGAAATGATCGGGCTCTGACAATTTAGGACGCGCCAGGGCCCCAGCACAAAACACGGTGACAAGCCGGGAAATTGGGTCAGTGACACGCAATCGAATTCGATTGTTTATTCGTACGCTGGTCTGGATCGGACATCAGAGGTCTTGCCTGTCATTTCATGCAGGTGGCCGGTTTGATCGCTCCGGTTCAGGGAATTTCATGAGGGAGAGGAATTCATGTCGAAAGTATCGATGGTATTGAACGGCAAGACGGTTTCGGCTGATGTCGAAGACCGGACGCTGCTCGTATCGTTTATCCGGGACGTGCGCGGATTGACTGGTACGCACGTTGGCTGCGACACCTCGCAATGCGGTGCCTGCGTTGTGCATGTCGACGGCAAGGCCGTAAAGTCTTGCACCATGCTCGCAGCCCAGGCCGACGGCGCAGAAGTTGTAACACTTGAGGGGATCGGCACAGCCGACAGCCTGCACCCCGTACAGGCAGCTTTCCGTGAACATCACGGGCTTCAGTGCGGCTTCTGTACCCCCGGCATGATCATGACCGCCGTGGACATGATCAAGCGTCATGGTGCTGGAAATCTCGACGAGGCAACCATTCGCCACGAGCTGGAAGGCAATATCTGCCGCTGCACCGGGTACCACAATATCGTCAAGGCGATCAAAGCCGCCTCCGATCAAATGGCCGGTATGGCTCAGGCCGCCGAATAACGGCGTTGGCCTGAACTCCCAAAATTGATGCGCGAACACGTTCGCGCAGCAGGACAGCAAGACCGATCAATCGAATGAGATGCCGGGAGGAACAGGCATCTTCGTATTGACCGCCAGGTCTTGAGAGACAGTTGCCTTGATGGCAGCAGCCGGATTGTCCGGCGAGTGGAGGATGTCCGGTACTGGCGGAGCCGGCAGATATTCGGGAGAGAAGAAATGGCAGTTGAAGGGATTGGCGCCCGTGCCTTGCGCAAGGAAGACAAGCGCTTCATTACCGGCAAGGGCAAATACACCGACGATATGACCATGCCGGGCATGGGGTACGCTGCTTTCGTTCGCTCGCCGCACGCGCATGCAAAGGTCAAGGGGATTGACGCGAGCGCTGCTCTGGCAATGCCTGGTGTGGATGCGGTTCTCACCGGCGACCAACTGGTGGGTGATGGTATCGGCAACCTGATCTGTGGATGGATGATCCATTCCAAGGATGGTTCGCCGATGAAGATGGGCGGTTGGCGCGCACTGGAACCGGAAATTGTCCGCCATGTCGGGCAGGCCGTTGCCGTGGTTGTGGCCGATACGCAGGCTCAGGCACGTGATGCCGCCGACGCGGTTGTGGTTGATTATGAGGAATTGCCAGCCGTTATCGATCCGCTTGCGGCACTCGAAGCAGGTGCCCCGCAGATTCACCCGGAAGCCGAAGGCAACCTGATCTACGATTGGGAAATTGGCGACGAAGGAGCCACAAACGCGGCCTTCGAAAAGGCTGCTCATGTCACGCGCATGGAGATCCACAACAACCGCCTCGTTCCGAACGCGATGGAGCCGCGCGCAGCTCTTGCAGGTTACGATGCGGCCGAGGAGCACTATACGCTTTACACCACTTCGCAGAATCCACATGTGGCTCGCCTGGTGTTGTCGGCCTTCTACAACGTTGCTCCTGAAAACAAGTTGCGTGTGATTGCGCCTGATGTCGGCGGTGGCTTTGGTTCCAAGATCTACATCTACCCGGAAGAAATGGTCTGCCTATGGGCGTCCAAACGTGTCGGTCGTCCGGTCAAGTGGGTGTCTGACCGGACCGAGGCCTTCCTGACGGATGCACATGGCCGCGACCATCGCTCTGAAGCGGAACTCGCGCTTGACGCGGACAACAAGATCCTGGGCCTCAGGGTCAAGACGATCGCCAATCTCGGCGCCTACATGTCGTTGTTCTCGTCTTCCGTGCCGACGTATCTCTACGCTACGCTTCTTTCGGGTCAGTACGACATTCCGGCTATCCACGCCAACGTGAAGACGGTCTACACCAATACCACACCGGTGGACGCCTATCGGGGCGCAGGCCGGCCGGAGGCGACCTATCTTCTGGAGCGGATCATGGAAACGGCAGCCCGTGAAGTGGGCCTGTCGCCGGCAGAGTTTCGTCGCAAGAACTTCATCCGCACGTTCCCGCATCAGACACCGGTGATCATGTGCTACGACGCAGGTGATTATGATGCGACGCTGGATGCAGCCCTGAAGGCCGCTGACTACGACGGCTTTGCCGCCCGCAAGGCGGAAGCAGCCTCTCGCGGCAAGCTGCGCGGTATTGGTCTGTCCTGCTACATCGAGGCCTGCGGTATTGCACCGTCCGCTGCGGTCGGTTCACTTGGTGCCGGTGTCGGTCTTTGGGAATCTGCCGAAGTGAGGGTAAACCCTGTCGGATCGATCGAGGTGCTGACGGGATCGCACAGCCATGGTCAGGGACACGAGACAACCTTTGCCCAGCTGATCAGTGAACGTTTTGGTCTGGATACCAATGCGGTGTCCATTGTTCATGGCGATACCGACAAGGTTCAGTTCGGTATGGGAACCTACGGCTCGCGCTCCGGTGCGGTCGGCATGTCGGCAATCGTCAAGGCGCTCGACAAGGTCGAAGCCAA
This sequence comes from Labrenzia sp. C1B70, assembly GCF_000475395.1. NCBI lineage: Bacteria > Pseudomonadati > Pseudomonadota > Alphaproteobacteria > Hyphomicrobiales > Stappiaceae > Labrenzia > Labrenzia sp. C1B70. The sequence goes on from NZ_AXCE01000034.1 coordinate 339,100, forward strand.
GGCGAAGAAGATTGCTGCTCACCTGATGGAAGCCTCCGAAGGAGACATCCAGATCGAAGGTGGCGAATTGAAAGTAGCCGGTACCGACAAGAAGCTGACCTTCACCGAGGTGGCTCTCGCTGCCTACACGGCGCACAACCTGCCTGAAGGCATGGAGCCGGGTCTGAAGGAAGGTGCCTTCTACGATCCGACCAATTTCACCTTCCCGGCAGGTACCTATGTCTGCGAAGTCGAGGTGGATCCGGATACAGGCAAGACAGAAGTGGTCAACTTCGTTGCGGCTGACGACTTCGGCAACATCATCAACCCGATGATCGTGGAAGGTCAGGTGCATGGCGGTATTACGCAGGGCATTGGCCAGGCACTTCTGGAAAATGCGTCCTACGACGAAAACGGCCAGCTGCTGACGGCGTCCTACATGGATTACTGCATGCCGCGTGCCGATGATGTGCCGTCCTACAATCTGTCGACGCATGTCACGGCCTGCCCAGGCAACCCGCTTGGCATGAAAGGTTGCGGCGAAGCCGGGGCTATCGGATCTCCGCCGGCAGTTATCAATGCGATCACGGATGCGATCGGGGACAACAGCCTGTCGATGCCGGCCTCTCCTGAAAAGGTCTGGGCGCTTTACCATGCAGGTGTGAAGCAGGCGGCCGAATAACGCCACAACGGGATTTTCGGGCGGGGCAACCCGCCCGCCATTGCACAGTTCGAAATCCGGGGAGACCCAGCATGTATGAAACGACGTATCACAAGGCCGGATCGGTAGCGGAAGCTGCTTCACTAATGGCCAATGCCGATGATGGCAAATTCCTTGGTGGTGGCCAGACTTTGCTGCCAACCATGAAACAGCGGCTTGCAGCCCCCAGCGATCTGGTGGATGTCACCAAGATTGCGGACATGAAGGGGATCAGCGCAAACGGTGATGGTGTGACCATCGGCGCAGCAACGAGCCATTTCGAAGTCTCGACTTCGGATCTGGTGAAGCAGAAGCTTCCTGGACTGGCGTCACTCGCCGGTGGCATTGGTGACCCGGCGGTTCGTCATATGGGCACCATTGGCGGCTCGATTGCCAACAATGATCCTGCAGCCGACTATCCTGCTGCGCTGGTTGCGCTCGGTGCAACCGTTGTCACCAGCAAGCGGGAACTGGCAGCGGAAGAGTTCTTCACCGGCATGTTTGAAACCGCGCTTGATGAAGATGAAATCGTCGTCGCGGTCAAGTTTCCGGGTGCTGCGGCCAGTGCCTATGCCAAATACCCGAACCCGGCATCGCGTTATGCCATGGCCGGTGTCTTCGTTGCCAAAGGCAATGATGGCTCCGTAAAGGTTGCGGTAACCGGAGCAGGGCAGGGTGGCGTCTTCCGCATGTCCGCCATGGAAACGGCGCTTGCAAGTAATTTCTCAGCCGACGCCGTCGCCGGCATAGCACCCGACGCAGACGATCTTCTGTCAGACATTCACGGGTCTGCTGCTTATCGTGCGAACCTGGTTACCGTTATGGCAAAGCGCGCCGTCCAGAAGGCGTAACCGATCTCGTGCTGATTTAAGAATAAGAACCCGGCCGACACTCGGCCGGGTTTTGTTTTCCTGAGGGAGGAGTAATCAGCTTCTCGATTGGGGCACGAGCGCAGACAGTCGCACTGCTAGCTGCCGCGTCACGTCAGAGTACCAGTATGGGCACTTCTGCTCCGGCTTCCAGCGCCGGTGCATGAGGTGGACGGACCACAAGTGCGCCGGATTTGGCGAGCAGGTTCAACATGGAACTGTCTTGCCGGGAAAACGGCGTTACGATCAGATCGCCGTGTTCCGAATTGGAAAGCGTTGCCCTGACGTAGTCCTGCCTGCGGTCGTTCTCGGGCAAGGGAGAAGCGAGTATGGCTCGTTGAGGTCCGGACTGTTCCGGCATCTGACCGAGCATTGCCTGCATGAGTGGCTTCAGAAACAGCAAGCCGCATATAAGGCTCGAGACGGGGTTTCCGGGCAGACCAAGAACCTTGGTGCCGCCAAGACGGCCTGCCATCAGCGGCTTGCCCGGACGCATTGCAATCCGCCAGAACGCCAGGTCCATGCCTTCCTGTCCAAGGACACTTTGAACAAGATCGTGGTCGCCGACCGAGGCCCCCCCAAGCGTGACGAGAATGTCGGCCTTCTCGGTAATCGCACGCCTAACGTGGTTCGCAAGTGCCACCGGTTCGTCGGGTGATATTCCAAGATCGAGTGGCTGACCGCCGCAATCTTCCACGAGTGCGGCGATACCTGCGTGGTTCGAGGCGATTATCTGATCAGGTCCCGGTTCCGTTCCTGGGCGAACGAGTTCATCCCCGGTTGCGAGTATCGCAACCTTCGGTCTGCGGTGCACCGGCAGGACCGCGTGGTTCATTGCAGCGGCAAGGGCGAGATGCCGGTACGCAAGTTTGAGCGGCGGTTGCAGAAGCACATCACCTTCGGAAAAGTCCAGGCCGGCCGGACGGACGAATGCGCCCTTGGCCGGGTTCTCCAGAACGGTTATGCGCTCGCCTTCACGCTCAGTGTTTTCCTGGATCAGGATCGTGTCCGTACCGGCCGGCACAGGAGCACCGGTAAAGATCCTCACCGTTTCACCGTTGCCGACCGTTCCGGAAAAACCATGGCCGGCCGGTGCTTCGCCGACAACGGTCAAGGATGTTCGGGCATCGGAAAGATCTTCATGACGAATGGCGTAGCCGTCCATCGCAGACGCTGCGAAAGGCGGTTGGGTTCGGGTGGAAACAAGGGGGGCGGACAGATATCTGCCGTTGGCGCTCTCGAGCGGAACATATTCCGTTTCAAGAGGTTTCACGCCGGAAAGGAGCTTCGTCAGCGCTTCGTCGACAGGCATCAGGCTCATCAGGTGCCACCCAGGCTGCCGTCCTTGTCGAGTGTCCAATGGCCGGATTTGCCACCGGATTTTTCGACCAGACGGATATCTCCGATGACCATGCCCCGGTCTACTGCTTTCGCCATGTCGTAAATCGTCAGGCAGGCCAGCGAGCATGCGGTCAAAGCTTCCATCTCGACACCTGTCTGGCCGCTGACCTTGGTTGTCGCTGTCACTATGAGGCCGGGAAGATCATAATCGGTATCGATGTCGATGGACACCTTGGACAACATCAGTGGATGGCAGAGCGGTATCAGTTCGTGGGTCTTCTTGGCGGCCAGGATGCCGGCTATGCGTGCCGTGCCGATAACGTCGCCTTTCTTGGCGTTACCGGACCGGATGAGATCCAGGGTTTCAGTCCGCATGGTGACGGTCCCGCGCGCGACGGCAATCCGATGCGTTACGGACTTCTCGGATACGTCCACCATGTTGGCAGACCCTGCCGCATCCAGATGGGTCAGAATGGCGTCCTTGTTGGCCATGTCCGCCTAAACCGCTTCGGAGAGGGCCGGACGGGCCAGGAGCGTTCTGGTAGCCGAGGCGACGTCTTCCTGACGCATCAGGCTTTCGCCGATCAAGAACGTTGAAATACCAACCTTGTTCATTCGGGATAGGTCGGCTGGGGTAAACAGGCCGCTTTCGCCGACGATGATTCTGTCGTCCGGAATGCGCGGTGCAAGCTCTTCGCTTGTTTCCAGCTTGGTCTCGAATGTCTTGAGATTGCGGTTGTTGATACCGAGCAGACGAGACGACAGCTTGAGCGCACGCTCCAGCTCATCAGCGTCATGTACCTCAAGCAAGACATCCATTCCGAGTTCGAACGCGGTGTCTTCCAATGCTTTGGCGGTGTCGTCATCAACAGCGGCCAGAATGATCAGGATGCAATCGCCTCCCCAGGCTCTGGCTTCATATACCTGGTAAGGATCGTAGAGGAAATCCTTGCGCAGCGCCGGAAGGGCAACAGCGTCACGTGCAGCAGCCAGAAACTCAGGCTTTCCCTGAAAAGAGGGCGTATCGGTCAGGACCGAAAGACAGGCTGCGCCGCCTACTTCGTAAGCCTTGGCCAGGAGAGGCGGATTGAAATCTTCCCGAATGAGCCCTTTCGAAGGGCTGGCCTTCTTGATTTCTGCAATGAGAGCGTACTCACCGTTATCGTGTTTGGCTTCGATCGCCTTGAGAAACCCGCGTGGAGCACTCACGTCTTTGATGCGCGCCTTGAGTTCGTCGATCGAAACGGATGCCTTTGCAGCGACGATTTCCTCGCGCTTGTAGGCTTCGATCTTTTGAAGAATGTCTGCCATGTCTTACCCGTTCGATGCTGCGACAAGCTTTTCCAAGGTGTCGGCTGCGGATCCGCTGTCAATGGATTGCGCCGCCAACTCGACACCATCCTTCAAGGTTTCCACCTTGTCTGCAACCAGCAGGGAGGCAGCCGCATTGAACAGCACCACATCGCGATAGGCGTTCTTTGCTCCGGCGAGGACGTCGCGCAGGGCTTTCGCGTTTTCCGAGGGAAGTCCGCCCTTGAGATCTTTCGGATCGGAAACGGCAAGGCCAACATCTTCGGGTGAAATTTCAAACGAACGGATTGTCCCGTTCTTGAGTTCGGCAATAGCGGTTGGACCGGTTGTGGTAATTTCGTCCATTCCGTCGGAGCCGTGGACGACCCAGGCCTTTTCGGACCCTAGCTCGCGAAGAGCTTCCGCAAGCGGCTCCACCCATTTGCGGGCAAACACACCAACCATCTGGCGCTTCACGCCTGCGGGATTGGTCAATGGGCCAAGTAGATTGAAGATTGTGCGCGTGCCGAGTTCCATGCGGGTTGGACCCACGTGCTTCATGGCTGCATGGTGCAGCGGAGCGAACATGAAACCGATACCCGCCCTGTTGATGCAATCGGATATCTTCCTGGCATCGATATCGATGTTGACGCCAAGTTCGGCGAGCGCTTCTGCAGCGCCCGACTTGGAAGACAATGACCTGTTGCCGTGTTTGGCGACCGGTACGCCGCTGCCGGCGACGACCAGGGCCGTGCACGTGGAAATATTGTAGCTGCCGGAATTGTCGCCACCCGTTCCCACTATATCCATCGCGTTGGCCGGGGCCCTCACGGGGATCATCTTGGACCGCATGGTCGCGACCGCACCCGTGACTTCGGCAATGCTTTCGCCGCGCACACGCAAGGCCATCAGAAACCCGCCAAGCTGCGATGGTGTTGCAGATCCCGACAGGATCACCTCAAAGGCTTCGCGGGCTTCTTCAGGGCTCAAGGCGTGACCGTCTGACACCTTGGCGATGAAGTCCTTGAATGTGCTCATGTCGTCATTCCACTTTCAAACGGATCAATTCCGGTCCAGCCCGATCATCTGGGCGATACCGGCATTGTTTATCTCGACCCCTGCCTTGGTTTCCCGGTCGGAGATGAACTGGCCGAGCAGCGTGTCCTGAATTTGCTGGGAAAGCTGCTGACCCAGGGCCGCTACTTGCGGTGCGTCGCTCTGGAAGTCCGGTACGTTGGAACCGCTCACTTTAAGCACGATCCGACCGTTGCCATCGTTGGTTTCGGTGACCGCGCTTGTTCCAACGGGGCCGTCGAATACTGCCGAAACAGCTTCGCGGCCGAAATCCCCGGACGGCGTGTTGCGCTTCAGGTCAGTTGCGGATTTCACTTCCAGCCCGGTTTCTGCGGAAAGGGCAATGAACGGCGTGCCGCCTTCTGTTTTGGCCAAGAGGTCTGCCGCAGTGTCGCTCAAGCGTTTGCCGAGTTCATCCTGCTTCCAGGCGGCAATGACGTCTTCGCGAACTTCGTCGAGGGTCCGTTCGCGCGACGGAATAACCTTTGCGACGTCATACCAGAGAAAGCCTTGCTCACCGAGCTGAAGGACATCGTTTTCGATGCCGATGTCACTGTCGAACGCACCTGCTACAAGTCCCTCTGCATCAGGCAAGGTTACGGGTTTACCGTCTTCACCGTTTCCGGATGCATCAAAAGCTGACGGAGTTTCTACAGTCAGGGAGAAACGCTCGCCGATTTCGTCCAGCGGAGCACCGCCGGCCCGGGCATCCTCGACTTCGTTAAGCAGATCCAGAATTTCCCGTTCCGCCTGTTCCTTTGCGAGGCTCTGGACGATCTCGTCCTTCACGTCTTCGAAGGGTTTGGTGCTTTCAGGAAGGATTTCTTCGACATTCAGAATGACAGTCGAGAACCTGCCTTCCACCGCACCGCTGGTCGCGCCTTCTTCCAGGCTGAAAGCGGCGTCGCCGATAGCTTCATCGAGAAAATCGGTCTTTGCCATGATGCCAAGGGCAACGTCGTTGTTGGCAAGGTTGCGTTCACTCATGAGTTCGTCAAAGGTCTTGCCGTTCGCGATTTCTTCGGCAGCTTCTTCCGCAGCCTGTTGAGACGGGAAGGACATCTGACGGATCTTGCGGCGTTCGGGCTGGAAGAAATCTTCCGACCGGCGCTCAAACTCAGCGCGAGCGTCTTCGTCGGAAATGTCATCCGGACGAGAGAGAGACGTCGGCGTGAGTGAGACGTATTTGATTTCACGGAACTCGGGTGCGCGGAAATTGTCCTTGTTTTCTTCGAAGTAGGTTGTCAGGACACCTTCGGCCGGATCCTCGATGTCTCCGATGAATTCCGGTGTGACGACCAGGTAATCAACGCTTCGCGTTTCGCCCTGATAGGCGTCAAGAACTTCCAGATAGGCAATCGGCGCCTTCATGCTTCCGGCGAGGCCTTCTGCAAGCTGCGCACGCTCTGCAACCTTGCGGCGTTCGACGACATATTCGTCTTCCCGGTATCCGTTTGCCTGCAGAACCTGCTGTAGGCGGTTCTTGTCGTACCTGCCACCCAGGCCCTGAAAGGCAGGGTCACTCTGGATAATGGTCGCCAGGCGTTCGTCCGAAACACCGAGTTTCATGTTTTGAGCGGTGTTGTTCATGGCCGCTTCGGCCACAAGCTTGCCCAGGGTTTGCTGCGGAACACCGAGGGTCGCGCCTTCTGCAGGCGTCAGCGGCCGGCCGAACTGTTGAGCCAGCCGTCCGAGGTCCTGCCTGTAGGCCCGGTCAAAATCGAACAGGGAGACTTCCGTGTCACCGACCTTGGCGGCGGTGTTCTGGCCGACACCGGTCAAGAAACCGCTAATGCCCCACACGGCGAAGCTAAAGATCAACAGAGCAATAAACAGTTTGGCAACCCAGGTGCCAGCGCCCTTGCGCAGCGCGTCAAGCATGACGACTCCCGTATTCTTCTTCGTTCCGGCAGCCGGCGTGACCGGCTGAATTCAGGACCGGCCTTGGCCGGAGCGGGCGGATCATAAAGACGCCGCGCCGCCGCCGCAAGGCGGCCTTTTACAAACTTCGGAAGCGATTTGGGTTTTCCCGTCCTCAGGGTGATTGCAACGCGTGTACGCTTCTGCTCTATAGGCGGCAAATCAAGGATCATGCCGCGGGAGAAACTGAACATGAGCGCAGCGATCAAGCCGCTGGTTGCCGGTAACTGGAAAATGAACGGTCTGAAGGCAAGCCAGGCTGAAGTCTACAAGATGATCGCCGGCATCAGTGACGATCTGGCGGATTCGGTCGATGCGATGATTTGTGCGCCTGCAACGCTGATCGCAGCAATTGCGGATAAGGCTGGCAGTGGCGCTCTGTCTGTAGGTGGTCAGGATTGCCATACCGCTGTTTCTGGTGCTCACACCGGTGACATTTCTGCTGAAATGCTTGCAGATGCCGGCGCAAGGGCCGTCATCGTCGGTCATTCTGAACGCCGGACGGATCACGCTGAAAGCGATGTTGATGTCAATGAAAAGGCTCGGGCAGCCTGGAGAGCCGGCCTTGTGGCGATTGTGTGTGTCGGCGAGACAGAAGCCGAGCGCAAAGCAGGCCAGGCACTTGCGATTGTCGACCGCCAATTGAACGGATCGGTTCCGGATGGGGCGACTGCCGAAAACTGCGTGATTGCCTACGAGCCGGTCTGGGCGATCGGTACAGGTCTGACACCCACCGCAGAGGATGTTGAGGAAATGCACAAGGCAATGCGGGACAATCTTTCCGCAAGGTTCGGCGGGGAAGGAGCTTCCATGCGCCTTCTTTACGGCGGGTCTGTGAAACCGGGCAATGCGCGTGAACTGATGTCTGTTGCAAATGTCGACGGCGCGCTTGTTGGCGGCGCCAGTCTCAAGGCTGAAGATTTCCTCGGCATACTTGCTGCTTATTCCTGAAGACACCGAATATATTGTGCCCGGCCTTGAAGCTTCTGTGTCGAAGGCGCAATTGAAGGGTGGAAAGCTGGCGGCGTCTGGTGTAGAAGGCCGCCAATCTTGAATTCAATGAAGAATGGCGTTCGATGGAAACCGTAGTCATCGTAATCCACTTGATGGTCGTCCTGGCCCTGGTGCTTGTTGTCCTCCTGCAGCGTTCCGAAGGCGGCGCGCTTGGCATTGGCGGCGGAGGCGGTGGTCTGATGTCCAGTCGTGGGACTGCGAATATCCTGACGCGTGCAACTGCCGTTCTGGCGGTCGCTTTCTTCGCTACATCGCTGACGCTCAGCCTTATTGCAAAGAATCAGGACCGGCCCGGTTCGATTCTTGATGCTGTTCCGACAGCAACCCAGGAAGCGCCTGCCACGACGGACGGCACGACCGAAGGCGGTTCAGGCGGTGTTCTCGATTCGTTGAAACAGCTGAACCAACAGCAACCTTCCGGACCTCAGGTCCCGGCCGCCCAGTAAGGCGGCCGAACGGGTCTTCTGGCCCATTCACCCGACATATGCCCTGCGGCTTAACTCGCAGGGCATTTTTATGTGTTGAGAACGCAACTCCCGAGTGGCCAAGGCGCCCTCGGCAAGGATATGGTATTGGTCCATGGCGCGATATATTTTCATCACTGGCGGCGTGGTCTCCTCGCTTGGAAAAGGTCTTGCTTCTGCAGCACTGGGCGCATTGCTTCAGGCTCGCGGTTACAAGGTCCGTCTCCGCAAACTCGATCCCTACCTGAACGTCGATCCGGGCACCATGAGCCCGTATCAGCATGGCGAATGCTTTGTGACCGACGATGGTGCGGAAACAGACCTCGATCTCGGCCACTACGAACGGTTCACCGGTCGTCCTGCGAACCAGCAGGACAACATCACCACCGGGCGGATCTATCAGGACATCATCGCCAAGGAGCGGCGCGGCGATTATCTGGGCGGAACCGTCCAGGTCATTCCGCACGTGACTGATGCGATCAAGAACTTCGTTCTGACCGGCAACGAGGACTACGATTTTGTTCTCGTCGAGATCGGCGGAACTGTGGGCGATATTGAAGGCCTGCCGTTCTTCGAGGCGATCCGTCAGCTTGGCAACGATCTTCCGCGAGGCGACGTCGTCTATGTGCATCTGACCCTGATGCCCTACATCCCGAGCGCCGGTGAAATGAAGACCAAACCGACGCAGCACTCTGTAAAGGAACTGCGGTCCATTGGTATTCAGCCGGATATCCTGATGATCCGTTGTGATCGCCCGATTCCGGAAACGGAAAAACGGAAGCTGTCGCTATTCTGTAACGTGCGCGAGAGCGCGGTCATTCCGGCCTACGACGTCAAGTCGATCTACGACGTGCCGGTCGCCTACCACAAGGAAGGGCTGGACGACGAAGTTCTGGCTGCTTTCGGCATCAAGGGGGCACCTGCACCGGTGCTCGATCGCTGGAACGGCATTTCCGAGGCGGTTGCCAATCCGGAAGGCGAGGTCAAGATCGCAATTGTCGGCAAGTACACCGTTCTGAAGGATGCCTACAAGTCGCTGATCGAAGCATTGGTCCATGGCGGTATCGCCAACCGGGTCAAGGTGAACCTTGAATGGATCGAATCGGAGACCTTCGAGAAGGAAGACCCGAGCCCTTATCTGGAAGGTGTTCACGGAATTCTGGTTCCCGGTGGTTTTGGGGAAAGGGGCGCCGAGGGCAAGATTGCTGCGGCACACTTCGCCCGGACCCGCAAGATCCCGTATTTCGGAATTTGTTTCGGCATGCAGATGGCGGTTCTGGAAGCAGCGCGCAATCTCGCCGGGATCGCCGAAGCCAATTCCACCGAGTTTGGCCCGGCGAAGGAACCTGTTGTCGGCCTGATGACCGAGTGGACGAAGGGCAACCGCAAGGAAGTGCGCGACGCCGAAGGCGATCTGGGCGGTACGATGCGCCTTGGAGCCTATCCTGCTGCGCTCAAGACCGGTTCCAAGATTGCTGAAATTTATGGAACGACCAGCATTTCGGAGCGTCATCGCCACCGGTATGAAGTCAACATCGGCTACCGCGATGAACTCGAGAAATGCGGTTTGATTTTCGCCGGGACATCGCCAGACGGTGTTTTGCCGGAAACAGTCGAAATCGCGGATCATCCCTGGTTCGTCGGTGTTCAGTACCATCCGGAACTGAAGTCCCGTCCTTTCGATCCGCATCCGCTGTTTGCATCCTTCATAAGCGCAGCGATCCATCAGGGCCGTCTGGTCTGATCGGCCAAGGCGGGAAGGGGACAAGATAATGGTGCGCGGGCTCGATCACGTCGTTGTAGCGGTGAGGGATCTGGAGGCCGCGGGCCAGGTGTGGGCGGACCTTGGTTTCACGGTTACTCCTGAAAATCGCCATTCCTGGGGAACGGCCAACCGTTTGGTTCAGCTCGACGGTTTTTTCGTCGAGTTGTTGAGCGTTGCCGATCGGGATCTCATTTTCGAGGCTTCTGAAGAGGTTTTCTCGTTCGGAGCTTTCAACCGAGATTTTCTGTCCCAGCACGAAGGGGCCAGCATGCTGGTGCTGGACAGTTCCGATCCTGCGAAGGACAGGGACGATTTCAGCAAGGCTGGACTGAAACTCTACGAGCCGTTTTCCTTCGAGCGCACCGCCAATCTGGTGGATGGCGGCAAGGTGCAAGTTGCCTTCGACCTGACATTTGTCAGTGATGCACTTGCACCGGAGATCGGCTATTTCACCTGCAGGAATAGATTTCCCGAAAATTTCTGGAAAGAAGCCTTTCAGGATCATGCCAACGGCGCGTCAACGATAAAGACAGTCTATCTCGTAGCCGGCGATCCCTCGGATCATCACGAGTTTTTGGGTGGGTTCACGGGCCAACGCGAAATGCGCGCCACCAGTCTGGGTCTGGAGCTCAAGACTGCTCGTGGAACAATATCCGTGCTAACGCCATCTGCGTATGCGTCACTGGTTGGCACTGATGCAGCTGCGCAAATTGCCGGCTCCCTGCCGCAGATTGTTGCTCTGGAAATCGGCTGCAAAGGCTTGGAACAGCGCAAGATAGTGCCGGCAGGCCAGCTCAACGGGCTCACGCTGATCCTGTCGCCAGTTGTCTCGTAAATGAAATTCATTCTTTGTGAGAAGGCTTAGCCGGGAGACGTGTTCCGCCCACGGCTCTCTGGCTGGATTTGCTGGACTTTATCGCATTCAGAAAATTTGCCGACGCACAAACCATTAGGTGTGTTTCGTGATTGCCGTGTCGGGCAATGTATACGTGACTTTGAAAACGTTAAGGAATTTTTCCCGCCAAGACCACACGGCAAGGGCACTATTCACTTGTTGAATCAACCAGTCCTTTTATAGTGAACCCCAAATTATGCGCCTTGACCTGATGGTCGGACTGCGGAGTTCCCGAATGACTTTTTTGCCTTTTGCCTCTTTCCCTCGCAATTTTGCACTCGTTGCTGCAACCTCGGCGCTCTTGGCCGCGTGCTCCGACGACTCGCAAAAGGCCGCTCCGGCAGCGCCGCCACCATCGGTGACCGTTGCGAAGATTGCGTCCCAGGATATTCGCCAAAGCGCACGTTTTGTAGGGCAAGTCGCTGCAATCGACCAGGTCGATCTCATGGCTCGCGTCAAAGGTTTCCTGGAAGAGAAAGCTGTGCCGGACGGCTCCGTCGTCAAGAAAAACGACCTGTTGTTCACGATTGAAAAAGCGCAGTATCAGGCCGCACTGACAAAGGCCAAGGCGGATCTTGCAAGCGCAAAGGCAGACGCTGCACTTAAGGCTGCTGACGAGAAGCGTGACAGGGACCTCCGAGACAAGGGGCATCTCTCCGAGGCTGCTTACGAAGCGACCTTGGCGCAAAAGCAACAGGCGGAAGCCTCTGTGGAGGCAGCGCAATCGTCTCTGCAGGAAGCGGAACTCAACCTCAGCTACACCGACATTTCGGCACCTTTCGACGGCCAACTCGGCAAGACCACCTACAGCGTTGGCGAGGTCGTTGGACCCACGACGAATTCACTGGCCAGCTTGATCAGTCTTGCTCCTGTCTATGTCAATTTTTCCGTCAGCGAGGCGCAGTATCTCAACGCGGTCAAGACACACGGGATAAACCCTGCCGATATCCAGCCGGATGAGTCTCCAGACCTGAAACTGGTTCTGCCAAACGGGCAGGACTATAATGAAAAGGGCAAAATCGTCTTCATTGACAATCAGGTCGATACGGCGACAGGCACCATCTCCTTCCGCGGACAATTCGACAACAAGGACATCCGCCTGATTTCCGGAACCTATGTGACGGTGGTTCTCGAAGCGCCGAAAACGGAAACGGCGCTGGTTGTGCCGCAGGCTGCCATTCAAAGGGACCAGGAAGGTGCGTTTGCACTGGCAATCACGTCGGACAAGAAGGTCGAACAGCGCTACGTGACACTGGGTCAGCAGGAAGGCACGGATTTCGTCGTCTCTAAAGGCCTGAAGGAAGGTGACGAGGTCATCATCGAAGGGTTGCAGAAAGTGCGCCCCGGCGTTGTCGTGAACCCGGTACTAGCTTCCAAGCCGGCGGAGAAAAGCTAAATGTTTTCACGCTTTTTTATCTACCGGCCGAAATTCGCGCTGGTCATTTCCATTGTTATCACTATTGCCGGTGTGCTTGGGTATCTGTCGCTTCCGGTTGAACAGTTTCCGAATATCACCCCGCCGGTCGTAAACGTTACGGCGACCTATACCGGCGCCAATGCCGAAGTGCTGGAAGAAACTGTTGCCGCCCCAATCGAAGGGCAGGTCAACGGCGTCGACGACATGATCTACATGCAGTCGACCAGTAACGACAGCGGCAACTATTCGCTCAACGTTACCTTCGCTGTCGGAACAGACCCGGACATTGCCACGGTCAACACGCAGAACCGGGTCAGTCAGGCCAACAGCCAGCTGCCAAGCGATGTGACCAACAACGGTGTGACAGTGCAAAAAGCCAGCACAAACATGTTGCTGGTCATTACACTGTTTTCGCCAAACGGCAGTTACGATCCGGTCTTCCTGTCAAACTATGCCTCGATCAACCTGAAGGATGCACTTGCCCGTGTGCCTGGGGTTGGTCTGGCAGATGTCATGACCGACTTTTCCTACGGCATGCGCATCTGGCTTGATCCGGACAGGTTGACCAGCCTGGGCATGACGCCGACGGATTTCATCACCGCCGTACGTGACCAGAACATTCAGGTGGCTGCCGGTCAGATCGGCGCACCTCCGGTTCCGGACGGACAGCAGTTCCAGTACACGATCAAGGCAAAGGGCCGTCTGGCCTCACCGGAAGAATTTGAGCAGATCGTTCTGCGAACCGGTGCAGACGGCGCAGTCGTAACAATTGGCGATGTTGCCCGCGTCGAACTTGGCGCACAGGTTTACAACGCCTCCGGCGAATACAACGGCAAGCCTTCCACGGTTCTGGCAATCTATCAGGCACCAGGTGCAAACGCGCTTCAGGTATCGGAAAACGTGCTGGCTCGCCTGGATGAACTGGCCAAGAATTTTCCGCCGGACATGCAGTACGGTGTTCCCTTCAACACCACGGATTTCGTGCAGGCTTCTCTCAACGACGTCATCACCACACTTTTCCTGACCTTCCTTCTGGTGGTCTCGGTGGTGTTCATCTTCCTCGGGAACTGGCGAGCGACAATCATTCCGACTGTTGCCATTCCAGTGTCGCTGATCGGCACGTTTGCCGTGCTGCTGGCACTTGGCATGACGCTCAACACGATTTCGCTGTTCGCACTGGTGCTGGCTATTGGTATCGTTGTGGATGATGCCATCGTCGTCGTGGAAAACGTGGAACGCATCATTGCCGACGAAGGCTTGTCGCCGAAAGAAGCCACGACGAAAGCGATGGAACAGATCACCAGTCCGGTGATTGCCACGACGTTGGTGCTGCTGGCGGTTTTCGTTCCGACAATCTTCATGCCAGGCATTACCGGCCGTCTCTATTCCCAGTTCGCTGTCACCATCTCGGTCTCTGTGTTGATTTCCTCGATCAACGCGCTGACGCTGTCTCCGGCTCTCTGTGGCCTGATCCTGAAAGCCCGTTCTGGCCCGCCGCGCGGCATCATGGGGCTGTTCGACCGTGGCATCACCTCGGTACGCAACGGATATACCGGTATTATTCGCCGCCTTGTTCGCTTCGCCGTGATAGGGCTTGCCGTTGTTGCCGGGGCGGTCGCCTTGATCGTGACACTCGGCGGATCACTGCCTCAGGGCTTTCTGCCTTCGGAAGACCAGGGTTACCTGATGGTCGACGTTCAGCTTCCCGATGGAGCGTCGTTGCAACGGACGGAGAACGTCACCAAGCAGGTGGTTGACCTGACCTCCAAAACGCCGGGTGTGGAAGACGTCGTCATTGTCAACGGCTACTCAATCCTCAACGGCGCAACGTCCTCGAATGCGGCGCTGGTGATTGCGACCATGAAGAACTGGGAAGACCGTCAGGCACCCGACCTTCGCATTGACGCGATCCTTGCAAAGTTCTGGGCGGAATTTTCGACTATTCCCGGTGCGAATATCATTGCCTTCAACCCCCCGCCGATTCCGGGCCTTGGCACGACCGGTGGTGTTCAGGTGATGCTGCAACAAACCGGTGGAGGTTCGCCGCAGGATTTGTCATCGGCACTTGGCTCGATGATTTATTCTGCCAATCAGAGTGCCGAAGTTGGGCGCGCCTACTCGACTTTCCGGGCCAATGTGCCTCAGGTCTTTATCGATCTTGATCGTGAAAAGGCCAAAACGCTCGGCATCAATGTGTCGGATGTGTTCACGACACTGCAGGCTTATCTGGGCTCGTACTATATCAACGACTTCAACATCTTCGGCCGGGTCTACAAGGTGATGATCCAGGCGGAAGGCAAGTTCCGCGATCGGGTGGAGGATATCGGTGCACTTTATGTGCGGTCGAGCGACGGCACCATGGTGCCCATGCGCAGCATTCTGACGACACAGAATGTCCTAGGTCCGCAGATTCTGACCCGCTACAACATGTTCCGTGCTGCTGCCGTGATGGCTGATCCGGCACCTGGAGCCTCAACAGGTGTGGTCATCAACGAAGTCAATGCCGCGGGGGCTGAAGCCCTTCCGGACGGGTATTCTCTCGAGTGGACAGGTACAGCGCTGCAGCAGCTCGGATCGGGGCAGATCGTTCTTTTCATCCTGCTTTTGTCAATCTTGTTCACGTATCTCTTCCTTGTCGCTCAGTATGAGAGCTGGACGATGCCGATTGCGATCTTGATGTCGGTGTCCTTTGCAATCCTCGGGGCGCTTGTTGCGGTCTTTGCGACTGGGGGGGATGTCAACCTCTACACACAGATCGGCATGATCATGCTTGTCGGGATGGGCGCCAAGAATGCCATCCTCATCGTGGAGTTTGCGATGGAGCAGAGGGCCGATGGCAAGTCGATCAAGGATGCAGCAGTAGAAGCGGCTCATCTTCGGTTCAGGGCGGTCATGATGACGGCCTTGTCGTTCTTGCTGGGTGTCGTGCCTTTGATGACCGCATCAAGTGCTGGTGCGGCCAGTCAGAAAGCCATTGGCTTCGCGGTGTTCGGTGGCATGCTGTTTGCGACCTGCATCGGCATTCTCATGATCCCGATTCTTTATGTGAACATGCAGACCATGCGTGAATCCGTCAAAAGCTGGTTTGGCGGAAAAGGAAAAACCCAGACGGAACAGCAGCCTGTTGCGTCCTGACGTGGGAAAATTTTCAATACGCAAACGGTTTTGCGTTGTTTGAATCTTACTTAAGGTTAGTTTGGCCGGGCGATCCAGATGGGTTGTCCGGCTTTGCTTTTAGGTCAAATGCCAGCAAGTTCTCAGGTCTCGGGATCGCGAACTTGGATAGTGAAAATACAGATCTCGTCCACCGTGCGACGCGCAAGCGGTGGATACTACAAGCTTAAAATTTTTAAGGCTAAGCTTTTGGAAATATTGGTGAGCCGACAGGGGTTCGAACCCTGGACCTACTGATTAAAAGTCAGTTGCTCTACCAGCTGAGCTATCGGCTCTCACCAATTTCCGAAGCGGTTCAGTGCGTTGTTGCAGCGCCACCGCGTTGGTGGCGTGTGTTTAGGCCGACCTTGAGGACAATGCAAGAGGCAAAATCGATTTTTTCAACAGGGTAGGAAAAAACAGCGTTGTTCAGTGGTCACTGTTGAAAACACACAACCAAAATCGGGAAATGGTGAATTCTTGCACATGTTATTAGCAACAACGCTCCTTCGATTGATAGTATTATCAAGTACAGTGGATTTTACTCTTTTTAACTCTAGTTGCTAATTTTCGCTTCTAAGAAAATAACGATCATTCTCCTGCGAAAACTGTCAGGTAGCGCAATAAAGCTATGTGAGGTAACGTTATCAGACACATGAGAGGTTACATGCACACAACGACAATCGACACCCACACGAGCTCCGTCGAGTTCGATTTCGTGAAAGGGCACATCGCGGCGACGATGACGCTGATTCACGGATTGATCGACCAGGGCTTGATCGACCGGGAACGGCTCGACCTGTTTTTCGCGTCGTTTATCGGAGACCTACCGCATAGCCGGGAAACGCTCGGCTTGCGTCTCATCCTTGACCAGTGGCGGCAGGGCCTTCGCGACGGTGATGCTGAAGAAGAGCTAAAGGGGAAGCTCTTTGAGGTGATCCGGGGAGGGCGAAACAACTGACGCTGTCTGGAGTATGGCCGGTCCAAGGGGTTGGGGACCGTGGCATATTCTCGTCCGTAGCATTTGTTCAATCGAAATTTGTTCTGACCAGAAATTTTTTCAAACTGTTTGCGCTATCGGTCCGGTCATGGGCTCGGTAACTTGTGATTGAACCTATCGTCCCGAACTGGTGTTGACGCGTCGCCTTTGCTATCCCTTCGACATTGCGTAATCTTGCGGGTGCCTCGGCAGCCAGATGTGCAGGAGTCGCACTGCAGCGCCTGATGCTGGGTTGTTGTGGTCGGTGTGTGGCCGAGTTGTTGAAGGATACCGCCATATTTGTCGGCGGCAGAAGGGCGGAACATTTGGCAAAGTCTCTGGAGACCCTCGTAGCAGCGCAGTGCTTTACGCGCCAGTTGTCCGGTTCCAATACCGCATGCAGCCGTCTCACCGCACTTCTGGGCGCGGGATTGTTGGTTATGAGCGGTGCAATCGCTGGCGTGCGTGCGGATGAACAGCATTTCATTACGATTGGCACCGGCGGCGTTACCGGCGTCTACTATCCGTCCGGCGGGGCGACTTGCAAGATCGTCAACATGACACGCGCCGACCACGGCGTTCGTTGCTCAGTCGAAACCACGCTGGGGTCAATTGCCAATATCGAAAAGATTCGTTCCGGTGAAATCGATTTTGGTTATGTGCAGTCCGACTGGCAGCATCACGCTTTTCTCGGGACCTCTGCCTTTGAAGAGGTCGGGCCGTTTGATGAGCTACGCTCTATCTTTTCACTTCATGCCGAAGTCGCAACGATCGTCGTTCGAGACGAATCTTCTTATCGGGTCTTCGATGATTTGAAAGAGGCAAAGATAAATATCGGCAGCAAGGGATCGGGGTCTGCAGCTTCCTGGAACGCACTGATCAGCGGCCTTGGCTGGACGCAGAGTGATCAGGAAGATCTTGAAGAGCTCAAGACATCGGAGCTGTCTGAAGCTCTTTGTTCAGGCAGAATTGATGCCTATTTCGAATTGATAGGTCATCCGGCTGCGTTGATCGAGGAAACTCAGGCTCGTTGCGATATTCGTCTGATTGGTATCGATGGCAAGGCGGTTGACGAGCTTTTGACAGAAGTTCCCTATTACATGCCGGCCGACATCCCTGCGGGCCTTTATGGTCTTTCGCAGCCAGTGGATTCCTTCGGCGTTGTCGCGACCTTCGTAACGTCTGCGCGCATGCCGGAACCGATCGTGACAACACTCGTAGAAGCGGTTTTCGAAAATTTCGACAGCTTCAAGCGTCTGCATCCCGCACTTGGCCGCCTGACCGAAAATGACCTGGTTGCCTACGGCATGCCGGCGCCGCTACATCCTGGCGCATTGACCTATTTCCAGGAAAAAGGCCTAGTGCCCGCAACCGCACCGGCCAAGGCAAACTGACCGGTGTTCACAGCTCTCCAAATGGTGAGCACCTTGTGTCTTTGGTCAAAGCGGGGAAGCGGCTAATAAGGTCGCTCCGAGCCTCGCCGGATTGCCGGTGGGCTGCCTGAACAACCGGAATGTCGAATGATCCAGGAAGTCACCATCATAGGCGCCGCGCTTGCCGGTGTCCTATCTTTTGTCTCGCCTTGCGTTCTGCCGTTGGTGCCACCTTATCTGGGGTTCCTTGCGGGCGTTTCGCTGGAGCAACTATCAGGTGAAGCAGAAGACAGCACGGCTGCATCGCGTCGGGTGTTTCTGAGTGCCCTGTTCTTTGTGCTTGGTTTTTCAACCGTGTTTGTTTTGCTGGGGGCGACTGCCAGTTTTCTTGGCCAGTTCATTCGCGCCTATCTCGATTACCTGAGCTACATCGCCGGCGCCGCGATCATCGTTATGGGCCTGCATTTCCTTGGCGTGTTCCGCATAGGCCTGCTTTACAAGGAAGCGCGTGTTCACGTGGAGAAAAAGCCTGCGGGTCCGCTTGGCGCCTATGTCATCGGCCTTGCCTTCGGCTTTGGCTGGACACCTTGTGTCGGCCCAATACTGGCTGCCATTCTGTTTGTCGCTGGCGGAAAAGAAACGGTGGGGCAGGGAGCCTTGCTCTTGAGCGCCTATGCACTCGGCCTCGGTATCCCGTTCCTGATTGCAGCGCTTTTCGCTTCGCCGTTTCTCAAGTTCATGCGGCGGTTCCGCAAGCACATGGGTGTCGTCGAAAAGACCATGGGCGGGGTTCTCGTATTGACCGGGGTCATGTTCCTGACCGGGCAGATGGCGGTCTTGTCTTATTGGCTCCTGGAAACGTTCCCCGCGCTGCAGACCATCGGGTAAACGCAGCGCCAAAGTTCTTCGTCTTGGCGCATTGCATCAACCGACTGAAATCTAACGAGATTAGGTTGCCTTAAAACGCCGTGTCGCGAAATTCCGCCGCAGTCACGAGCGGGTCACCCGCGAACAGGGCCGGGTGACAGAGCTCAGTCACATCCAACAGGTGAAGACACGCAACGGCAGCGTCCGCCGCATTGGCAAACGGTCCGACCATCAAGGCAATACCGCCTTGAGGCGTATTTCGTTCCATCAGGAGCGGGCGAAGGTCACGCATGCGTTCCGCATTTTGATTCTTGAAATCGGCCCATGCTTTTGCTGCTGCAGCAGTTGAGCTGTAGTGACCGATAATCGCTCCGAAATCGCTTCGCTTCAGTTTGCTGTCACCGCCACCGCGAAGCCGTCCGGCGGGACTGGAAGGCGTGATAACCGCAGGTCGACTTGTCGTCTGGGTAGGTGTTGCGTCGAACGGCTCCGGCGAGGGCGGCGTAGAAGGCGTATTGTCTTCAACAGCCAAGGGGATTGAACCTGTCGCTTGGGGTTCGCCACCTGGCGCGGGCAGATCTACCCTTGGTAGGTCGACTATCCGGACCGGTTCGGCAGGATTGAAACTTCGGGTAGGCGCGTCGACTGGAGCGGTTCCGGAATCGATGCTGACCATCCGGGGGGGCGCCTTGGGAACATCAAGGGCCGGCGTTGCAACCTGTTTCTTGGTGTCCGCCTGATCTGGTGCCGCAGAAGTCGTCTGGTTCAGCTTTGAAGCATCGCGTTTTGCTTTAGGCGACGCTACGGGGACGGGAAGTGGTTTTTCCAGTTTTTCCGTTACCTCGGTGCGGACGATGCCCGGGCTCGGTTCCACTGGTTGACCGCTGTCTTTGCCAGTATTGTCCGCTTCAGAAAGCCTCGAAAAAGCAGCTTCCTTCTCCAGTGCTGCGATGCGGCGCGAATAAGCAAGATTTTGTTCGGCAAGTGCGCTAAGGCGTCGACGCAATCCGACGATTTCTTTCTGCAGCACCGCGATCTGGCTCTGGTCCAGGCCGGGAAGGGGGGCGTGATCGCTATCTTCCGGCAACTGCATGACTTCTACCGGCACCCCTCTGGCGGAAGGTGACGTGATGGAGGCAGTTGAACCCACGCTTCCGATCGGGGGCAGAGTTATTCCCGTCGGGAAATCGAACTTCGGTGTGAACTGGCCGTGGGCGTTGCTGAACTGATAGGAAGCAAGGCCGACAGTTCCCATGCAAACGGCCGCAAATGCCCAGGAAAGCAGGCCGACACGCGAAGGCGTGAACGTATCCCGGACAACGTCCCGAACAGATTTTTGTGCCTTCCGTTTTGCCAAAAGTCCTGCTTTCCGAGCCTGAAACCGAATCTCAAAGAAGATACCTCATCAGGTGTGCATTATGGTTAATGAAAAGCAAACCGAAGCACTCGGGAAGTCAGATCTTTCAATGTTCTGTGGATCGGGGCATATAGAGGCCGACTTGTGTGGGTGATGCCCGAAAAATTGACAGTGGACCTTTGATGACTTCCCGTTCTTGCCTTTCGATTGTTCTGGCCGCCGGACTCGGCACCCGGATGAAATCCAACCTGCCAAAGGTGATGCATGAGATCGGCGGACTGCCGTTGGTCGGGCATGTGGTAAAGGCCCTGAAACAGGCTGGCTCTGACCGAATTTCCGTCGTAACCGGCCCAGATATGCCCGAGCTTGAAAAGCTGGTTCAAAACCTTGCACCGGAAGCGCACTGTCATGTCCAGCACGAGAGGCTGGGTACGGCTCACGCGGCGCTTGCCGCCCGTTCTGCGCTGGCCTCGCCTTCAGACGATGTCCTGATCCTGTTCGGCGACACTCCACTGGTGACGGCAGACACGATCGGCAAAGTTCGACGGGCCTTGTCGGATGGTGCAGACTTGGCCGTGCTTGGGTTCGAAACCCAACAACCATTCGGCTATGGCCGGTTGTTGACCGATAACGGGCAACTGGTTGCCATTCGGGAAGAAAAGGACGCCTCGGACGCAGAACGGAGGATCACATTCTGCAACTCCGGCATCATGGGTTTCTCGGGGCAGCATGCACTCTCGTTGTTGGATGCGATTGGCAATGCCAATGCCAAAAACGAATTTTACCTGACGGACGCGGTTGAAATCGCCAACAGCAGGGGCTTGAAGGTTGTTGCGGTTTCCGGCTCGGAAGTCGAAACGCAAGGCATCAATACACGTGCTCAGCTGGCTGCCTGTGAAGAGGATTTCCAGGTTCGTATGCGTGACATCGCTTTGGAAAACGGCTGCACATTGCTTGCACCGCACACGGTGTATTTCTCGCATGATACCGTTCTGGAATCTGATGTGGTCGTAGAGCAGAATGTCGTCTTCGCCCCGGGGGTAAGGGTCGCAAGCGGAGCAAGGATCCGCGCCTTCAGTCACCTTGAAGGGGCATCCGTTGGCAGGAACAGCGCTGTTGGGCCCTATGCCCGTCTGCGGCCCGGCGCGGTTCTGGGGGCGGACACCCGTGTCGGCAACTTTGTCGAAGTCAAAAACACGACCTTCGAAGACGGTGCCAAGGCCAATCATCTCAGCTACATCGGCGATGCAAGTGTCGGTTCGAAGTCGAACATTGGTGCTGGCACGATTACCTGCAATTACGACGGCTACCTGAAACACCGGACAGAGATTGGAGCGGGCAGTTTTGTCGGTTCCAATTCCACGCTGGTGGCACCGGTCAACCTTGGCTGTGGGTCTTTTGTCGCTGCCGGAAGCGTGATCACCGATGATGTGGACCAGGATTCCATGGCATTTGGCCGCGCTCGGCAGATCGTCAAGGAAGGCAAGGCAAAACAGCTGCGGGAGCGGCTGAAGGCTGCCAAGGAAACCAAATCCTGACTTTCATACAATTCTCGACCCTTGTCATTTAATGAAACAGGGATTGATTTCTGGTTGGCAGGCGCTGTCGTCTAAAGCAGTGCGGTCCGTTGGATCCATTTTTAAAGGGCTTTTGCATGTGTGGCATTGTTGGCGTGTTGGGAACGGTTGATGCGGCGCCGCGGATCGTGGATTCGCTGAAGCGGCTGGAATACCGGGGCTATGATTCTGCTGGCGTTGCCACATTGGTGGATGGCGCCATCGTGCGCCGCAGGGCGGAAGGCAAGCTGCGCAATCTTGAAGCTGTTCTCGAAAAGTCACCCCTGACAGGCATCTCCGGGATCGGTCACACACGGTGGGCAACACACGGTGCACCAACTGTTGCCAATGCCCACCCGCACCAGGCCGGCTCGGTTGCCGTCGTTCATAATGGTATCATCGAAAACTATCTGGAACTGCGAGAGGAAATCGTCGCTGCCGGTGCCGTGCTGGATACCGAAACCGACACAGAAGTCGTAGCCCATCTGGTCAATCTGGCGATGGCCAACGGACTTTCTCCTCGCGATGCTGTTGCACAGGTTCTGCCGCGCCTGAAGGGTGCTTTTGCATTGGCGATGCTGTTTTCCGGTGAGGAAGATCTTCTTATCGGTGCCCGCAAAGGATCGCCGCTTGCTGTCGGGCATGGAGACGGGGAAATGTTCTTCGGGTCCGATGCCATCGCCCTGTCGCCGTTTACCGACCGGATTACCTATCTTGATGAGGGCGATTGGGCTGTCATCACAAGGGCAGGTGTTGAGATCTTCGATCAGGCGAACCAGCTTGTCACGCGCCCGGAAGCAAGGTCGTCTGTCACCTCCAGTCTTATGGACAAGGGCAACTACAAGCACTTCATGGCCAAGGAAATCCACGAGCAGCCGGAAGTGCTGGGCCATACGCTGTCACGCTATTTCGATTACACGACCAAGCGAGCCCGTGTGGAAGGGGCTGACCAACTCAAGTTCAAGGACCTGTCGCGCCTGATCATTACGGCCTGCGGAACAGCGTATCTTGCCGGTCTGGTGTCCAAATACTGGTTCGAGAAATACGCCCGCCTTCCAGTAGAGATCGATATCGCCAGCGAGTTTCGCTATCGCGAAACACCGGTCAGCGACAAGGACACGGCGCTGGTGATTTCCCAGTCTGGTGAAACTGCAGACACGCTCGCCTCACTGCGCTACTGCAAGACGAATGGTGCCACGATCGGTGCGATCGTCAATGTGCCGGAAAGCACGATAGCCCGGGAAGCCGACAGGGTTTTCCAGACCATTGCCGGACCTGAAATCGGCGTTGCCTCGACAAAGGCCTTCACGTGTCAGCTTGCGGTGCTCGCCGGTCTTGCCCTGCAGGCCGGACGGGAGCGCGGCGTGCTGACGCCGGAGCGGGAGCAGGAGCTTGTCGCGGAATTGATCGAAGTGCCGAGCCTCGCTCTCAAGGCCCTGGCCCGTGAAAGCGATATCGAGAAACTGGCGCATCCGCTCTCCAAGGCAAGCAATGCACTTTACCTCGGCCGGGCAACCAATTTCCCGCTTGCACTGGAAGGCGCGCTGAAGCTTAAGGAGCTCTCCTACATCCACGCAGAAGGCTACGCTGCCGGGGAACTCAAGCACGGTCCTATAGCCCTCATCGATGAAAACATGCCGGTTTTCGTGATCGCGCCCTTTGACGCGATTTACGAGAAAACCGTTTCCAACATGCAGGAAGTGGCCGCGCGCGGCGGACGGATCGTGCTCATCACAGACGAGCGCGGTGCGTCGGAGTGTGGCAATGCGGCCGAAAATACCGTCATTCTGCCGGACATGTCGGATATCGTTGCGCCGATCATCTACGCGTTGCCCGTTCAGCTCATTGCCTACCACACGGCTGTCTTCATGGGCACCGATGTCGATCAGCCGAGGAACCTGGCCAAATCCGTGACGGTTGAATAGTCCATGGACAGCACAAGCACGCAAGATCGGGTTTTGCCCTTTGAGGAGCGGTACAGAGCCGACGTCATTGCGCTCTGGGAGAAATGTGGCCTGACGCGCCCCTGGAATGATCCGGACAAGGACATCGACCGCAAGCAGACCGACGAAAACGGTGCCTTCTTCGTGCTTCTGCGCGGGGACAGGCTTATCGGGTCCGTCATGGCCGGGTATGACGGCCACCGCGGCTCGATCAACTATCTTTCAGTCGATCCCGAATGTCAGACGGTGGGCCTTGGGAAAATGCTGATGAGCCGCTGCGAGGCATTCCTGGTTGCGAAGGGCTGTCCGAAGATCAACCTTATGGTACGTCAGGACAACGACAAGGTTCTGCGGTTTTACGAACAACTCGGATATGCGGAGGAAAGCGCTGTTTCCCTTGGGAAGCGGCTTATTCCAGACATTTAGCCCGTCGACCTATGACGGATCCTTGCAACCGTCGGGAGGGTTGTTGCCCGGGCCCGATGGACGAGACAGGACGTAGGCTGCGCAGCCGATCATGAACAGTCCGACACCTATGGCAAGCCACAGGTCAGGATGGGCTGAAAGATAGAAGACGCAATATCCGAAGGTCATTCCGGAAATGGCGAAGATCTTTGCCTTCGGCGGGATCGCGCCATGTTCGCGCCAGGCAATCACTGGCGGCCCGAAGATAGGGTGGTTGAGGATGCGCGCCTCAAGCGCGGGAGAGGATCTGGCAAAACAGGCAGCGGCAAGGATGAAGAAGATCGTGCTCGGCAGAATGGGAAGGAACGCACCGACAATCCCGAGGCCGACACATCCGGTTCCCAGAAGTTTGAACGTGGTCCGCCGCAACACTGCCTCCAAATCCGGCATAATTTGAATACATCGCTGAAAAATAAATCAAGCGAAGGATACCGCACTGCGATAAAGATGCTTATCTAATTGCGGGTCAGTTGAAAAGACGAGCACACACAGGGAAGTTTCGGGTTTAACCCATGAGCCGACACAAACATAAAGCAGAAGACGCGCACAAGATAGGCCATCGGCCGGGTGCGGCAACACGTCTTCGCAACTACTTCCTGACAGGGCTGGTCATCGCCGGCCCGATCGGCATTACCCTGTGGTTGACCTGGACCTTCATCAAATGGGTGGACGGCTGGGTCAAGCCGTTTGTACCCAAGATCTACAATCCGGACACCTACCTGCCGTTTCCGATACCCGGTTTCGGGCTCATTGTTGCAGTGTTTGTCCTCACGGTCGTCGGCTTTCTTGCAGCAAACTTCCTTGGGCGCAGTCTTATATCGGTTGGCGAAAAAATCGTCGGTCGCATGCCGCTTGTTCGTAATATTTACAGTGGCTTGAAGCAGATTTTTGAGACGGTGCTTGATCAACGCGGAAGCAGCTTTACCACAGCGGCGCTGATCGAGTATCCACGCAGAGGTCTATGGGCGATTGTGTTCATCTCCACCGACACCAAGGGCGAAGTGGAGCGCCGGCTCAAGGACAAGGCCGATACACTTTCCGTATTCTTGCCGACCACGCCGAACCCGACATCGGGCTTTCTGCTGTTTGTTCCGAAGGAAGATGTGATTGAACTGGACATGAGTGTCGAAGATGCCGCAAAGCTCGTGATCTCGGCAGGTCTGGTCAATCCGAAATATCCGGAAATTCTCGCAGACGATATTGTCGATCCGGCGCAGCTGGAACGGTTAAGAAGTTCTGAAGACGCCTGAGTGCGTTAAGCCATGTAATCCACTATTCGCTTTGCCCTACGTCGTCAGGCGTCCTTGACGACTTACGCGCGATTGGCTCAGTTGGCTGCCGCTGCTCGATCGTGTCAGCCGGCCCTGAGGAGCCTGATCGCGGCATCGCGGCCGAACAGATACAAAAGACAGCGCAGAGCCTCGCCGCGTTTGGTTTTCAGATCGGGATCCAGTTCAAGGATAAGTCTCGCGTCGTCGCGTGCAACTTCCATCAGATCGGCGTGTTCGTCGGCGCGTGCGATACGAAAACCTGGCGTGCCGGATTGCCGGGTGCCGAGAATTTCGCCTCCGCCACGCAGCTTCAGATCCTCTTCCGCGATCAGGAAACCATCGTTGGTCTGGCGCATGATGTTGAGGCGCGCGCCGGCCGTTTCTCCAAGCGGTCCCTTGTAAAGAAGGACGCAGGACGAAGGCTTGTCACCGCGTCCGACACGGCCTCGCAGCTGGTGCAATTGCGCGAGGCCAAAGCGTTCGGCGTGTTCGATCACGATTATGGTGGCATCGGGCACATCGACGCCGACTTCAATAACGGTTGTTGCCACCAGCAGCTTGGTTGCGCCGGACTTGAAGTCTGCCATTGCGGCATCCTTTTCGTCGGCGTTCAAGCGGCCATGGACCAGAGAGACGCGTTGCCGAAGAGCATGTTCCAGAACCCGGTGACGCTCCTCAACGGCGGCCAGGTCGATCTTTTCGGATTCTTCCACCAGTGGACATACCCAATAAACCTTCTGTCCGTCGGCGACCGCTGCACCAACCCGGCCAATGATCTCGTCCAGTCGGTCCAGGGACACTGATACGGTGGTGATGGGCTTGCGGCCCGCGGGCTTGTCCGTCAGGCGAGACACGTCCATGTCGCCAAAGCCTGTCAGCACAAGCGTTCTCGGGATAGGGGTGGCGGTCATGACCAGAACATCGACGCCGTTGCCCTTGGCCGAGAGGGCGAGCCGTTGATGCACACCAAAGCGATGCTGCTCGTCTACGACGACCATGGCCAGATTGCGAAAGGTCACGGTTCCCTGGAAAAGGGCGTGGGTGCCGACCACGAGGTCGATCTCACCTGCGTCCAACTGTTCCTGTCGAAGGCGACGTTCCTTCTGGCTGTCCTTTCCGGTCATCAGGGCAAGGCGAATGCCTGCCTTTTCGCACAGTGGCAACATCGACGCGTAGTGCTGGCGGGCGAGAATTTCCGTCGGCGCCATCAGGGCCCCTTGCGCACCGGTTTCTATCACCTGTGCCAGGGCGGCAAGCGCAACGACGGTCTTACCAGCGCCGACATCGCCTTGCAGAAGTCGCAACATGCGCACCGGCTTGGCGAGGTCTTCATTTATTTCTTCGATCGCTTTTGCCTGACTGCCGGTCAATTGAAACGGCAGTGACGCTATCACCGCTTTTTGCAGTTCCCCTTTGGGGCTTCGCGATATTCCGCCAAGCGTACGCATGTGTGCCCGCACCATGGCAAGAGCCAACTGGCTGGCGAGCAGCTCATCATAGGCGAGCCGCTGCATGAAGGGGGAGGCGGGGTCGATGTCGTTGCGTTCATGCGGTGCATGCAGTGTCTTCAAGGCTTCTGCGAAATCCGGCCAGCCAGTCTGGTGAAGATGGGCGTCATTCAGCCATTCCGGGAGGTGAGGCACACGGTCGACAGCCGCCCGCACAGCCTTTTGCAAGGTTTTGGAGCTCAAACCGGCGGTTAACGGATAGACCGGTTCGATCGCCGGCATTTCTTCCGCTTCCTCAGGTTTCAGCGAATAGTCCGGGTGCACCATCTGAGGGCGCTCGTTGAACCATTCGACCTTGCCTGAAACGATTCTTCGTTCGCCTTCGGGAAAAGTTTTCTCCAGCCAGTCACGGCGCGGGTGAAAGAAGACAAAGGTGATCTGACCTGTCTCGTCGTAGGCGTTGATCCGGTAAGGTGCTTTCGAATGCCGGGGGGGCGCCATGTGCCGGCCGATGGTGACATCCAGTGTGACGATGTCGCCATTTTCCGAATAGGCGATGCCCGGACGGTGCCGCCGGTCTATAAGGCTATGAGGAATATGAAAAAGCAGATCAGCAACGGTCGCGTCACGGTCCGGCTGGCTGCCGACGAGGCCGGACACCAGCTTTTCGATCTTTGGTCCGATTCCAGGCAAAGTCGAAACCGGGGCAAACAGGGGATCGAGGACCGGCGGGCGCATGTTCGGCGTGTAAACCTTCGAGAGACGGCAGGGCATTCGGTATCACGAACCCCTGTTCTGCCACGAAGGCGGAGCGCTGCGCAACAAATAGAACATTCTGTGAACTGGGCGCTGACAAGCTCGTTCTCTGGCGCTATATAACCGACACGAAATCACTCGTCCGGCCGATATCGGCGAAAACAATACTGCCTTTGCCTAAAGGCCGGTCAGCTTCTCATAGGTCTGTTTCTCATGTCCGAAATGTCCGGCGCACACGTCGATATCAATGGTGGCGAACGGGATTCCCGGCGCAAGAAAATACTGTTTCGGTGCTGGCATCGGGGCATGAAGGAAATGGATCTGCTGTTGGGTGGATTCGCGGATGCCAAGATCGACAGCCTTACGGAAGAAGAACTCCTGGAACTCGAGCACTTGCTGACAGCGCATGACCAGGATCTGTACGCCTGGATGACAGGTCGCAAGCCCTTGCCGCAGGAGTGGGACGGTCCGCTTTACCGCCGCATCATTGCCTATCATGAAGCCGCCGGTCCGGCCGGGTTTGGCAGATAACAACAAGGACGCCAGCTGTGTTTGACAGCCTGCTGAAGGATCAGGCCAACGTGACGCTTGCCGGCGTTCCGGATGGGGCCGAAAGCTACGCTCTTGCAAGGCTGCTCGCCGAAACCCGGGCGCAGGGTCTTGCCCTGGTATTTGTCGCCCGCGACGCCACGCGCATGGCCATGGTCAGCGAAGCACTTCAGTTCTTCGATCCCGAGGTCGAAATCCTGCAGTTGCCCGCCTGGGATTGCCTGCCATACGACCGCGTTTCGCCCAACTCTGCGATCAGTGCACGCCGCTTGCTGGCGCTCGGCCAACTTGCGCGTGGCATGACGGACGGCAAGAAAACCGTGCTGATGACAACGCTCAACGCGGCACTTCAGCGTGTTCCCGAGCGCTCTTTCATGGCCGACCAGACCTTCTCCATGGCACCGGGTAACCGGGTCGACATGGGAGCGATCTCCACATGGCTGGAGATGAACGGTTTTTCGCGAACTCCGACCGTTCGTGAAACCGGTGAATATGCTGTTCGGGGCGGTATTGTCGACCTCTTCGCGCCTGGAGCGGAGGAGCCCGTGCGGCTCGATTTCTTCGGCGATACCCTTGAATCGATCCGCTCATTCAACGCGGAAACACAGAGAACCTCCAAACAGCTGAAACGCCTTGACCTGGTTCCGATGAGCGAGGTCGTATTGTCCGAGGAAGCCATCTCCCGCTTCCGTCGTTCCTATCTTGCCAATTTTGGCGCAGCCAGCCGAGAAGACGTGCTCTATCAGTCGATCAGTGACGGTCGCCGATACGCAGGCATGGAGCATTGGCTGCCACTGTTCCACGACCGACTGGAAAGTCTGTTCGATTACATCGGCGACACGCCTGTCGTTCTGGACACCAGCATGAGTGACGCAGTCCGCGAACGCGTTGACCAGGTCACGGAATACTACCGCGCACGTCAGGAAGCGCGCGAAATGGGGACAAGCGCCGGAACGGTGCCTTACATGCCGGTGGAACCGGCCAGTCTCTATGTCACCGAAGAGGAATGGCGTGCAGCTGTCGCCGACCGCGCAAGCGCCGCACTTGATCCCTTTACGCCGCCGCCAGGCAGCGGCAAGACGATTGTCGAACTGGGTGGGCGTCAGGGCCGGAGTTTTGCTGCCGAAAGGGCAGCGGGCGACATCAACATTTTTGACGCGCTGACAACTCACGTGCGCCAACTGCAAAAGCAAGGCAAACGCACGGTGATTGCCTGCTGGTCGGAAGGTTCGCGCGACCGTCTCGGCCAGATTCTTGAAGACCATGGTCTTGGAGCGGTCAAGAATGCGGACACGCTGAAGGACATCGAGGGCCTTCCCGCCAAGACAACCGCGCTGTGTGTACTTGGCATCGAGCATGGCTTTGAGCTCAATGACGTCGTCTTCATCGGCGAACAGGACATTCTCGGTGACAGGCTGGTTCGCAAGTCGCGTCGCAAGTCCAAGGGCGCCAACGTCATTACCGAAGCGACGGGCCTTTCGGAAGGCGATCTCGTCGTTCACGTGGACCACGGTATCGGCAGGTTCATCGGTCTGAAAACGATCGAAGCAGTCGGCGCGCCGCATGACTGCCTGGAACTTCAATATGCCGGTGGCGACAAACTCTATCTTCCGGTTGAAAACATTGAGCTTCTGTCCCGCTATGGCTCGGAAGACCAGGAAGCCCAGCTCGACAAGCTCGGTGGCGGTGCCTGGCAGGCACGCAAGGCCAAGCTCAAGAAGCGCATTCTGGAAATCGCCGACGGCCTGATCAAGACAGCAGCTCAACGCGCTCTCAAGACCGCGCCGGTGGTGGAAACACCGGAAGGCGTCTACGACGAGTTCGCGACGCGATTCCCCTACGAGGAAACAGACGATCAGCTTACTGCGATCGATGCGGTTTTCGAAGATCTGTCATCGGGGCGGCCGATGGATCGGCTGGTTTGCGGCGACGTTGGATTCGGCAAGACGGAAGTGGCACTTCGTGCAGCTTTCATTGCCGCCATGTCCGGGCGCCAGGTTGCGGTGGTGGTACCTACGACCCTTTTGGCCCGTCAACACTTCAAGACCTTCTCCGAGCGCTTTCATGGCTTGCCGATCAACGTAGCCCATGCATCCCGCCTGGTGCCCACCAAGCAACTGAGCCTGACCAAGAAAGGCATCACGGACGGATCAGTCGATATTGTCGTCGGCACTCATGCGTTGCTGGGCAAGTCCATCGAATTCCGGGATCTCGGCCTGCTTATCATCGACGAAGAGCAGCATTTCGGGGTCAAGCACAAAGAACGGCTGAAAGAGCTGAAATCGGACGTTCACGTGTTGACCCTATCGGCGACACCGATCCCGCGGACCTTGCAGCTTGCGCTGACCGGGGTACGCGAACTGTCGTTAATCGCAACGCCGCCTGTGGACCGGCTGGCAGTGCGCACGTTCGTTTCGCCGTTCGATCCGTTGGTGGTTCGAGAAGCCCTTCTGCGCGAGCATTACAGAGGCGGGCAGAGCTTCTATGTCTGTCCGCGCCTTGCCGACATTGCAGAGCGCCTCGAGTTCCTTGAAAATCAGGTGCCTGAACTGAAAGTGGCGGTTGCCCACGGCCAGATGCCTCCGGGGGAACTGGAAGACGTCATGAACGCCTTCTATGAGGGCAAGTACAACGTCCTGCTGTCGACAACGATCGTGGAATCCGGGCTGGATATTCCGACCGCGAACACGTTGATCGTGCACCGGGCGGATATGTTCGGCCTTGCACAGCTCTACCAGCTGCGCGGCCGTGTCGGCCGGTCCAAGACCCGCGCCTACGCGCTCTTTACGGTTCCTGCCAACAAGACGTTGACGGCGACTGCCGAGCGCCGATTGAAAGTCCTTCAGTCTCTCGAAACGCTGGGTGCAGGCTTCCAGCTGGCCAGTCACGATCTCGACATTCGCGGGGCCGGGAACCTGCTTGGTGAGGAGCAGTCCGGGCATATCAAGGAAGTCGGATTTGAATTGTACCAGCAGATGCTGGAAGAGGCGGTTGCCCAGCTCAAGGATGGTGGCGCGGATTTTGGCGACGAGCAATGGTCTCCGCAAATCAACATCGGCACGCCTGTGCTTATCCCGGAAAATTACGTCGCGGACCTGCAACTGCGTCTGCAGCTTTACCGCCGTTTGGGCGATGTCACCGAGGCGGAGGAAATCGATTCCTTCGGCGCGGAACTGATCGACCGCTTTGGACCGTTGCCGGAAGAAGTGCAGCATCTCCTCAAGATCGTCTTCATCAAGGGGCTTTGCCGCAAGGCCAATGTGGAGAAGGTCGATGCCGGGCCGAAAGGGATCGTCATCACGTTCCGCAATAGCGAATTCTCCAATCCGGCCGGTCTGGTTTCCTACATTGCCGAGCAGGGTGTCCTTGCGAAGATCCGACCGGATCAGAAGGTGGTTCTGACGCGCGATTGGGATAAAACCGACGCACGTTTGAAAGGGACCGCAACGGTGCTGACCAAGTTGGCGCGCCTGGCGGCCGCCTGAGACAGAGTTCGCCGGCTCGCTCATACGTGTGGAACGAGGGCGCGGACCCGAGCAGGGGCCAGCCCAAAATCGCACTGAAAGTGTGGTTATCCGGAGGACCGAGGAGTTCGCGATAGACGAACTGGTGGCCCCAAGCCAGAGTAACTTCCTGTTTAACAGAGTTTTTCTGTTACAACGCTTGAACCAATAGAAGAGGCCGCCGGGATACCTGATGTTGGCGGTTGACGCCCGACAGGCCTCAGCCCGCATCCGTCCATCCATCAGCGCCCACCAGAGGTACGTAGGCGACGGCACCGAGATTGTCTGTTTTGAACTCGGTTTCGGAAAGCCTTTCGATCCGGATGAGATTTTGCTGCCGCTTTGACCTGCCAACCGGAATCACCAGTCGACCGCCTACCTTGAGTTGCTTTTTGAGAGAATCGGGGACAGCCGGCGCTCCCGCCGCAACTGCGATGGCATCAAAAGGGGCTTCCGCCGGACAGCCAAGTGTTCCGTCGGCGCAAATAACCTCGACGTTCCTGCAACCTGCCTGTTCCAGATTTTCCCTGGAAAGGTTGACGAGCTCCTGAAGTCGATCGATCGAAATGACTTTGTGAGCGAGATTTCCAAGCACAGCAGCTGCGTAACCAGAACCTGCTCCGATCTCCAAAACCTTCGCGTTTTCGCTGATTTCAAGCAGTTCGCAAGTGAGAGCAACAACATAGGGCTGGGATATTGTCTGGCCATATCCGATGGACAAAGGCCCATCCCGGTAGGCTCGGTTTACCTGGCTCTCCGGAACAAAGATATGGCGCGGCACACTGGCCATGGCGGACAGAACCCGTTTATCGCTAATACCGCGCCTGTGCAGTTGCTGCTCAACCATTTCTGCGCGTGCGGTCGTCCACTGATCCATGGGCTGCTCTCGCCGGACACAAATTTACCGTGCATTTGATTGGCTGTCTCAAGACTCTATTAAACCTAAATCCGCATAGTGAGAGAACCAAGAGGCCAGTGTATCAGCGTTAAGGTCCAAAGAGTGCCCCGAGCAGCTACCCGTCAGCGAAAACAGTCATTTCTCCGTCGATTGATCACGCCTGCAATCGCCATTGCTGCGCTTGGTTACTTTGGCTTTCATGCAATGAGCGGTGAGCTCGGTATGGTTGGCCGAGCAATGATCGAGCGTCAGGTTTCCGAACTTGAAGGTGAATTGGCTGTCTTGACCGCACAGCGTCAGGAGCTCGTTTCAAGGGTTAGTCTGCTTCGGCCGGAGAGCCTCGATCCTGATATGCTCGATGAGCGCGCAAGGCTCAATCTCAACCTGGTGCATCCTGACGAGCTGGTTGTTCTCAGGCCGGGCCACCGTTACAGCATGAACTGAATTTCAGTTGATTTTGCTGCATTAACAATAATTTGGTTAAATATAAAATTCTGTAGTATTAACAATGCTTTGATGCTGTTGTTGCAGTGCGAGATGCGTGGATTGGATTGACAGACCCAACCGGATAAGTTGCTCCTACCTATCTTAGGGGAAACGTCACGCCGAGATGAGGGTTATGGCCACAGCATCAAAGACCACTTCCGCTAGCTCCAAGAGCACCAGCCGGACACGCAGCTCCGCCAAGAAGGCGCAGCCTGCGATCGCCGAGTTCGATAAGGACGAAGAACTTCACGCTTACCGCGAAATGCTTCTGATCCGACGTTTTGAGGAAAAAGCCGGGCAACTGTACGGTATGGGCCTCATCGGCGGGTTTTGTCATTTGTATATCGGACAGGAAGCTGTCGTCGTCGGTATGCAGATGGCCAAGAAAGACGGCGATCAGATGATCACCGGTTACCGGGATCATGGCCACATGCTGGCAATGGATCTCGATCCGAAAGGCGTGATGGCGGAACTGACCGGTCGTCGCGGTGGCTTGTCGAAAGGCAAGGGCGGCTCCATGCACATGTTCTCCAAGGAGAAGCATTTCTATGGCGGCCATGGCATCGTCGGTGCACAGGTGTCGCTTGGCACCGGCCTCGGGTTCGCGAACAAATACCGTGAAAACGGCAACGTGGCGATGGCCTTCTTTGGTGACGGTGCGTCCAACCAGGGTCAGGTCTACGAGAGCTTCAACATGGCCGAGCTGTGGAAGCTTCCGGTCGTTTACGTGATCGAGAACAACAAGTACGGCATGGGCACCAGCGTTGCCCGAGCATCCGCCACCACAGATCTTTCCCAGCGCGGTGCTTCCTTCGGAATTCCGGGCAAGCAGGTCGACGGTATGGATGTGCGCGCAGTCAAGGCAGCCTCCGCTGAAGCGCTGGAATGGTGCCGTGAAGGCAAGGGGCCGTTCATTCTTGAAATGATCACCTACCGCTACCGCGGCCACTCGATGTCGGATCCGGCGAAATACCGCTCCAAGGACGAAGTCCAGAAGATGCGGACCGAACATGACCCGATCGAACAGGTGCGTGCGCGCCTCATGGACAAGGGTTGGGCATCCGAAGACGACCTCAAGGCCATCGACAAGGATGTGCGGGCCAGGGTCGCGGAAGCTGCCGAATTTGCACAGACTGATCCGGAACCGGATGTGTCTGAACTCTACACCGACATTCTGCTCTAAGGCCGGGGGACAACATGCCGATTGACATTTTGATGCCGGCGCTTTCGCCGACTATGGAAGAGGGCAAGCTCGCCAAGTGGCTGAAGGCCGAGGGCGACACCATCTCTGCAGGCGATGTGATCGCCGAAATCGAGACCGACAAGGCCACTATGGAAGTGGAAGCGGTTGATGAAGGCACGCTGGGAAAAATCCTGGTTGCCGAAGGAACCGACAACGTCAAGGTGAACGCGAAGATTGCGGTTCTGCTGGCCGAGGGCGAAGACGCCAGTGCCATCGACGCCGCAGCTTCTGCGCCTGCCGCCGCTGCGGCCCCTGAAGCCCCTGCGGCTGCAGAAGCTTCGAGCGCACCAGCTGTCGCCTCTGCTCCGACGCCTGCTGCTCCTGCGCCTGAAACTGCTGACGATCCGGAAATCCCGGCCGGTACGGCAATGAAGTCCTCCACCGTTCGCGAAGCTTTGCGGGATGCGATGGCCGAGGAAATGCGCCGTGATCCGGACGTCTTCATCATGGGTGAAGAAGTCGCGGAATATCAGGGCGCCTACAAGATCACCCAGGGCCTGCTGGACGAATTTTCCGCCAAGCGTGTCATCGATACGCCGATCACCGAGCACGGCTTTGCCGGTCTTGGCGTCGGGGCAGCGATGGCCGGTCTGAAACCGATCGTCGAGTTCATGACCTTCAACTTCGCCATGCAGGCGATTGACCAGATCATCAACTCCGCCGCCAAGACGTTGTACATGTCCGGCGGCCAGATGGGTGCCCCGATAGTCTTCCGTGGACCAAACGGTGCCGCGGCGCGAGTCGGTGCCCAGCATTCACAGGATTACGCTTCCTGGTACGCCCACGTGCCGGGCCTGAAGGTGGTTCAGCCGTATTCGGCTGCGGATGCAAAAGGCCTTCTGAAGGCAGCAATTCGCGACCCGAACCCGGTCATCTTCCTGGAAAACGAAATCCTCTACGGTCATTCCTTCGAAGTCCCGGACATGGACGATTTCGTTCTGCCGATCGGCAAGGCGAAGGTGGAACGCGGCGGAACGGACGTGACGCTGGTTTCCTGGGGCATCGGCATGACCTACACCATCAAGGCGGCTGAAGAGCTGGCCGGAATGGGGATCTCGGCCGAGGTCATCAACCTGCGCACCATTCGTCCGCTGGATATCGACACCGTGCTGGCGTCCGTCCGCAAAACAGGCCGGATCGTGACGATCGAAGAAGCCTTCCCGATGTGCTCCGTTTCATCGGAAATCGCCTACCAGGTTCAAGAAAAGGCGTTCGACTATCTCGACGCACCGATCCTGCGCGTGACCGGCAAGGACGTTCCCATGCCTTACGCTGCAAACCTGGAAAAGCTGGCTCTGCCGAACGTTGGTGAAGTCATCGATGCGGTCAAAGCCGTAACCTACACCGCCTGAGGCCAGGGAGACGGACATGCCAATCAATATTACCATGCCGGCCCTTTCTCCGACCATGGAGGAGGGCAACCTGGCCAAATGGCTGGTCAAGGAAGGCGATCAGGTTTCGGCCGGTGATGTAATCGCCGAGATTGAAACCGACAAGGCGACCATGGAAGTGGAAGCGGTTGACGAGGGCACGGTCGGCAAGATTGTCGTGCCTGCAGGAACCTCAGGTGTGAAGGTCAACGAACTGATCGCCGTACTTCTGGAAGACGGTGAAGATGCCAGTTCCATCGACACCTCCGGTGGATCTTCGGCATCTGCTTCTTCATCGGGAGGCGACAAGGCTCCGGCTGTGCCGGAAAGCTCGCCGGCGATCGAGGTCGGGGCAAAGGCGGCAACGGATCCGGTTCCGGCTCCCAAAGCCGCTGACGGAAACCGCATCTTTTCGTCCCCGCTGGCTCGCCGTCTGGCTCAGCTCAACGGTCTCGACCTAAAAGCACTTTCCGGTTCCGGTCCGCATGGCCGCATCGTCAAGCGCGACATCGAGGCAGCTCTTGCTGCAGGTACAGGCAAGGCAGCGCCCGCCGCTGCTGCGGAAGCACCGAAGGCTGCCGCGGCACCGGCCATGGCAACCGGCCCGTCCGCGGATCAGGTTCTGAAACTGTTCGACAAGGACAGCTACGAACTCGTGCCGCATGACGGCATGCGCAAGACCATTGCCAAGCGTCTCACCGAGTCCAAGCAGACCATTCCGCACTTCTATGTGTCCGTGGACTGTGAACTCGACGCTCTTCTGGCTCTTCGGTCACAGCTCAACGATGCTGCCGCCAAGGACAAGGAAGGCAAGCCGGCCTACAAGCTTTCGGTCAACGACATGACCATCAAGGCTCTGGCTCTGGCCCTGCGCGATGTCCCTGATGCGAACGTCTCGTGGACCGACGATAACATGGTCATCCACAAGCATGCCGACGTCGGTGTTGCCGTTTCCATCCCGGGTGGCCTGATCACGCCGATCATCCGCCGGGCGGAAGAAAAGCCTCTTTCCGTCATTTCCAACGAGATGAAGGATTACGGCAAGCGTGCGAAAGAACGGAAGCTGAAGCCCGAAGAGTACCAGGGTGGTACCACCGCGGTCTCCAACATGGGCATGATGGGCGTGAAGAACTTCTCGGCCGTCGTCAACCCGCCGCATGCGACCATTCTGGCCGTCGGCGCCGGTGAAAAACGCCCTGTCGTCAAGAACGGCGAACTGGCTGTTGCCACGGTGATGAGCGTGACGCTTTCGACCGACCACCGCTGCGTGGACGGTGCGCTTGGCGCCGAGCTTCTTGCCGCGTTCAAGGGCTACATCGAAAACCCGATGAGCATGCTTGTTTAAGCCTCATCTCCGGCGCGGCGGCAACGCCGCGCCGTTTTCAATCGATGACTTCATTCGCCGGGGAAATACACCATGGCTGATACCAATTACGACGTGATCATTATCGGCTCAGGGCCGGGTGGTTACGTGACCGCTATTCGTTCTGCCCAGCTGGGCTTCAAGACTGCGATCGTTGAACGCGAACACCTTGGCGGCATATGCCTCAACTGGGGTTGCATTCCGACGAAGGCCCTCCTGCGTTCAGCGGAAATCCTGGACCACGCCAACCATGCCAAGAGCTTCGGGTTGACACTGGAAGGCTCCATGAAGGCGGACGTCAAGGATGTCGTTGCGCGTTCGCGCGGCGTTTCCGCTCGACTGAACGGTGGCGTCGGTTTCCTCATGAAGAAGAACAAGATCGACGTGATCTGGGGTGAGGCCAAACTCACCAAACCGGGCGAAGTCAAGGTTGGAAAATCTTCCAAGCCTGTTGTCGAGCCGCAGAATCCGGTTCCGAAAGGCGTGAAGGGTGAAGGCACCTACACCGCCAAGCATATCATCGTGGCAACTGGTGCGCGTCCGCGTGCTTTGCCTGGCATTGAACCGGACGGCAAGCTTATCTGGACTTATTTCGAGGCCATGAAACCGGCCAAGATGCCAAAGTCGCTGGTGGTCATGGGGTCGGGTGCGATCGGGATCGAATTCGCGTCTTTCTATCGATCCATGGGCGTCGACGTAACGGTTGTCGAGCTGATGGCCAACGTGATGCCGGTCGAGGACGAGGAAATCTCGAAATTCGCGCGCAAGGCTCTGGAGAAGCGTGGCCTGAAGATCATAACCGAAGCAAAGGTGACCAAGGTCGACAAGGCGGCAGATTCGATTACTGCCCACGTGGAGACCAAGGATGGCAAGGTCAGCCAGATTACGGCTGATCACCTGATTTCCGCTGTCGGCGTTCAGGGCAACATCGAGAATATCGGTCTGGAAGCGCTCGGCGTGAAAACCGACCGAGGCTGTGTGGTCATTGATGAGTATGGGCGCACCAATGTGCCCGGCCTCTATGCCATTGGCGATGTCGCCGGTCCGCCAATGCTTGCCCACAAGGCTGAGCATGAAGGCGTGATTTGCATCGAGAAGATTGCAGGTGTGCCTGGCGTTCACGGGATGGATCATCGCAAGATTCCGGGCTGCACCTACTGTAACCCGCAGGTTGCCTCTGTTGGGCTGACCGAAGCAAAGGCGAAGGAACAGGGCCGCGACATCCGCGTTGGCCGGTACATGTTCAACGCCAACGGCAAGGCCATCGCGCTCGGTGAAGACAACGGCATGATCAAGGTTATTTTTGACAAAAAGTCCGGCGAGCTTCTCGGTGCGCATATGTGCGGCGCAGAAGTGACCGAACTCATCCAGGGTTTTGTCGTCGCGATGAACCTCGAGACTACCGAAGAAGAGCTGATGCACACGATCTTCCCGCATCCGACCTTGTCGGAAATGATGAAGGAAGCTGTGCTGGACGCCTATGGCAAGGTGCTCAACGCCTGATCCCTTTTGGCCTCGGGGCAAAACTGCACCGAGGCCGCTTTCCATTTGCCGTACTCTGGATCTGCAAACAGTGAAAGAAATGCGCAGGCCTGAAGGTTGATCAGGACATCAACGCTGGACGCTTTTTCTGAAACGGGTAACGTGAAACCGTCTGAGAAAAGGCTGAAAGGAGCCGTCAGTCATGGATGTAAAAGCAATTTTGATCTGGGTTGCAATCGGCATTATAGCCGGTTGGCTTGCAAGCGTCGTCGTTGGCGGCGGTGGTCTGATCCGTTACCTCGTCAGCGGTCTCATTGGCGCGTTTGTTGGTGGTTTCCTGTTCAAGCTCGCAGGTATCAACGTCAATCTGGGCAATGCCTACGTCAATGAAATTGTCGTGGCGGCCGTTGGAGCAATTGTCGTTGTGCTGCTTGCGCGACTGATCGCCTGACGAATTGAAATTTCTGGAAATAGGAGTCCGCGATGGGGTGGATAATCACAATCATCATCGGCCTCATTGCGGGCGCCGTTGCTCACCGGGTGCTGAACAGTCGCGGAGGTTTTCTTGGCAGCCTCGTTGTCGGCCTTGTCGGAGCGCTGGTTGGCGGTGAACTCGCATCGCTGCTCAACCTGCATGTGACAGGTGGTATTCTCGATCGTCTGATTATCGCGGTTCTGGGCTCTATCCTGTTCCTGTTCATCTGGAAGAAAATGTTCAAGTGAGCACAAATCCGGACGAATTCGAGAGCCTGGAGGCTTTTGTTCTCAGGACAGGCGACAAGCTTCGTTATGGTGATACGGACCGGCAGGGACACGTCAACAATGCCGTGTTCGCCACTTTTCTGGAAACCGGCCGTGTTGAATTGCTCTACAATGAAGCGCTGGCTGACCTAGGCGCTGCTTTTGTGATCGCGCGGCTGGAGCTGGATTTCCTGGCGGAAGTCAACTGGCCGGGCGAAGTGGAGATCGGCACGGCCGTGCTTGACGTTGGCCGCAGTTCGTTCAAGCTGTTCCAGAAGGTTTTTCAGGATGGAAAGCCGGTTGCGCAGGCGGTGACCGTCATCGTCCAGATGAGCGAGAGCACGCGAAAGTCTCAGCCGCTGTCGGAACGTGCACGCGAGCGGCTTCAGGAACTGACCGGTCCTGCGCTAAGCACATAGCTGGCTCAACGCTAATCCGTCTTGACCTTTCACCGGAATAACGACACTTAAGGCCCATGGTTACGATCGTCGACACGCTCAATCGCCCGCAGCAACAATCCGAAGCGCGCCCGCGCCACCCGGAAAAGGCTCACCGTCCGGACAATCCGATACAGCGCAAGCCGCACTGGATCCGTGTCAAGGCGCCGACATCGCCGGTCTACCGCGAAACGCAGAATGTCGTGCGCGAGAACAATCTCGTTACGGTTTGCGAAGAGGCGGGATGCCCGAACATCGGTGAATGCTGGTCGAAGAAGCATGCCAGCTTCATGATCCTTGGTGATACCTGTACACGTGCCTGCGCCTTCTGCAACGTGCGCACGGGCATGCCAGGGCCAGTCGACCCGAAGGAAGCCCAGGGTGTTGCGGATGCCGTTGCCGCAATGGGGCTCGAGCACGTGGTGATTACCTCCGTCGACCGGGACGATCTGGACGATGGCGGTGCACAGCATTTCGCAGATGTGATCAATGCCATTCGCAAGACCGCGCCATCGACCACGATCGAGGTTCTGACGCCTGATTTCCTGCGTAAGGACGGTGCTCTGGAGATTGTCGTGGCGGCGAAGCCCGATGTCTTCAATCACAACCTTGAGACAGTGCCGTCGAAATATCTGACCGTTCGACCCGGCGCGCGCTATTTCCATTCGATCCGCCTTCTTCAAAAGGTCAAGGAACTTGATCCGGAAATGTTCACCAAGTCCGGGATCATGGTCGGGTTGGGGGAAGTGCGCAACGAAGTGCTGCAGCTGATGGACGACCTCCGGGCCGCCGATGTCGATTTCCTGACGGTCGGCCAGTATCTGCAACCTTCCAAGAAGCACCATCCGGTCGTTTCCTTCGTGACGCCGGAAGAGTTCAAAGGCTATGAGCGTATTGCTTACGCCAAAGGTTTCCTGAAGGTGTCGGCAAGTCCGTTGACGAGGTCGTCTCACCACGCTGGTGAAGATTTCGCGGATCTTCGCGCCGCGCGCAAAGCAAAGCTCGGCCACTAACGCCAAAGCAACAGGACACTGGACACCGTATGCCCAGTTTTTCATCCGACCACAAAGTCAACCACAAGGCGGACGAGATGTTCCGCCTTGTTGCCGACGTAGAGCGGTATCCCGAATTCGTGCCGTTGTGCCAGGATCTTCACGTGCGCGGCCGCAAGGAGCTGGATGGTGGACGGACGGTACTGGTGGCCGACATGACGGTTGCCTACAAGCTGTTCAAGGAAACCTTCACCAGCCGCGTTGAACTGCGCCCGCAGGACAGGACGATCCTGGTTGAGTACCTGGACGGCCCGTTCAAGCACCTGGAAAACAAGTGGACTTTCGAGGATGCAGGCGAGGGCAGCTGCAACGTCGGTTTCTATATATCCTACGAATTCCGCAGTCGTACGCTCGGCTCTCTGATGGGCGTGATGTTCGAAAAGGCCTTCCGAAAGTTTTCAAGCGCCTTCGAAGCTCGCGCGGACCAGGTTTACGGGACCTGATTAAGCTGACTTTTGGGCTTACTTGAACTGCTTGAAGGCGTCGCGAATGATGC
Organism: Labrenzia sp. C1B70; assembly: GCF_000475395.1. Lineage (NCBI taxonomy): Bacteria > Pseudomonadati > Pseudomonadota > Alphaproteobacteria > Hyphomicrobiales > Stappiaceae > Labrenzia > Labrenzia sp. C1B70. The sequence continues at coordinate 380,616 of NZ_AXCE01000034.1, forward strand.
GGATACGGCTCGACTGCATGTCGAGGGGCTCTGCCTGGCGACGGATCTGCTCGATTTCCTTCTTCTTCAACCCGAGACTTTCGAGCGTTGCGAAGGATGTATAATCGGTACAGACGGGCGTGCGGCTGGAGCCGACATTCTCTTCGACCACGAGGTTTCTTCCGGCAGCAGCTTCTTCTTCCGTCCAGATAACGGTGTTCGAGGATACCCAGAAAGTGCGGTCGCAATATTGGGCCTGGTAGTAGCCCTCTTTCGGCTTTGTCAGAATTTCATGAAATCCGGTGAACGTACCGTTGGAATACTGGGACCTGATATAAAAGTCGCTCTGAGCGTGAGCTACGCCGGCAAAGGTAGTGCCAGCGGCCGTCAAAGCAGCGAAGAACGCGAGGGCGCGTTTCATGTCAGGGTCCTTTTTTCTGCGCGTTTATGTCACCTGTTCCTGTTGAAAGTCTAAGCTGACCAGCTTACCCGAGCCTTACCAGCCCGGTGCCGGCTTTTTTAGTTGCCGTGATATGACTTGGCAGCGTTGTCGCCGTCCGTTGTTTTGAACGCTTCGCGAATGACCGCGAACCGGTTTACCCGCTTTACCGACGACCCGTCATTTTGAACGACAAGTCTCGGATCATCCTGTACGCCGAGGTCTTCAAGCGTCACCTGTTCTTCAGGGTGATCGCAAATCGGCCGCCAGCCCTTGCCCCGATTGAACTCCACGCGAACCTTGTAATCCTGCTGCACTTCAAGCTGCGTCCAGGCAACTGTCGCATAGCGTACAAAGTAGGATCTGCCGCAATACTGAACTTCCACCAGCCCGTCCGCCATCCGGTCATAGATGCGGTGGGAGCCGCGGAACAGCTGATTGCCGTCGCGCGAAATAATGTAGGTATCACCCGGTTTCGGCGTGTTGTTGCCGGCCTGCGCATTGGCGCACGCAAGGGCGAGGGCACTTCCTGCAAGAAGCGCACGTTGGATTAACATATCCCGTTCCCTTTACCGCGAAATCATTTCGCGAGTTGGTTCCTGCTTACGGTGACCATACGGCAAGTGTTTGTAAAAGTGATTTCGTAAGGGAAATGAGTTTGATTAAAACTTTAAAAGCACTGATTTTGTTGACGAAATATCGAATATCTGTCCAGAAGCGACCGGTTTTTAGCGTGTGTGATACGTGCTGTGGGCTTCTTCGGCGCTATTGCTCTGGAACATTGCGCCGATCGCAGAAAGCCTGCTTTGTGGGGCCGAAGTCTCATCTGGAGCGGCCAGAAGATCGTGCGCGCTCATTGTGACGCCGATGTCCTCAAGACTGACCTGTCGCTCGGGATTGCCGCAAATCGGACGCCAGCCACGGCCAAAATTGAATTCCACCTGAACTTTGTTGCCGCGTTCGGTTTCCACTTGCGTCCAGGCGACCGAATGGCTGCGTACAAAATAGCTGCGCTGGCAATAAGAGACCTTTTTCAATCCGCGGGCGTTTTCCGTGAACAGCTTGTGACTGCCCACAAAGTGTCCGCTGCGATCGCGTGAAATCAGGTAAAAATCGCCAGGCTGAGGTATGGCACCAGCAAAAGCGGTGGAGCCTGCGCACAAAAATGCAGCCAGAATGGTCGCTGGTTTAATCATAAAGGTTCTGATCTTGAGTTACGTTGAGGTCAAGTTGTCTGGAATATACATATGACCAAGCGGAAGCCCAGCGCGAACTCCCATGAGCGTTAATGAGCATTTACTCAGGAAATTGCATTTAAAATCGATGTGAGGGCAGTTCTGACGGTGGCAAGCCGGATCGATTGCCGGCCGTTGTCTGCAAACCAGCAATGGAGATGATCCGTCGGGCGATCCTTTGCCGCGACGGCAATATGGACAGTGCCAACCGGCTTTTGAGGACTTCCGCCACCTGGTCCAGCGATACCCGTTACAGAAACTGCTACATCCGCACTGGATCGGGCGAGCGCTCCTTCTGCCATGGCAATCGCGACTTCCTTGCTGACGGCCCCATGCTTTTCGATAAGGTCTTTCGGAACGCCCAGCATTTCGTTCTTTGCTTCATTGGAGTAGGTCACAAACCCCCGGTCCACGGCGGCCGAAGATCCCGCGATCTCCGTAAGTGCTCCGCAAATCAGGCCTCCGGTGCAGGATTCTGCCGTCGCTACCATTTTCTTGGCGGCAATGAGCCCGTCCAGCACAGCAATTGACAGAGGCGCAAGCTCTTCCAGGTTGTTTGGATATGTCTCGGTCATGGATTTCTAGTCCTCGTCCTGAAAAGGAAGACGCACAGTCACACTGGCCAGGGCCGCGATACCTTCCTTGCGGCCTGTAAAACCCAGGCGCTCGGATGTCGTGGCCTTGACCGAGATCCTCGAAACAGGCACGGCGCAAATCCTGGCAATCGAAGAGCGAATTGCCTCGCGGTGGGGGCCGATCTTCGGTTCCTCACATACGATGGTGACGTCGACATGCGCCAGTCTGCCGCCGCGTTCAGACAAACGGCGCATGGCGTCCAGTTGAAACTGGTCAGAAGAGGCACCTTTCCACTGCGGGTCGCTTGGAGGGAAATGCTGGCCGATATCGCCATCGCCAATGGCACCAAGCGTTGCGTCCGTAATAGCGTGCAGCACGACATCCGCGTCTGAGTGACCTTTGAGCTTGCTGGAGTGGGGAATGGCTACTCCGCCCAAAATGACGGCATCGCCATCTTCAAAGGCGTGAACGTCGTATCCGATCCCGGTTCTGACATCGGCAAGTTCTGAAAGCGGCAACGGGGAGGCGGGGGTAGTCGACATCAGTTGTAACTCGGCCTGTTGTTCTGCACGACGGAGGTCGGCGGCAGTTGTGATCTTGAATGCAGCGGGGTCGCCCTCCGTCAGGACAATGGTCATCCCGTCCCATTCCGCAAGGCCGGTGTCGTCAGTAAAATCGAGTTTTCCCGCAGCTACCGCCTTTTCATGCGCCTTGAGTATGCGCTGCAAGGGAAAGGCCTGTGGCGTCTGCGCTGCCCAGAGCCCGGCTCTGTCAACGGTTTCCAGCGAACGACCCGATTGATCGGCTCTTTTTAACGTGTCGGCCACGGGCAGGGCGGCAAGTACGCCTTCGTTTTCTGCCTGCAGTCGCTCAAGCAATCTGTCTATCACGGAAGATGGGAGGAACGGCCGTGCTGCGTCGTGGATCAAAACGTAATCAAATCCTTCGAGGGCGAGAGCCTTCAATCCTGCCAGGACCGATTGCTGCCTGGTGGCACCACCGTAGACTGCCGGCCCGATCTTGGACGCTGTTTCAGTGGAGGCCGCTCTTGCTGCTTCAGAGAAATGGTTCACGTCGTCAGGGTGAATGACGGTTACGAGACGGTTGATCCGGGGGTGATTCCCGAGAGCATCCAGTGTATGGCTCAGCACAGGACGGCCAGCCAACGGCCTGTATTGCTTGGGTAACGCATTGTCGGAGCCCGCAAGACGGGTGCCACGCCCTGCGGCAACGACAAGGGCGGCAGCGGTTTTTGTCATTAACGGGCTCCTCGTGCTCTGCATCAAACCGTCAGCTTTGAACCGTCTTTACCTAGGAACCTGTTCGGACCGCAAATTTTGACTTGTTGCATTGCGAAACTTGTCTACAATATAGGCAATTATGAATCTGCACAGTCAATAAGCAGAAAAGAGACGCTGTGTCGCCGTCTATGAAAACACTCACGATTGGCCGGTATCAACTCGCAAACCCGGCCGTGCTCGCGCCGATGTCCGGCGTGACCGATCTCCCTTTCCGCCGGCTGGCTGCCAGATACGGCGCCGGCATGGTTGTCAGTGAAATGGTTGCGAGCGAATCCTTCGTCAAAGGCGACGCCGAAACGCAAATGCGTGCGGAGGCTCAGGACAAGGGTCTTCATGTCGTTCAGCTTGCAGGGCGTGAAGCCCGCTGGATGGGGGAGGCCGCCAAGGTTATCGCTGGTCTTGGTGCCGATGTAATCGATATCAACATGGGCTGCCCCGCCAAAAAGGTGACATCCGGATACTCCGGTTCCGCACTGATGCGGGATCTCGACCATGCCCTGACGCTGGTTGATGCGACAGTGGCAGCGGTCGATGTGCCCGTCACTTTGAAGATGCGCCTTGGTTGGGATGACAAGAACCTGAATGCACCGGAGCTGGCCCGCCGTGCGGAAGCAGCCGGGGTGCAACTCATCACCGTTCACGGGCGCACCCGATGCCAGTTCTACAAGGGCAAGGCCGATTGGCGTGCGATAGCAGCTGTCAAGGACGCTATTTCGGTTCCCCTGATTGCCAATGGGGATTGCAAGAGTGCTGAAGATGCCTTGCGTATGCTTGAGCTTTCCGGCGCTGACGGCGTGATGATTGGCCGGGGCGCATATGGACGTCCCTGGTTGCCCGGCCACATCGGACATTTTCTGGCAAGTGGCGAACAGCTCGACGCACCAACGGGAACAGAGCTGGCGGAGTTAGTGGCGGAGCACTACGAGGCCATCCTCAGCCACTACGGTGAGCGGCAGGGTGTTCGCATCGCGCGCAAGCATCTCGGTTGGTATCTGGACGAGACAACGTCTGCTGGCGCGGCCGACATCCCTGGATCTGTCCGCAAGACCCTTTTGACTTCCAATCAGCCGTCGGAGGTTATCCGCCTCGCAAGCGACTGGCTTTCTTCCTCGAACAAACGGACAGCAGCTTGAAGGACATCATGTCTCAGACAGGCCGTACGGCCGCGCTTGCCAGTGACGGGCCGACTATACTGGATGCCTTGCCACACCCGGTGCTTCTGGTTGCGCCGGATGGCGTGATCGAGTCTGCCAACATGGCCGCGGAAATTTTCATGCGGTCCAGTGTATCGGTGCTCCGTCGCCATCCAATCAGCGACTTTGTTCCTTTCGGGAGCCCCTTGCTGACCCTGATCGAGCAGGTGCGTGAACGCAGCGCGCCTGTCAACGAATACAAGGTCGACATCGGTTCTCCGCGTATCGGTGCGCCGAAGGTGGTCGATATCAACGCTGCGCCGGTATCGGAGCGGCCGGGGGCTGTGGTGTTGATGTTCCAGGAACGCACCATGGCGGAAAAGATCGACCGGCAGCTGACGTCTCGTGGAGCCGCCCGCACCGTGACGGGACTTGCCGCCATGTTGGCGCATGAGATCAAGAACCCGCTGTCAGGAATTCGTGGCGCGGCCCAGCTTATAGAGCAGTCGGTGCCAGCCGAAGACCGGGCGCTGACACGTCTGATCATGGATGAGACCGACAGGATCGTGAAACTGGTCGACCGGATGGAAGTATTTTCGGACGAACGGCCGATCGAAAGAGAGCCGGTCAATATTCACGTGGTTCTGGACCACGTGAAGCGCTTGTCGGATTCCGGCTTTGCCCGCGGCAAACGGATTGTGGAGATTTATGATCCGTCGTTGCCTCCGGTTTATGCCAACAAGGATCAGCTGATTCAGGTTTTCCTGAACCTGATCAAGAATGCCAGCGAAGCGATTGGCGATGATCCCGATGGTGAAATTCGCGTTTCGACGGCGTTTCGGCCCGGTGTGCGGCTGTCTGTTCCCGGTACCGACGAAAAGGTCAGCCTGCCGCTGGAGTTCTGTGTTCAGGACAATGGACCGGGCGTTCCGGAAGACCTTCTTCCGCATCTGTTTGAGCCGTTTATCACGACAAAGACCAATGGCTCAGGCCTTGGTCTGGCACTCGTTGCCAAGATCATTGGTGACCACGGCGGTGTCATCGAATGTGACAGCCAACGCCAGAAGACAGTTTTCCGCATTCTGATGCCCGCGTTCACGGGTGACAGCACAGCTTCGTCCGACCGGACCAGCAGAGGAACCGAGTAACCATGCCGACGGGCACGATTTTAGTTGCAGACGACGACGCAGCCATCCGCACCGTTCTCAACCAGGCCCTGTCCAGGGCAGGTTATACGGTGCGGCTGACTTCCAACGCCTCAACGCTCTGGAGATGGGTCTCATCCGGCGATGGCGATCTTGTGATCACCGACGTGGTCATGCCGGACGAAAATATCTTCGACGTGCTGCCACGCATGAAAAAGATGCGGCCGGAGTTGCCGGTTCTGGTCATGAGCGCGCAGAACACCTTCATGACGGCCATAAAGGCCTCGGAGAAGGGGGCGTATGAATATCTGCCCAAGCCGTTCGACCTGAAGGAGCTGACCAGTATTGTTCAGCGCGCACTGGAAGAGCCGAAGAAGCGGCCGGCTGTCGATCTTGATGATGCGGGCGAGGGCATGCCACTTGTGGGGCGGTCTCCCGCCATGCAGGAGATCTACCGGGTTCTTGCACGGCTGATGCAGACCGACCTGACGGTGATGATCAACGGCGAGTCCGGTACCGGCAAGGAACTTGTCGCAAGGGCGCTTCATGATTATGGCAAGCGGCGCAACGGACCGTTTGTTGCCATCAACATGGCGGCCATTCCACGAGACCTCATCGAAGCCGAGTTGTTCGGTCACGAGAAGGGTGCCTTCACCGGAGCACAGAACCGCAGCTCCGGTCGGTTTGAACAGGCAGATGGCGGCACATTGTTTCTGGACGAAATCGGCGACATGCCGATGGAAGCTCAAACCAGGTTGCTGCGCGTCTTGCAGCAGGGCGAATACACCACTGTCGGTGGTCGCACTCCGATCAAGACGGACGTCAGGATCATTGCAGCCACCAACAAGGACCTGCGGCACCTGATTAATCAGGGCCTATTCCGCGAAGACCTTTATTTCCGGCTGAATGTGGTTCCAATCCGCCTGCCGCCGCTGCGCGAGCGCGTCGAGGACATTCCGGATCTGGTGAGGCACTTCTTTACGCTCGTTGAAAAAGAGGGGCTGCCGGCAAAGCAGATCGACCAGGGAGCGCTCAATCTTCTGCGCCGGTATCGCTGGCCTGGAAACGTGCGCGAACTGGAGAACCTCGTTCGTCGTTTGGCCGCGCTGTATCCGCAGGACGTGATCAGCGAAAACCTGCTGGAGCAGGAGTTGAGTCAGCCTTCGGTCTCGCCGATGGAAGAGGAATCCCAGGAGACCGTCAATCTCGGTGGATCGGTCGAGCGATATCTGTCCGGTTATTTCGACACGTTCGGCGATGCCTTGCCGCCTCCCGGTCTCTATCACCGCATCCTGAGGGAAGTGGAGTACCCTCTGATCAGCGCAGCATTGGCGGCGACGCGTGGTAACCAGATCAAGGCGGCAGAGCTTCTCGGTGTCAACCGGAACACTCTGCGCAAGAAGATCCGGGATCTCGACATCCAGGTGATGCGGTCTACCCGATAGTCTTTTCAGGACAGGGCGGCAAATTGATGCGGTCAGGCCGAAAGGTCTGGCCGCTTTTTTGTTCCAGGTGCAGGTTGTCGTGACGAGTGGTCTTGTGATTCACGGGGTGCGAAACCACGAGGAGATATTTTGGTCCTCAATATCAGCCTGGTTTCATTGGGTCATCTGAAGGAAAATTCCAATTACAGACGGGGCATTCATTTTGTGAATGCTTCAAAAAAGAATAACGAATTCAGCAGTGTGCGATAAAGTGATCACCTGTCCACCGCAAATTTTCTGCGCCTCTTCTGGTCTGTCGCAATTTCGCAACATTGTGTGATAAGTTTGCCGCAAATACAGCAAGACAGTCCGCATTTGGCGAGCTGAAATCAAAAGAGACCGAATGATACTGGAAGCAGTACAAGAACCCGTCGCTCAATCCAGCGCCGCAGGCAAATTCTGGCGGCGCGTGGGTCTTGCGATCATCCTGCTTGCCCTCGTTTCCATCGGTGTCACCTTCGTTATCCTGATGGGGTTGACGTCCATCGATCCCACGCGGGAAGTCATCATGGTCGCAATGACTATAAATGGTGCGCTCGCGGCAATTCTCGTGGGTGTCATCGCCTTCGAGATCCTGAAGTTGTGGCAAGCGCGGCAGCGTGGACGGGCTGCTGCTCGCCTGCACGTGCGGGTCGTGGCCCTGTTCAGTGTGGTTGCTGCTGTACCGGCCGTTCTCATGGCCATTCTGGCAGCGATTACGCTGGACCGCGGCCTTGATCGCTGGTTCGAGGACCGGACGCGTCAGATTATCGACAACGCCCTGACCGTTGCTCAGGCCTATCTTCAGGAACACGCCAGGGTTCTGCGCGGTGACCTGATCGCCATGACCAACGATATCGACCGGGCAAAGGCGGTTTATGAATTCGAGCCGACCCGTTTCGATCAGTTCTTTGCAACGCAGGTTTCCCTCCGCGGTATCCTCGCGGCCTTCATCCTGAACGAGAACGGCGAGGTGGTCACCCGCGTCGTCATAGATCCCAACGCGGAAGTGCCGCTGCCGCCTGCCGACAGTTTCTTCAAGGCTAAATCCGGGGATCCGATCCTGATCGCACCGGGAAGTTCCAACCTGGTCGGCGGTGTCATGAAATTGTCCGCCTATGACAATTTCTATCTCTATGCCGTTCGCGCCATAGATCCGCGCGTTGTCGAATATCTGCGTCTTGCCGAGACAGGTGCTTCGCAATACCAGCAGATGGAGAATAGCCGCTTTGGCGTCCAGGTGGCCTTTGCTCTGGTGTATCTCGGCGTCGCGCTGGTGTTGCTCTTGTCGGCGATCTGGATAGGTTTCGGGTTTGCCAATCGACTTGTTTCGCCGATCCGAACGTTGATTTCGGCAGCAGACGAGGTGTCCAAAGGCAATCTCGTCGTCAAGGTTCCGACCGAGAAATCCGGTGGTGACCTCGCCAACCTGGGCGAGACCTTCAACAAGATGACCGGTCAGCTTCTCGGGCAGCGTGATGCGCTTCTGGCGGCTAACGAGCAGATCGACCGCCGCCGCCGCTTCAACGAAGCCGTTCTTTCCGGAGTGTCCACCGGCGTCATTGGCGTTGACGATGAAGCATCGATCATGCTGATCAACCGCTCCGCCCTGGAATTGCTGCAGCTGGATGAAGTGCAGATCCTCAACAAGTCTCTGATCGAGGTGGTGCCGGAGCTGAACGACTGCATTTCCGATGTCTTGAAGAATGAAAGTGACAGGGTTCCGGAATCGCAGATCGAGATCACGCGGGGCGGACGCCTGCGTACGATCAACGTGCGTATAACGAGGGAGCAGTCTACCCGGCGCGAGCATGGTTTTGTTGTGACGCTGGATGACATTACAGATCTGGTTTCGGCACAGCGCAATTCGGCCTGGGCGGATGTTGCCCGGCGCATCGCGCATGAGATCAAGAATCCGCTGACACCGATCCAGCTCTCGGCAGAACGCATCCGCCGCCGCTACGGCAAACGCATCGAGGAAGACCGGGAAGTCTTCGATCAATGCATCGACACCATTGTTCGGCAGGTGGGCGATATCGGCCAGATGGTGGACGAGTTCTCGTCCTTCGCCCGTATGCGCAAGCCAACGAAGACATCTGGAGATCTGCGCGAGGCGGTGCGCGATGCGGCGTTCATGCAGTCGGTGGCAAATCCGGAAATCAGTGTTACCGCGGATGTTCCGTCCAGTCCGGTGACGGCTGTCTTTGACGCGCGTCTCGTTGGCCAGGCTCTGACCAATGTGGTCAAGAATGCTGCGGAGGCGGTGAGTGCGCGCATTGGAGACGATTTGCCCAAAGGCAAGGTGACCGTGCATTTGCGCGGTGAACTGGAAGACGGCAGCGGCCGGATCGTGATTGATGTCATCGACAATGGCATCGGGCTGCCGGAAGAAAATCGCAGCCGGCTTTTGGAACCCTATATGACAACCCGGGAGAAGGGGACGGGCCTTGGCCTTGCCATCGTTCGCAAGATCCTGGAAGACCACGGCGGTGGCATCGAATTGCTCGACGCCCCCAAAACCAAACCAGAGGACACGGGCACGCTCGTTCGACTGACATTGGCAGCACATGCCGAGATCGAGCCGGAGACCGACCTGCAAAACCAGACTGTGACTGCCCATGGCGCATGATATTCTTGTCGTAGACGACGAAACCGATATTCGCGAAATGATTGCCGGCATCCTGGATGATGACGGTTATGGAACGCGGACCGCGCACGATTCAGACAGCGCCCTGGCTGCAGTGAAGGAGCGCAAGCCTTCGCTTGTCATTTTGGATATCTGGTTGATGGGAAGCCGCCTCGACGGACTGGCCCTGCTCGATATCTTCCGTGAAACGGATCCTGAAATGCCGGTCGTGATCATCTCCGGTCACGGCAACATTGAAACAGCGGTTTCTGCCATCAAGCGCGGGGCGTACGATTACATCGAAAAGCCGTTCAAGGCAGACCGGCTGGTTCATATCGTCGAGCGCGCCCTGGAAGCTTCCAGCCTGAAACGTGAAATCCGCGATCTGAAGCAGCGCAGCGGCGAAACCAGCGAAATCATTGGCAACTCCTCGGCAGCTCACAACCTTCGGCAAACCATCCAGAAGATTGCGGGAACGAACAGTCGTATCCTGATCGTCGGTCCTTCCGGTGCGGGCAAGGAGCGTGCTGCCCGGATGATCCACGACATGTCGCCGCGCGCCAAAAGCCCGTTCGTTGTGCTGAACGCTGCAACCATCACGCCGTCTCGGATGGAAGAAGAACTCTTCGGCATCGAGGATGAAAACGGCAATCTGCGCAAGATTGGTGCGCTGGAAGAAGCCCATGGCGGTACGCTTTACCTCGACGAAGTCGCCGACATGCCCGCCGAGACCCAGGGGAAAATCCTGCGGGTTCTCGTGGAGCAGAGCTTCGCCCGCGTTGGCGGCACCCAGAAGGTTCAGGTCGACATTCGCATCCTGTCCTCGACATCTAAAAATCTCGAAGAACACATTGCGTCGGGACTGTTCCGACAGGATCTCTACCACCGTCTGAGCGTGGTTCCCCTGCGTGTGCCCGGTCTTGCAGAACGGCGTGAGGATATTCCGGTATTGGTGCATCACTTCATGCACCAGATTTCCGGTGCTTCAGGCATTCCGCAAAGGCCTATCGGTGATGACGCCATGGCGGTTCTGCAAACGCATGACTGGCCGGGCAACGTGCGTCAGCTACGCAACAACGTCGAACGTCTGATGATTCTGAGCCGTGGCGATCCGGACAGCACCATCACCGCGGACCTGCTGCCAGCGGAAATTGGAGAAACTCTGCCGAGCCTGCCCACGTCAGGTACGGGAGAACACCTGATGTCCGTGCCTCTGCGCGAGGCCCGGGAGATCTTCGAGCGTGAATATCTTCAGGCTCAAATCAAGAGATTTGACGGGAACATCTCGCGGACTGCCGAATTTGTCGGTATGGAACGGTCTGCGCTTCACCGGAAGCTGAAAACCCTGGGCATGACCTGAGGCACTTCGGGAAGCGATAGGTAACGGCAAGGCGGGAAAGGGATCTTTCCATGAAAATCGTGATTTGCGGCGCGGGGCAGGTGGGCTACGGCATTGCCGAACGTCTGGCTGCGGAACAGAACGACGTGTCCGTGATCGATTCTTCTCCCCAACTGATCAACGCCATTGGCGATCAGCTGGACGTGCGTGGCTTTGTCGGGCATGGCGCGCATCCGGACGTTCTTGCACAGGCCGGGGCCGAAGAGGCCGACATGATTGTTGCCGTCACGCTTTATGACGAGGTCAACATGGTGGCCTGTCAGGTGGCGCATTCGCTCTTCAACGTTCCCACGAAGGTCGCCCGTATCCGGGCGCAATCCTATTTGCAGGGGCGCTGGCGCAATCTGTTTTCGCGCGACCACATGCCGATCGACGTGATCATCTCGCCAGAAATCGAAGTTGGCGAGATGGTACTGCGCCGTCTGGCGCTTCCAGGCGCTGTCGAGACTGTCCGGTTTGCCGACGACCAGGTTGTTGTCGTCGGGATCATGTGCGAGGAGGACTGCCCGGTGGTGGACACTCCCTTGCGCCAGCTTACCGAACTCTTCCCGGACCTTGGGGCCGTTGTCGTCGGCCTTTATCGAAACAATAGGCTGTTTGTTCCCAAGAGCAGCGATTCCATTCTGACGGGTGATCTTGCCTATGTGGTTGCCCGCCGCGACCAGGTTCGCAGAACGCTGAGCATTTTCGGACACGAGGAACCGGAAGCGGCCCGTGTCGTGATTTGCGGTGGTGGCAACATCGGGCTCTATGTCGCCAAGGCACTTGAACAGCGCCAGTCCGGAACGAAGATCAAGCTTATCGAAGCTTCCCGTGAGCGGGCGATGGCTGTTGCCGATGAGCTGAAGCGATCGGTTATCCTGCATGGCAGCGCGCTGGATCAGACGATCCTGAATGAAGCCGATGCCGGCGATGCCGATACCATGGTGGCTCTCACCAACGAGGATGAAGTCAACATTCTGTCTTCCGTCATGGCGAAGAAGCTTGGCTGCAAGCGCTCCTTGTCGCTGTTGAACAATCCGAGTTACCCGGCTTTTGCCAACGCGCTGGGGATTGATGCGTTTATCAACCCGCGCGCCGTAACAATCTCTCGTATTCTCCAACACGTCCGACGTGGTCGTATCCGCGGCGTTCATTCGCTTCAGAACGGGGCTGCGGAAATTGTCGAGGCGGAAGCACTTGATACGTCGCCGCTGGTCGGCAAACCGCTTAGGGTTATCGATCTGCCGTCCGGTATCCGCATTGGTGCGGTTTTCCGCGGCGGTGAGGTGCTTACGCCTAATGGTGACCTGCAGATTCAGGCGCAAGACCGTATCGTGATTTTCGCGGTTGCGAACCGCGTGCGTCAGGTAGAACAGATGTTCCGCGTCAGCCTTGACTTCTTTTAAGGCTGAGTGGCTTCTTTCTGGCCTTGCTTTTGTCTGACCGAAAGGTCAAAACTTTCAAAAATACCAATCGGTTCGTTTCGAACCGTCCTGTTCTGGAGGAACCATGAGCCGGATTGCCTATGTCAACGGCCAGTATGTGCGTCATGCCGATGCTGCGGTGCATGTTGAAGACCGCGGTTATCAATTTGCCGATGGCGTTTATGAAGTCTGTGAAGTCTGGCAGGGCAAGATCGTCGACGTTCCGCGCCATCTGGACCGCCTTGGCCGGTCCTTGAGTGAGCTGCGCATAGACTGGCCAATGGCCCGCAACGCCGTGGAATTCGTGCTGCATCAGGTAGTCCGTCGGAATCTTGTTCGCAACGGACTGGTTTATATTCAGGTGACGCGCGGTGTTTCCAAGCGCGATCACTTCTTCCCGCCGGCGCACGTTGCACCGTCGATCGTGGTGACCGCCCGTTCGTCCAGCCCGACTGCTGCCAAGGCACAGGCCGAACAGGGTATCTCGGTGTTCAGTTATCCGGAAAACCGTTGGCCGCGCGTCGATATCAAGACCGTTGCGCTTTTGCCGAACGTGCTGGCGAAACAGAACGCCAAGGAACAGGGCGGCAAGGAAGCCTGGTATGTGGATGCCGACGGCAATGTCACAGAAGGTGGATCGACCAACGCCTGGATCGTTACCAAGGAAGGCGTTTTGGTCACCCGGCCGGCCGAGAGCGGAATCCTGCGCGGTATTACACGTGCCGTGGTTCTTGATCTCGTCCAAAAGGAAGGGCTGACGTTTGAGGAAAGACCGTTTAGCCTTGAGGAAGCTTTCGATGCGAAGGAAGCTTTCGTCACGGCAGCGACGACTGTCGTGATGCCTGTGACACGTTTGGACGGCAGGATTATCGGAAACGGTCATCCTGGATCGGTGGCAACCCGATTGCGCGAATTGTTCCATACTGCTACTGATTTGCAGGCGGTATGATTCGATTGGCCTCATTGGGTCGAAAGTACGAAACTATTTTAGACCGAGGCAGACGGTCTTGACTGGTGGGCTATACGAAAAGCGGGCGGTGCGTCAAACATTAGTCATTGATACTGAACGGCTTTTGACGGTAGGCTGCTGAAACGCCGGATGCTCGGCCGCATCCGGGGCAAATAGGATAAAAAGACTGATGGCTGAGCGCGCACAAAATCTCCAAGACACTTTTCTTAATCACGTTCGCAAGCAAAAAACTCCTCTGACGATTTTTCTGATCAACGGTGTGAAATTGCAGGGTGTCGTGACATGGTTCGACAACTTCTGCGTTCTGCTGCGTCGTGATGGGCATTCCCAGCTGGTTTACAAACACGCGATTTCCACAATTATGCCAAACGGACCTGTTCAACTGTTCGATCAGGCTGAGGAAAACGCTGAAAAGGCAAGCTGATTGAAACCGAAGTCTCGCGCAGACGATTTTTCTAAATCCAACGGTTCCGAGGAACCTGGCCAGAAATCTCTAAGGTTGAAAGATACTGGGGTAGACCGTCTGCCCCAGCCCTTCCGTGCGATGATTCTGGAGCCGGTTCTGCAGTTGCGTGGCGAGTCCGCGCAGACAGAACTGCGCGGCAATCGCAGCCCGGAAGCGCGGCTGGAAGAAGCCCTCGGCCTGAGTGCTGCCATCAATCTCAATATCGCGCATTCCGGCGTTGTCCGGGTCAACAATCCCAAGCCTGCAACCCTGTTTGGCGATGGCAAGGTTGCCGAGCTTGCCGGGATCGTTGCAAGCGAGGATCTGGACCTCGTTGTCATAGATCATCCGCTCACCCCGGTTCAGCAGCGAAACCTTGAACGCCGGCTGAAGACCAAGGTCATCGACCGCACCGGCCTTATCCTGGAGATCTTCGGCGACAGGGCCCGCACCAAGGAAGGTCGGCTTCAGGTCGATCTGGCGCATCTGACCTGGCAGAAGAGCCGTCTCGTCCGCTCCTGGACCCACCTTGAGCGCCAGCGCGGCGGCGCAGGTTTCATGGGCGGTCCGGGTGAAACCCAGATCGAGGCCGATCGGCGCCAGATTCAGGACCGGATCATTGCGCTGCAGAAACAGCTGGAACAGGTTCGCCGGACGCGTGACCTGCACCGCAAGAAACGCAAGAAAATCCCGCAGCCGGTTGTTGCGCTGGTTGGTTATACCAATGCCGGTAAATCGACGCTTTTCAATCGGATGACCGAATCTGACGTTTTTGCCAAGGATCTTCTGTTCGCCACGCTCGATCCGACCCTGCGCAAGGTAGCCTTGCCGCATGGCAAGGAAGTCATCCTGTCGGATACGGTGGGGTTCATCTCCGATCTTCCGACCCACTTGGTCGCCGCATTCCGGGCGACGCTGGAAGAGGTGCTTGAAGCGGATCTCATCCTGCATGTGCGGGACATTTCGCATGCCGACACCGAAGCGCAGGCAGAAGACGTCAAGAAGACGCTGACCGATCTTGGTGTAGACGCGTTGACGGGCGCGCCGATCATCGAAGTCTGGAACAAGATCGACTGCCTTGATCCGGCTTACCGCGACAAGTTGCTGGAAGATGCCGGTGAAGAGGGGCCGATTGCCCTTTCCGCGCTGACCGGCGAAGGGATCGAGCAGCTTTATGCCCGTGTCGATGCTTTCATGGCGCAGCACGACGACATTCTGACTGTGAAGATCCCCGTTGCCGATGGCGCTTTGCTGGCGAAACTTTATCAGATGGCAGAGGTGCTGGAACGCACCGATGCCGAAGATTTTGTAACAGCGGAAGTGCGCGTTTCCGACAAGCAACGTGGCCCGTTTCGCGAGCTTTATGCCGCTTATCTTTAGCTAGTCGGATAGAAAGCCGGAACGAGCTGAGCAGGGGAACTATTTGTTCTTCGCGGCC
Source organism: Labrenzia sp. C1B70 (assembly GCF_000475395.1). Taxonomy (NCBI): domain Bacteria; kingdom Pseudomonadati; phylum Pseudomonadota; class Alphaproteobacteria; order Hyphomicrobiales; family Stappiaceae; genus Labrenzia; species Labrenzia sp. C1B70. The sequence continues at coordinate 396,171 of NZ_AXCE01000034.1, forward strand.
TGCCAGGCTGCTTCCATCTCATCCAGCGTCATCGCTTCAAGTGTCGTGTCCGTTTTCACTGCGTGAGCTTCAATGGCTGCAAAACGCTTGCGGAATTTCCGGTTTGTGCGCCTGAGAGATTCTTCCGGATCGATGTCCAGATGCCGGGCGAGGTTTGCAAGCGCGAACAACGTGTCGCCGAGTTCGTCGGAGATCCGGTCTTTGTCCGGAGCGGATTTGGCGAGTTCCTCGTCGAGTTCGTGGGTTTCTTCTCTGATCTTGTCCAGAACCAGTCTGGCATCGTTCCAGTCAAAACCAACCCTTGAAGCCCGTCGCTGCAGCTTTTCGGCTTCCTGAAGGGCCGGAAAGGCGGTCGGGACGTCGTCGAGAAAGCCCTTTTGCGCTTCTTCCATGCCGAGCGCTTCCCTGGCGGCTCGCTTTTCCGCTCGTTCTTCAGCCTTGATCCGTTCCCAGATACCTTTGACCAGTTCCGGTTTTTCTCCGTTTTCGTCACCGAAAACATGCGGGTGTCTGCGGATCAGTTTTTTGGTAATGGCTTCGACCACATCGCCAAAGTCGAAGTGGTCGTCTTCTTCAGCCATGCGTGCATGGTAGACGACCTGAAGCAACAGATCGCCGAGCTCCTCGCGCAGTTCCACCAGATCGTTCTTGGCAATGGCGTCCGCGACTTCGTAGGCCTCTTCCAGCGTATAGGGCGCGATGGTTGCGAACGTCTGTTCCAGATCCCAGGGACAACCGGTCACGGGCGTTCTGAGCGCTGCCATGATTTCGATAAGGCGGGAAATGTCTCGGCTGGGAGTCATGGAGTGGAAACATCCTGTCTGCTTGTCATCCGGATGATGCTTTTGGCATATCCGGGATGACAAGTGGAGAGGCAAATCACCCCCTGACGGACGGATGCCAGAAGGTGACGGCGCGTTCCAGGAGCGCGACGAGGCCGTAGAACAGCGATCCGGCGAGGGCGGCAACGGCGATTTCTGCCCAGACCATATCGACATTCATGCGGCCGACCTCCGTGGAGATACGGAAGCCCATGCCGACAATCGGTGTGCCGAAGAATTCAGCGACAATCGCGCCGATCAGGGCGAGCGTCGAATTGATCTTCAGCGCATTGAAGATGAAGGGCATGGCCATCGGCAGACGCAGCTTGAAAAGCGTTTGCCAGTAGTTGGAGGCATAGGTGCGCATCAGGTCGCGTTGCATGGCATCAGAAGCGGCGAGACCTGATACCGTGTTCACCAGCATCGGGAAGAAGGTCATGATGATCACGACCGCTGCCTTGGACGGCCAGTCGAAGCCGAACCACATCACCATGATGGGGGCGACACCGATGATCGGCAGTGCAGACACCAGATTGCCGATCGGCAGCAGGCCGCGGCGAAGGAACGGCACCCGGTCCACCAGAATGGCAGTGATGAACGCCGAACCACAGCCGATGGCGTAACCGGCCAGAACGGCTTTCAGGAAAGTCTGGCGAAAGTCAGCCCACAATGTTGGTCCGGAATTGGTCAGGCGCACCCATATTTCGGAAGGGGCTGGCAGCAGAACCTTCGGAACGCCCGCGCCAGTGACCACGATTTGCCACAGTACCAGAAGGGTAATGCCAAAGAGTGCCGGAATGGCAAGGTTGATGAGCCGGGCTGCAAGTGGCGACAGGTTGCGCCATGTGGCGAGACGCTCAACGAAGAGCCAGGCCGCTGCCCAGGTTGCTGCTACCAGGGCCCAGAAACCGAGCGTTGCCTGCCCGACGTGGTGCGAGGAGGTTGAGATCAGCAGCCAGGCAGCAATGGCGGTAATGATGCCGAGGACAACGTCTCCAAAGGGGTTGCGCATGAACCCAAGTTCGTAGCGCACACCGGCGACTGCCAGGATAACCAGGCAAAGGGCCAGACGCGGTACATCCATGATGCCGTAGTCCGGTCCGAAGATCGGACTGAATAGGCCAATTATCACCATGGCTACGATGAACCAGGCCAACAGTGCCGGCATATCGATGCGGCTCTTTTTTGCGGTCATGGTGCTCATCCGGCCATCCCCATGCGTTTCAGCGTGCGCTTCTCGATCATGCCTATCAGGGCAACCAGGGACCCCGCCAAAAAGGCGGCCATCAGAAGTGCCGACCAGATCTGGACAGTCTGGCCGTAGTAGGAACCGGCAAGCAAACGCGCGCCAAGACCGGCCACGGCACCTGTCGGCAGTTCACCGACGATCGCTCCGACGAGAGAGGCAGCCATGCCGATTTTCATCGAAGTGAAAAGGTAGGGCACTGCATAGGGCAGGCGCAGTTTCCAGAACGCCTGGAAGCGCGTCGCCGAATAGGTGTGCATCAGGTCCATGTGAATGACTTCAGGTGATCTCAGTCCCTTCACCATGCCGACCGTGACCGGGAAGAAGGACAGGTATGTGGAGATCATCGCTTTGGGCAGCAAACCTGAGATCCCGACGGCGTTGAGAACGACGATGATCATCGGCGCGATGGCCAGAATGGGAATGGTTTGCGAGGAAATGACCCACGGCATCAACGATTTGTCGAGAACACGCGAATGAACGATGCCAATTGCCAGAAGAATGCCGAGTGTCGTGCCGATCAGAAACCCGAGAAGCGTCGAAGAGAGTGTGATGCCCGTATGATAGACCAGCGACCGTTTGGACGTGATCTTCTTGTTTACCGTCGTGTCCCAGATTTCAACAATCACCTGGTGCGGCGCAGGCAGGACCGGGCGCTCCTGGTAAAGCGTATCGGTGACCAGTTGAGAGAACCCGACATCACTTTGTCCGGCGCGCTCATACATGTCTTGCTGGAATGGGGTGTTAAGTGCGACTGCGGCGACATACCAGAGCGCTATGATCGCCAATACGACGACGGTGACCGGACCGACCGTTCCAGACATCAGACCGGCAAATGGGTTCGTGCTACGGGTCTGCGAGAGCGAGGCGTCAGTCATGTATCCGCGCCTTTCCTGCAATCGCAAAAATGCGCTGCCAAACCCTGGTCGCACGACCATCAAGGGCCTGGATTTCCACGGCAGGGTCGACATCAACAAATGTCGCAGGTCGATGCGATTTAGTCTTCATAGGAGTGTCCTGCCTTCAAGCCATCCCGTACCCGGTGGGCGATTTTCAGGAACTCCGGTGTCTCGCGAATATCGAGACTGCGATCGCGTGGCAGATCGCTTTCGATCACGTCGTAGATACGGCCCGGGCGCGGGCACAGTACGACGATCTTGGTCGACAGGAACACCGCTTCCGGGATCGAGTGAGTTACGAAGACAACGGTCTTGTTGGTCTTGGCCCAAAGCTGCAGCAATTGTTCGTTGAGATGGTCACGGACGATTTCGTCGAGCGCACCGAAGGGTTCGTCCATCAGGAGCAGATCCGGCTCGACGGCGAGGGCGCGGGCGATCGACGCGCGCTGCTGCATGCCGCCTGAAAGCTGCCAGGGATACTTCTTTTCGAAGCCGGTGAGGTTCACCAGTTCCATGTTTCGGGAAATCCGCTGTTGCTGCTCGGCCTTTGAAAGCCCCATGATCTCAAGAGGCAATGCCACGTTCTTGGCAATCGTTCGCCAGGGATAAAGGGCAGCAGCCTGAAAGACATAGCCATAGGCCCGATTGAGACGTGCTTGTTCCGGAGAGACACCATTGACCGTGATGGACCCCGCGGTCGGCTTTTCAAGATCGGCGATAACCCTGAGCAACGTGGTCTTGCCGCAACCCGACGGACCGATGAAGGAAACGAAGTCTCCCTCTTCGATCTTCAGATCAATGTCTGAAAGCGCGTGAACCGGGCCGTCGTTCGTCTCGAATGTCAGCGAGAGGTTCTCGATATCGATCACCCGGTTCGGGCTGGCGCTTTGTTTGTTTTCCACCATTTCGGTGTCCTTTGCGCTGGCAAGTGCAGTCATCAAGTTCCTCGCGGCACGAGTCGGGTCCGGATTGACGTGTTCGTTTCTTGAAGGCCCCGCCTGTTTGAAAGGCGGGGCCGGATTGGATCAGACGCCGCTGGCGGGAATGCCGGTGCGTTCCACCTTACGCGGTGCCGTCAGTTCCTTCCACGTGCTTAGCGCCTTGTTGACTGCCTGATACGGCTTGCGGGCGACAAATTCGCCATGACCCTGGCTGTGGTTGACGGTCCCGTCTTCCACTGCAACGCGGCCACGGGTGAGTGTGTAGCGCGGCAGCCCTTTGACGGCCTTGCCTTCGAAGACGTTGTAGTCGATGGCGGACTGTTGGCTGGAGGCGGAAATGGTTTTCGATTTTTCGGGATCCCAGACGACAAGATCGGCATCTGCGCCAACCAGAATTGCTCCTTTTTTCGGATAGATATTCAAGATTTTTGCAATATTGGTTGAAGTGACTGCGACGAATTCATTGGGTGTCAGGCGACCTGTATTCACGCCATATGTCCACAACATCGGCATCCGGTCCTCAAGACCACCGGTGCCGTTCGGGATTTTGGTGAAATCGCCGACACCGGTGCGCTTCTGCTCGGTGGAGAATGCGCAATGGTCGGTCGCAACCACCTGCAAGGAGCCGGAAGCGAGACCTGCCCAGAGGCTGTCCTGGTGTTTCTTGTCGCGGAACGGAGGCGACATGACCCGGCGTGCGGCGTGGTCCCAGTCGGCGTGCTTGTATTCGCTGTCATCCAGCGTCAGATGCTGGATGAGCGGTTCGCCATAGGCACGGATGCCGTTCTGGCGAGCCCGGCGAATGGCCTCATGCGCCTGTTCCGAAGACGTGTGAACGATATAGACCGGTACACCAGCCATATCCGCGATCATGATGGCGCGGTTGGTTGCCTCGCCTTCCACTTCCGGCGGGCGGGAATAGGCATGTGCTTCGGGGCCATTGTTGCCTTCCGCCAGCAGCTTTTGCTGCAAGGTGGCGACGACATCGCCGTTTTCCGCGTGCACGAGAGGAAGGGCGCCAAGCTCGGCGCAGCGTGAGAACGAGGCGAACATCTCGTCGTCATTCACCATCAGGGCGCCCTTGTAGGCCATGAAGTGCTTGAACGTGTTGATGCCCTTCTGCTGGACGACGGTCTGCATGTCGTTGAAGACCTGTTCGCCCCACCAGGTGATCGCCATGTGGAAGGAATAGTCGCAATGGGCCATTGATGACTTGTTGTCCCACATCTGCAGGGCTTCCAGCAGCGACTGGCCGGGCGAAGGCAGGGCGAAATCAACGACCATGGTCGTGCCACCGGCCAACGCGGCGCGTGTGCCGCTGTCGAAGTTGTCTGAAGAGAATGTGCCCATGAACGGCATTTCGAGGTGGGTGTGCGGATCGATGCCACCCGGCATGATGTAACAGCCGGTCGCATCCAGGGTTTCGTCACCAGACAGGTTGGGGCCGATTTCGACAATGCGGCCACCTTCGATTTTTACATCGGCTTCGTAGGAAAGATCGGCAGTTACAACCGTACCGCCCTTGATCACTTTGCTGGCCATTTGTGTTCCCCTTCTCGTTTGTTCACTCGTCCGGTGCGTTGCACCGGAAATTTCCTTCGTCAGCCTGCCTCATGGACAGGTTTGTACCGGTGACGTCAGATCCCGGTCTTTCAGGATCATCGCAATGTTCTGCTGCGCTGCGACTTCGCAGGCTTCTTGAAAGTCTATCGGCCGGTCCGTGTATTCTGCATCGAAGATCGGCTTGCCTGCCCGGACATAGGCGTTGACGTCGTCGCACCATTTGTCCTGAAAACAGCTTTCGGCGATCAGGAAGTCCATGTGGTTGATCAGATCGGCAGTCAGGTCGGGCACATTCTTCTGCCCGATGCCGAGATCGAGCGAATGGGCAATGGTGGCCAGTCTGGCGACATAGGCAACAACGTCGTCCGCGGTGATCGGAAACCCGCTGTCGTTGTCATGAACGTCCATGTTGTCAGGTTCAATCGCGTCGAAACCCTCGTTCTTGCAGGCTTCGAAGCGGGATTTCATGATGGGAAGCAGGACATCGAGGCGGCGGATATCGAGAAAACGCTCGTCCGGCCAGTCTTCATAGGTTTTGCCGAGCACGTCGTCCGGAAATGCGTTGAAATCCTCGGAGGTGTTTTCCAGGGTTCCGATGCTGACATAGCAAATGGTGCGGACACCTTTTTGCCTGAGAGCTGCCAGGTCATCCGGCGTCACAAGGTCTGGGTGCAGATCCAGAACCCTGACATTCCTGTCGAGATCGACCGGCTCCGTGAGTTGCCAGTCCCAGCTGTCTCCAACGGAAAAGGCAAAGGCAGGTGCTGCGGCCCAAAACTGGGCGCAGACCATTGCCAATGCCTTTCCATTAAAAGTCATGTTCCTCTCATTTCCCTGTAACGGGCCTCGGTTCAGGTCCGGGGCAGCCAGGTGTTCGTTCAATCCGGTCGCTGACGCGACAGGTTGGCCGATGTTTGTGCTATTCCACGATCCCCGCAGTCTCGACCACCGCGTGGAACAAGACGTCAGCACCCGCTTTGGCCCAATCCTTGGAAATCTCTTCTGCCTCGTTGTGCGACAGACCATCGACACAGGGGCACATGATCATCGCAGTCGGTGCGACCTTGTTGATCCAGCAGGCATCGTGACCCGCGCCGGAAATGATGTTTTGATGGGAATATCCGAGACGCTCGGCAGCGTTGCGAACCGCATCGACGCATCCCTTGTCGAATTCTACCGGGTCGAAACCGCCGACTTTTTCAAATTCGACGTCCAGTCCCATGTCATCGCAGATCTTCTTGGCGCCTGTCTTCAGGCGATCTTCCATATCCTTGATGACGGCGAGATCCGGAGAGCGGAAATCGATCGTGAAGACAGCCTTGCCGGGGATCACGTTTCGTGAATTCGGGAAAACCTCGATGTGGCCGGCAGCTCCCACAGCATGTGGAGCATGCGACCAGGCGATTTCATCGACCAGTTCCAGAATACGGGCCATGCCGAGGCCGGCGTTCTTGCGCATGGGCATCGGCGTGGAACCCGTGTGGCTGTCCTTGCCGGTTACCGTCACTTGCGTCCAGGAAAGGCCCTGGCCGTGGGTCACGACACCAATATCCTTGCCCTCGGCTTCCAGGATCGGACCCTGTTCGATGTGGAGTTCGAACATTGCGTGCATCTTGGTCTTGCGTGCACCGACTTCTTCATCACCAACCCAGCCGATGCGCTTCAACTCATCGCCGAACTTCAAGCCTTCGTGGTCGGCCCGGTCATAGGCCCAGTCCTGTGTATGCACACCTGCAAAGACGCCTGACGCAAGCATTGCCGGTGCAAAGCGAGTGCCTTCCTCGTTGGTCCAGTTGGTGACCACGATCGGGTGTTTGGTCTTGATGCCGAGATCGTTCATGGTTCGGATGACTTCCAGTCCGCCGAGCACGCCGAGAACGCCGTCATATTTGCCGCCGGTCGGCTGTGTATCGAGGTGCGAGCCGACATAGACGGGCAGGGCGTCCGGGTCTGTTCCCGGCCGCGTCATGAACATGTTGCCCATGGTGTCGACCGCCATGGTCATGCCGGCTTCCTCGCACCATTTCTGGAACAGCTTGCGGCCCTCGGCGTCGGCATCGGTCAGGGTCTGGCGATTGTTGCCACCAGCAACACCCGGGCCGACCTTTGCCATCTCCATCAGACTGTCCCAGAGGCGTTCTGCGTTGATCCTCAGGTTTTCGCCGGGGGCTGCCATGCTTGTGTCTCCTAAAACGTGTCTTTGTCTCTGGTCTTGCCGGATATCAGTCGATGGCGTTCAGCACGCTGCGCAGCTTGCCGAACAACTCGTCGATCTGTTCCTTCGAAATAATCAGCGGCGGGGACAGGGCGATGATATCGCCAGTCGTGCGGATCAGCAGGCCGTCGTCGTAGGCCTTCAGGAACGCCGAGAACGCCCGTTTCGTCGGTTCTCCTGCAATTGGCGTCAGTTCGATTGCGCCAATCAGACCGAGGTTGCGAATGTCGATGACATTCGGGCAATCCTTGAGCGAATGCAGGCCGTCTTCCCAATATTGAGCAAGGTCAGCCGCACGTGTCAGCAGGCCTTCTTCATCGTAGGTGTCGAGTGTTGCAAGAGCGGCTGCGCATGCGAGCGGATGCGCGGAATAGGTATAACCGTGGAACAGCTCAATCATGTGTTCCGGGCCGGTCATGAACGTATGATAGATGTCCGATGTACAGAACACCGCCCCCATCGGGACGACGCCGGACGTCAGGCCTTTCGCTGTTGTGACAAGATCCGGCGTTACACCGAAGAAGTCAGTCGCAAACGGTGAACCCAGACGACCGAAACCGGTGATAACTTCGTCGAAAATCAGCAGAATGCCATGCTGAGAGCAGATTTCGCGCAGGCGTTCCAGATATCCCTTGGGCGGGATCAGAACGCCGGTCGATCCGGCGACCGGTTCAACGATGACAGCTGCGATGGTCGAGGGATCATGAAGCTGAATGATACGGATCAGCTCTTCTGCATATTCTGCACCGTTTTCCGGCATGCCGCGGGAGAACGCGTTGCGCTCAGGATCGTGGGTATGGCGCATGTGGTCGACGCCGGTGAGCATCGTGCCGAAGGTCTTGCGGTTGGAGACGATGCCGCCCACCGATATGCCGCCAAAGCCGACACCGTGGTAGCCACGTTCACGGCCAATCAAACGGGTGCGAGTGCCCTGTCCGATCGCGCGCTGGTAGGCAAGTGCAATCTTCAGTGCGGTGTCCACGCTTTCCGATCCGGAATTGGTGAAAAAGACATGGTCCAGCGGGGAGGGCATCATGGCCGCGAGACGCGCAGCAAGTTCAAATGCTTTGGGATGGCCCATCTGGAAGGCGGGTGCATAGTCCAGCTCGGCAATCTGCTTCTGGACCGCTTCAACGACCTTGGGACGGGAGTGACCGGCGTTGCAGCACCAGAGGCCGGCCGTACCGTCGAGAACTTGGCGGCCGTCGGCGGTGGTGTAATGCATGTCCTTGGCCGACACGAACATGCGTGGGGCCTGCTTGAATTGCCGATTGGCCGTGAACGGCATCCAGAAAGCTTCGAGATTGTTGGTGGCAGCCTGGCTCGATGCTGACATACGTCCTCCTTGCGACCCTTCATGCTTGAAGCGGCCGACTGTTGCTGATTTGTGATGGAAGGAATAGCACGCGCACTGCGTCAACGGCAGTGCCGACTGCGCTGGTCCTCTCCCCACACTGTTCCCTGGCGTTCCGGATGGGCTTTTGCCTCTTTCCCGTTCGCCTAAATCCTCTGTCTGGCCTTGCAGCCGCCCCGGGTTGCCGGGATTCCCGAATTGGCCGATGGCTGCCGTTTGTTCAAGACATCCCCATTGCGAGGGACGGATCAATCGACTAGCCTTCTGACCATCTGGTCAATTTACCCTAGGAGGGATTTGACCAAATGGTCAAGATGCAAATCCGGTCGTCATGACTAATTTCTGGTCATTCCCTCCGGTGCTGAACTTGCCAGTTGTGAAATCGGCGTTTTTTCCGGAAAAATGCCGTGTGGTTGGGGTGTAGGGTTGCGACACTTCACGGCAGAAGACGGAACGGTAGATGGCGGATTTGGGCGAGCAGACGCAGGCATCCTTTAAATCAGGCGGGCTGAGCCGGATCCAGGAAAAGAACCGGTCCCTGATTCTAGAGGCGGCGCTTGGCGAGTTTTCCATGAAGGGATTTTCCGGCGCGACAGTTGAACGGATCGCTGCAGATGCCGGAATGTCGAAGTCCAACCTGCTCTATTATTTCTCCTCCAAGGAGGCGATCTATAGCGCGACGCTGGCCCATATCCTGGAGGTATGGCTTGCCCCTTTGAAAACGCTCAATCCGGATGGGGAGCCGGCGCAGGAACTGGCTGCCTATATTCGCCAGAAAATCGAAATGTCTGCCAGGTTTCCGGAAGCCTCAAAGTTGTTTGCCAACGAAGTGATGCAGGGCGCGCCACAGATATTGCCGATCCTGCAAACGGATCTGAAGCGTTTGGTGGCCGAAAAAAGTCAGGTGATCGAAGACTGGATTGCGGCAGGCAAGATGCGAAGTGTCGATCCTGTCCATCTCATCTTCACGATTTGGGCAACCACCCAGCATTACGCGGACTTTTCGGTGCAGATCAAGGCGTTGACCGGGAAGGACCTTTCCGACGCGGCCTTCCAGGCCGAAACGGAAGCCGCGGTGACGTCGCTTATCTTGAACGGTGTCGGCCTGAAGTTGCCGACCGAGAGCGATCAGGCGGTATGAGCGGCGAGACGGACGATCCCTTTGCTGCTTCAAAGATTGCGGTGACCGGACGCCTGTTCATCCTCAAGGATGATCTCACAGAAGATTTCATTCGCGCCTCCGGGCCTGGCGGGCAGAATGTCAACAAGGTCTCCACTGCAGTTCAACTTCGGTTCGACCTTGCCGGCAATGAAACACTTCCAGAAGACGTCAAGACGCGAGCGGCGAGGCTTGCAGGCAGCCGGCTGACTCTGGGTGGCGAGATCGTCTTGCAGGCGGATCGGTTCCGGACCCGCGAACGGAATCGCGAAGACGCGTTGGAGCGTTTGCTGGACTTGCTTCTTAAGGCTACGGAAAAGCCGAAACCCCGCAAGGCCACGAAACCGACCCTCGGATCCAAGAAGCGTCGTCTCGACGCCAAGAAACAACGTGGTCAGATCAAGAAAATGCGCGGCCGTTCAAGTGGTTATGACGGTTAACGGACGTAGAGCATGGCGTCGATTACAGGTCCGTGCCGTACATGTGCGCAGCAACCCTAGATATATTTACCTATAGTTCACGTTAAACAAGATTCAAGAAGATGTCGCTAGTGTGATACGGGAAAACACCTACCTAAAGGCGATTTCTTATGACGTTGTTATTGCCGCAAAGTGACTGCCGAGAAATCGTCGACGCGTTTAGTCGTTCACAAGCGATCATACAATTCAAACCCGATGGCACAATTTTGGAAGCGAATGAGAATTTTCTCAGGACCTTCGGGTATTCGTTGGATGAAATAAAAGGACGACATCACAGGATGTTCGTCGATCCGGACTATGCAAAGTCGTCCGATTATGAACGTCTTTGGAAGGCTTTGTCGAAGGGAGAGTTCCAGTCTGCTGAATTTGCCCGGATTGCCAAGGGAGGCAAGGGAGTCTGGATCCAGGCAACCTACAATCCGGTCATCAGCAGGTCGAGGACCGTTCGGAAGATCGTCAAGATCGCGACCGATATTACCGAGAAGAAACGAAAGGCGCTTGAAGCCCAGGGGCAGATAGACGCAATCAACCGATCGCAAGCTGTTATTCAATTTGACCTGGACGGCACGATCCTCGATGCGAATTCGAATTTCCTGAAGTCGCTCGGTTACGAACTTTCGGAAGTGAAGGGCAAGCACCACAGCCTGTTTTTGGATCCGGAAGATCGGAACAAGCCAGAATACAAGGCTTTCTGGCGCAAGCTTGGAGAAGGGGCTTACCAGAGCGGCGAGTTCAGACGCCGGCACAAGGACGGTAGGGATATCTGGATCCTGGCTTCCTACAACTCGATCCTCGATGCGGCTGGTCACCCGTTCAAGGTCGTGAAATTCGCGACCGACGTAACCTCCGAAAAGCTTCGAAACGCTGAATATGAAGGCCAGATTGCGGCAATCAGCCGTAGCCAGGCGATGATTTCCTTCACCAGGGAAGGGATCATTCTCGACGCGAACGAGAACTTCCTGCGTACGACCGGGTATTCTGCCGCTGAGGTGGTCGGTAAACACCACCGCATGTTTGTGTCACCCGATTACGCACAGAGCAAGGAATATGCCTCATTCTGGAAGGACCTGGGGGACGGGAAACATACGTCGGCCATCTATCAGCGTTACGGCAAAAGTGGCACTCCTATCTGGCTGCAGGCGACCTACAATCCCATCTTCGACGCGTCCGGTAGGCTCATCAAGATTACCAAGTTTGCCACCGACGTTACGCAGAACATGAAGTCACGACAGACAGCCATTGCGGCCGCCGAGGAGACACTTGGAACTGTTGAGCAGACAGTTGCTTCTGCCAGGGAAATTACCGGCTCTGCACAAGATGTGTCGCGTGGAATGGACGAGGCGCAGCGGGCGGTCGATGACATGCAAACCCGCTCCGAAGCAGCCGGAAGATCCACCGAAACTCTCCGCAACGCTGCGGCTTCCATGGACGATGTCGTTCAGCTGATTTCGAAAGTTGCGGATCAGATCAACCTTTTGTCTCTCAACGCAACGATAGAGGCCGCACGCGCAGGCGAGGCGGGACGAGGCTTTGCTGTTGTGGCGAACGAGGTCAAGGATCTCGCGAGCCAGACATCTCAAGCAACAACGCGCATTTTCGCCGAGATCGAGGAGATGCAGACCGTTGCGGGAGCTGTAGATGAAGCGCTGAAGGCCATCCAGTCGTCAATCACCGAAGTGCAGGAACTGGTTCAGGGAACATCAACTGCAGCAGAACAGCAATGCGCTGCGACTGACGAAATCAGCAGCAAGTTGATGCTTGCATCCGAAAATGTTGCGTCCGTCTGCAGCAATCTGGACAATTGGGTCGTCGGCATGGAAAACCGGCGGAAAAGCGAGCGAACCCGCGTGCATAAACATGCCGAAATCAGGTTTGGCGAAAATGAGAGCCTGCAGTGTTCGGTGAGGGACATTTCAGAAACCGGAGCACGGCTTCATCTGAAAAATGCCGGAAATGTTCCGAGCCAGTTCACTCTCCATTTCAACGATGGAAAGGCTGAAAGAAGTTGCCGCCTTGTTCGCAGGGATGGCGACAACATCGGCATAGAATTCGTGAAGAGTGTTCTTGCGTTGAGCGCATGACGGCCGTGCATCAGATATCCCGTTCTGCCCGGGTAATGCCGTGGGTGATCAGACGATCGATGATCTCCGGATAGCTGACGCCGCTTGCAGCCATCGCTTTGGAATACATGCTGATATTCGTAAAGCCGGGGATCGTGTTTAGTTCGTTCAGCAGGAAATTCATTTCCTGCGTCACAAAAAAATCGACACGAGCCATGCCGTCGCACCCCAGGGCCCTGAACGCCTTTGCCGCCAGATCCTGCATCCGGCCTTCGACATCGTGCGGCAAATCTGCGGGCACCTTCAAGGCCGCGCCATCTTCGTCGACATATTTTGCGTCATAGGTGTAAAAGCCATGGCTTTCGGCAGGAACAATTTCGCCCGGCCTGGAGACGAACAGCATGCCGTCGCTTTCCTCCAGGACCGCGAATTCGATTTCGCGGCCAAGAACGAACTCCTCGGCAAGAAGCTTGTTGTCGTGCTTGAATCCTTCCTTTAACGCGGCCTCAAAGTCGTCTGCCGTCTGAACCTTGCTGACACCAACCGAGGAACCCTGGCGGGCAGGTTTGATGAATACGGGCAAACCAAGTTCGCGCTTCAGGAGTTCGAAGTCCGGCACATCGTCCGGCCGAATTGTGAGTGATTTGGCCGTGGGGAGGCCGGCCTCGATTAGAAGCCGTTTTGCAAGATCCTTGTCGAGTGCATTTGCGGACCCTGCGATACCGCATCCAACGAGCGGAACCCGGGCCACTTCAGCAAGTCCCTGTACCGCACCATCTTCGCCATGGAGGCCATGAAGCACGGGAAAGACCGCGTCAAGCTTGGCAAAGTCACGAGGCAACCCGTTTTCATCCAATGCAACCACCCGGCCACGGCCACCTGGAACCGGACAGATTTCAATGCCAGTTGTCGGCCGTGCCAGATGTCCATTTTCAAAATTGCTCAACAGCCATTGTCCTTCACGGGTGACGTAGACCGGAACCGCGTCATACTTGGAAGGATCGAGCGCGCTCATGACATTTGTGGCGGAAAGAACCGAGACTTCGTGTTCCGCAGATCGCCCGCCAAACAGGATGGCTACACGCAGTTTTTGAGAAAGTTGGGCCAAAAAAGGTCTCCGATAGAATCGAATATTCAAATCAAAAGCTGCATCAGCGATAGCGCGATATTGTGGCTACGCAAAGTCTGGCTGGCGGCGTACTCGGGTCCAATTCACTGAGACGGGGTTTGGGCGCACGATAAGACAGTGTTGTTAGCAAATAGCACCGTTTCGCCAGGACGAAGGAGAGGGGGCAGGGATGGTATCTAGAAACACCATGCTGCCCGGAAAAACCGAACGGGTGCCTTACCTTGATGAACTGACCTTCAGGGGGAGTATCAAGCCCCATTGTGTCGCCTGAGAGCTACCAAACACTTCAAAACCCGCTTTCTTATACGCTGAAATGGCACGAGTGTTGTCCGGGTGGGGATCGGTCGCAACGACTGGAACGCCAGCCCCGAACAGTGCCTTCAGGTGCTGCGCGATAAACGCAGGGCCGTGCCCTTTACCTGTCATGTCTGCTTCGCCGATGTACTGATCGATGCCCCGAGATCCCTTGGGTAGCGAAAAAAAGTGGTGATCTTCCCAGCCGTGAACGCTGTAGTCCTGCAAGTAGGCGAAGGGGCGCTGGGTTGTCTCAACAATCCAGCGCTTGACCCGAGTGTCTTTGAGTTTTTGCGCAGTAAAGGGCTCGGCCGTGTCCCACCACTTACGGACATGTGGTCGCGACTGCCATTCCGCCAAGAGAGCTAGATCTGCCGGGGTCACTTCTCGAAAAGTGTAACGTTCGCTTGCTGACATATCAGAACAATATCATACAGACATAAGCACCGGCATCAGGCGCGTCGATACTGTGTGCGGTTCAGACTAGCTGCGAGAAGTGCAGTGTTTTCGGGGAATAACCTCGCAATAACAGCAGCTTATGAACTTGTGCGGGAAGGGGTATCCAATCCGGATCTGTGATCTGCCGGAGATGAGAGGCATTGTTTGAGGCAGGTTTTGAACCGCCGCAAAAGCCATGTTCACTCGGCAACGACTTCTTTTCCGGGGGCATTTGGCTGGCATAAGATGCTGATTTGATTAGATTTAATGGTAAGATTTGATTGGAAAAGCAACCGTGGACAATATGGAAATCGACCGAAACACAGTTGCGCTTCTCATACGCCAGCAGTTTCCACATCTTGACCATCTACCAATTGAACCGGTTTCCAAACAGGGCTGGGACAACGCCACCTTCAGGCTCGGTGACGCTCTTTCCGTGCGTTTGCCACGAAATGAATCCTATGCCGAAGCAGTGAAGAAAGAAGCGCGTGCGCTGGCTGTCTTGGGTGAGCATCTGTCCGTTGAAGTGCCGAGTGTCGTCGCTGTCGGCCAGCCAAGCGAGACATTTCCGCTACCGTGGTCGATAAGGCGTTGGGTCGAGGGAGATACACTTGAAAGCGCTGACGGTGTAAATCCGGAAACATTCGCGGTTTCGCTTGGTAAAACCCTGTGTGATTTGAGAGCGATCGATACGGGTGGCGGATTCATTGCAGGCAAGCACTCATTCTATCGCGGTTGCCATCCCAGCGCTTACGGCGACGAAGTTCAAAAGAGTTTGGATATCCTCGGCAGCAAGGTGGACGCAGTGCGGTGCCTTGAGGTCTGGCTGCGCGGCATGACGTCAGCCTGGACGGCCAGGCCCGTCTGGTTCCACGGAGATGTAGCGATCGGAAACATCATCGTCACCAATAGCGTCGTCAAAGCTCTCATAGATTTCGGAACCTGCGGTATCGGTGATCCTGCCTGTGACTTCGTTATGGCCTGGACGTATTTCGATCCCGAAAGTCGGAAGATTTTCCGGGATGCGTGCCTGGTAGACGATCAGACCTGGCAACGGGCCAGAGCATGGGCGCTCTGGAAAGCTCTGGTTTGCATGTCCGGTCTTTCAAACCCGGACACCGATGGAACGCAAGCCAAAGCTCTGCAAGCTATCTGCAATGACCTCGACTAGCCAACACAGCCAAGGTCCAGCGCTTGAGCGGTGGTGAGAAAGCCCGATAGGTGACATTTGTTGCTGGGAAGGTGGAGGGCTCCCAATCCTCATCACTAATTCGCATAATCAATATTATGGAACTTTTATAGCTGAGCGTGTTTGCCACGCTTTGCCAATGCCTTAGTGTCGGATCCGGTTGGCGTTACCTGTCAGTTTGTGTTGCGGAGCGTCATTCCGCCCGTCAGTCGTGCTGTCGTAAAGATCAATCGCTGTCGTTCGCGTCGATCACCTTGCGAGCGATTTCAAAGGAAAAGCCTGCCCGGCACATTGCAGCCAGATCCTTGTCGCGCCGGTCATCTCGCGTTCGTGTGGTTCTGTATTGTCCAAGCCGTCTGCGTCTTGCGAAGATCCGAGCGGCTTCCTCGTCGCTGCGTTCGTCTTGTGCCAGCACCGTGTGTATCGTTTCTCTGTCAACGCCTTTGGCAGCCAACTGAGCTTCGATTTTTCGCGTTGAGCCACCACGGCGCCGCAGCCCGGCAGTCTTGGTTTCCGCGTAGGTCTTGTCGTTGACGAGACCTGTCTGAACGCATTTTTCAACGACTGCATCGATCAGGTCGGCATAATCGGCGGGCTCGAGTTCCAGGCTCATGCAGGCTTTCAAAACCTTGCGTTCAAGAACCTTGCGAAGATTGGCGGCCGATGTCGCATAGCGTTCCAGGTAATGAAGCGCAGACTTGATCAGCCGATCTTCCGTCGGTTGTTTGTAGCGTGGCTTACCAGCCATCGGTGGTTAGAGCGCTTTCTTTGCCTGTGCCTGTGTCTTCAACGGAAAGGAGCATACCATCATAGGCAGGTTCTATGGTTTCAGGCAGTTCCGCTGACAGGACTTTGTAGTCCAAGTCATTGTGAAGATTGGTGAAAATGGTGCGTTTGGGAGCAATTCTGGAAGTCCAGGACAGCGCATCCGCCAGGCAGAAATGGCTTGGATGAGGTCTGCGGCGCAAGCAATCCAGGATCAGAAGATCCAGGTATTTCAACTGGTTGAGGCTGTTCTCCGGAATGTCCGAGACATCGGGGATGTAAGCTGTGTCACCAATGCGAAATCCGAGTGCATTGATCTCTCCGTGGACAACCTCGAAAGGGTCGAAGGTGATCGGACCGCCGTTTCCCTCAATGGTGACTGCTGTATCCGGACGAAGATCACGGCGTTCCAGAATGGGCGGATAGTTGGAGCCTGCCGGTGTTTCAAAGCAGTAGCTGAACGCTGTGAGTGCCCTCGAGCTTGTCGCTTCGTCCATATAGACGGGAACTCTTTTGCCGGATTGCACCCAAAAGGCCCGCAAATCGTCGATACCGTGCAGATGATCGGCATGCGAATGTGTATAGACAACTGCGTCCAGGTGCTTGACGTTGGCAGCCAGCAATTGCGACCTGATGTCGGGTCCGCTGTCTATCAACACCGTTGTGCACTCGTTATCCACACGCTTTTCCACAAGAAGCGCACAGCGGCTGCGGCGGTTCTTCGGTTCGCGGGGATCGCAATCACCCCAATCATTGCCGACACGCGGCACGCCTCCGGAAGAGCCGCATCCTAGAATGGTCAGCGTCAAGGTCATGAAGCAATCGCTTTTGTCTGCAGGTTCTGACGAGGCACCTTGCTGAAGAGCCTGAAGAAATTCTCTGTGGTCTGCCGAGCTATCTCTTCTTCCGAAACGCCCCTGGTTTCCGCCAGAACCGCTGCAGTCATCGCTGTATAGGCTGGTTCGTTGCGTTTGCCGCGTCTCGGCTGCGGTGCGAGATATGGGGCGTCGGTTTCCACCAACAACCGGTCAGCCGGCAATTCACGGGCAATGTCACGGATCTCTTCCGAGCGCTTGAAAGTCAAAATTCCGGAAAAGGACACATAAAGGCCAAGCTCTATTCCGGTCAGTGCAAGGTCTCGGCCGGACGAAAAGCAATGCAGCAGGGCCGGGAAGGCCCCCTTCCCCATTTCTTCGCGCAAGATGGCTGCCATATCGTCATCCGCGTCGCGTGAATGAATGACCAGTGGCAAGCCGGTGCGCCGTGCGGCTTCTATGTGGATGCGAAGGCCTTCCGCCTGTGCATCGCGTGGGGCCTTGTCATAGAAGTAGTCAAGACCGGCCTCGCCGATGGCGACCACCTTGGGATGGTTCGCCAATTGCACGATTTCATCGGCTGGAATGCCGCGCTCCGTGCCGGCGTTGTGCGGATGGGTGCCAACGGAACAATAGACTTCCGGATATTCCTCGGCGATTGCCAGAACCTGGTCAAACTTGCGGATGTGGGTGCAGATGGTAACCATCAGTTCCACGCCGGCCGCCTTGGCCCGCGCGATCAGATCGGCACGTTCACCTTCAAAATCCGGGAAATCGAGATGGCAGTGGCTGTCGACAAGCATTGAGGATCCAAATGAGTTTGATCGGTATGGCGCATATAGGTGTTGTTGCCGCCTTTTAACAAGAGAATCGGGGCTTGCCCAAGTCACGAACTCTCGCTTGTGACGATTTCCAATCTGTGTTGCCGCCTGGTGGGCCTTGACGGGTCAGGCTGCGCGCAAAGCGAAGAAAAAATCCAGCACGACCTGTTTCTTGTCGAGATTGAGCGCGTCCGCATCCCGGATCGCCTTGTTCATTTTTTCCCAGATCTCGACGATCCCGTGTGCGTCACGCACACCCTTGCCAAGATCCCGGCGCATACGGTCATGCAGCCAGATCTGAACGATGTGCTGGAAGCTTTCCCAATTGTCGGATTGGCCGCGTGCGGCCACCAGGTCCGCCAATGCATGTGCAGCGGCCAGATCGAGCTGTTGCGGACGGTCGGCGAGCTGACGAACGCCCTTGGCTATTGCAAGACCATCTCCCGAAAGCAATGTGATGGCAGATCGCAAGCTGCCGTCGGCTGTCTGAGCGAGTTCACGAAGGTCATCCGCCGAGGCAACCGATCCGCCAGACAGGTCCTGCAGGCCCTGACCGACCTCCTGCTCGCTTAAGGGATCCAGATCGAGGCGCCGGCATCTGGACCGGATTGTCGGCAGCAGCCGGCCTGGTGCATGGCTCAGCACCAGGAACAGGCATCGTTGCGGTGGTTCTTCAAGGATCTTCAGGAGCGCGTTGGCGGAACTGATGTTCATGTCGTCCGCAGCATCGACAATGCAGATCCGCCAGGCCTTGGCGGATGCTGTGGTACCGAAGAAGGAAACGGTTCTGCGCACCTCATCCACCGGCAGGTCGGCTTTGAACCGTTTGGATTTCTCGTCCCAGGGGCGACGCAAATGCAGAATGTTCGGATGCCCGCCTGCCTTCAGCTGTCGGGACACTGGATGGTCGGGCGCAACCGCAAGGTCGTGCGCGGCGGCAACCTGCTGTCCGAATCTGTCCGGATTTGCGATCACGAAACGCGCGAAACGAAAGGCAAGCGTCGCCTTGCCGATCCCCTTCGGACCGCCCAGGATCCAGGCATGGTGAAGTCGCTCGGACCTGTAGGCCTCCAGAAGAGCCTGTTCCGTTTTGGTGTGTCCGATCAGGATGTCCCGCTCATGGGGCAACGGATAGCCAGGAAGAGCATCAACTTCAGGAATGTCGATCGGTGCATTGGCACGGGCCATCAGTGCGCCTCTTCAGCAGTGACGCCCGATGCGCCGCCTTCATTCAGGTCGCCGGCAAAGGTTTCCTGCACGGCATTGCGAATGGCCGTTTCGACCTCAGCAGGCTCCCTGGCACCGTCGATCACGGCAAATCGATAGGATTCGCTTCTTGCGAGTTCGAGAAAAAGCTCACGTCTTCGCTGATGAACCTTGAGCTCTTCCCCTTCGAACCTGTCCGGGCCACCGCTGTCATCCGTGCGAGAACGTTCCGCTACACGTCCAAGCCCGACTTCTACCGGAACGTCGATGAGGATCGTCAGGTCGGGATAGATGCCGGCAACAGCGGCCGTTTCCAGCAGTTTCAGATAGTCGCGATCAACGCCCGCCTCGCCCTGATAAACCCAGGTCGAATCGGCATAGCGGTCGCAGAGAACCCAGTCGCCACGCTCCAGCGCCGGTTTGATGGTGGTATCGACATGGTCCGCGCGTGCCGCGGCAAAAAGCATTGCTTCGCCGCGAGGACCGAGGTCCTTTGCGCCGCCAGACAACAGCATTGCACGGATTTTCTCAGCCCCTGGCGAGCCGCCTGGTTCGCGGGTTACGACAACGGATAGCCCCAGACCTTCAAGATAGGTTTTCAGGCGGGCGATCTGGGTCGATTTTCCGGCCCCCTCGCCACCTTCAAAGGTAATGAAATGTCCTGGCACCCTATCCCGGCTCCGCTAGTTCTTGTTGGTCTTTGTCACCGGCTTTAGCAGCAATTGCAATCTTTGTGCACCGTTTACCCGATCCAGCCGAACAGCAGCTCCTGCAGGCCGTCCAGAGCCCTGCCGATCATGGTGCCTTCCGCAACAGCGCCACCGGTTACCAATGGAGAGCGGTAGACGATCCCATCCTTGCCGATTACCCGGATTTCGCCAACCTGCTCTCCAGCGTTGACTGGTGCGGGGAGCGGTCCGTTGTAGATAACGCGTATCCTGTAATCGAGTGTGCCACCTCGCGGCAGGAGCACGTCAACGCTTTTCTCGGACACCAGCGGAACACTGCTGGTCACACCGCCAAACACCCGGCCGTCTGCAACAACATCGCCCGCTGAAAACAACGTCTGAACGGAAAAATACTCCCAGGCGCCTTCGATGACCTCCTTGAGTGTCTGAAGACGGTGTTTGTCCGACGAAAGACCCGCAACCGCAGCAATAACTCTGCGCCCATTCCTGTCCACCGAACCGAGGCCGGAATATCCTGATTCTGCATCATTGCCGCCGCCGAGGCCGTCAAGGTTGCGGATTTCACCGAGCAAGGGGTTCTTGTTGCGCTGGAAAATCTTGTTCCAGGTGAATTCCGGGATAGCGAACATCGGATAAAGATCCGCGTGGCTCTCCAGAATGTACTCCGCAAGCCTTGCCTGATCACGGACAGTGGTCTGGCTTGGGACCTCCGGATAGCCAGTCGGGTTGCCGAAGCGGCTGTTCTTCATGCCGATGGATTGCGCGAATTCGTTCATGCGCACAGCAAACGCTTCTTCGGACCCGTCCAGGCATTCGGCAAGCACGATGGCGGAATCGTTGCCATTGTGAACCAGCAATCCCTTGAGCAAGTCTTCTACCGAGATATCGGATTTGATTGCGGCGAACATTGTGGCACCACGACCCGAGGGAGCGCCGCCGGTTCGCCAGGCGTGTTCGCTGACCTTGCAAGTCTGATCAAGCGAGAGATCGCCTTCTTTCACAGCCTTGAAAACCGTTGCGGCTGTCATGACCTTGGCGAGAGCGCCGGGAGCGAACGGCTGGTCAGGTTCCTTGGCAAAAAGGATTGTACCGGAGCCGGGCTCATAGAGGAAAGCCATCGGAGCTTTCGTCACGATTGTTTCGGCTGCATTCCCTGAGAGAGCGAACGCAGAGACGACAAAAAAAGCAGAAAGCGCCCCTCGCCCTACAAGGCGACGAGACGCTTTCAAAAATCCGGGTACAAAATATGCGGAGGCCATGAACCGCTTGCCCTATTTATAGATACAGGCGCGGCGTGTGGAAGATGCCGGACCTACTCCGGGTTCCGGGCCGATTAGCCGTCGTTTTCCAGTTTGACCACCAGCTCACGCATCGAAAGGCCCGTGTCGGCCACATTTGAAAGCAGCGAATGCGCGTCGGAAATTCGGCGGTTCGCTGCAAATGAGGAAATTGCACTGCCTGACACGAGACCTGCGGACGTTCCCGGAGCCGGGACGCGCAGCACGCCGAGTGCTCCTTCCGCGGGCGCAAGACCCGGAGCGGAATAGGCCGATTCGACCGGCTCGAAGCGGTTGTTGGACGCAACTTCGATTGTCGGCTTGCCGGCTTCGAATGCCTGCGCCGGATCGAAGGCAACCGTCAAGGTGGTCTGCTTCGCCCGGAAAGCCGTGGTCGTGGATGCGGTGGTCAGATAAGGACGTGCGCTTGGCGCCGGAACAGCTCCGAATGTGACCTGCGGTGTGATTTGCTGAGGCGCAACCTGCTGCGGTTCGGCCTGTGCCAGCATTGTGCCCGGCATTGTCGCGCCAGGTTCGACCGCACCTGGGCCACGGTAAGAGGCCATAAGGAAGCCTTCGTCCTGTCCGTGCAGCGGTGCACGGCCGACGTACTCGACCTTTACCTTGCCGATGCCGGCGCTCTTGGTGCCAAGCATCGTTGCCGCGCGCTCAGACAGGTCGATCACGCGGTTGCCGTGGAATGGGCCGCGATCATTGACGCGAACGATCATCGAGCGGCCGTTTTCCACATTCGTCACGCGGGCATAGGACGGCAGCGGCATCGTCGTGTGCGCAGCTGTAAGGGAGTTACGGTCGAAAACCTCGCCGTTGGCTGTCTTGCGACCGTGGAAAGTCGGCCCATACCAGGAAGCCAGGCCGGTCTTCTTGTAGTCCGGATCTTCCTTTGGGTAGTACCACTTGCCGGCAATCTTGTATTTCTTGCCGACGATATAGCGTCCGCCACCTTTCGGCACGGGTTGGCCTTCGGCAACCATTTTCGGGCTGCCTTTGACACCATATTTTTCCGGGCTGAATTTTGATTTCTGCTGCTGCGGCGCGGTGCTGCAGGCTGCCACGGCCGAAACCGCTGCTGCCACAATCAATCCCGTGCGCAACTGGGCGCTGAGTTTCCGTGCAGGACGCGATTTACCATCAAGCGTCACAGCTGGTTCCCCTGAAGACGTTCCTGCCACCTGGTTTGTCACCCGGCAAGATTTCCCGCCTGTCCCTTGCATACTGCCGTCCTACTCACTTACGCGCTGGCGGCCCCCCAGCTCACGCGATCATTCCGGCGTGTGGTTCGGTCCACACCGGTTTTCAAGGCATTGTTCCGATCTTCAGATCAGTCCCCGCAAGACGCACTAGCCCCCGCTGCACATCCCGCATATGCCCTTGTTAAAGCGTAGTTTTATTACTTCAAAGTAAACTGCCCGTCGAGGCCGCCGCG
Source organism: Labrenzia sp. C1B70 (assembly GCF_000475395.1). Taxonomy (NCBI): domain Bacteria; kingdom Pseudomonadati; phylum Pseudomonadota; class Alphaproteobacteria; order Hyphomicrobiales; family Stappiaceae; genus Labrenzia; species Labrenzia sp. C1B70. Next base: position 418,978 of record NZ_AXCE01000034.1, read on the forward strand.
TTGCCCAAATTCAACTCTCCACCGGATTCAGGCGACCCGAGGTTCATTTCTCGAAGGCTGTTTGTTGTAACAGTCTGAAATATATAACTAAAAACTGCGTCAATTTGCCTGCTGCCGGCTGTTGCGCACAGGACACAGGTGAGAAGAAATCGTCATTCGGATCAGTTGTGACGTACATCACATTCAGACCTGTCAAATCAGCCTAGGGTGAACTCATTGCTGATGACCGCCCTGTCACAGCAATGCTGGACCCCACCTCCAGCTTCGGCCGCCGGTTCAAAACCCTGCCCACGACACCGGACCGGCGGCCCCTACCCTTTGGCGATGTTCCTGCGCCCGCACTGCCCGTCCTGCCCCTGTGTGCAAGCGGCGCGGGAACATCCCAAAGGAGTTCGCTTCCCCCGCACATCCACACGATTTCGCCCGCCTGAACTTCATGCTGGTGATTCCGGCTTGACTTTCCGAGTTAGAAAAAGGAAACGGTTTGCACAGCCGGGCCGCCAAGGCGCCGGCATGGTGAGGTGGCCGAGTGGTTTAAGGCAGCGGTCTTGAAAACCGCCGTGCGTGAGAGCGTACCGTGGGTTCGAATCCCACCCTCACCGCCATTCTTTTCCCAGCACATTTCAAATTGATCCCGCCGCTCGTGCACGTGTGCATTGGTATCACGCGTAATTTGATGCAGATTTCTCTTTCCCCTATCATCTGATCCGGAGGAACCGTCGCTTGTTGCGGCGGCGGCTACTGGGAGGAGATAGCCGGCATGTCAGTGATGCACGAGCCCTGGCTTGTTGCGCTGTCCCTGGTGATGGCCTTTCAGGGCAGTTTCGTAGGCTTGAACCTTGCCGTTCAGGTTCGCAGCGCGATTGACCCGAGACGTCGGCTGTTGCTTGCAGGGGCAGCATTGACCGTCGCCCTTGCCATCTGGTCCATGCATTTCGTCGGAATGCTGGCAGCTCGTTTGCCTGTCGCCGTTGATTTTCTCGTTCTGCCGACACTGCTGTCGTTTCTCGTCTGTGTACTCGTTGTCGGTATTGCTGTTTTTGCAGCGAGCAATGCGCGGCTGACCCCGATTCGCCTCGGTCTCTCCGCCTTCGTCATGGGAAGCGGTATCTGCACCATGCATTATCTGGGCATGTACGCCTTGCATGGTTCGCTGCAAATGGAGCACGACCCGGCCTACGTTTTTGCAAGCTTCCTGATTGCCTTCAACGCTGCCGGTCTCGCCATGTGGCTGTTGTTCGGTCTGGGCAGGCGCCCTCCTCTCGTCTTTTCGGCAGCGGTTCTGGCGCTTGCGATTGCGGCCATGCACTACACGGCCATGGCAGGATTGACCTATGAAACGCTGCAACCGGTTTCAGGTACTCTTGCGCCAGCCCTGAGCCCCGGAATGTTGGCGATTCTCGTTTCCTGCGTAGCATTTCTGGTGTCGGGCCTGTTCCTGCTAGCCCTCGTTCCAGCCCAGGAAGACCAGACCGATCGCGGCATGGTCAGGAACCAGATGTCAGAGGAAGAGCTGCGTGCGGCAAATGAAGACAAGCAGGGCCAGTCAGCGGAAGCCGTAATGGCTGTCAGCGTCAAATCCGCATCCGGATTGCAGGCGGCGGCTCAAGCGGTCCGGCCTGGTCAGCCACTTGGCAAGGGAATGCTGCCGATCGAGCGGGACGGCCAGAAGACCAAGATCGGTGTGCTGGACATATATGCCATTCACGCGGACGCTCATTACACACGTCTTTACGATGGCAGCAGAGAATTCTTCTGCCCCCTATCCATCAGTGAAGCGGAACAGCAGCTTGATCCGCGCACATTCAACCGTGTCCACCGCAGCCACATCGTCAACCTCAGCCGCGTTGTCAGCTACAAGCGCTCCGGTGACGGTGGTGTTCTTATCCTTGCTGGCCAGGCGGGGCAGAGTGTTCCTGTCAGCCGGTCTCGTTGGGGGCGGGTGAAAGCGCGATTGAAGGCGCTTGGGCAAAACAGGCATCAAAGCCACGCGGGCCATGAACAGCCCGCTGCCGCCCAATAACCAGATCATCGGTTAGGTTCACTTTCGGTGTTGCAGTGCATGCAAGACCGCAAAATACGCCGTTCGTGCAAATGCGCATCAAACGGACACTCTTCATGGTGGTGGCGTGTGCGGCCTGGACCCCTATTGTAAGCTATTGTAATTACCTTTCTTTCTCGAAATCATCTGAATTTAAGCCGTGAAATGCGTCAGAAAAGCTGTCGCATTTCGTGCAAGGCGGCACGTCATCCGTGTGGCCAGACAGGTTGTTTGTGCAAGCGTTCTTGAGTGTGCGCCGCACTGTTCCGCACCCTTCTCAAACGTGAACAATTCGGCCGTTTCCAGCGTCCGGACACGACGTTGCCGGTGGAAGGCGAAACCAATCGCTTTTCGGGAAGACCGGCATCCGGCCCTGAGGTGGCCGGCAGAGGGAGGAGAAAGACGTGATACCTGGTGCATTCACCTATCACCGGCCATCGTCCGTGGCGGAAGCTGTCGCGATCCTGGTCAGCCATGGCGACGAAGCGCGGCCCCTGTCCGGTGGCCATAGCCTGATCCCCATGATGAAGTTGCGCATGGCAGCGCCGGAACATCTGGTCGACCTTGGTGGCATTGCCGATCTCAAAGGCATTTCCCACGACGGCGGCACGATCACCATTCGCGCCATGACCACGCAGCATGAGCTGATTGCCTCGGATCTCTTGGCGTCAAAACTGCCGATCATTCGCGAAACGTCGCTTCTCATTGCCGATCCGCAGATCAGATATGTCGGCACCCTTGGCGGAAATGTCGCCAATGGTGATCCGGGCAACGATATGCCGGCGCTGATGCAGTGCCTTGATGCGACCTATGTTCTGACCGGGCCGGACGGCGAACGAGAAGTGCCTGCACGCGATTTCTATGAGGCAGCCTATTTCACGGCCCTTGCGCCTGAGGAAATTCTGACAGCCGTTCGTATACCCGTCCCGCCTGCAGGGCACGGCTATGCCTATGAAAAGCTGAAGCGCAAGGTTGGCGACTATGCGACAGCCGCAGCTGCCGTGGTCCTGACGTTGGAAGGTGGCAGTGTGTCCTTCTGTTCGATTGCGCTCACCAATGTCGCGGATACACCGCTTTTTGCGCAGGAAGCCGGAGAGATTCTGGCTGGTTCGACGCTCGATACGGCATCCGTTGCCCGCGCGGTCGCGGCGGCTGAGGCGATCACCGAGCCCGCTTCGGACGGACGTGGACCTGCAGAATATCGCACCAAGATGGCAGGCGTGATGTTGCAGCGGGCGCTCGCAAAAGCCGCATCGCGCGCATCCAGCTGAACCAGGATCGAGGGAAACGACTATGAGCGATATTGAACAGATCCCGGTCACCATGACCATCAATGGCAAGAAGGTGCAGCGTTTTGTTGAGCCGCGCACGCTTCTGATCCATTTCCTGCGAGAGGATCTCAACCTCACCGGGCCGCATATCGGTTGCGAGACTTCTCACTGCGGTGCCTGCACGGTTGAGCTGAACGGCATGTCCGTGAAGTCCTGCACCATGTTTGCCGTTCAGGCAGACGGCGCGGAACTGACCACCATCGAAGGCATGGCCAATGCGGATGGTACCTTGTCCGCGCTTCAGGAAGGCTTCCGGCAGATGCACGGGCTGCAGTGCGGCTTCTGCACGCCGGGAATGATCCTGCGTGCACACACGCTGCTGAAGGAAAACCCGAACCCCACGGAAGAGGAAATCCGCATGGGCATTTCGGGCAATCTTTGCCGCTGCACCGGTTACCAGAACATCGTCAAGGCGATCCAGTACGCCGCTGCGAAGCTGAATGGCACCGAATTTCAGGAGGCTGCAGAATGAACGACATGACCCCGACACGGGAACAGCGCGAAGCCGCCCTAGAAGGCATGGGCTGCAAGCGCAAGCGTGTGGAAGATATTCGCTTCACGCAAGGCAAGGGCCAGTATGTCGATGATGTGAAACTGCCCGGGATGGTGTTCGGCGATTTCGTCCGTTCTCCCTATGCCCACGCCAAGGTTACGAAGATCGACGCGTCCGAAGCGTTGAAACTGCCTGGCGTGATCGCCGTCCTGACGGCGGAAGACCTGAAAGGCGTCAATCTTGCGTGGATGCCGACACTCGCCGGTGACGTGCAGATGGTGCTGGCCGATGGCAAGGTGCTGTACCAGAACCAGGAAGTCGCCTTCGTGGTGGCCGAGAACCGCTATATCGCCGACGATGCCATTCAACTGGTGGAAGTCGAATATGAAGAGCTTCCCGTCTTGACGGACCCTTTCAAGTCGATGGATCCGGACGCTCCGGTTCTGCGGCCGGATCTCGACGGCAAGATGGAAGGCGCACACGGGCCGCGCAAACACCACAACCACATCTTCACCTGGGAAGTTGGCGACCAGGAGGAAACCGACAGAGCCTTTGCTGAAGCCGATGTCACCATCAAGGAGCTGATCTCCTATCACCGCACGCACCCCTCACCGCTCGAAACCTGTCAGTGCGTTGCATCGATGGACAAGATCAAGGGCGAGTTGACGGTCTGGGGAACGTTCCAGGCACCCCATGTCATCCGAACGGTGGCCTCTCTGCTCTCGACTATTCCGGAGCAGAAGATCCATGTGATCGCGCCGGATATCGGCGGCGGTTTCGGCAACAAGGTCGGGGCTTACCCCGGTTACATCTGTGCCATCGTTGCCTCCATCGTCACCGGAGTGCCGGTGAAGTGGGTCGAGGATCGGATGGAGAACCTTTCGACGACGTCCTTTGCTCGCGATTATCACATGACGGCGGAAATCGCTGCGAAGAACGACGGTACCGTCACTGGTCTCAAGGTGCATGTTCTGGCTGACCATGGCGGCTTTGATGCCTGTGCCGATCCGTCGAAATGGCCGGCTGGTTTCTTCAACATCGTGACCGGTTCCTACGACTTCCCGGCAGCGCATCTGGCTGTCGACGGGGTCTATACCAACAAGGCACCGGGCGGCGTCGCCTACCGCTGTTCGTTCCGTGTGACGGAGGCGGCCTATTGCATCGAGCGGGCGATGGATATCCTGGCCCAGAAGCTCGACATGGATCCGGCGGACTTGCGGATGAAGAACTTCGTCAAGCCGGAACAGTTCCCCTATCACTCGGCCCTTGGCTGGGAATATGACAGCGGCGACTATCACACCGCCATGCAGAAGGCGATGGACACGATCGGCTACCGTGAACTGCGCGCTGAGCAAAAGGCCAAGCAGGAAGCTTTCAAACGGGGGGAAACCCGTGAGATCATGGGCATCGGCGTGTCGTTCTTTACCGAGATCGTCGGTGCCGGACCGTCGAAGAATTGCGATATCCTCGGTGTCGCGATGTTCGACAGTGCGGAAATCCGCGTGCACCCGACCGGCTCGGTGATTTCCCGCATGGGCACCAAATCGCAAGGCCAGGGGCATGAAACCACCTGGGCGCAGATCATCGCCACGGAAATCGGCATTCCAGCCGCCGATATCATGGTGGAAGAAGGCAACACGGATACCGCGCCCTACGGTCTGGGGACCTATGGTTCACGCTCCACACCTGTCGCCGGTGCCGCGATTGCGCTTGCGTCTCGCAAAATCCGCAACAAGGCGCAGATGATCGCGGCGCACATGCTGGAAGTTTCCGAATACGATCTGGAATGGGACGTGGACGGCTTCCAGGTGAAAGGCAATCCGCAGGCACGCAAGTCCATGAAGGAGATTGCCTGGGCTGCCTATCACGCTCCGCCGCCAGGCATCGAACCGGGTCTTGAAGCGGTCAGTTATTATGACCCGCCCAACATGACCTATCCATTCGGCGCCTACCTCTGTGTAATGGATATCGATGTCGACACCGGAGTTGCAAAGACACGGCGGTTCTATGCGCTGGACGACTGTGGAACCCGGATCAACCCGATGATCATCGAGGGACAGGTCCACGGCGGTTTGACCGAGGCCTTTGCCATCGCGATGGGTCAGGAGATCCGCTACGACGAGATGGGCAACGTGCTGGGGGCGTCCTTCATGGACTTCTTCCTGCCGACGGCGGTCGAAACACCGCATTGGGAAACGGATTTCACTGTCACCCCCAGCCCGCATCATCCGATCGGAGCAAAAGGCGTAGGCGAAAGTCCGAATGTCGGTGGTGTGCCGGCCTTCTCCAATGCGGTCAACGACGCCTTCAAGTTCCTCGGATCGACCCATATCCAGATGCCGCATGACGCCTGGCGTATCTGGCAGGCGGCCAAGGACCTGGGTGCGCACGCATAAAGCACTTCTTACCGCAGGCTGGCTCCTCCAGGACAAAGCCTGCGGTGATGTTCCGGTCGTCCTCTCGTGACTGATTCTGGATCAGCACCTGAAAGACGATGGATGCGACCTTCTCACCGAACGGACCAGCATGACCCAGACCAAGGATCAGATAGCGCTTCAGCTCGCGGATGCCGGTTATATCGCGGACGAAGGTCTTGCGACGGCACTCCTCCTGACTGGAATGCTCGGGCGGCCACTGCTTCTGGAAGGTGAAGCCGGTGTCGGCAAGACGGAAGTGGCGAAGGCTCTGGCGCGTCTTGAGAACACCGATCTTATCCGCCTGCAGTGCTATGAGGGCCTCGACCGTTCTGATGCCATCTACGAGTGGAACTATCAGCGCCAGCTTCTGGCCATCAAGGCGCGGGAAGGATCTGGCGACAGCGCGGAAACTGTCGAGGAAGCGATTTTCTCCGAGAAATATCTTCTGGAACGCCCGCTTCTGGCGGCCATCCGAAAGGACGTGCCGCCGGTTCTGCTGATCGATGAAATCGACCGGGCGGATGAGGAATTCGAGGCATTCCTGCTTGAGATCCTGTCTGACTTCCAGGTGTCGATCCCGGAACTCGGAACGGTTCAGGCAGTTACAATCCCACGTGTGGTTCTGACCTCAAATGGTACACGCGAACTGTCGGACGCATTGCGCCGGCGTTGCCTTTATCATTTCGTCGATTACCCCTCGCCCGACCGCGAAACACGAATTCTGCTGGCGCGTGTCCCGGATCTGGATGCTGCTCTCGCCCAACAGATCGCCGAACTCATGAACAAACTGCGCAAGGAAGACCTCGTGAAGGTTCCAGGCGTTGCCGAAACCATAGATTGGGCGGCGGCTCTTCTCGGCCTTGGGGCCAAAAACCTGCACGAGAGCCGGGAGCTTGTCTTTGAGACGCTGTCTTGTGTCCTGAAAACCCGGGAGGACAGTGCCCGTGTCAGCCGCGAAGTTACCGACAGATTGCTTGGAAAGGTGGCCTGAGCGATGTCCGGCCTAAGCCTTGAAACTAGCGCAGACATCGGCCCGGTCCTGAGGCTGCGGCTGGCAGGGTTTGTCCGCTCACTTCGTGACAGCGGCTTCAAGGTCGGATTGGCCGAGACCCGGGATGCTAGCCGGTTGCTGTGTTCGCGGATGATTCAGCGCCCCGGAAGCTTGAAAGCGGCCTTTCGCAGTCTTTTTTGCGGACGCTTGTCCGACTGGCAGCGTTTCGACGACATCTTCGATGCCTATTGGATCGGCAAGGGTGTCAAATCTGGCGTGAAGGTTACCGGGACAAGTACGCGCAAGGGCATGAAGACCATTCGCGAGCTGATCGATGCAAGTGGTAACCGTCAGGAGACAATTGCAGGCGATGTCGAACGCCTTCCCGGCGAAGAGGATGAGGCGACCGACGACGCTCCCTCCGGACGCCGGGAAGGTGCGAGCATTGCCGAAAACCTCGGCAAAGTGGATTTTCGACATCTCACCGATCCGGAGGCGGTGCAACAGGCACATGAGCTGGCCGAACGGCTCGCACGGGCAATGCGCATAAGACTGACCCGCAGGGATCGTCAGAAGCGAAAGGGCCGAAAGCTGGATCTTCGCAGAACCATCCGGCGTTCTATTGCACATGGTGGGATCCCCATAGATCTTGTGCGTAAAGGCCCACGTGAGAAACAGTTGCGATTGGTGATCCTGCTCGACGCGTCCGGGTCCATGAACAACTACGCGGGTGTCTTCACTCGGTTCGTGCACGGTTTGCTTGATAGCTTCCGCGAAGCAGAAGCGTTTCTTTTTCATACCCGTCTTGTGCATGTCTCCTCAGCCCTTTCGGAGCGGGACGCCGGCCGTGCTCTCGATCGCATGGGGCTGATGGCGCAAGGGATCGGTGGCGGCACGAAGATCGGCGCGGCGCTGGCCGACTTCAACAGATGGCACGCCGCCCGGGTCGTCCACTCGCGCACCTGCGTCCTGATCCTGTCTGATGGCTACGACACAGGCACGCCGGAAGCACTTGGCGATGAGATGGCAAGGTTACGGCGGCGCTGCAGGCGCATTGTCTGGCTCAACCCGCTGCTTGGCTGGCAGGGATATGAACCGACGGCCGGAGGCATGGCTGCTGCCCTGCCCCATGTCGATTTCTTCGCGCCAGCCCATAACCTCGCCAGCCTTGAAGCCCTTGAGCCTTATCTTGCGAGACTTTGAACAATGGGAGATGTTGAGATGAAGCATTCCTTTCCCGTGTCCGGCAAAGAGGCCGCGCCAGAGGTCGTGCAGGACCTGCCGCGCCTGATGAACCGATTGCAGGGTGACAACGAACCTTTTGTTCTGGCAACCGTTGTACGCACCATATCGGTGACCGCGGCCAAGGCGGGCGCGAAAGCCGTGATCGACAGGAATGGAGACATTGTCGGCGGCTGGATCGGCGGTGGCTGCGCAAGATCGGCTGTCATCAAGGCGGCAAAGTCCGCTTTTGAAGATGGTCAGACACGATTGATCTCTCTTCAACCGGCGGACCTGTTGGCGGAGATCGGCGTGGAAGCCGGTGAGGAGCGCGAAGGCATTCAGTTTGCCCGGAACATGTGCCCGAGCCAGGGAACCATGGATATTTTCATAGAACCGGTTCTGCCGCGGCCCACGCTTGTCATCTACGGCGCCAGTCCGGTTGCCGTTGCCCTTGCGAGCCAGGCGCCTTCCATCGGATTTGACCTGACCTTCTGCGCGCCTGCCGAAGACCTGTCCGTATTTTCAGGTGCCGGAAAAAGAGCGGAAGGGTTTGACAGTCCCGTTCAAAGCAACGGGCAGATCTACTCCATTGTTTCGACCCAGGGACGCGGCGATCTGGCGGCCCTGAAGGCAGCTCTTCTTACGGATGCGCGCCACATCGGGTTTGTCGGTAGCCGCCGAAAGATTGCAGCCCTAAAGGCGAAATTGCGCGAGGAAGGCGTAGCGGATCAGACCCTCGACCGGATCAAGGGGCCCGCAGGCCTTGATCTGGGAGCCATTGCACCGGAAGAAATTGCACTCTCTATCCTGGCGGAACTCTTGATGATCCGCCGCAGCGGACACCGCCAGACCAACATCCATCACGTTTGACCCCACCAGGGAAGCAACCACATGCAAATGAACGACAGCCAGCGGATCGAAGCTCCAAAGCATAAGGTTTGGGAGGCATTGAATGATCCGGAAGTCCTGAAGGCCTCTATTCCGGGATGTGAAGACCTGATCAAGCATTCCGATACTGAACTGGAGGCGAAGGTACGTCTCAAGGTGGGCCCGGTAAAAGCTACTTTCGGCGGCAAGGTGACGCTCAACGATCTCGATCCGCCGAACGGTTACACCATTGAAGGCGAAGGTTCCGGCGGGGTAGCCGGGTTTGCCAGAGGTGCCGCCAAGGTTCATCTGGAAGAAGACGGTCCTGACGCGACGATCCTTCACTACGAGGTTGATGCGAAGGTTGGCGGCAAGCTGGCGCAGCTTGGTGCCAGACTGATCGATTCAACCGCCAAACGGCTTGCCGGTGAGTTTTTTACCGCCTTCGGAGAACAGGTCGCCCCGGGAAAACCGGCTGCGACGAACGAGGTGGAAGCCGATACCGCGCCAGCAGACGCTGCTCCTTCAGATAGCGAAGAGAAGAAGGGATGGATCAAAGGCCTTTTCACCGGCAAGAAAAAGCAGGACGTAGCTGGTGACGAGGGTAAGGTCGACGAACCTGCGGAGTAAATCCCGACTGCAAGAGCCGCTTGCCTGGCTCTTGCAGATGTTCAAACCGGAGGAATTGTTATGGCACATACCGAAGTTCAAGCCATGAGTGGCATTCGCGAAATGATGCGCGACCCATCGCTGGTTCTGGCGCTCGTCACCGGTTCGGCCTTGACCGGATTTTTGCTGGTGGCGCACGCCTGTTGTCTGGGCATCACCGAACAGCATTTCCTGCCGTTGGTTCAAATCTGTTCTTTCGCCGGCTGAGACTGTTTTTCGATAGATCAGCAAAGCCTGCTTAAGGTCTGGGCATGGTGCATTCTTCACCATGCTGCCCATATTCTGCTCAGATTACCAATTGTTGTTGTTTGGTTTCGACGAGCTCAATGCAGATTCTCTTTCTTAAATTATTGAAACAATGTACGAATTTTCCACCTTCGCCTTTCTGGCATTCCCCTTGCTTTGGTCATGATGTGCAGCGCGCCTAGGGATCCGGTCGCAAGACGACGCAGGACCGAGAGGTGCAAGCCGGTTGAGAGGCACATGCCGATATAGACCGGTGACACGGCGGGACAAAAACCCGGGAGACAACTGCACGAGGTTTCGCGCGCGCGAACCTGCTCCCGGCCGTGCGCAAAAACCTCATGACGTAAGTCCGGTTCTGATGACCGGGCCCAAGACAGGAGACGCGCACAGATGTTGAAATCGATTGCCAAAGCTTCCCTCCTCGCCGCAGCGCTGACGCTGCCTCTTTCCCTCACTTCGGCCAGGGCCGAGGAAAAGACGGATTTCAAGGTCTGCTGGTCCATCTATGTCGGCTGGATGCCCTGGGGTTATCTGCAGGACAGTGGCCTCATGAAGAAATGGGCCGACAAATACGACATCTCCGTCGAGATCGTTCAGATCAACGACTACGTGGAGTCCATCAATCAATACACCGCGGGGGAATATGACGGCTGCTCCATGACCAATATGGACGCCCTTTCGATCCCGGCTGGCGGCGGTGTCGACACGACTGCGCTTATCGTTGGCGACTACTCCAACGGCAACGATGGCATCATCCTGAAGGACAAGACCGAGCTTGCCGATATCAAGGGACAAAGCGTCAATCTGGTGGAGCTTTCCGTCTCCCACTACCTGCTCGCACGGGCACTCGACACGGTTGGTCTCAGTGAACAGGATCTGACGGTCGTCAACACATCCGATGCAGACATGATCGCAGCCTATCAGACGCCGGATGTCACGGCAGTGGTCACCTGGAACCCGCTCCTGTCTGAAATCGAAGCGGAAGAAAATGCCACCAAAGTGTTCGACAGTTCCGGCATTCCAGGCGAAATCATCGATATCATGATGGTCAATACCGAGACGCTTGCGGACAATCCCGCCTTCGGCAAGGCTCTTGTAGGCGCCTGGTACGAACTGATGGGGATCATGTCGTCAGACAGTGACGAAGGCGTCGCGGCACGCACCGCCATGGCCGAAGCCTCCGGCACGGACCTTGCCGGCTACGACGCGCAGCTCGCGACGACCAAGATGTTCTACACGCCCGCAGAAGCGGTCGCGTTCACCAAGTCAGCTGAACTTCCCGAGACGATGAAATTCGTTGCCGAGTTCCTTTTCGACAAGGGCATTCTGGGTGAAGGGGCACCCAGCCCTGAATTCGTCGGCGTCTCTTTCCCGGATGGATCGATCTATGGCGATACCGGAAACGTGAAACTGAAATTCGACCCGAGTTTCATGGCAATGGCCGCGGAAGGCACGCTCTAAGCTTCCTTTGCTGATCCGGTGTTCCGGCGCCTCGGCGCCGGAGCCGCAGCCATAGACTGATCGGATCATTTCATGCGCATCATCAACCGGAAACCCTCCCGGGTCACCGCCCTGGCGCTTGGGCTCCTGCCTTTCGTGCTGACATTGGTCGCCTACGCGGTTGCCAGCCATTATCGCCGGCTCGACAATCCGGCGGACAAGCTTCTCCCCTCCATCACCAGCATGGGAGAGGCCTTCTGGCGCATGGCGGCAGTGCCGGACCGGAGGTCGGGAGACCTTTTGCTCTGGCTGGATACTTTCGACAGTCTCTGGCGTCTCGGGACGGGGATGGCAGTGTCGACCCTTCTGGCGATCTCCCTTGGCATTGCCATCGGCTTCATTCCCCATATCCGCAGCGGACTGGCGCCTTATCTCGCGACATTCTCGCTGATCCCGCCGATCACCATCCTGCCGATCCTGTTCATCACCTTCGGTCTTGGCGAACTCGCAAAAGTCGCCCTGATCGTGATCGGAACGGCACCAGTGATGATCCGTTCCACGGCCCAGGCGGTTCTGGACATTCCGCGGGAGATGATCATCAAGGCGGAAACACTTGGGGCCAGCGTCTGGCAAATGGTTACGCGGCTCGTGTTGCCGCAGGTGCTTCCGCACCTGATCACCAGCCTGCGGCTTTCTCTCGTGCCTGCCTGGATCTTCCTGATTTCAGCCGAGGCCATCGCCTCCACGTCAGGGCTTGGCTACCGCATCTTCCTGGTGCGCCGTTACCTCGCGATGGATGTGATCCTGCCTTACGTCGTCTGGATAACGCTGCTGGCCTTCCTGCTCGACAGAGCCCTGCTCCTCCTGTCGCGCCGCGCTTTTCGATGGCATCATCTGGGAGGGGACGCGCTATGAACACTGCGTCCAAAGTCTCGGTCCAGAGCCTGGCAAAGTTATACGACGGCGTTCCTGTTCTCGAACGGGTCAACCTGGAAGTCCAGACCGGGTCTTTTTGCACGATCGTTGGAGCATCCGGCTGCGGAAAATCGACATTCCTGCGGATGCTGCTTTCCCAGGAACATCCAACCCGTGGACAGATCCTCCTGGATGGCGCTCCCTTGCCACTTGAGCCGACACCCGAGCGCGGGATCGTCTTCCAGAAATACTCGGTGTTTTCGCATCTGACCGTGGCTGAAAACCTCATCCTTGCGCAAGAGTTTGAAACGTCGCGCTGGACCGGGCGGCTTTTTGGCACTTCCCGCAAGGCGGCTTTTGAATCGTCCGACGACCTGCTTGACAGGATCGGGCTGCGACCGGCGGCAAACAAGTATCCGGCGCAACTGTCCGGTGGCATGCAGCAACGTCTCGCGATCGCCCAGGCCTTGATCAAGAAGCCAAGCATACTGCTGCTCGACGAGCCTTTCGGCGCGCTAGACCCGGGCATACGCGTCGACATGCATGAATTGCTTTTGGGGCTCTGGAAAGAGTTGTCCATGACGGTGTTCATGGTGACGCACGATATTCACGAGGCCTTCAAGCTCGGCACGCGTCTGCTGGTGTTCGACAAGATCCGCCACGACCCGCAGGCGCCACAGGCCTACGGCGCGACCATCACCTACGATCTGCCGCTCAAATCGCCAACAGGAGCATCGTTGCGGTCTCCGGAGGCCATCGCAGTTGCAATTGGCGCTCCACAAACAAACAAGCCCACTCCGTCTTTCCAAAGCATCCATACCCCAAACAATCAGGAATGAGGACCATCCCATGAGTTTCAATCGAGCCTCAGGCCCCAGGACGCACCACCTTGCCGCAGGTCAATTCACCCGAGACCCCAACCGAAGACAGCATCATCCTGACTTCGACAAACTGCAATTGCGAGGTTGGAAGGCCGCTGAAAAGGAAGGTGCCCTGCCCTCTGCCGCGTGGGAAAAGGAAAAAGCCTGGGCACTGCGAATGGGACTAACGGGATCGGATAGTCTCACCGACAAATCGATCCCGACCTTTGCCCGTGGAGAACTGCCCCACTATGCGGGGATCAACACCTTCCTGAAGGCGCCCTATATCGAGGATGTGACAAAGGTCGGGGCTTATGATGCCGCCGTCATCGGCATCCCCTTCGATGGGGGCACCACTTACAGACCCGGCACACGGTTCGGGCCGCAAGGAGTTCGGAAGATTTCCGCGCTCTACACGCCCTACAACTACGAGATGGGTGTCGATCTTCGGGAGCAGATGACGCTTTGCGATGTCGGTGACATCTTCACCATTCCTGCCAATATCGAAAAGACATTTGACCAGATAACGCGGGCGGTTTCACACGTCGCATCCTCCGGAGCCTTGCCGATCATGATCGGCGGCGATCATTCAATCGGATTTCCTTGCGTACGCGGGATTGCCCAGTGCACGTCCAAGCGCATTGGTATCGTGCATTTCGATCGGCATATCGACATTCAGGAAAAGGACCTGGATGAGCGGATGCATACGACGCCCTGGTTCCACGCGACAGATCTCGTCAATGTACCGGCCGTCAATCTGGTTCAGATCGGAATTGGTGGCTGGCAGGTGCCGCGCGAAGGTGTGGAAGTTGCGCGGGAGCGGAACACCAACATCTTCACCATGCGCGATGTCGAGGAACTGGGATTAGCGGAAACGGCCGCACGGGCGCTGGAACTGGCATGGAAGGACGCAGATGCAGTCTATATCTCGTTCGATATCGACAGTGTCGACTGCGGGTTCGTGCCCGGTACCGGCTGGCCGGAGCCAGGTGGCTTTCTGCCGAGAGAGGCACTTGAGCTGGTGTCGCTGGTCGCGAAGGAAGGCATCTGCGGTCTGGAGGTCGTAGAAGTTTCACCACCTTACGACTGCTCCGACATCACGGCCCTTCTGGCAACTCGGGTAATTGTAGATGTTCTCGGGACCCTGGTTTCACATGGAAAAATGGGTTCGCATAAATCCATCATCGACAAGCCGGTGACCATTCCGGCCGGTCCGAGCGTGGAGTAAGGCGATGGCGCGACATCATCACGGCCACGATCACCATGTTCACCACGATCATGAACATGGTCATCACCACCAGCACCACCACCACCACCACACACATGACCACCATCACAGAGGGCTCGCCGGACATAATCACGTGGGCCCGGACCATCTGCATTCTCATGTTCATGGGGCTTCGCATGCGGACCGGGCCGAAGAACTGCAGGCACTTGCGGTGAGCTTCATCGACGGCTTTCGGGCTGCCGACGACAAGACCAGTTACCTGCGTCTTGCCGGCGTCCCGTTTCACCGCCCCGGTGCCGATGGTCTCATACAGCACCTTGTCGACGCAAAGATCGTCAGCAATTGGCAGGTCGGTACAGCCTCGCCGGCCTTTGCTTCCCGAGAACTCGTCTACATGAGTTTTCCAGGTTCAATGGTCCAAGCCCGGGAAACCATGACCTTCACCTTTGTATCCTTGTCGCAACGATCAGACATTGACCTCATCGACATCCTCACCACTCGTCTGGCCCATGGAGATATCGCAGAATGAAACAGCTTTTGATGACGTCAATTCTTGCCTTGGCATCCACCCCCGCACTTGCACACCCTGGTGCGCACGATCACCAGGCCGGTTGGCAAGGCGCAGGTGAGCATCTGCTTGGCTCGCCATTTCACCAGCTGCTGCTTGTCGTGGCTGTCAGCGGGTTGGTTCTGGCCGTCTCCCTGGTCCGGAAATCGAAAAAGACCACGAGGAAACAGCCTGTAGAACGCAGGTCCTGAGGGTTTCTCTCGTTAAAGCGGGGCCTTGATACCAACCGAGGTATCAGAGCCCCGCAAGAGTGCTTTTGGAATGATCCGAGAAGAACAGGGTCGTTATGTCGTCGATCGCCATCGGACCGCCGAACAGGTAGCCTTGGCCGATGGTGCAGCCGATATCGACCAGTACATCGCGTTGCTCGACTGTCTCGATGCCTTCGATCAAGACCTGAGAGCCCATGGTTTCGGCAATACCAAGGACCATCTTGAGAATATCGCGAATTTTCTTGTCCTTGACCGCCTTGGTGGCAAACGACCTGTCGATCTTGATTTCGTCCCAATCAAAGTCCGTCAGGTAAGACAGGGCGGAATAACCGACGCCAAAGTCATCCAGCGAAATGCCGATACCCAATGATCGCAACTCAACGAGTGTCGTCTGAATGCGGCGCAGATCGCTCATCAAGGTTGTTTCGGTCACTTCCAGTTTCAGTCTGGAGGCTGGCAGACCGGTCCGACCGAGGCATTCGTCGAGCATTGCGACGACGTCGTCGCTCAGAATTTGCGCTACAGAAAGGTTGACCGACAGGCTCAGGTCCGATGGCAACAACTGTACTTCCGAACACGATGTCTCCAGGATCTTCCATCCCAGCGATACGATATCGCCATTGCGTTCAGCGATCGGGATGAATTCCGAGGGTGAAATCCAGCCCAGTTCGGAATGGTACCAGCGTGCCAAGGCTTCCACGCCGAAGATACGTCCGGTCATGAGATTGAACTGTGGCTGGAAGTGCGGAAGGCATTCGTTCGCCTCTATGGCGCGGGCAAGTGCGTTTTCGACGATTGTACGCCGTTCCATTTCCGCGCGCATGGCCGGTTGGTAGGTCACGACGCGGCGGCGGCTGTGGCTGACGGCATTACCAACTGCGAGATCCGCATTGCGAATGATGTCGGTGGCATCTCGCTCGACGGCGGTTGAATCCGCATAGCCGATAGCTGGTGAAATCAGGAAGGATCCGAGTGCCGTTGGGACCGGGCGCAGGAAGATGTCGTGGATCCGGTTTGCGACGACAGAAGCAGTCAGCCCAACCTCTTCATCACTTACAGTCATGAGGAGAAATCCCTTGCCTCCTGAGCGGGCAAGGCAACTTACACCTTCCATCCGGTCTACCGCGTGACGCAACAGGTCCGCAGTCGATGCCAGGATAGCTTCCTCCGTTACAAGGCTGAACTTGTTGATAGCCGGCAGTCTGGACTCCAGATCGATGTTGAGAATGCTCAAGGTCTGATCAGGAGCAAGTGTATCGTGCGTAGAGCGCACGATCTCTGCAAAGACACGGGAATTTACCAGGCCTGTAACACTGTCGTGGTCCAGCCGGTGCTCCAGGAGCCTGGTTTGCTCGCGAGTTGCCTCTGCCTGTCCTTGCAGCACCTGGCTGCGCTTGTTGGAGAACCAGATCCATCCAAGGCTGACCAGAAGGAAAACAACAACGAGCGCGTCTTGTACAATCTGGTGGAAATGAAAGCTCTTTCTCGCCGCCGACATTTGCTTGGCAGCTTCCTGGGTCACCATCTGATTGATTTGTTGAAGGGAACTTCCTATCCCCTGCAAGATGATCAGTGCATTGCTCACGGAGGTCTGGTCATCGAGCGTATCCAGGAACGGTTTCACCCGGTTGCTCGTACGAACGATGTGGACCAGTTTGTCCTGGATGTAGTCTGACGGCCCCACAATTTCGCTATAGGCGTCGCTGGGCCACGTTTCGAAAGCGTTCAGCAGTGCTTCGTAGGTTTTTCCGGCCTCTGCAGCATCTTCCGGGCTTTTCAAGGCACTGTACCGTGCAATCAGTTTTTCCAGGGCCGTAGTGTTAAAGCGCAGCGTGTCGTTGAGGACCGAACGTTCCAACTGATCCTTGTGAAGGTAGTCGGCTTGCGCGCTATAGAGCGAGTAGGCGTTTACACCGAGCAAAAGCGTAAGGGAGGCGCAAAGCGCCGGAAATCCTATTCGCAACAGTTTATCAAAAATCATTGGCTCAACCGCCCTGATGACAGATTACACCGCCCCAATTGGAGCTTATCGATAGTCCTCTCCGGCCCAATGTCTCTGTCACAGACGAACCGGTGCCCCCCGGCTTGTCATTTCCGGTGTCAGCGGCAGGCCATCTACCTGCTGCGCTGGACCAGCGGTGGATTACGCCCGATTGTTAGCGCCGCAAACTTTCACGAAACTTGCGAGTAAAAAACGGTTGTAGACCCCGATCGCGGAAAGATCTTTCTGCCCTTCAATCCACGATGTAGGAATTTAGACCCGACAACGGTTAAGACCGTCTAAATGTCAAAAGACGCAACGTAAGTTATGCTTGGTTTTGCGGTGGATAACGGGGATGGGCACAAGATTGCTGTCATGTTGCCATTGTTTACCCAAGGTTGTCTTGACGCGCTCATTCCAACACGAAATCCTGCAGCTGGATCATGAAATCGTGTTGGGAGCGGGTGCAAATGCCGATCTTAAGGACACTCCGAGATGGGCTTACGCCAACCGGGCTCATAGTAGCGGCCAGTTTCTTCGGTGCCGCACTGACGCCGTCGATGATGCCGAGGGAACCAATTGTACAAGCGACCCTCGCCGCCGTGGCAGCGACGTTTGGCTATGAGGTGACCCTTCTGGCAAGGAGTGTCTGGCGTTATCTGGAGTTGCCGGAGCCCAAGGGACGTTTGTGGACACTCTGGCTCCTTGCCGCTTGCGGTATCAGTCTTGCGATCATGGTCTACAGTCTGTCGAAAGCTGCCAGTTGGCAGAACGCGACCCGTGAAGCTGTTGGTTTGCCGCCGCTCGAGAGCGCAGCGCCGTTCTTCATCGTCACTGTTGGCGTGTTGGTCGCACTTTGCTTGTGGCTGGTTTTCCGGGTCGCAGGTGCCTTGCGTAGAGCCGTCGCTGTTGTTCTGGACAAGATGCTTCCAAGGCGCGTCGGCGTGGTCCTGTCCATCGTTCTTGTTGGCTGGTTCCTGTGGGCACTTGTCGATGGAGCCCTTGTACGTAATGCTTTTCGTATGGCCGATACGTCTTTTCTGGCTGCAGACCTGTTTCTTGAACCTGATATCGAAAAACCTGCGGATTCGGAAAAAACCGGCAGTACCCGGTCGCTGGTCAAATGGGAGGAGATGGGGCGTTGGGGTCGTCACTATGTCGCGACCGCTCCGACTGCAGCAGAGATTTCCGAATTCTGGCCGGATAATGCCGTTGATCCTATCAGGGTCTATGTTGGACGACGGTCTGGCGACACCGCAGAAGAACGCGCCCAACTTGCTTTGCAGGAACTAATCCGCGTCGGGGGTTTCGACCGATCGGTTCTTGTGGTTGTGGTACCACCCGGCACCGGTTGGATGGACCCGGGAGCTCACGACACAATCGATTTCATGCTTGGCGGTGATGTGGCGACAGTGGCTGTCCAATATTCCTACCTAACCAGTTTTCTGGCGCTGCTTGCCCATCCGGACTACGGGGTAGATCAGGCTCGAGCCCTTTTCAACGCGGTCTATGCCCACTGGACGCAGCTGCCCAAAGACAGTCGGCCGGAGCTTTATGTTCACGGGCTCAGCCAGGGGGCCTTCAACTCTCAGGCGACGCTTCCCCTGTTCGACATGCTGGGTGACCCGATCCAGGGCGCCTTCTGGGCTGGGTCTCCTTTCTTCTCGCGCTATTGGTCGGAGGTCCGGGACCGGCGGAAGGCTGACAGTCCGGCATGGCGTCCGAACTACGGAAACGGCTCGCTTGTCCGGGTGATGGATCAATATGGCGGACTGGAGGGAAACTACGCACCCTGGGGCCCAATTCGTGCGGTGTTTCTGAATTATGGCAGCGACCCTATCGTGAACTTCACGTTCGATACGGGCTTCAGGCCGCCAGCCTGGATGGCCTCACCGCGTGCGCCGGATGTTTCAGAAAAACTGTCCTGGTTTCCCGTGGTGACAATGCTTCAGATTGCGCTGGATTCCATGTTTGCGCTGGATGTTCCCAGATACGGGCACTACTACATTGCGCCTGATTACATCGACGGATGGGCTGCAGTTGTCGATCCGGACGGCTGGTCACCAGAAAGAGCGGAGGCGCTGAAAAAGATATTCGAGCGCCGTGATCCTGCGATCTAACGCCCGGAACCAATTGGTTCGACTATCGATTTTCCAGGAGGCTGGCCAGGCCACGCTTGAAGGTTTCTCCGGCTGGTTCTGCTGCTTTCACGATGTCCGCGACCTTGAAGAATTCCATGGTCTTGAAACGGCCGACTGGCGGTTCAATCAACAAATCAGGTTGATTGCAGGCCAATTTGGCGGCGACCAACGAGTGAAGGGTGATCGAGAACGAGCCGATCCAGGTTTCCAGGCCGGTTGGAAGCCCGCTTTTTCGCTCTTCGAAATTGCTGCCAGTAACATCGACAGCGACTGTCGGAATGCCGTCGTCCTGAAAGACATCAAACGGTGTCGGGTTGACGAAGCCCCCGTCTATCAAAACCTGGCCGTCTATCCTGACAGGCGTCAAAAGCATGGGGAGAGCGGACGAGGCTGCAATTGCAGACAGCAAGGGCCCCTCCTCCAGAACCACCTGCGACTGGGTGTAAAAATCCGTCGCAACGATCTTCATTGGCAGTTTCAAATCCGAGAACTGCTCGGCCAGGTCTTCAGGAAACACCGTTTCGAAAAGAACGATGGGATCGATAATCGCCGGACGGACGACATTGAAGAGCGACGACCAGGTTCGGCCATCCTTCAGAAACAGCTTTTGAAGCAATTGCGTTTTCTGGGTGAAGAGATCAACTACAAACTGCCGGATCTCTCGACCGCTCATACCGCTGGCGTAAAAAGCACCCAGGATCGACCCCATTGATGTCCCGGCAATTTCGACGGGTTTGACACCCAGGTCATCCATCGCTTCCAGAATGGGAATGTGAGCGAATGCCTTTGCGGCTCCGCCACCAAGAGCCAGACGGAACCCCTGGGCAGAGCTGCGGCTGTCTTTCGTCATTTCTGCCTCTGGGGCGCTGCTGGCAGAGGCCAAGCGAGCCATGCTGCCAGATCCAGCAGCGGCCGCGGCGAGCATCAGTTCTCGTCTGCGGATCATTCGTCAAAGGTCCGTATCGTGTGGATTGCGGCGATCCATCCTGGATGGAAACGAAATTATAGTTTCGTTTGTAGAGGTGTCGATGTTGCGATTCAACGTTGCGGCGATTTCTGCGCAAGTCTTCAATCAGAACGATCGCGATCGGAAGCAGGTGCTTTACGCATAACATTCAGACAATCGGTCACCGGATATGAAAACGGCCCGGAACCGCTGGCTCCGGGCCGTCCTGGATAGGTGATAACCGCGATTATTGCGGCAGTTTGTCGTCGATACCCTGCACGTACCAGTTCATGCCGAGAATGGCTCCATCGTCGAGGGCGACGCCATCTTCAGCGGCAACCGAGCCGTCTTGCTTGGTGATCGGGCCGGTGAACGGCTCCCAACCGCCAGCGATCTTGGCTTCGGTTTCCTTGGCCATTGCAACGACATCATCCGGGAGATTGGTGTAAGGCGCCATCACGACGTGACCTTCGGCAAGGCCTGCCCAGGTGCTCTTGGGCTCCCAGGTGCCATCCATGACTTCCTGGATGCGCTCGATGTAGTACGGACCCCAATCGTCGATGATTGCCGTGTACTGGGCTTCCGGTGCGAACTGGATCATGTCGGATGCCTGACCGAAGCCATGCGCGCCACGTTCCTGTGCCACCTGAAGCGGTGCGGTGGAATCGGTGTGCTGCGTAATGACATCGGCACCCTGATCGATCAGCGCCTTTGCAGCGTCGGCTTCCTTGCCCGGATCGAACCAGGAATTGACCCAGACGACCTTCAGCTTGAAGTCCGGGTTGACGGACTGAGCACCGAGCAGAAATGCATTGATGCCGGACACCACTTCCGGGATCGGGAACGAGGCGATGTAACCTGCGACACCGGATTCGGACTGTTTGGCGGCAATCTGGCCGATAATGTAACGGCCCTGGTGGAATTTGGAGTTATAGGTCGCGACGTTGTCTGCAGTCTTGTAGCCGGTCGCGTGTTCGAACTTCACATCCGGAAACTTCTTGGCGACCTTGATCGTCGGGTTCATGTAGCCAAAGGACGTGGTGAAGATGACATTGCAGCCTTCGCGGGCGAAACGCTCGATCGCGCGCTCTGCATCCGGACCTTCCGGCACACTTTCAAGATATGCGGTTTCCAGCTTGTCGCCGAAATGCTTTTCCGCATCGAGACGGCCCTGGTCGTGTTGATAGGACCAACCGAAGTCGCCAACTGGTCCAACGTAGATAAAGCAGGCTTTGACGTCTGCAGCGTTTGCGGCAGAGCCGGCAGCTGCGAAGGCAACGGCGGCAACGGTTGCTTTCAAAAGAGATTTCATCTGGTTCTTTCCCCTCTGTTTCGATCTCTCTGTTGCGATCTTGTTTAAGGCCAAGCCCCCGATCGCACCGGGGCCGGGCCGACCGGTGGCTGGGAGGCTTACCGGTCTGGAACGAATGGCTTGCCGAGACAGGCTGGCGTGTTGACGAGCGTCAGTCTGCGGTTTGCCGAAATGAGCACAAGCACCAAAATAGTCGCAAGGTACGGCAAGCTGGACAGCAGTTGGGACGGAATGTCCAGCTCAACTGCCTGGGCGTGGAGGTTCAGCACACTGACTGCACCAAACAGATAGGCGCCAACAACCACGCGCAGCGGCAGCCAGGATGAGAACACGACCAATGCCAGCGCAATCCAGCCTCGGCCTGCAGTCATGTTTTCAACCCACTGAGGCGTATAGGCAAGCGACATGTAGGCACCCGCAAGACCTGCACAGGCGCCGCCAAAAAGAACCGCTGCGAACCTGATGCGAATAACGGAATAACCAAGAGCGTGAGCCGACACGTGGTTGTCACCAACAGACCGAAGCACGAGGCCAAGCCGGGTCCGGAACAGGAAATAGGCAACTGCGATGACCAATGCGAAACTCACATAAACGAGCGCGTCCTGCTGGAAGAAGACAGGCCCGAAAAACGGAATGTCGGACAGTACAGGAATGTAGAGATCCGGCAGTTTAAGACCTGGAATGCCGATGAAGGCCTCCCCGATCAGGCCCGAGAAGCCGACGCCGAGGATGGTTAGGGCAAGACCGGTTGCCACCTGATTGGTTACCAGGACGAGCACCAGGAAGCCAAAAAGTGCCGACATGGCCATGCCGGCGGCAATTGCCGCAAAGACGCCGAGCGTCCCGGATCCGGTCTGATTGGCGACGGCGAATCCGACCACGGCCCCCATGATCATCATGCCCTCGACACCAAGGTTCAAAACACCGGAGCGTTCGACGACGAGTTCGCCGATCGCAGCAATCAACAGCGGTGTTGCCGCGGTGATAACAGTCAGGAGAACGGCTTCAAACATGGGAGACCTCCCCTGCCGAACCACGCCGGCCGACAAATCTGATGCGATAGAGGATGAGTGTGTCGCAGGCGAGTACGAAGAACAGCAGAAGGCCCTGAATGACACTGGCAATCTTGTTGGAGACACCCATCGCCGATTGCACCGCTTCGCCGCCGATATAGGACAATGCCAACACGAAACCCGCGACGATGATACCGAAGGGATTCAGCCTTCCCAGAAAGGCGACGATGATGGCTGTAAATCCATAACCGGGAGAGATGGTCGGGAGGAGCTGGTTGAGTGCGCCGGACACTTCCATCGTACCGGCAAGGCCTGCTAGACCACCGGCAATTGCGAAGGAAAACAGCGTCAGTTTCTTTGCAGAAAAACCGGCAAAGCTGCCTGCGCGAGGACTTTCGCCCATCACCCTGATCTCGAAACCCTTAATGGTCTTGCCGAGGACCACCGCAAGCACGACTGCGACGATCAACGTGATCGGGGCCGCATAGCTGAGTGACGTGCCAGGGACGGTGGACAACGTGGCGGCGTCGGAGAAGAGCGCCGATTCCGGGAAGTTGTAACCGCCGGGATCCCGCCACGGTCCGCGAACCAGGTAGTCCAGCAAGAGACTGGCGACATAGACAAGCATGAGGCTGGTCAGGATTTCGTTGGTATTGAACCTGGTTTTCAACAGCGCCGGGATCAGGGCCCAGAGTGCCCCTCCAATAGCGCCGAAAGCCATCATCAATGGAAGCGTGGCAGCACTTTCGAAGTCCGGCATCAGAATGGGCAGAGCAGAGCCGAACAGCGCGCCGACGACGAACTGGCCTTCAGCACCGATGTTCCAGTTGTTCGACAGGTAGCAAACCGACAAGCCGCAGGCGATCAGGATGAGCGGTGTTGCCTTGGCGATTGTCGCGTTGAGAGACCATTCTTGCGTCAGTGGTTCAATGAAAAACTTATATAATCCGAACAATGGGTTATGTCCGGATATTGAGAAAATGAGTCCGGCTGCGATTGCGGTCAGACCAACAGCGATCAACGGCGACAGCAGTGCCATCTTTCGGCTGTGCTCTTTTCTTTTCACGAGTTCGACGCGCATCAGGCAACCTCCCCTTGCGCTTCCGCGCCGCCTGCCATGAGCAGGCCGACTCGCTCGCGGTTCATGTCTGAAGTCGGCTCGGCCGCAGACAGATAACCTCTGGAAATAACCGCAATCCGGTCGGCGATTTCGAAGATTTCATCCAGGTCCTGGCTGATCACCAGCACCGCCGATCCGGAGCGGGCAAGGTCGATGAGTGCCTGCCGGATAAGAGCGGCGGCACCGGCATCGACACCCCAGGTTGGCTGGTTCACGATCAGCACACCAGGTTTGCGGTCCAGCTCGCGGCCGACTACAAATTTCTGAAGATTGCCCCCTGAAAGGGAACGCGCTTCCGGATCGTCATGGGACATGCGCACGTCGAAGGACTTCTTGATGCGCTGTTCCATCTTGCCTGCATTGGCATTTGAGACAAAGAAACCACTGACCAGCTTGTCGCCGGTTCTGTGGCGCGTCAGCACGATGTTCTGCGATAGTTTCATGCCAGGTACGGCGCCGTGGCCGAGACGTTCTTCTGGCACGAAAGCCGCGTTCTGCCTGCGTCGCCAGGTAATGTTCCTGTTGCCGCAAGGCTTGCCGTCCAGAACGACCATGTCGGCTGACACAGGCATTTCGCCGGAGATCGCGTCGAAGAGCTCACCCTGGCCGTTGCCTGCAACGCCGGCGATCGCAACCACCTCACCGGCCCTGAGATCCAGCGAGACCTTGTTCAGCGCTGTTGCGAATGGCGTTGCGGCTTTTGCGGACAGGTTCTTCAGGGCAAGCCGGGTTTCGCCGATCTGCGGCTTTTGAGAGCTGGCGCTGACAGAGGCAACGTCGGCTCCCACCATCATGCTGGCCAGAGATGCCGGTGTTTCCTTGGTCGGGTCACATTCGCGAACCACCTGGCCATGCCGGAGGATCGTCGCGTGGTGACAGATGCGTTTGACCTCTTCCAGCCGATGGCTGATGTATAGAACGGCACAGCCTTCCTTGGCCAGGCGCTCCAGCGTCAGGAAGAGAAGATCCGCCTCCTGAGGCGTAAGCACCGATGTCGGTTCGTCCATGATGATCAGCTGCGGTTCCTGAAGCAGGCATCGGACAATCTCGATACGCTGGCGGATGCCGACCGGCAAGTCTGCAACAATGTCGTCCGGATTCAGGGGCAAGCCATAATCGCGCGACACGGATTGGATCCGATTGGCAAGCTCAGACATTCGCCCCGGATTTGGCAATGCCAACGCGATATTTTCTGCAACCGTCAAGGCTTCGAACAGCGAAAAATGCTGAAACACCATCCCGATGCCGAGTTCGCGGGCAGCTGCCGGGTTGCCGATGTCGACCCGTTGGCCCTGCCAGAGAATTTCACCGCCATCCGGCTCCAGTGAGCCGTAGAACATTTTAACGAGGGTCGATTTGCCTGCGCCATTTTCGCCAAGGAGTGCGTGTATTTCACCCTTGTTTATGACGAGATCGACCCTGTCGTTCGCCAGAATGTCGCCAAATCTTTTGGTCAGGCCCCGGGCATCGAGCAAAGTATCCTTTCCGGATCTGCTTTGCCGCGCCGTGCCGCCGTCCCCTGTCATCGTTTCTGTTTCTGCCACGCCGTCCCCCAAGCGAATGCCGCCTTATTGACCAAGTGTTAGTTTTTGTGCAAGCCCCCCGCCTGCAGCGGCCTGTTGATGATTTCCAGCTTCGTCCCGAACCAGCAGATCGACAGCTATTCCTGCAGCGATTGCAGCCGGTTGTTTTGATTTGACTGAAGTCACCCCAACGGGACAGACCATGTTTGCCGTCAAAGTGTCATTCAGCCCCCGGGCCTTCAGTCGTTTCAGGAAGCGCGCCCGCTTGGTTTTGGAGCCGATCACACCACAATAGGCAAAGCGTTGTTGAAGCAAGGCACGTGCCATGATGTCTTCATCCAGGGCGTGCGAGTGGGTCATCGCCAGGACAAAGGCGCCATCAGGGGCTTGTTCAAGGCAGGCAGCTGGATCAGGGTTTGAAACTTTCCGGACATTTCCCGGAACCGCAGCCGGAAACTGGTCCGCCCTGCTGTCGATCCATGTCACGCTGAATGGCAGAGGTGCGAGCGCCAGGACAACCGCTTTTCCTACATGCCCTGCACCAAAAAGATAAAGTTCGCGCCGCTTGCTGCCAAATTGCTCGATCAGCAATTGCTTGCCCGTTTTTTGGTCAAGTTGAAGGAGGAAGCGGTTCGTTGAAACGTCCGGAAGCAGATCGCGTGTCTGCACCACACCATTCACAACGCTGGCCTCGGTGGAAAACTGCGTTCCATCGTTCTCACGAAGCGAGAGTGTCTGAGCCATTTCAAGCGATGACGTTGTCAGCACCTCGACGGCGATTTGGGTACGTCCGCCGCAGCACTGACCGAGGTCCGGGCCAAGCGAGACATTGTGGAGCTCGAGGCTGGCCACGCCATCCCGGATAGCTTTGTGGGCACGGCGGATGGCTTCGAACTCAAGCGTGCCGCCACCAATCGTGCCATAAAATCCACCACCAGCCGTTACCACCATACGAGCACCGACTTCGCGTGGTGTCGAGCCATCGGCACGAGCAACGGTTACGAGTGCACAAGCGCCGTTTCGCTTCAAACAGTCGGCAATGTGCCCCCAGACCTTCATCAGGAGATCTTCCTCCGGCGCATATCCTGGACGGCTTTCATGATTGCCTCAGGTGTTGCCGGTGCGTCCAGATTGGGAACAACTCCCGGGCTGAGGCTCGCGACGGCATCATTGATCGCGCAAAACACTGCATTGGCCAACATGACAGGCGGTTCGCCAACGGCCTTGGACCGGTAAACGGTTGCCTGAGGGTTGCCGCTGCCTTCATAGAGACGGACGTTGAATTCCTCGGGAATGTCGGATGCTGTCGGGATCTTGTAGGTCGAGGGAGCGTGGGTACGAAGGCGCCCCTTTTCGTCCCAGACCAGTTCTTCGGTGGTAAGCCACCCCATCCCTTGAACAAAGCCACCTTCGATCTGCCCCAGGTCAATCGCAGGGTTCAGCGAATGGCCGACATCGTGAAGAATATCCACCCGGTCGACGGTCATCTCGCCGGTCATCGTATCGATTGTCACCTCGGCGCATGCGCCGCCAAAGGCAAAGTAATAGAAGGGGCGCCCGGTAGCGCTCTCCCTCTCCCACGTTATCCCTGGCGTTGCGTAATAGCCTGCGTGTGAAAGCTGAATACGTGCCATGTGCGCCAGCTTGGCGACTTCCGAAAGGGCAAAACTCTGGTCACCGACAACCACCTTGTTATCGCCGAAGAAGATTGCTTCCGGTCCGCATTGATGCAGTTCGCACAGGAAGGTTATCAGTCGGTTCTTGATTTCCTTCGCCGCCAGCTTGGCGGCCATGGCGTTGAGGTCTGTTCCGGAAGATGCAGCCGTTGGGCCCGTGTTGGGAACCTTTGAGGTGTTGGTGGCGGTGATGCGTACCTTGTTCAGGCTGACACCGAATTCCTCCGCAACAACCTGCGCAACTTTCTGATACAGCCCCTGGCCCATCTCGGTGCCACCATGGTTCAGGTGAATCGAACCGTCGGTATAAAGATGAACGAGCGCACCGGCCTGGTTGAGATGTTTCAGCGTGAAGGAAATGCCGAACTTAACCGGTGTCAGGGCCAGTCCCTTTTTCAGAACAGCGTTGTTTTCGTTGAAGAAGCGCACATCATCACGTCGTGCCCAATAGTCTGAACTCTCTTCCAATTGGGCGATCAGGTCATGCATGACCTGAAACTCTTCCACCGGCATGCCGAAAGGCGTCAGGTTCCGTTCTCCGTCATAGAAATTCAGTTTGCGAATTTCGAGCGGGTCCTTGTCGAGACTGATCGCGATCGCATCGATCATGCGTTCGGCAGCGAGCATGCCTTGCGGTCCACCGAACCCGCGGAATGCGGTGTTGGAGCAGGTGTCCGTGCGCAAGCGCCGGGAACGGATGAGTGCATCCGGGTAGAAGTAGCTCGAATCGGCATGAAAAAGCGTCCGGTCGTTCACGCCAAGAGACAGGTCGACCGAGTAGCCGCAACGGGCCAGGAATTCCATGTCGACAGCACGGATGCGACCTTCGCTATCGTGGCCGACCTGCCAGTTGACCTTAAAGTCGTGTCGCTTGCCGGTCATGATCATGTCGTCGTCGCGGTCGAGGCGGATCTTGCAGGTTCGGCCCGTGTGACTGGCTGCGACGGACGCCAGGGCAGCCCATTGGTTCGCCTGCGATTCCTTGCCGCCGAAACCGCCTCCCATGCGGCGAACCTCAGCCGTGACAGCGGCATCGGGCACTCCGAGCACCTTGGCAACCGTGTGCTGGATTTCGGTGGGGTGCTGGGTCGAGGAATACACCAGCATGCCGCCGTCTTCCTGTGGCTGGGCCATGGCGACCTGGCCTTCCAGGTAAAAATGCTCCTGTCCGCCGATTTTCATGCTGCCAGTGAGGATTTCCTCGGCTGCGTTCATGCCGGTTTCAGGCGAACCACGCCGGAACTGATAATCCGGAAGCACTGTCGTGTCGGCGTCGACAGCGTCTTCAGCCGTCAGGATGGGGGTGATCGGTGCAATATCGATCTTTGCCTTCAACGCCGCTTTGCGCGCCAGGTCTCTTGTTTCGCCGACGACGGCAAAGGCGACCTGCCCGTAAAACAGGATTTCATCCTCGGCGAAAACGGGATCATCGCCAAAGGCGGATGAACAGTCATTCTTTCCCGGGACATCCTTCGCGGTCAGGACGGCAACCACACCAGGTGAAGCCTGGACTTCGTCAAGGTCCATTGCCAGGATCCTGCCCCTGACAGCCTGCCTTGACCAGCCGGGCACAACGTGAAGTGTACCAACGGGTTCGACCATGTCGTCGATATAGGTCGCCGTACCGGAAACGTGTTTAGCCGCGCTGTCATGCGGCAACGCCTTGCGGACATGCTTCAGGGGTGTTGTCAGGTCGTTGGGGTCAAGCTGCGCGGTCATGGCCTGCCTCCCGCTTGGCAAGCACACGGAGTTCTTCCGGTGCGGTGCCGCTGACCTCCATGAGGGCCTTTGCGAGCAACGCCCGCGCCGTTTCCATTCGGTACTCGGCACTTGCGCGCATATCTGTCAGTGGCGTGTAATCGGACAGCAATGCCTGCATGGCAGCGCCCCAAGTGGACGGATCGTCCAGCGAAGCTCCTTTCAAGGCAGCTTCCGCACCGGTTGCCCGTTTCGGTGTTCCTGCCATGCCGCCAAAGGCTATCCGGGCATCGGTAACCACGCCTTCTCCATCCACCGTCAGGCGGAATGCTCCCATGACGGATGAGATGTCCTGATCGAAGCGCTTGGTGATCTTGTAGCAACGGAATGCCTGGTTTGCAGAAAGCCGGGGCACGAAGAGACCGGTGACGAACTCTCCCGGTCTGCGATCCTGCTTGCCGTAGTCGATGAAGAATTCTTCCAGCGGCAACGCCCTTGAGCCTTCTGCGGAATGCAGTTCCAGAGTTGTCCCCAGAGCGATCAATGCGGGTGGTGTGTCGCCGATCGGCGAGCCATTGGCGATGTTGCCACCGACTGTTCCCGAGGCGCGAACCTGCTTCGAGCCGATCCGGCGCCAGAGTTCACCCAGGTTTGATGAAATGCCGGTCATGGCTTCTTCGGTCGCGGCATAAGTAGCCGTTGCGCCGATCAGCACTCCGGACGGACTGTCTTCCACACGGTCGAGGCCCTCTATTCGGCCAAGCCAAATCATCTTGGGCAAGTCGCGCAGATGCTTCGTGATCCACAGACCGACATCTGTCGCCCCGGCAACAAGGGTCGCATTGGGGTGCTGGCCGTAAAGAGCTGCCAAACCGTCAAGCGTTGCCGGCGAGGAAAAGAAGCAGTCGCTATCTCCGATGAAGACATCGCTGCTGTCGGACAATTGTCGCAACTGTTCCCGCGTTTCATGAGCACGCCAAGAAAAAGCATCGTCTGCAGCGTCAAAACAAGAGTCCAACGCCGCGTCGATAATCGGCCTGTAGCCGGTGCACCGACAAAGGTTTCCAGCCAGCCATTCGGTGACGGTCTTGCGTGATTTTTCCGCCCCTGCGTCATGATAGAGCGTGAAAAGCGTCATGATGAAGCCGGGTGTACAGAACCCGCATTGTGAGCCATGCATCTCGACCATCGCGGCCTGAACCGGGTGGAGCCTCGTATCGTCGGAGAGGTCTTCGACAGTCACCAGTTCAGCGCCATCAATCATGCCGAGCAACTGGATGCAGCTGTTCACGGGCTGATAGACCAACTTGCCGTCGATCAATCGGCCAAGCGCGACGGTGCAGGCCCCGCAGTCACCCTCGCCGCAGCCTTCCTTCGTTCCGGTATCGCGGCGGCGGAGGCGCAAGTAATCGAGAACGGTTTCCGTTGGACCGACATTCGCAAGTTCAACGATTTCACCACCCTTGAGGAAACGGATCGTGTCACGCATAGGCCTGATTCCCCATGTTAGCCAAAAACGGACCGGAGACATCTGATGCGTAACAGTTTGAACACTCCGCATGCATTGGGAGCATTGCATCACGAGCCGCAAAATGGTGGTCATGGAGTACCCGGTGCGAAACATGCGGACGAGGTGCCTTACCCATGCGCCACAGCCTGCTCAGCAGACCGCTTTCAGGCCCTGCCAGGGCTGTATTCAGATCGTGCGTAGGCAAACGCCCCATCAGTTTTCTCCCTCGCACGGCGCATTGCCGCAAAACTGTCACAAAAAATGTGCCTTAAAAAAACATGGAACCAAAGCGCTCATTTGAGACCGCAATGTTGCCTATTTGGCATCAAGAGCTGAAAGTTGGTCCCTCAAAGCGAACACGGCATGGTCGAAAAACATGCCCGGCGCAAGCGCAAGAGCACGCAGAGACGACGTTACCACACAGAGCCGGTCGGCCTGAAGCGGCGTATCGGACAAAGGTTTGAAGATCAGGAAACCGTTGGCAAGGTCGTCTTCGCAACCGATCATCGTCTGAAAGCCAATTACCTGTTCCTCCCTGGCAAGGGCTCGCATCAGCCTGAGCGAATTGGCTTCCACATAAGTGCGCGAAGCGCCGGGTATCCGGCTTCGAACGATGTCCAGGCGGGTGCGCAGTGACAGTCCTTCTGCGGGCAGCGCCACCGGATATTTCAGGCAGTCTTGCAGACCAAGTGTTTTCGCTCCGGCCAACGGATGATCCGGACGCATGAGTGCTCCGATCACGAGATCATGATGAAAGGCAGTTGTGAGCGCCGAGGTCTCCGGCGGGTCGAAGGTGAAGCCGACATCCGCTTCAGCCGCCTCCACCTTGCGGGCGGCTTCTCTGGATGAGGAAATCGAGACATTCACGTGAATGCCGGGATAGCTCTTGCGAAACGTGCTGATGACCGCCGGGAGGAGCTTTTCGGCAACGCTTTCGACGCTTGCAATCGAAACCGTACCGCGTCGCAGTCCCTTCAAGGCGTCGAGTTCGGCAACCGTACCTTCGAAATCGGAATAGGTGCGCCGGATATGTGCCAGCAGCAACTCTCCGGCTTGCGACAGACGCAGGCGCCGGCCGACACGGTCAAACAACTGCAGTCCGAGCGCCTCTTCCAGCCAGAGAACCTGCCGGTTTATGGCAGATGACGCCACGTTGAGTTCCCGGGACGCGGCGCGGATCGAGCCGGCCTCGGCGACGGCCAGAAAGTAGCGCATCGCCGGGCTGTAAAGATTTCGAGAAAGATCCTGTGCTCGTCCGGACCGCATGAAATTCCTGCTCTTAGGGGATCAGGACCGTGGTGCCGGTGGTCTTGCGGCCTTCAAGGTCCTGATGCGCCTGGACGGCATCGGCAAGCCTGTATTCCTGGTTGACGCCGATCTTGACGATGCCTTTCTGGACGACGTCGAACAATTCGCCCGCGGTCGCTTCCAGTGCTTCGCGGCTGGCGATGTAGCTGAACAGCGTCGGCCGGGTTGCGAACAGTGAGCCTTTCTGGGCGAGGAGCGCCAGGTTGAAGTCGGCAATCGGCCCGGAGGACTGACCGAAAGTGACCCAAAGGCCCCTCGGTTTCAGGCAGTCGAGCGAACCGGGATAGGTGTCCT
Organism: Labrenzia sp. C1B70; assembly: GCF_000475395.1. NCBI lineage: Bacteria > Pseudomonadati > Pseudomonadota > Alphaproteobacteria > Hyphomicrobiales > Stappiaceae > Labrenzia > Labrenzia sp. C1B70. The sequence goes on from NZ_AXCE01000034.1 coordinate 451,002, forward strand.
TGCCGACACTGTCATAAACAACATCGCAGCCCTTGCCGCCGGTAATATCCTTTACCCTGTCGACAAAGTTTTCAGTCCGGTAGTTGATCACGTGCTGGTAGCCGTGTGCCTTTGCAAGTTCGACCTTTGCTTCCGAACCGGCAGTGCCGATGACAGTGGCGCCGAGATGTGCTGCCCATTGACCGGCAATCAGGCCGACGCCTCCGGCAGCAGCGTGAAACAGCAGCGTCGTGTCCGGGCCAACGGAATATGTCTGGCGCAGAAGATACTGTGCCGTCATGCCCTTCAGCATCATGCCGGCAGCGGTCTTGTCATCAATCCCGTCTGGCAGGACGACAAGACGGTCAGCCGGAACGATTCTTTCCTGCGCGTAGGCACCGAGCGGGCCAACATAGGCAACACGGTCGCCGGGGCTGAGATGTGTCACACCCTCACCGACCGTCTGCACGACCCCTGCCCCCTCGTTGCCGGGGCTGAACGGCACGCCGGCAGGCGCTGGATAGAGGCCCGAGCGGAAATAGGTATCGATGAAATTGAGGCCGACTGCCGTATGGCGGATGCGCGCCTCACCTGGGCCGGGCTCACCGACTTCGATATGTTCCCAGCGCATGACATCCGGTCCACCGGTTTCGTGTACGCAGATTGCTTGAACCATGACTTTATCCCCGGGGTGATGGGCCGAGACCGATTTGGTCTTGCGGCAATTGAAGTTGGCAAGACCATAAATGATTTCAACGCCATCGGAAAAGGTCATTCCGAAGCATAAATGGCATAAGGCGTTCGTGACGCTTCCTGCCGGTCAGCGCTTAAAGAGAAAGCGCGGCACAACACCGGCGCCTTGGTTCGCGCCAGTGCCAAAACTGGATTTTGAATGTAGGTAAAAGGTCAGTCGACCCTGTCGAGCAATTGCTGAACAGCAGAGACCAGCAGCAGATAGAAGCTGACAGCCGTGAATGCCCATGCGAGCGGGCCGTTCAATGCCATACCGTCCAGAATTGCGTAGGCGGCCAATCCCATCCAGAGCAATGTCACCGGCAAGGTAATCATGCGCCAGCGACGCACGCGGACAGGATGGACAAAGCGGACAGGAGCGAACGTCAATGCGCAGCACAAGAGCACGAACATGATCGTGAAGCTTTGCGATGGCGACAGAACCATGAGGCCGAAAACGACCATGTTCCATCCAGCGGGAAAGCCCTTGAAGGAGCCGTCGGGTGTCTTCATGCCGTTGTCGGCGAAATAAAGAGCGCCGGTAAAGACCACGAGCCCGCCACAAATCCAGTTCCAAGGGCTTGTCAGCATCAAGCTCCAGGAAAGCGCGAAAGCGGGAAGAAACACGTAAGTGGCGTAGTCGATCACGAAATCCAGCGAGGCACCGGACCAGCGAGGCAGACGCTCCGCAATCTTGTAACGGCGCGCCAGCGGGCCATCGATGCCATCGATGAAAAACGCGAGTCCAAGCCAGGCGAACATCTCCGCCCAGTTTTCACGCGCACCTGCCAAGAGGGCAATAAGAGCGATCGGAGCACCGGAAGCCGTCAGGATATGGATCAGGAACAGAGCGGGCTCAGTCCTCTCTTTACCTGGTGTAATATCCGCCACGGGGTTCCCTCACTTTATGATCTGAACGCAGTAAACTGGTGCATTTGCGTTCTGAGATGTGTGCGGTTCACGATTGACCCGCTGGCCCATTGATCACACACTGACGCTGATACGGTCCTTTATTGCAATCGTATGACAGTGTGAACCTAAAAAACAGTCCCCGCACCAATAGCAGTGAATTTAGGTTGCCGCATTTCCCAAAAGGATGAGGGAAACGAGGATACCTGCCCAGACCAGCAGAACAGCCCCGATGGCAGGTGGCAGAATGCGGCTCGGGAACGTTTTTTCAATGGCCATCAACGCGCCGAGTAGCGCGATCCAGACGATGTTCATCAGGCCGACCGCGAACATGACAGTCATTACCGCCCAGCAGCAGCCAAGGCACACCCAGCCCTGCACCAGCCCTTCCCGCAAGCCAGACATCGCACCCGGCCCAGCATCGTCACTGGCAAACACCCAGCGCGGATACCAGCAGCGCCGGAGACAGGCCTTCTTGGAGGGGGTGAACTGATATAAACCAGCGGCAAAGAGGACCGACGTCGTCAGAGCCATGCTTGCAGGAGCCATCATATTCGTCATGGCACCTGCCCTTGACAAAGCCCATTGCGCCGCGGTTGCTGCGACCGCGTAGCCAAGCCAGACCGCCAGATAGCCGAACATTGCGGTGACAACGAGAAGTACCGGCGTTGCCGTATTGCCGGACTGTGCCGAAATCTCGGTGTAATAGGCCCGAAGCATCGGCACGGCGGTAGGCAACATCATGGCAAGGGCCATCATTGCCCACATCAGGAAGATCTTCACAAGATCAACTGTCGTCATGTCTGCACCAGGCATGCCGAATGTTGCGCTGGTCGGCAGGCAAAGAACCGCAAGTGCGGCCCGCGCTTCCGCAGGCAAACCTGCGAACTGGTTGAAACTGTTGAGAATCACCATGCCGGGTCCGGCTTCGCTCATATCCATGACCGGTACCATGTCGGCTACCATTGCAATCAGGTATGCCCAGCCGGCAGCGGCCAATATCGAGACCAGCACAAGCACTAGCGGCCAGCCACGCATATTCTGTTCCGGCTTGGTGGAACCGGCCTGATTGGAAGGTGTGCGCGTCAAACTCGTCATTTCGGCCTTTAGGTGGCGTGTGTGTCCGGGGTCTTGAGACGTCTTAGCGGATTAGTCGATGCAGGCATTTGATCTTACTCATGGTCGACCTTGAATGCCCTGCGTGTATTCGTCCCGTTGATTTTGAGCCCGCAAACAGCAATTTAGATCTCAAGATCAAATCAGATGGAATTTTACCATGTCCAGCAGCCACGCGCCGGAACAGTTTGACATTGCAATCGTCGGCGGAGGGCCATCCGGGCGAATTGCAGCTCTTGCTCTGGCCCAGCAGGGATTGTCGTGTGTCCTGATTGCCCCCTCAATGGAAATCAAGGATGGCCGGACAACCGCGCTGTGGCAGCGTTCAATCGATCTGTTGCGCGATATTGGCGTCTGGTCGGACATAGAAGGCAACGCCGCATCCTTGAAGAAGATGCGCATGATCGACAGCACGGGGCGGCTTTTTCGTGCACCTGAAGTGGTCTTCGACAGTTCTGAGCTTGGCCTTGAAGAGTTTGGTTTCAATATCTTGAACAGTGAACTTAACGCGGTACTTGAAAAATTTTGTGCTGCGCAATCCGGACTGGAGGAGATTTCGGACACTGTCGAGAGTGCCGAATTCGGAGACGATCACGCTACCCTCGTCACCAGTGGGGGTAGGACGATTTCAGCCAAATTGGCCGTAGCTGCAGATGGCCGCCGGTCGACACTGCGTGAAGCGGCCGGGATTGAAGTCAAAAGCAGGTCCTATCCGCAGGTGGCTGTTGTTTTGAACCTTGAGCACCGGCTTCCACACCAGCAGGTCTCGACCGAATTCCATACTGCGACTGGTCCGTTCACATTGGTTCCGCTCCCCGGCAGACAGTCATCACTTGTTTGCGTGGAAACTGCGGACGGTGCTGCAGATCTGTTGGCGATGACGGACGAGGACCTAGAAGCGGACCTCGAACGGCGGGCACATTCGATTCTGGGTCGTTTCAAACTGTCTACGAAACCACAAAGTTTTCCGCTTTCAGGACTGACTGCCACTTCCCTTGTGGGGCCGCGTCTGGCGCTTGTGGGCGAGACAGCGCATGTCTTTCCGCCCATCGGCGCGCAGGGTCTGAACCTGTCGTTGCGTGATATCCGTGACCTCAACTCCGTCGTGGCATCGGCCAAACGCGCGCACGCCGACTTTGGTGGCAAGACCGTTTTGAGTGCTTATGAGAAGAAACGGTTCAGCGATATCCGGACAAGGACAAACGCGGTGGACATGCTGAACAGATCGCTGCTGACAGGCTTTCTGCCGGTCCAGGCTGCGCGAAGCGCGGGCATGTATCTGGCCGGCAAGATTGGTCCGCTGCGGCGCCTGCTCATGCGGGAGGGCATCGCACCGGGAACCGCCTTTCAATTGCATCGATAGACGGTTTTCGGGTGCTGCTTTCAAACCCGTGACCGTGCTGCTGATCGCTTGGCGCTGTGATACGTCAGCGCCATGCCGATCATCTGACGGAGCGCATCCTCTGGTAACGGCCGACCTTGACTGAAGTGAACGCTTCTATCGCCGCCGAAGATGAGGTCCGGGAACATTGTACGCCAGTCAGACACCAGTGAGGATTGGCAATTGACATAGAGAGCAACGTCCCCTGCGCCGGAATTGTCCCGGTCTATCCGGATTGTCGTTCCAGTTTTCGGGCGCTTCGTCAGATAGCTGGCCTGACCCCATTTCATGGTTTCTTCCAGTTCTCCGATATCGTCGCGTTGCGTCGCCGTCTCGGCTATCAATGACCTGATGGTCAGCAGTTTCTCGCGGATATCCGCCGGATATCTTTCGAATATCGCAAGGACGTCCGGATTGTCTTTCACCACAAGTCCTCTTGTTGCTACCAGGATATCTGATTGGATTTTCTAGCCACCGGTTGGAAGGAAACCGCTCGTCAGCGCCCAGATGAACCCGGTAACGGTGACGATCGACAAGGCCGTTCCTATCAATACGAAGCTCGACGCCCGCTGAACATACGTCCCATATTGCTGCGCGATAACAAAGACGTTTGTCGCCGGCGGCAGGCAAGACATCAGAACCGCGGTTGCGATCCAGTTGGGATCGAAGCCGCCAAGCCAGGTCAGAAGCAGAAAAATCAGGATCGGGTGCAGTAGCAACTTCACACCCAGCACCAGAGGCAGTTCCAGCGGTATCCGACCGATCGGACGAAGCGCAATGCTGACGCCCATGGCAAAGAGGGCGCAAGGCGCTGCCGCGTTGCTGAGATAGCGCAGAAGCGTATCTATCGCTTGAGGTGGCTTGACCTCAAGCGCGGCGGCGAAGACGCCGGCAATCGTTGCCAGGATGAACGGATGGGTGAAGATCCTGACCACAATCTTCTTCAAGGTCCCAAGGATCGATTCTTCTTCGGTACCGGCCAATGCCATCATCAGCGGCGCCAGAATGAACATCAGCGCATTGTCAAAGGCCAGGATGAGCGCAGTCGGTACGGTTGCCTGCTCACCCAGAACAGCCAGCGTCAGCCCTGGCCCCATGTAACCGATGTTGGAATAGGCCCCGGCAATGCCCAGGATCGTGGATTCGCCGATGTTGCCGCGTGTTGCGACCACACCTATGCAGAAGGAGATCGCGAACACGATGTAGGTCGTGAAGGTCGTGGCGGTAATGTAGGACGCGTTTGCGAGCTCTTCGATCGGTGTCTCAGACAACAGACGGAAGAAGAGCGCCGGAAGGGCCAGGTAGATCACGAAGAAGTTCATCCAGCTCAGGCCTGCCTCGGGCAGGTTCTTGATCTTGCCGGCACCGAAGCCGAGAAGGATCAGTCCGAAAAACGGAAGAGCCAGTGAAATGACGTTCTGCATTCAAATACCAAAGATGAAGACGACGCGCTGTATCGCGGTTGGTTGGGTTTGAAGGCGCTTGCATCTTGCGCCTGGCTTGGATATGGACGCGTGACTTGGAGGTCACCTCGGTGATCCGCATTCCAATCAGGTCTGAGGGCGCATCGCAAGGCCCCAATCAGTCGGACAAGGTCGGAAGTGCCCTCTTTTCAGGACGGGCGGACAACATGAAAGCATTCGGTCGTAATGTCCCGCAAAAAAAAGCAGCGTAAACACCCGAAGCTCACAGCTGTGCAAAACCGGGTGGAGGGCTTTGCGCTGACGGTAGCCATCTGGCTGTTCCGCCTGATCCCCGTGGACGTTGCCTCCTATGTCATGGGCGCCTTCTGGCGTCGGCTGGCACCGTTCAATCCCAGACACAAGCGTGCTCTGCGCCACTTGAAGAAGGCCTTTCCGGGCATGCAGCGCGCGGAACGAGAACAGATTGTGCGTGGAATGTGGGAGAACCTCGGCCGCGTGGCAGCCGAAACTTTCCACATCGACCGGCTTCTGAAACAGGACTACCGGTTTGAAGCAGTTGCGGATGAAATCACCGAACAGGTTCTCAACGGCGAGCGTGCCTGTTTGTTCGTTTCATTCCACAGCGCAAACTGGGAATTGTGTGTTCAGCCCGCCGTCCGGCGCGGAATCGAGATAACGGGCGTCTATCAGGCTCTACGTAATCCGGAGGCCGACAAGGCCCTGCAGGCACTGAGGAAAGACCTCTACAAAGGCGGTCTTTTGTCGAAAAGCCACCAGACCGCTCGCAAGATCCTGGCGACCCTTAAAAGCGGCGGTATCGTCGCGATGATGGGAGATCTCAGGGAAACGCGCGGTGTGCAGGTGCCTTTTTTCGACCAGATGGCTTACGCCACGCCGGTCCCGGCTTCGCTCGCCCGGTCCTGCAACGTGCCGATTGTTCTCGGCCGGGTCGTGCGCAAGAAAGGTGTGCATTTCCGGATTGAGGCCCAGGCCGTCGAAGTGCCTGTAACGGATGACAGGCAGGCGGATATCGAGGTCGCAACAGCAAGGATCCACGCAATTTTCGAAAGCTGGATTCGCGAACACCCCGAACAATGGATGTGGATCCACAAGAAGTGGGCGCCTCCAGGTAAAACGTCCGCCCAGAAGCAGGCCCGACGCGCAGCAGCGGCTCGTCTGGAAGACGATTAAGCCTGTTCTCCTTTCGGGGTATGGTTGCAGCGCAGCATTGACGTTATAGCTATTCCTCAAACTGGTGGAGGACAGCTGTTTCATGAAAACCCCAAGCGCATTCTACAAGCCGCTCGCAATCGGCGCGCCGGACCCGTATCGCGAGCTTCCCGTCTCGCTGGAGCGCATGATCCATTTCGTCCCTCCGCATATTGAAAAGATGCGCTCCAAGGTGCCGGATCTCATCAAGAACGTCGATGTCGTACTCGGCAACCTTGAAGATGCAATCCCCGCCGATGCCAAGACCGATGCCCGCAGGGGCTTCATTCAGATGGCGCAGGACAATGACTTCGGAACCACTGGCCTGTGGACCAGGGTAAATTGCCTCAACAGCCCCTGGTTTCTTGATGATCTTCTTGAAATCGTTCCTGCGGTCGGAGAAAAACTCGACGTGGTGATGCTTCCCAAGGTGGAAGGCGCCTGGGACATTCATTATCTCGACCAACTGCTTGCGCAGCTTGAAGCCAGGGCTGGTCTTCCCAAGCCGATCATGATCCACGCCATTCTGGAAACGGCTGAAGGCGTCAAGAACGTCGAAGAAATTGCAGCGGCCAGTCCACGGATGCATGGCATGAGCCTGGGACCGGCAGACCTTGCGGCTTCCCGTGGCATGAAAACAACACGTGTGGGCGGCGGCCATCCCGACTATGCGGTTCTTTCAGATGCTGATGGCGCAGGTGGCAGAACCGCATATCAGCAGGATCTCTGGCATTACACGGTCGGAAAGATGGTCGATGCCTGCCTGTCTTACGGCCTGAAGCCCTTCTACGGCCCCTTTGGTGATTTTTCCGATGCGGCGGCCTGCGAAAGCCAGTTCCGTAATGCATTCCTGATGGGCTGCCTTGGCGCGTGGTCCCTGCATCCGACGCAAATTCAGATCGCGAAGAAGGTTTTCTCTCCGGATCCGGGTGAAGTCGCCTTTGCCCGAAAGATCCTTGAAGCGATGCCGGACGGAACCGGTGCCGTGATGATCGACGGCAAAATGCAGGATGACGCCACCTGGAAGCAGGCAAAGGTGATCGTCGACCTTGCAAAACTGGTTGCATCCAAGGACGCGGAACTCGCGGAGGTCTACGGCCTTTAGACTTTCGCAAGGCTCGTCGTCTAAGGTTTAATGTTACAATGCTTGCACGCCGGCTGCCGACACGGTATCCCGGCAGTGCATGCAGTATGCGGACGAGTAACCATGCGAACGGCAAAATTCAGAATTGGCCAGGTCGTCCGGCACCGGATCTACCCCTTCCGTGGCGTTATTTTCGATGTCGATCCGACCTTCAGCAATACGGAAGAATGGTGGAACGCCATCCCGGAGGACGTGCGTCCTTTGCGCGACCAGCCGTTCTATCATCTCCTCGCCGAGAACGAGGAGACCGAATATGTGGCCTATGTCAGCGAACAGAACCTGGAAGCGGATATGACCGGTGAACCGGTGCGCCATCCGCAGGTTGAAGAGATTTTCGAGGAACAGACGGACGGCTCATATCTGCCGCGCAGTGTAGAGATCCACTAATCGTCCCAATTCCCGGCGACTTTCAGTCTTGATCTTCAAATACAAAAAAGGCCGGAACTTTCACAGTTCCGGCCTTCTTCATTTCTGGCAAAGCGGCCTGTTACTGGCTTTGCTTCTGAGCGTCGATCAGCTTCTGACGCGCTTCGTCAGCGCGCTTCTGCAATTCGCTCTGCAGTTCTTCCTGACGCTTTTGCAGCTCGGCAATGTTCATCGGCTCGCCGTCGTAAACCTTGGTGAAGCCGATAAGGGTCATCTTGAAGACGATTTCCTTGGCTTGCTGGTTATACGGAGCCACAATCACCTCACCGCCCTGCTTCATGGTGTTGATGAACGAGTCATCAATCGCCAGTTCTGCGTAGCAGGCATTGGGTGCGCAGATGCTGTACTTGCCCTGTACGGGCTTGCCATCATCGATCTGGATACGCACACCCGGCTGGATAAGAACGCCGGTCGGTACAGCGACCAGCAGTTTCTTGCGGGCTTCGCCCTCAGTTTCCTGAATAGCAATGTTACTCAGGAACTGTCCGGTATTTGTGCGCAATTCAATCGAAATAAAGCAGATTTCCTTCTGCGTGTTCGGATTGGTGTTACACGCTTTCGTCCATGGGCTTTTTTCTTCCTGGGCGATTGCGGGTGCACCTGCAAAAGAAGATAGGGCTACGAACGCACCTACTGCACATCCGAACAATCCTCTTTTCAAAACACTCGTCATCGATACGTCCTCAATCGTGCGTGTACGAAACTTTCGCGTTGTTCTGAGCCATTCCGGAACCAACCGCAAGGCCCGTAACGACATTCAAACCGTGAAACCATGGTAAGACACTTAATTTGGGCGAGAGGGTGGCCGATTTGCAACGCACCCCTGTCAGCGAATTGAAACCTGAATATCTTGCGGTTTGTTGCTTGTCCCGGGCGCGTCCGTGGGAACCCTGTGCTACTGTTATCGCTGAGAATCAACAGAATCTCCGGCGGTGGTGATGCGTAGTTCGATAGTTTCCGGTCTTCTTTTTCATGCCGGCAAGGCGATCGGTTTGGCAACCTCGTCTGCATGCCTGCTTGCCTTGACAATCAGCCTGCCCGCCAGCGCGGACGATGAAAACGTCCCCTGGACGCATGCAATTGCCATGCACGGGACACCTGCACTTGGACCTGACGAACCCTTTCCCTATGCCAACCCCGATGCGCCCAAGGGCGGCACAATCACGCTTGGTGTACAGGGAACCTTCGACAGCCTGAATTCCTTCATTGTACAAGGCGGCTGGACCTCGGCACGTGGAATGCGCGAACGCGAATTCGGCAACAACATTCTCGAAAGCCTGATGGTCCGCTCCTATGCGGAACCTTTTTCTCTTTACGGTCTTCTGGCTCAACGTGTGCGCATGCCGGACAGCCGGGAGTGGATCGAGTTCGAGCTTAATCCGGATGCAAGGTTTTCCGACGGGACACCAGTCACAGTCGATGATGTCATCTTTTCTCTGGAAGTGATCCGCGACAAGGGGCGCCCGCCCTATCGAAACTGGTATGCGGCTATTACCGAAAAGCTAGTCACCGCACCGAACCGGCTGAAGCTGGTATTCGAAAACGGTGAAAACCGCGAACTGCCGCTGTTGATAGCGTTGGCTCCAATTTATTCCAAGGCAGCCACGGATGCGGAGAATTTTGACAAATCGTCGTTGACCCCGCCGACCGGCACAGGGCCGTACACCTTCAAGACGATCGAGCCAGGCAGGCTCGTCGTTTATGAGAAGAACCCGGACTATTGGGCCAAAGACCTGCCTGTCAAAGCCGGCTTCGACAACTTCGACGAAATCCGGGTAGAATATTTCCGCGACGAGACGACCTTGCAGGAATCCTTCAAGAAGGGCCTGGTCCAGGCGTTGCAGTTCCGGGATCCCGCCCGTTGGGCAACGGGGCTTGATTTTCCGGCAGTGAAAAATGGCGATGTTCTCAAGCGGGCAATTCCGCTCGGGATTCCCGCCGCCATGCAGGGCATCGCATTCAACACCCGCAAAGACCAGTTCTCCGACCCGGCCGTGCGCAAGGCCTTGCGCATGCTGTTCGATTTTGAATGGGTGAACCGCAATCTCTACTACGGCCTTTATACACGCACGGCAGGGTACTGGGACAATTCCGAGCTTTCATCGATCGGCCGCCCGGCTAGCGACCGGGAAAAGGAATTGCTGGCTCCCTTCCCTGACGCCGTTGATCCCGAGGTGATGGACGGCACCTGGCGTCCGGCGGAAGCAGACGGTTCAGGACGTGACAGAAAAGTGCTGCGGGCAGCTCTGGAAGCCTTCGGCAAGGCCGGTTACAAGCTCAAGGACGGAAAACTCCTGCACTCCGAAAACGGCAATCAGCTTTCCTTTGAAATTCTTGCCAAGAATGAGGACGAAGAAAAGCTGGCTCTTGCCTATATCCGTACTCTTGAGTTGCTCGGCGTATCCGCAAGCGTGCGCAGTGTAGATCCGTCGCAATTCGAAGACCGCAGGACGAAACGCGAGTTTGATATGGTGTTCAACACCTGGTTCTCCTCGCTGTCTCCCGGCGCCGAGCAATATGGACGCTGGTCGTCAAAAGCAGCGGAAACGGAAGGATCCTTCAACTTTGTGGGCGCACATGAACCGGCGATCGATGCGATGATCGACGAGATTGTCGGTGCAAGGAGCCGCGACGAATTCGTGGCTGCCGTTCGCGCATTCGACCGCGTTCTGATTTCGGGAGCCTACGCGGTCCCGCTTTATCATGTCGCGGACGATTGGGTGGCGCACTGGAAGCAGATCGTTCCGCCGCAAAACGAGTCGCTTTACGGCCACGAGTACGACACCTGGTGGTCGGCCACGGCGCAATAATCGGACCAATGGACGAAAAACAAGATGAAAGCCACGCCTGAAAGCCTGTCCACGGAGTATCATGAAAGCGGAGCCTGGTCCGATGTGCCGCTTGATGAAATGTTCCGCAAGACAGCTGCAGAACACCCCGACCGGCTTGCGCTGGTTGATGCTCCTGACAGGGCTGCCTGGACAGGTGGTGCTCCCCGAGCGTTGAGTTATGCCGAGGCCGATCGGGAAATTGATCGTCTTGCCGCTTTCTACACCACAGTCGGGCTGTCATCCGATCATGTCGTCGGTGTCCAGGCTCCCAACACGGTCGATACCGTTATCGCGATCCTGGCAGCCCTGCGAGCAGATCTGATCATTTCTCCCTTGCCATTGCACTGGCGGCAGAAGAACGTTCTGGAAGCCTTGAACTCCATTGGCGCCAAGGGATTTGTCGCAGCCGACCGGGTAGAAACACGCGAGGTTGGTATTGCCGCACGCGATGTTGCTGCAGACCTCTTCTCGTTGCGGTTTGTTTTCGGCCTTGGCAAGGACGTTCCCGATGGTTTGATCGAATTGGGGCCGATGCTTGCCGAAATGGGTGACGATCTGAAGTTCACTCCGAGTGAGCGCCCTGATCCGGCTGACCACACAGCGACCATCTGTTGGAGCAGAAGCGGAGAGGAAAACGTTCCGGTTACCCGCAGCCATAACCATTGGGTATCGGTCGCACATATGATCGTGCAGGAAGCTCATGTGCGCGATGCCAGCGTGATGGTCCTCCCCTATTCGCTCAGTGGCTTGACCGGCCTGGGCGGAGGACTGGTTCCCTGGTTGCTGACCGGCAGCACCCTGCATCTGCACCACCCGACTTCACTTGCCAATCTTGCCGCTCATGCCAACGAGGTTCAGGCGGATATCGTCATGACACCCGGGCCATTGGCACAGACGCTCGACCGTAAACTTGAAAACACCAAGACGACGCTACTTGCAGCCTGGAATATTGCGGCCCCGCACCCGACGACTTTCGTTGCGCGGCGCCGTCTGATCGATCTTCACATCGCTGACGAATTCGCACTCGTTGCCAAGGCGCGAGGTCCCTCGGCGAAGATGAAGGCCACCGCGCTGGGAAAGCATAGCGGGCCGATCGGGTGTGAAAGCGGGCCAGCCCTTCTTGAGATTGCGGTCACCGACGAGGTGGATACGCAAGCTCCAACGCTTCTGGTCAAGGGACCAATGGTTCCCGATGTCGGGTGGCGAACCATCAATGGTGACCAGCGGCGTGTCCGCTGGGAAGGAACCGGTTTTCTGAATACCAACATCAAGGTTGAACTGACGGATGGCGGCATTGCAGGTTTCGGTATCCCGGGCCACTATGCCCTTGGCACCGGCAACCTTGAAACGGTGGATGTTGTCTACGCAGGGTACCCGGGCGTCAAGGAAGCTGCTGCCTTCATAGTGGAAGATCCTCTCCTCGGAGCCAGGATGTACGCAGCGCTTGTACCCGAGGCCGGGAACGTTCCAGATGCGGGTGCCTTTTTCGCGTATCTGGATGCCGAAGGCGTAGACCTTGCCAAGATCCCCCATCGTGTGTTGATTTTACAGTCTCTGCCGCGGAACGAGGATGGAACCATCAGCCGGGAACGGCTGACCATGCGGACACAGCGATTGCCTGCTGCCGTGGCGTAGGTGGGGATAAGGAATGGATGTTGAAACCTCGCTTTCCTGGCGCGGCCCGTATTGGTATGCGGGACGTCGGCCAAGGCGGAGCAGCAATGGTGATGCGCCAGAAGATTTAGACGTGTCGCTTATCAGCATGTTCGACCGTCGGAGCAAGCTGCCCATGGCGCTGCCCGCAGCGATCGTGGTTGATATCAGCATCCTGGAAGACGACCGCAGAGACGAATTCTTTTCCTGGCTGCTTCCGCAAATCAGACTCCTTGCAAGTGAAGTCCCTTTCTACATCCTCACCGGCAGCGACGATATTCTGCCCCCCGGTCTGCAACCGACTGCAATCATCGATAAGGTTGTTCCCGATGAAGTCCTGCTGATGTTGATATGCATTCATCAGCGCGCATTGCTTCGGTCAGAGGAAGCCCAACTTCGCAGACGTATTTTTGGCAGAATTCCGGGTTTCGGGAGCGCTCCGCATCATTCAGGAACCAGCAGCCTGCTTGTCGTTGGCCTGAGCGGTCGGTTTCTGGAATGGCAGGACGCCAGTGAAGAAAAGGTCGAGGTTGTCGGTGCATTCGACGGCAGCATGGCCGTCGAATTCATGTCCAAGCGCGCATTTGACGCTGTGGTCATTGATGCGCCCTTTGAAGATGCCGTCGACTATATGCAGCAGATCCGCAGGGATGCCCGCTTTGCGGGGTTGCCGGTTCTGGCTGTCTGTGAGCGGGAGGAAGATCTCGTTCAACTGTTCCGAAACGGAGCTTCGGACGTGCTGGTTGGAGAAAACCGCAAGGAAACCCTCGCCCGCCGTCTAAACTCCGCCACCCGTTTCGGCAAGAGGCGCCGTCTTGCAGACAGGGTGCTTGCGGAAAGCCACATGTGGTTGCGCCAGCAGATCCATCAGGGCGGACTTGGCGTTGAGGAATACACGAATTATCTCGAAGCCTGCAGCAATGGCCTTGCGGCGCGCGGCCTCGATCTTTGGGAAATGAGGCTTCAGCCTGAAAACTTCGGCATTGCGGTCACTTCCGCAGAAGAACTGGAAGACATCAACACGACCTTGCTGTCCATCGCGGACGCCACGAGCCGGGACGAGGATCTTGTCTGCCTGGTGAAGGACTTCGGGCCGGTCGCCGTCTTAAAGAACGAGGCTGGCACGACAAGGCTGCAGAAGCGGATCAGCTCGATCCTCACACACACTGTTCTGTGAACAGACGCTGGTCTGTATGCGTCTTTTGTCTATTGCCTTAACACTGCCGCGAATTTGGGGTTGGCATATTTGTCAGAGTCTTTAGCCTGACAAAAATATCTCCAACGTTCTGGATGTCCGATGACCCTATCATCCGCCCTTACCGTCGATGTCGTATCCGATGTAATGTGCCCCTGGTGCTTCATTGGAAAAAGACGCCTTGAAGCGGCCTTGAAGTCGGTTCCGCAGCTCGATGTGCTGGTTCGTTGGCACCCCTTTCAGCTTGACGCCACCTTGCCGAAGTCTGGCAAGGACAGAAAACAGTATCTGAGCGACAAGTTCGGTGGTCTGGAGCGGGCGGACACGTTCTACAAACAAATTCGTGCAGCGGGACAGGAGGAAGGCATCAACTTTGCTTTTGATGATATCACCTTGTCGCCGAATACCCTTGATTGCCACAGACTGATCCTTTGGTCACGTGACGACGATCTTCAGGACGAAGTCGTGGAACTTCTGTTCAAGGCCTATTTCCTGAACGGAGAAGATCTGACACGCCCCGAGGTTCTTGTGCGAATTGCCGAGGAAGCGGGGATGCAGTCCGATCTGGTGGAGCATCTATTGGGAACTGAAACCGATCTCGACAAGGTAGAGGCCCAGATTGCCAATGCTCAAAAGTCCGGGATCACAGGTGTGCCATGTTTCATTATCGATGGCAGGTTTGTTCTGGCAGGTGCCGAAAAACCGGAAACAATTGCCGCAGCGCTTCTGCACGCCGACGAAACACGGACCGATCCACAAGCGGCAGTTTCCAATTAAAAGCAACTTGAGTTGCCGAAACTAAAAAGCCCCGCACGTATGCGGGGCGTTTCTGATTTTGACGACCTGAAAAGATCAGCCGCGCAGAATGGAACGGCCTGCATAAACCGCCTGTGCGCCCAGTTCTTCCTCGATGCGGATGAGCTGGTTGTACTTTGCGAGCCGGTCGGACCGTGCGAGTGAACCGGTTTTGATCTGGCCGCAGTTGGTGGCAACCGCGAGGTCAGCAATGGTGCTGTCCTCGGTCTCGCCCGAGCGGTGGGACATCACAGCAGTGTAGGCTGCCTTGTGTGCGGTCTCGACGGCGTCCAGCGTTTCGGACAGCGTACCGATCTGGTTGACCTTGATCAGGATCGAGTTGGCAACGCCGAGGTCGATACCCTTGCGCAGACGCTCGGAATTGGTGACGAACAGGTCGTCGCCGACCAGCTGGCACTTGTTGCCGATAAGGTCGGTCGTCGCTTTCCAACCGTCCCAGTCGTCTTCTGCCAGACCATCTTCGATCGAGATGATCGGGTAGCGGGAAACGAGATCGGCGAGATATTTTGCCATTTCCTCAGGAGCCAGCGTCTTGCCTTCACCTTCCAGCACATATTTGCCGTCCTTGAAGAACTCGGTCGATGCCGCGTCCAGTGCCAGGAAGACATCTTCGCCTGGCTTGTAGCCGGCGGTTTCGATCGCCTTCATGACGAAGCCGATAGCTGCGTCTGTCGATTCCAGATTAGGAGCAAAGCCGCCCTCATCGCCAACATTGGTGTTGTGACCGGCTGCGTTCAGTGCTTTTTTCAAGGTGTGGAAAATTTCAGAACCCATACGCACGGCATCGCCAAGGGACTCGGCGCCGACCGGCATGATCATGAATTCCTGGAAATCGATCGGATTGTCGGCATGCGCGCCGCCATTGATGATGTTCATCATGGGAACCGGAAGCGTGCGCGCAGACGTGCCGCCGACATAGCGGTAGAGCGGCAGACCGGACGCTTGGGCAGCGGCGCGGGCAACCGCGAGCGATACGCCCAGGATGGAGTTGGCACCAAGACGCGACTTGTTGTGAGTACCGTCGAGATCGATCATGGCCTGGTCGATCTGAAGCTGATCTTCAGCGTCCAGACCGCCAACGGTCTCGAAGATTTCTCCGTTCACGGCATCAACTGCATTCTGGACACCCTTGCCCATGAAGCGGTCACCGCCATCGCGCAGTTCGACGGCTTCGTGTGCACCGGTGGAAGCTCCGGACGGAACGGCTGCCCGACCGAAGGAACCGTCCTCCAGGAAAACGTCGACTTCAACGGTCGGGTTACCACGGCTGTCAAAGATCTGACGGCCGATAACATCGATAATGGCGGTCATGGAAAGAACTCCCTTGTCGCATGCACCTGAATTGACGGTCTGCCGGAGAAAATCCGGCCGTTTGGAAGCCGGAGTACCGGCGTTTTTCCGGAGCTCTTGCCCCTCAAAGGAAAGCCGCACACGAGGTGCGGCTGAAATTGACTATTCTGCAGCGGCTGCCGGTGCCTTGACGACGTTGTCCAGTGCCTTCAACTGGGCCAGCAACGCTTCGAGTTGATCGAGCGGCACCATATTCGGTCCATCGGACGGCGCGTTGTCCGGATCAGGGTGCGTTTCGATGAAGAGACCTGCAACACCCACGGCCACTGCAGCGCGCGCAAGAACGGGTACCATTGTCCGGTCGCCGCCGGTGGAAGCGCCCTGCCCGCCCGGTTGCTGCACGGAATGTGTTGCATCAAAAATGACCGGCGCACCGGTCTGTGCCATGATTGGCAGCGAGCGCATATCGGTAACAAGCGTGTTGTAACCGAAGCTGGCGCCGCGTTCGGTCAACATGACATTGGCATTGCCCGAACCGGTCACCTTCCCCAGAACATTTTTCATGTCCCAGGGCGCCAGGAACTGACCTTTCTTGATGTTGACCACGCGGCCGGTCTTCGCGGCAGCCACAAGCAAGTCCGTCTGGCGGCAGAGGAATGCCGGGATCTGCACGACATCGACAACTTCCGCAACCGGTGCGCATTGCTCGGGGCTATGCACATCGGTCAAGACCGGCATGCCGAATTTTTCCTTCACTTCGGCAAAGATCGGCATGGCTTCTTCCATGCCAACACCCCGTTTTCCTGCGAGAGATGTCCGGTTGGCCTTGTCGTATGAAGTCTTGTAAATGACGCCGATACCGAGACGATCCGTAATTTCCTTGATCGCGGCTGCGCATTCCAGTGCGTGTTCGCGGCTTTCAAGCTGGCACGGGCCGGCAATGAGGCTGAAAGGCGCATCATTGCTGAAGGTTACATTGCCAACGGAAACTACGCGGTTTGCCTCGGTCATTTTCCACCTTATGCCATGCGGTTGCCGCTTGAGCGCGGCAACTCGTTCAGGAAACAAGTCCGATCTCGGAACTTGCGGAGTTCCATAGCGCTCTTTTCGCCTGCCCGCAACATCGCTCTGGCGGAAAGCAGACAGGTCTTAAATCGATTTAAAAGTGTGTAGTCTCAGCCCGACATAAAATGATCACTTTGTCGAAGTTATTGCGTTAGTATTGCAGTGCACAAGCTTGCAACCGGCCAAAGACCTGAGGGTCCGGCTGATTGCCACTTGGGCTAACTGCAACGTCGCGCCCGCGGACGATCTGAGTTTAGAACGTGTATTCGACGGCTCATGAGACTATTAGTGGGTAAAAGAAGATTGAGTTCGTATTTGTAGACCATCGGAAGGCCTGACATGAACAAGCCCATACGCAAAGCGATCCTGCCCGTGGCAGGTCTTGGCACTCGGTTTCTGCCCGCGACCAAGGCAGTGCCGAAGGAAATGCTGACGATCGTTGACCGTCCGATCATCCAGTATGTGGTGGATGAAGCACGGGCCGCAGGTATCGAACATATCGTTTTCGTCACCGGGAGAAACAAACAGGTTATCGAAGACCATTTCGATATGGCCTATGAGCTGGAAGATACCCTCAAGGCGAGAAACAAGACTGCTGCTCTGGAACTGCTTGAAAAGCACCGCCCGGTTCCGGGTGCCACTTCCTTCACCCGTCAGCAGGCCCCGCTTGGCCTCGGCCACGCTATCTGGTGCGCCCGCGATATTATCGGCAACGAGCCCTTTGCCATTCTGTTGCCGGACGTGATCATCAAGTCTCAGGTCAGCTGCCTCAAGCAGATGGTAGACCTCTATCAAAATACGGGTGGCAACATCATCGCTGTGGAAGAAGTTCCCGAAGACCAGACAGATCAGTACGGCATTGTGGAACTTGACGGAGAACTCGGTGCAAATGCGCACAAGATCTCAAACATGGTCGAAAAGCCCGCCCCCGGTACGGCGCCTTCCAATTTGATGATCACCGGCCGCTACATTCTTCAGCCGGAAATTTTCGATCTCCTGTCCAACCAGGGCAAAGGTGCAGGTGGCGAGATCCAGTTGACCGACAGCATGCTGGCCTTGATGAAGGAACAGCACTTCGCATCGCTCAAGTTCGAGGGTCGGAGCTACGACTGCGGTAACAAGGCCGGCTTCCTGAGCGCCAATATCGCATTCGGCATGGACGATCCGAAACTTGCTCGGGAACTGGTTCCGTTCATGGAAGAGATCATTCGCAAGCCTTTGGCCGCCGAATAATCTGCGATCGTTTTCACTGCGGACTTGAAAAGGTTCGCCAGAAGCCTTTAGGAGTGGGCCGGGTCTTGCGCAAGACCCGGCCCTTTCCGTTTGCTCCAATCCCGGATGCCTCATGCACGACAATTCCATTCACTCCACCAAGATCGCGGTTATCGGTCTGGGTTATGTCGGTCTGCCCGTGGCGGTGGCCTTCGCTGCGAAGGGTTTTGACGTTCTCGGGTTCGATATCAACGAAAACCGCTTGAACGAGTTGCGCAGCGGTCAGGACAGCACGTCGTCTGTCGATGACGCGGATTTGCAGCAGGAATCGCTGGTTTTTTCCAACAACGAAAAGGATCTGAGCGATCGGGATGTCTTGATCGTGGCCGTGCCGACACCTGTCGATCACGCCAAACGACCCGACCTTTCGCCTTTCAGAAACGCAGCGGCAACCGTCGGCCGCAATCTGAAACCAGGGGCCATCGTTGTCTTTGAATCAACCGTGTATCCGGGGGCAACCGAAGAGATCGCAGTTCCCGTCCTCGAGAAGGAATCGGGACTGCTCTTCAACAGGGATTTTGCCGTCGGTTATTCGCCAGAGCGCATAAATCCTGGCGATACCGAGCGAGGCTTTGCGGACATCACCAAAATCGTTTCGGGTTCCAGCCCGGAAACAGCCGAAACACTCAACACGCTCTATGGAGCGGTTGTCACGGCTGGTATTCACCTTGCTCCGTCGATCCGCGTAGCGGAAGCGGCGAAGGTGATTGAGAACACACAACGCGATCTCAATATTGCTCTCATGAACGAATTGGCGATGCTATTCCACCAGATGGGCATCGATACCCGGGACGTGTTGAAGGGATCTTCGACCAAATGGAACTTCCTGCCGTTCCAGCCGGGACTGGTCGGGGGGCACTGCATCGGTGTCGATCCCTATTACCTGACCCACAAGGCACACGAGATCGGCATGACACCTCAGGTTATTCTGGCGGGTCGCGGTACCAACGAGGCAATGCCGGCATTTATTGCAGGCAAGATCATCCAGGAAAGCGTAAAGCTTGGCATGCCCATGCCTCCGAAAGTTGTCGTTCTCGGCATCACCTACAAGGCGAATGTGCCTGATACCCGTAATTCCAAGGTCGTCGATCTCATCAGGGAACTGGAAAAGTTTGGGGCACGTGTTCAGGTCTGTGATCCACTTGCACATCCCGATGAGGTTGCGGCCGAATATGGAATCACCCTCACCTGGAAAAAAGACCTCGATGCTGCGGATGTTGCCGTGCTTGCGGTCCCGCATCGGCATTTTTTCCAGGATGAAACCTGTTGGCAGGTCCTGAAAGACGTTCTGAAAGATCAATGCGGCCTGGTCGCTGATATACCGGCGCTTTTGGATCGCTCCACTTGTCCGGAGGGAATCCAGCTCTGGCGCCTTTGATTCTACAGGACTATTTCCCGGTTTTGTTGTGCCTCGGTACGCAACACGAAAATTCGCAGCTCAAGGTCTGCCGTAAAACAGTTCAAACTGCCGGGAATTGCCGCAAGGGTTTGCTCGTATTTTAGCAATCTGAAAAGGGTTTGGAGCCGTATACTATTCGGGTTTCAGGAAAGGAGACACCGAACATGGCTCATGCTCGTTTCTGGAAGATGGTGGCGGTGGCAGGCGTCAGCGCGTTGCTGGCTACAGGGTCTGTCCGCGCCGAAGAAGGCCTCGACAGCAGTGCCTTTCACAAGATCATCAAAAATCAGATGAGTGCCTTTGCGACGGGTAATGCCCAGGCAGCCTTCTCGTTCGCAACCAGTTCCTTGCAACAGCGGTTTCAAACACCAGAGTTCTTCATGGAAATGGTGCGGCAAGGCTACCAGCCAGTTTACAAGCCTCAAAGCGTGACGTTCGGCCGGTCAAAAATGACCAAGCTCGGACCAACGCAGGAAGTCTATGTAACCGGCCCAAATGGCCAAAACTGGTTGGCACTCTACAGTTTCGAGCAACAGGATGACGGCAGTTGGAAGATTTCCGGCTGCTATCTGACGAAAGCGGACGGATTTTCTGCCTAGTCAGTTTCAGCCTGAACCTGGATTGAGTGTGCCGGGTTACAGCGCGGCAATATCGCCGCGCGCCCAGTCTTCCTTGGTCTTCGAGTAGAAGTCTTCGAACGACCCGGCTTCGATCGCGTCGCGCATGCCCTGCATCAGGTACTGATAGTAGGCGATGTTGTTCCAGGTGAGCAGCATGCCGGCCAGTCCTTCGCCTGAACGCACCAGATGGTGCAGATAGGCTCTGCTGTAAACGCTAGACGCGGGACAGGTGCTCGCCTCGTCCAGCGGGCGTGGGTCGTCCTGGTGACGGGCATTCTTGAGGTTGACCTTGCCATAGCGCGTATAGGCGAGACCGTGACGTCCTGCGCGGGTCGGCATCACGCAATCGAACTGATCAATCCCGCGCTTCACGCTTTCCAGAAGATCGTCCGGTGTCCCAACGCCCATCAGGTAACGTGGCTTGTCCACCGGCATAACTGGCGTCGTGATGTCGAGCATGCTCAGCATGACGTCCTGAGGTTCACCAACGGCCAGACCGCCAACCGAATAGCCTTCAAACGGCATTTTACCGAGTTCTTCTGCCGAGCGAATACGAAGGTCGGGTTGATCGCCACCCTGAACGATACCGTAAAGCCCCTGCCCTTTCCCTGGTCCACCCATGGCTTCGAACTGTTTGCGAGAGCGTTCTGCCCATCTGAGAGACAGCTCCATTGCTCTTTGGACTTCTTCACGGGGGCTCGGCAACTTGATGCACTCGTCCAGCTGCATCTGGATATCTGACCCGAGGAGACCCTGTATCTCGACTGAACGTTCCGGTGTGAGATGATACTTCTGACCGTCAATGTGGCTTTGGAAACGCACACCATCTTCATCCAGCTTCCGCAGCTGAGCCAGCGACATCACCTGGAACCCGCCGCTGTCGGTCAGGATCGTGTGAGGCCAGTTCATGAAGGTGTGCAGTCCGCCAAGTCTGGCGACCCGTTCAGCAGTCGGGCGAAGCATCAGGTGATAGGTATTGCCGAGAACCACGTCTGCACCGGTTTCCCGCACCTGCTCCGGGTACATCGCCTTCACAGTTGCCTGAGTGCCCACCGGCATGAAAGCGGGTGTGCGCACGACACCGTGAGGCGTCGTGATTTCGCCGCGCCGCGCCGCGCCGTCCGTGGTGATCAGCTTGAAGCTGAAGGTCTTGCCGGATTTTTCGGTCATGATTGGTCCTCAGACAGCGCCTTCCTGAGGGAAAAGCAAGGAAGCGTCGCCATAGCTGTAAAAACGGTATTCCTGAGAAATAGCGTGTGCATAGGCACGCCGCATCGTGTCCAAACCCGAAAAAGCCGACACCAGCATGAACAACGTAGAACGCGGAAGATGGAAGTTGGTCATCAACGCGTCGATCGCCTTGAAGCGATAGCCGGGCGTTATGAAGATCGAGGTTTCACCCGCAAAGGCGGCAATGGCGCCACTTGCCTGGGCGGAGCTTTCAAGGATCCGCAGGGATGTCGTGCCGACGCTGACAACCTTGTTTCCCCTTGCCTTGACGGCCAGAAGTGCGGCAGCGGTCTCTTCGGTGATTTCGCCCCATTCTGCGTGCATCTTGTGATCTGCAGTGTCTTCTGCCTTTACCGGCAGAAAGGTGCCGGCTCCGACATGCAGTGTTACGCGGTGCTGTTCGATACCGCGCTCACTCAACGCCTTCAGCAGTTCAGGCGTAAAATGAAGACCCGCTGTCGGTGCGGCAACGGCACCGTCCTTTTCGGCAAATATCGTCTGATAGTCCTTGCGATCCTGGTCGTCTTCGCCACGCTTTTGCGCAATATACGGTGGCAAGGGTATGTGTCCAACGGATGCGATTGCAATGTCGAGATCAGGTCCGGACCGGTCGAAAGTCAGCAATACTTCACCGCTGTCGCCCTTTTCGGTCACTTCCGCCGTTAGCCGTGTGCCGAACCCTTCGAAAAGCACGGTATCGCCAACCTGCAATTTCTTTGCCGGCCGGACGAAGGCCTTCCAGCGGTCCGACCCGGTGCGCATGTGCAGCGTCGCCCCGATGCCCGCGGTAATATCTCCTCGCAGGCGTGTTCCTTCAAGCTGTGCGGGTATCACCTTGGTATCGTTGAAGACCAGCGCATCACCGGGCTCCAGCAACAGCGGCAATTCGCGAACACCCCTGTCGGATAGTTCAGGTTCAGCACCTGGTTTAACGACAAGCATGCGAGCGGAATCACGTGGCCGAGCCGGGCGCAAGGCGATCCGCTCGTTGGGAAGAACAAAGTCGAATTGGTCGACGCGCATGGTGATTTGCTACTGACGGATCTCTGGAAGGTTTCGGGGTGCGGCGCCATTCCATACCAGAGCGGCAACCGGACTTTCAGTCAGCGGCTCTTACTGGCGACGGCGGAGCAGGTCAACCGTCTGAGGGTACATCCAAAACAAAACAGCGCGGATGACTGATCCGCGCTGCATCGTTAAAGCCACTTTCAGGTGGTTCAGGCCGCGTCGGCCGCCACTTTCAAGGAGACGATATTGTCCGGATTGGAAACCGGTTCGCCACGCTTGATCTTGTCGACATTGTCCATGCCTTCGATCACTTCACCCCAGACGGTGTACTGACCGTCGAGCCAGGGTGCATCGGTAAAGCAGATGAAGAACTGGCTGTCACCGGAGTTCGGGTCCATTGCGCGAGCCATGGAGCAGGTGCCGCGCACGTGCTTCTCGTTGCTGAATTCCGCTTTCAATTTCTTGCCGGAACCGCCAGTGCCAGTGCCCTGCGGGCAGCCGGTCTGTGCCATGAAGCCGTCGATTACGCGGTGAAACACGATGCCGTCGTAAAAACCTTCGCGAACCAGTTCCTTGATGCGTGCGACATGCGTCGGCGCGAGGTCCGGCTTTAGTTCGATAACAACCGGTCCCTGGCTGGTTTCCATGAGAAGGGTGTTTTCGGCGTCTTTGATTTCAGCCATCGAGTATCTCCTTGGGTATTTTCGAAATTGTAGTCGCGTGAACGTTATTGTGCGTCCGAGGCGACCTGCATCTTGATGATCTTGTCCGGATTTGCCGGCGGTTCGCCGCGGGTGATGTTGTCGACGAATTCCATACCATCGACGACTTCACCGAATACGGTGTACTGGCCATTCAGCCAGTCGCCATCGCCGAACATGATGAAAAACTGGGAATTGGCGCTGTCCGGGCTAGCGGAACGTGCCATGCCGAGCGTGCCACGCTTGAACGGTGCGTTGGAAAACTCAGCCTTCAGGTTAGGTTCGCTGGAACGGCCCGTGCCGGTGCCCGTCGGGTCACCAGTCTGGGCCATGAAGCCGTCGATGACGCGATGGAAGACGATCCCGTCGTAAAACCCTTCGCGGGAAAGCTTCTTGATCCGCTCAACGTGAGCCGGAGCAAGGTCCGGACGAAGCTGTATGACGACGCGTCCGTCCTTCAAATCGAGATAAATTGTGTTTTCCGGATCGGTGCCTTGGGCACTGGCGGCCGAAGGCAGGATCAGAAGTGAAGCCAGAACGGCAAAAATTGCAAAAAAGCGCGACACTGGAGACTCCTAAGGTTCAGGTCTAGAGCTTGGCTTTGAATTACGCGCCGGGTTTCGCGCGCGATCTCAATGGTTCGGCAACCGGTTCCGGCACAAAAGCGGAGATTTCTCCGCCCATCTTCGCGATTTGACGTACCAAGGTGGCCGTGATGTGGCGCACGTTCGGAGAAGCCGGAAGAAATACCGTACGAATGTCCGGTTCCAGCGTGCCGTTCATGCCCGCCATCTGCATCTCGTAGTCAAGATCCGTCCCGTCCCGCAGACCGCGAACCAGGTAAGCGGCGTTTTGCTGGCGTGCCGTTTCGATGACCAGATTGTCGAAGGCGATGACATCAATCCGTTCAGCTTCCTCCGGAGTGAATTCCGAACGAGCCGAAGCATGGATCAATTCGACCCGTTCCTCGAAAGAAAACAGGGGAGACTTGCCGGGGTGAATGCCGATGGCAACCACCACCTTGTCCGCCAGCGCAAGCGACTGACGCAATATATCCATGTGGCCATTGGTGACGGGATCGAAGGATCCAGGATAAAGCGCAATACGATTCATGGCACCTTCCTTACTCTGCCTGCACCTGCCTAACAAGTAGAACGCAGGCATGAACGCGTCTTTTGCCAGTAACTGACATTGTGTGACGACCGTCACAACTCTCTTTGCAAACCTAGGTCAAAGTGGCTCCATCGAAATCAATTGGCGTGAGCAGGAGCCAGCATCATGAGGAGCACTACTACAATCGACCGGACCGCAACGGCTATCGCGGTACGTCCTTTTGCCTTTCAGGCGAAGGCAATCGATCCGGCCGGACAATTCAAGATGGCCGCTATTTTCGTTCTGGCGTTGTTGACGATGATTGCCGCAGGCATGATGAGCATGCACCCGAGCAAAGCGTCGCAGGCAGAAGGTCTGACCAGCCTGGCAACGCAGGGACTTGCTTCCACAAAGTCCGACCGCGCTGTGCAAATTCCGGCATCAAAGGCATGTGAAACACAAGCTTGGGGCGCCTGGAGCGAAGACTGTGCAGCGGCACTGACCGGTGCGAACCGTGTACGCAACGTGTCCTTCGTCACCGTCGAGAAAACTGCACCCACCGTAAATGAAACAATTCTGGCCCGTTACCCCGTGGCCAACTGAGCTTCGTCTCAAACCTCCCTCCCCGTAACGGCAAACAGCGGCTCAGGTTCCACCCTGGCCGCTGTTGTCGTTTTCAGGTCTAGCCAATCAGGGATCAGGCTTCCGGAGGCGTTTCATCTCCTTCGGCGGAATCGGTCCCGGCGTCATTCTCACCTGGTACAGCTGAACCTTCAGCTTCTCCTTCCAGGGCGTCTTCGAGGACGTCGTCTTCATCGACTTCGGAGATCCCTTCGACCGCAACGACCTTTTCGTCGGCTGCCGTCTTGAAGACGATCACGCCTTGGGTCGCACGTCCGGCGATGCGGATACCGTCCACCGGACAACGGATCAACTGGCCGCCATCCGTTACCAGCATGATCTGGTGGCTGTCCTCGACAGGGAAAGACGAGATCAGTCCGCCATTCCGGCTGTTGACAGCCATGGCCGTGATGCCTTTGCCGCCTCGGCCGGTGACCCGGTACTCGAACGAAGACGTCCGTTTACCGTAACCGTTTTCAGAGATGGTCAGGATGATCTGCTCGGCTGCACTCATCTGAGCGTAGCGTTCCTGTGGCAGATCGCCGGCAACTACGCCCTCTTCATCTGCACCATTACCGTTCTCATCTGCTTCACCACGCATTGCACGGGAAAGCTTCAGGTAAGCGGCGCGCTCTTCTGCCGTCACATCGATGTGGTGCAGAATCTGCATGGAGATCACACGATCCTCATCGGCCAGACGAATTCCGCGCACCCCGACAGAATTACGACCAGCGAAGACACGAACATCCGTTACGGGGAAGCGGATACACTGACCGAAGTTGGTCGTCAGCATCACATCGTCATGTTCAGAACAGGTGTCGACGCCGACAATCCCGTCACCGTCTTCCAGCTTCATGGCAATCTTGCCGTTCCGGTTGATGTTGACGAAATCGGACAGTTTGTTGCGCCGGATGGTGCCACGTATGGTCGCGAACATCACATCCAGGTTTGCCCAGCTGTCCTCGTCTTCCGGCAATGGCAGGATCGAGGTGATCTGTTCGCCCTGTTCGAGAGGTAGCAGGTTGATCAATGCCTTTCCGCGCGAGGTCGGTCCGCCGAGTGGAAGACGCCACACTTTCATCTTGTAACAGATGCCGCGCGAGGAGAAGAACAGAACCGGCGTGTGGGTATTGGCGACGAACAGCCTGGTGACGAAATCCTCGTCCTTGGTTGCCATGCCGGACCGGCCCTTGCCTCCGCGTCGTTGTGCACGGTAGGTCGCCAGCGGCACGCGCTTGATGTAGCCACCGTGAGACACGGTCACGACCATGTCTTCGCGCTGGATCAGGTCTTCTTCGTCGAAATCTGCCCCGCCTTCGATGATTTCAGTTCGGCGCGGAGTTGCAAATTCTTCCTTGATCTCAAGCATTTCGTTGCGAACGATCTCCTGGATCCTGGCCCGGGAGCGCAGGATGTCGAGATAGTCGGAAATTTCCGCACCGATCTTGTTGAGTTCTTCC
This sequence comes from Labrenzia sp. C1B70, assembly GCF_000475395.1. Lineage (NCBI taxonomy): Bacteria > Pseudomonadati > Pseudomonadota > Alphaproteobacteria > Hyphomicrobiales > Stappiaceae > Labrenzia > Labrenzia sp. C1B70. Next base: position 477,575 of record NZ_AXCE01000034.1, read on the forward strand.
TCGATTTCATCGCGGCCCATCGCCGTCAGGCGCTGCAGACGCAGATCGAGAATGGCTCGTGCCTGTTCTTCGGAAAGTTTATAGGTGCCATCGTCCTGCACCATGTGGCGCGGATCGTCGATCAGAAGAATGAGCGATTCAACATCCTTTGCCGGCCAGTTGCGCTCCATCAGCTGCGCTCTCGCCGTTGCCGGGTCCGGTGCGCTGCGGATGAGCTTGATGACTTCATCGATGTTGGCAACAGCGATGCCCAGGCCCACCAAGATGTGGGCACGGTCGCGGGCTTTCTTCAGCAGGTAGCGTGTGCGGCGCTGGATCACCTCCTCACGGAAGGAGACGAAGGCGCGCAGCATGTCGGAGAGGTTCATCTGCTCCGGCTTGCCGCCGTTCAGAGCAACGATGTTGGCACCGAACGATGTCTGCAACTGGCTGAAACGGTAGAGCTGGTTCAGGATCACGTCCGGAACCGCATCGCGCTTCAGCTCGATCACGACCCGCATGCCCGAGCGGTCGCTTTCGTCACGGATGTCCGAGATGCCCTCGATACGCTTGTCGCGCACCAGTTCGGCAATCTTCTCGATCATCGTCGATTTGTTGACCTGATACGGGATTTCCGTGACGATCAGTGCCGTCCGGTCCTTGCGCACTTCCTCGACGTCGACTTTCGCCCGCATGACGATCGAACCGCGGGCCGTTTCATAGGCACTACGGATACCCGACCGACCGAGGATCATGCCACCCGTTGGGAAATCCGGGCCTGGAACGATCTGCATCAGTTCTTCGAGGGACATCGCCGGATTTTCCATCACGGCAATGGCGGCATCGATTACTTCGCCCAGGTTGTGCGGCGGAATGTTGGTCGCCATGCCGACAGCGATACCGCCGGCACCGTTGACGAGGAGGTTCGGGAACTTGGCAGGAAGGACGACGGGCTCGCTCTCGGAGTTATCGTAGTTTTCCTGAAAGTCGACCGTCTCCTTGTCGATATCGTCCAGCAGTTTGTGGGCGACTTTCTCGAGACGGCACTCGGTGTAGCGCATGGCCGCTGCTGGATCGCCGTCGATGGAGCCGAAGTTACCCTGCCCGTCAATCAACGGCAGTCGCAGCGAGAAATTCTGCGCCATGCGCACCAGCGCATCGTAAATCGCGCTGTCGCCATGCGGGTGATACTTACCCATGACGTCACCGACCACGCGGGCCGACTTGCGATAGGGCTTGTTCCACTCGTAGCCGTTTTCGTGCATCGAGTAGAGAATGCGCCGGTGAACCGGTTTGAGGCCGTCGCGGACGTCAGGCAGCGCACGCGACACGATCACGCTCATCGCGTAATCGAGATAGCTGCGCTTCATTTCATCGACGATGGAGACCGGTTTGATATCGGACGGGAGACCGTCAGTGGGCGTGCTATTGTCCTGGTCAGCCAAGGAAGACACTCATTTCATTGTTATTGCTTGCTCTTTTATATCCGATTCAAGACGCCGCTCCAAATTCTCGGCGCTTTTCCACCTAAGTAATAGAGGTTTAATTTCAATGCCTTACGAGGAGTATACACAGGGGGCAAAAATCATTTGGCTTGAGAACATGCCACCACATCGCAAAGCTCTATAGTAAGGCGACAAAAGCGCCTTAAAAACCGGTCCGGGAATCGCCATGCTCGACTACTACATCAACGCCTTCGCGACCCTATTTGTCACCATTGATCCGGTCGGCCTGGCCCCGATGTTTCTTGCAATCACGGCTGGAATGAGCAAGCACGACAGGCGCAAGGTCGCCATTCGGGCAACCATTACGGCGGCAGCCATACTCCTTGTTTTTTATGCGTCCGGACAGACGGTGCTGAATGTACTCGGCATCTCCGTTTCCGCTTTCAGGGTCGCCGGAGGCATCCTGTTGTTCCTGATCGCGATCGAGATGATTTTCGGCAAGCGCCAGGCGCGTAAAACCGAAACCGCCGAAAAGGCGATGGAATCGGAAGCGCATCATGGAACGATCAATGAACTCGCCATCTTTCCTTTGGCAATACCGCTTATTTCGGGACCTGCCGCAATCTCCGCGATCATCCTGTTGTCCAGTCAGGCTCCGGATACCCTCGCCTATGCAGGCCTCGGCGGCGTCATCGCGATCATCCTGCTGAGTTGCATGGGTGCCTTTCTCTTGGCTGACAAGATTGAACGGCTCCTGGGAGAAACCGCACAGCTGGTTATCACCCGTCTTCTCGGCGTGCTGTTGGCAGCTCTATCCGTACAATTCGTTGCGGACGGCATTTTGGCCTTTATCCGCACCTGACTGAGGCAACGCTTAACGGTCCAGGTTCAACTTGTATTCTTGTGGCGAAACACCGTGCACCGTGTCTCGCGCCCGGATGATGACCTGTGACACGCCCTCTGGGATCGTGATGCCCGATTGGGATCGCGTGAAGGGTTGCTCGTCGACATGGGGGTGAAGGAGCACTCTCTCGCCTAACAATTCTCCGTCTGGCGTCAAGATCTGCCAGAGGTCGGCGTAGTGATCCCAACCCGTGTCGTCATGCCTGAGAGTTACTGCGAAGGTCCACGTGCCTGCAGATCCGGTTGCTTTTGCCGAGACAATCTCGACCTCACCTGCCCGTGCTGAGCAGGCTCCGAACACTGAGGACAGGAGCAACACCGCAAGCGCTGTCGAACATCTTAGGTTCATGACGCATTTCTCCGTTGGATTTCACGGGAGCATCCTCGCAACAGGCCGCGGATTGACAAAGTCACGAATGCGTCAGGAGGCTCAATGGTTTGCGAGCGTCAAACGAAACTCATCTGCCTGGAAAAACGTCAGCCTGCCTGCTGAAGGTGGCTGTCCCGTTTAAACCCTTTTGGCCAGAGCGTCTTGTTTTCGTTCCCCCAGCGTGCAAGGGCCTTCACCACCGGCTCCAGCGACACGCCAAGGTCGGTCAGTTGATATTCAACCTTCGGCGGAACAACAGGATAGACCGTCCTCACGATCAACCCGTCAGCTTCCATACTACGGAGTTGAGCGGTCAAGATCCGTTGTGTGATGTCCGGAAGCGCTTTCTGGAACTCGTTGAAGCGCATGACTTCTTTTTCCATCAACAGGAACAGAATGACGCCTTTCCACTTGCCGTCGATCAAACTGAGCGCTGCTTCGACAGCACAGCCCGGATGGCAGCCATAAACGTCCTTGACCAGTTTGGGTCCTGATTTCCTAACGGTATCCATTTTGTGCCTAAGGTTCTTTTTTGTCAGTTACGGCTAGAATTGTGCATTCTTGCGCAAAACAATTTTATGATCAATTTGATTGGTACGCAAATCAGGAGAACACAGTATGCGTGCCATCGGATTTTTTGAACCACTTCCTATTGATGACCCGAAGTCGTTGACTGATCTCGACCTACCAAGGCCGGTGCCTTCCGGAAAGGATCTTCTCGTTGAGGTCAAGGCTGTTGCGGTCAACCCAGTCGACACCAAGGTGCGGCAATCCCGAACTTCGCAAAACGGCGCGCCAGTCGTCCTTGGATACGACGCGGCCGGGATCGTCGCCGAAGTGGGTCCTGACGTTACCAGCTACAAGGTGGGCGATGAGGTCTATTATGCCGGCGACATCACCAGGGACGGAACCAACTCGGAGTACCATCTCATTGATGAACGCATTGTGGGCCGCAAACCCACGAGCCTGAGTTTTGCCGAGGCAGCAGCCATGCCCTTGACGGCGATCACCGCCTGGGAAGCCCTGTTCGACCGGCTGAAGGTGAATGACCCGGTTCCAGCTGGTTCGAACACTCTCCTGATCATTGGCGGCTCGGGAGGCGTCGGTTCCATTGCGGTTCAACTTGCCCGCCAATTGACGAACATGACGATTATCGCAACTGCTTCAAGACCGGAGAGCCGTTCCTGGGTGAGTGAGCTTGGTGCGCATCATGTTCTCGATCATTCAAAACCGATGGCGCCTCAGATCGAAGCCCTGGGACTGGAAGCCCCCGGCTATGTTTTCTCGACAACGCACACAGAGCAACACGTGAACGATATTGCAGAATTGATCGCGCCACAGGGCCGTTTTCTGCTCATCGACGATCCCGACAACGTCAGCATTGGGCCCTTCAAACTGAAGGCGATATCGATCCACTGGGAGATGATGTTTACCCGTTCCATGTACCAGACGACCGATATGGATGAGCAACGCAAGCTGTTGAACAACGTCGCTGACCTTGTTGATGCAGGCAAGCTCAAGACCACGTTGACGGAAGTGATTGAACCCATCAATGCAAGTAATCTGCGCGTCGCGCATCAGAAGATTGAAAGCAATAAAACCATTGGGAAGATCGTTCTAGCCGGGTTTTAGGATCAAGTGATGCCGTTTAACAGGTGACACTTACCTCCTCTTGCACATTCAGGCTGCCATCTTCATGCTTTCGCTGGAGGCTTGGAGATGGCGGAACACAACGTTGAAGACATTCGGATCAAGCTCTTGTCGCTCAAGTCCGAACTTGAAACATTGAGCGAATTGTCCGGGGAAGCCCGTGCCACGGTGGAGCTAGATCAACAATCAGTCGGTCGATTGTCGCGTATGGACGCGCTTCAAGGACAAGCGATGGCACAGGCAGCCGAACGGCAGCGCCGGGCGACAATCCAGAAAATCGACGCGGCCTTATCAAGGTTGGAAGCTGGCGAATACGGTGACTGCGTGGAGTGCGGTGAAGAGATTTCCGTGAAACGGCTACAGGTGGACCCGGCCGCAGCATTCTGTATCAAATGCGCAAGATAAGGGCACACATTTCGCTCTCAGGTCTATCGCTCGAAATGTCGACGCAAGCCTGTCAGGAAATCCGACACTTTTCGTGAAATCTCAATCAGCGGGAACGCCTTCAGCCGAGATTCCGTCCAGTCTGACTGCGGAGCAAGCTGCATCTGCAGTTCGATTAGTGCTTGTCGTTCCCCGATACCAAGCGGAAGTTTTTCAGCCGCTGCCAGGAGCAGCAGTTTCTCATGAATTTGCCGTAGGATGGAAAGCGCCTCACCCATCCGTTCCGTAAGTCCGGGATCTTCCCGCCATGTGTGCCCGTGAAACACTTCCTGCGTCACACGTTGTCCTGCACCGTGACAATCATAGGTAATGCATCCACTGAATCCGAGACGCGACCTGTCATCGAAGATGGCACAACGTCCGCAGCTATCCAGGTTCGGGCAAACCTCGCCTGCTGCCTTGTCGATACCAAAGGACTCGGATTGGTCAAATGCAAAGACAACACAGCAAAGGGCTGCACAAGAAGCACAGTCTGGTGTCAGGTCCGGATGCCGTGGTGTATTCATTCACGCTCAAATCTCAACAAGGCGCTGAGCCACCAATTTCGAGAGCTCGTTTTGTGATCTTTCGAAAGCCTGTCGGTTATTCAAATCTATTAAGTTGAGCAATCCAGTCTCTTTTCAAGAAGAGACTTCTTCCCCGTCAACTCTGACAGCCATGAAGGACTTGGTCAAAAACAGGAATTTTTCCTGCTTGACGAGCGCATCATCGAAAAGCGCCTTGAACATGGACTTGCTCAGCAGGCGCGCACTTTCGACGATTTCGACGGCCTCATCGGTATTGGCACCCTTTGCCCAATGCCCCAAGGAAAAGTGAGCAACAAGCCAGACCCTTAAGGGCTTCGGCAGCCAATGGAAAAAGAGCGTCATGCAATGCGGCTCAATGGGGAACCAGAAATTTGGTGTCTGGACAAAATAACCGCCGTGGAAATCCCGGATATTTGACGCAAACCGCTTCATTTGCGCCCAGTCACCAACATGCTCGATTACGGAGTTTGAATGGATCAGGTCATAGTCCTGAGGGTCCAGGTAACTCCAGATGTCTTCTGTGGCATTACCTGTCAAAAAATCAAATCTCCCGTCTGCCTCAAAGGCTTGAGATCCCGGGAGATTTAAAAGGGTAATTTGTACGTTGTTGCGATCCAGAAAATCTTTGTCGATGATGTTCCAATATTGAACAGTCCCGCCAATATCTAGTATTTTTACACGGCCCTTCTCAGAAAACTTACTCTCTATCAATTCACAAAAATACTTAATTCTCTTTTTTCTAGCTGCTTTGCCGAGACTGAAGCCGTCATTTTCATATCCAGAAATAATTTTAGTTAATTTACTCACTTCAATCATTCCCATCTTTATTCGGCGAAGCAACTGACAGAGCAACAGTTTGAGGACTGTTTATATGAGCGCCTGCAAATATTCAGTTAATCGAAGCAAGTTGCAGTTCGCTCACAGCATTGAGGCGCTATAAACAAAAGCAAATGCACGAGCAAAATCATTGACCTTTCGCCAATGCATGCAGGCTCGACAATCGTTCGTGCAATCACATTCCTGCGTTCGCAGAGTTACCTGCCATATTTCGGTCCGCCCACGTCAAGACCCGCCAAGCATCGTCGGGTCCAAGTGATCCAAAGCCTTGCTTATTCCCATTCAATAGTGCCGGGTGGTTTTGACGTAATGTCATAGGTTACGCGGTTGATACCCTGTACCTCATTAATGATACGGGTTGCCGTCTCACCCAGGAAATCATGCGTGAAGGGGAAATAGTCGGCAGTCATGCCGTCGACAGACGTCACGGCTCTCAACGCGCAGGCGTAGTCATATGTGCGGCCATCGCCCATGACACCGACCGTTCGCACTGGAAGGATGGCAACGAAAGCCTGCCAGATATCGTCATAGAGACCGTGCTTACGGATCTGGTCGATATAGACCGCATCAGCCTTTCGAAGAATTTCAAGTTTCTCGCGGGTGATTTCACCCGGACAACGAATGGCAAGTCCAGGTCCCGGGAAGGGGTGGCGGCCGATGAACTTCTCGGGAAGGCCGAGTTCACGGCCAAGCGCCCTCACCTCGTCCTTGAAGAGCTCACGCAGCGGCTCGACCAGCTTCAGTCCCATCTTTTCCGGCAACCCGCCGACATTATGATGCGACTTGATGGTGACCGACGGACCTCCGGAGAAGCTGACGCTCTCAATCACGTCCGGATAGAGCGTACCTTGAGCAAGAAACTCAGCGCCCTCAATCTCATTCGCATGTTTCTGGAAAACGTCGATGAACAGTTTTCCGATGATCTTGCGTTTGGTTTCCGGGTCGGAAACACCGTCCAGCTCTCCCAGGAACAGTTCGCTCTCATCCGCATGGATCAAGGGAATGTTGTAGTTGTCCCTGAACATGGAGACCACTTCGTCCGCCTCGTTCAGGCGCAACAAGCCGTGGTCCACGAAGACACAGGTGAGCTGATCCCCGATCGCCTCATGGATCAACACAGCAGCAACGGAGCTGTCGACACCACCGGACAGACCACAAATGACCCTCTTGTCACCGACCTGCTCGCGGATGCGCGCAATGGCGTCGTCCTTGTAGGCTCCCATGGTCCAGTCACCGGTGAAGCCGGCAAGTCGGACGAAATTCTCATAAAGCTTCTTGCCGTTCGGCGTGTGGTGCACTTCCGGGTGAAACTGTACGGCGTAGAAGTTTCTCTCCTTGTCCGCGGTAATCGCGTAGGGAGCGTTTGGCGATGTGCCGAAGACCTCAAAGCCTGGTGCTATCCGGCTGACATGGTCGCCATGGCTCATCCAGACCTGTTCTTTCCCGTCGGCAAACCATCCATCCAGGATCGACAGTTTGTTCTCGACTGGTGTCACGAATGCTCTGCCAAACTCGGCCGTGCCGCCACCGCCGGAAATCTTGCCACCGTCAACCTGTCCGCCCAGCTGTTGCATCATCACCTGTTGGCCGTAACAGATCCCCAGGATCGGAACGCCCATTGTGTAGACGCTTTCCGGCGGACGCGGTGAACCGGCTCGTGTAACCGAATCCGGGCCGCCTGAGAAAATTACCGCCTTGGGCGAAAACTCGCTCAAAAAGGCGTCGGTAACGTTCTGATATGGGTGGATTTCGCAGTAGACATTTAACTCGCGCAGGCGCCGCGCGATGAGCTGCGTGACCTGGGAGCCGAAGTCGATGATAAGAAGGCGCTGATGCTGGGTCATGGCCAGCTTCTAACCGGTCTTTTGAGTAAAATGAACCCGAATTTCACAGCCGATGCTGTCCCGCACAAGATTTTGCCGCCAACTCCGGTTCCACGGCTTTCTTGTGTCGTAACTTTGGCGGGCAAATGTTTCCGGCGGACAAGCTGTGTACGGCTGAAATTCGCTTTTGACCGGCGCGCGCCTGCTCCTTAGGTTAACCATAAGCCCCCGCGCTTCGTCTCCGGTGAGACAAGCTGCTGGCAGGTGCTTTTAGGAAAACCGACCCAGATGACCGCAGCTGCCCGTAAAGCGTTTGAAGAAGCCGTAGCCCTTGAAAATGCGGGCAATCTTGACAGGGCGCTGGTGTCTTATCTGAAAGCCCAGGAACTGTCGCCGGATGACACGGAAATTGCCTACAGAACGGCATCCGCGTTGCTCCAGACCGGGTATCTGGACGAGGCGCAATCGCAGTTGCGCCGCATCGTGTTTGCCGAACCAGACCACCTGAATGCTCGCGCGAGCCTCGGGAACTGTCAGTTGCTGCTCGGTGACATGGCAAACGCTCGGCAAAATTTTGCTGATGTGCTCGCCCAAGCACCGGAAAATCGAAACGCGCTCTATGGTCTTGCCAGTGTTTTGCTGAAAGAAGACAAACCCGAAGAAGCTTCCGTTCCGGCCCGACGCCTGGTCGAGCTATTGCCGGATACGCCAGCTGTCTTGTCTCTTTTCGCAGACACACAGGCGCGTGTTGATCAAAAGGCAGCAGCGATCGCTGCTTATCGGAAAGCGCTGAAGGCCGATCCGGATTACGGTCCTGCGCTAATTGGTCTTTCGCAGACATTGCTGCTGCGTAAGCGCTTTGATGAAGTGATCGAGCTGACGATCCGGGCAAGTGAGCGAGCGCCGGCAGACCCGCTTCCCCTGGACCTGTTGTCCGATGCACTCGCCGGGAAAGGCGCCCTGGAAGATGCTCGTGAAGCCGCGCTTGCCGCGTTGAAGCTATCTCCGAGATCAATACAGACCCACGTTCGGCTCAGCAGTATTGCGCGTAAGTTTGGAGATCATGGTGCAGCTCTGAAACACGCCCTGGCCGCGCACGATCTCGACAAATCAGCAAAAGAACCTCTGAATGCACTTGGAGCCGCCCTCGCCGCACTCAAATATTCCAATCAGGCCAGATCCGTCCTGACGGCCATGTCTCGAGGCGACGGTCTGGAGCCGGCCATTCGAGAACTCGTCGAAGGCCTGGTTGTCGCCGAAAGGAAATCACCGGAAGCAGGCCCAGTGAGCTCCCCTGCGACTTCAGCAACGGAAGAACCCTCGTCAGATAATCCCAACGCTGCTGTAAAAATCGCTCAAGAAAAAGAAACCAAACAGGTAATTCAACACCAGGAAAGCCTTGAGCCCGTGACTTCAAAGAAGTTACTCGCAACAGACGGCGATCAATTGCCGAACGTTCTCGGGCTGCGCCGTCAGGACAGATCCTGACGGCAAAAACTGTCTGATCTCACTGCACGCGCCGGAACAGGGCAATGAAGAAACCGTCCGTTTGGGTAGACCCGGGCGTCAGCAGAATGTCGCCACGGTCGGAAACGTATTTCGGGAGCCGTGCATCCGGCAGAGTTGTTTTCCAGATATCCAGTGCGGAAACAGACTGGAACGACGGATTTTGCTCCAGGAACCAGTCCGCCTGGGCCTGGTTTTCCTCACGCAGGACGGAACAGGTCGCGTAGGCGAGACGTCCCCCCGGCTTGACGTATCTGCTCGCGCTTTCCAGGACACGGCGCTGGTCTTCGATACGGTCTTGCAAGGCCTTTTCCGCCAGCTTCCACTTGGAATCCGGCCGGCGACGCCATACGCCGGTCCCCGTGCAAGGGGCGTCGATGAAAACCAGGTCCATCTGATTGACAAGATCGTCTAGGCTTGAAGTTGCCGGATCTCTCACCTGAATGTTTCGAACACCGGCCCGCTGCAGTCTTTCGTGGATCGGAGCAAGCCTGAGACGGTCGGCGTCATAGGCGTATAGCTGCCCCTTGTTCTGCATGGAGGCAGCCAGAGCCAGTGTCTTGCCACCACCGCCAGCGCAAAAGTCCAGCACCTGTTCGCCAGGTTTGGCTTGTGCGAGATGAGCCGCCAGTTGGCTGGCCTCGTCCTGCAACTCAAACCAACCCTTTCGGTAGCCTTCCTCAGCCTGAACATGCGGCATGCGCCCAAGATCAGGCTTGGCCTCGATGCGCGCACCAACCGGTGACAGCGGTGTTGCCTTTGCCCCGGTATGAGCCAGCCGCTTGAGAACCTTGTCCCGGTCAGATTTGAGCGTATTGGTTCTCATGTCGACCGGGGCGCGTGTTGCCAGTGCCTGGCCTTCTTCAATGGTGTTTTCGCCGAAGACGGTTTCAAAATGCGGCCAAAGCCATTCTGGAATATCTGCCTGTTCAAAAGGCGACGGCGTGCTGTCAGGCTCCTGCGAGAGGCAAGCGATTTCATCAACTGACAATGCAGCCGGAGCATGATGATCCTGCTCAAGAACGTCGCTTAACGCCTGCAGGCCTTTGCCCCAACCCAGGCAATAGGTCGCTAGAACGACGGCTCTTGCCGAACCGTCTTTCATTCTTGCACCAAGCGAAGCCTTGTTCCGAAGTGCGTCAAACACGAGATTGCCGATGACCGTCCGGTCACCGGAACCTGCAAACCGGTGCGCGGAACCCCAGTCTTTCAGGGCAAGCTGCACAGGCCTGTGCCGCGTTTCCACTTCAGTCAGGACTTCAATTGCCGCCGCCAAGCGTCCGCCATCTTTCATGCTGTTCCTTTGCAGGGCGCCTGTTCCAAAGCACCCCGATACCGAGTGGTTTAAACGTTGGACGGGTAATTTGGGCTTTCCCGTGTAATCGTCACGTCATGGGCATGGCTTTCCCGCAAGCCTGCACCAGAGATCCGCACAAAACGCGCCTTTTCCTGAAAATCAGGAATATTGCGGCCGCCAACATAGCCCATGGCAGCCCTCAAGCCACCTGCCAGCTGATGCAGAACGCTGCCAAGCGCACCTTTGTAAGGCACCTGACCTTCGATGCCTTCCGGTACAAGCTTGAGACTGTCGCGTACTTCCGCCTGGAAATAGCGATCGGCCGAGCCACGCGCCATGGCGCCGACGGACCCCATGCCCCGATAGGATTTGTAGGATCGTCCCTGGTGCAAATAGACCTCGCCCGGGCTTTCTTCAGTGCCTGCCAGAAGAGAGCCGACCATGACGGACGCCGCGCCGGCGGCAATCGCCTTGGCCAGGTCGCCGGAAAATTTGATGCCGCCATCAGCGACCACAGGTACGCCCTGCTTGTCCGCTTCGTTCACTGAATCCATGATGGCCGTTAGCTGCGGAACGCCAACGCCAGCGACAATTCGGGTGGTGCAAATGGAACCTGGGCCAATGCCGACTTTTACCGCATCTGCACCGGCGTCAATCAAAGCCTTGGTTGCGTCACTGGTTGCCACGTTGCCTGCAAGTACCTGCACGGAATTGGAAAGGCTTTTTACCCGGCCGACCATGTCGAGAACCTTCTGGGAATGGCCATGGGCCGTGTCGACCACAAGAAGGTCCACACCTGCGTCGATCAGACGTTCTGCGCGGGCAAACCCTTCTTCCCCGACGCTGGTTGCCGCTGCAACGCGTAACCGGCCCTGATCGTCTTTGGACGCATTCGGATTGAGCTGCGCCTTTTCCATGTCCTTGACGGTGATGAGACCGATGCAGTTCCGGTTGTCATCCACGACCAGAAGCTTTTCGATGCGGTTCTGATGAAGGAGCCGCTTGGCGTCATCCTGGCTGACGTTCTCGTTGACAGTGACGAGATCGTCCTTCGTCATCAGCTCATGGATTTTCTGGTCGGGATTGGACGCGAACCGCACGTCCCTGTTTGTCAGGATGCCAACCAGCTTGCCAGTCGTCTGACCGCCTGCTCCGCCGTTTTGAACGACCGGAACGCCGGAAATGCCATACCGTTTCATCAGGTCAAGAGCGTCCTGCAGGGTCGCGTCCGGCCCGATGACCAGCGGATTGACCACCATCCCGGATTCGAACTTCTTGACCATCCGAACCTCTTCGGCCTGCTGGTCGAGAGAAAGGTTGCGGTGAATGACGCCAATGCCACCAGCCTGAGCCATGGCGATTGCCAGACGGCCTTCGGTAACTGTGTCCATTGCCGACGAGATGATCGGAATATTGAGTTCAAGTTCCCGTGTGACCCGGGTGCGCAGGTCAACTTCACCCGGCATGACTTCCGAGTGGCCAGGGATCAGCAAGACATCGTCAAACGTCAGGGCTTGCTGTCCAGTGGTAGGGACATAGAAGGATGCCATTGCCAATTCCCCTTTGTAAAAAAATAGCTGAGACGCACGCTTTGATCAAAAGCCTGCATCTTTCGAGTCGCTTCGGCTGTGCCGGAGAAGTTGGCGCGGGTCAATAACACGCAGGTGACAGAAAGAAAAGGGGGTGACGCCCGCTATGGGGCGTTCCCCCTGTATCTCTTGGCAAACCGGCTTCCCGGTCGAGTTGAAAACGGTTCAGTCCGGATCAAGATCACTTCCGCGAAAGCCCTTCGCGATCACATAAAGTTCCGGGCTTTCCTTGCGACTTGCCGGCGGTTTCAGATGGGCGACCGATTTGAATTCGCGTTTCAGGTCGTTAAGCAGTGCATTTTCCGTCCCGCCCCGAAAAACCTTCGCCAGGAACGAGCCACCCGGAACGAGGTTGCGTCTCGCGAAATCGATTGCGATCTCGAAAAGATGCGTCGTGCGCAAATGGTCGGTCTGCTTGTGGCCGGTGGTCGGCGCCGCCATGTCGGACAGAACGACATCGGGCTTGTGGCCACCGAGCGCTTCCAGCAAGGCGGCTGGAGCATCGTCGTCCAGGAAGTCTTTTTGCAGGAATGTCGTTCCTCGCACGTGGTCCATTTCCAGATAGTCGATCCCGACCACCTTGGGCGCTTCCACGGAGGATTGTACCCTTTCCACCGCAACCTGACACCAGCCACCCGGTGCGCAACCAAGATCGACCACCCGGTAACCGGGTTTCAGCAATTTGTGCTTGTCGTCGATCTCTATCAGCTTGTAGGCGGCTCGCGACCTGTAACCATCCATCTTCGCGCGGCGCACGTATGGATCGTTCAATTGCCTCTGCAGCCAACGCGTGGAGGATTCGCGCCGACCAGCGGACGTCTTCACCTTGACGTGGAGACCTCGGTCGCCTGTTCCCTTTTTGCCCTGACTCATGTTTTGTTCCCTTGGCGCCCGCGATTATGCCGGGAGCCGTTTTTGCGGTGCGACCAGACACCATCGGCCGCCATCAATTCTGTAAGAATGCCTTCGCGAAGTCCTCTGTCCGCGACGCGCAGACGTGAGCAACTCCAGCGGCGGCGGATTGCTTCCAGGATGGCACAACCTGCCAGAACAAGATCAGCCCTATCCGCACCAATGCATGGATTATCTACGCGTGCCTCATAAGGCATGTCGCGCAGCTGATCAATCATTCTGGAGACGTCTCCATCTTCCAGCCAGGTACCGTCGACCCTGCGCCTGTCATAACGTTTCAGGCCCAGATGGACACCGGCCAGTGTGGTGACCGTACCAGATGTTCCGAGCATATGGACCCTGCCCGACGCGATAGCTTCTGTCAGGTTATTAGCAAGATTGAACGCTGCCAGATGTTCGGCGGCATCTTCAATCATGGCTTCGAAGATATCCGGTGTCACGTGAACACCGCCGTGCCGCTCTGCAAGGTTGACGACGCCGACCGGCAACGAGATCCAAGACCGGATGAAGCGGGTCAATGCATAGCCCCGAGCGCCACAACGGTTGCGCAGGTCCAGCCAGACTATCTCCGAGGACCCTCCGCCGATATCGAACAGAATCACGCCATCGGCGTCGTGATCCACAAGCGAAGCGCATCCGGCGACTGCCAGGCGGGCCTCTGTCTCGCGGTTCACGACCTCGAGCGCCAAACCTGTCTCCGCCTTCACCCTTTCGATGAAGTCAGCTCCATTTTCGGCTGCCCGGCAGGCCTCTGTCGCGATAAGCCTTGAGCGAGCAACCCCTCTGTCGGCAAGTTTCCGGTGGCATTGGGCAAGAGCATCGATTGCCCGCTCCATGGCCGCATCGCTCAACATTCTGTTCGAGCCGACACCTTCTCCGAGGCGCACTATTCGGGAATAGGCGTCGACCACACGAAATCCACGATCTTCAGGTCTGGCGATCAAAAGACGGCAATTGTTGGTCCCAAGATCAAGCGCGGCATAAAGCGGTGAGTTGTTCCTGCCTGCAGACCGATCGAATGGTGCGGAATTACGAGAACCGTCGACCTGTTCCTTCCGGCTTGCCGACGGGCGATTTTCACCATCCCGTCGCACACGCAATTCATGATTACGGTGGGAGGGGGTACTGGTATTCTTTTCGAGTGTCTTTGAGCTGACAACGATGTCGCCATCGTTTGTCCTTGCAACAGGTGCTGATTCTGCTCCGTTGGCGGACTGTTTGCGCCGTCGGCCGCGTCTACGGGCTGCCTTCTTTCCCTTCAGGCTCGTCGTGGTGTCAGGTTGTCGCTCCGCACCATCCTGGTTCAGTCCGCCTGCCTGGACGTTTTGCGCGCCCTCACCAGTGGCTGCCCGCCCGCGCTTCCGTTTTTTGCGACGTTTCTGGGAAGTGGACGCACCCTCACCCTTTCGCGCAGGCTGTTCCTGCGCGGCGAGTGCTTGATCGACGGGTCCGGTCACAGCACTGGACGGATTTCGCCCGTCCGTATCAGGCACTCCGTTGACGACACCGTTTGCCTGTGTCGCAGAGTTGCCTTTGGGGCGCTTGCCAGACTTGCGCTTTCGGCGTCGTCTGGATGTTCCCCCGGGCTCCCTGGGAGCCCCGCTGGTTCCGGACACATCAGGGGTACGACGCCCTTTCTCGGGCGGTTCCTGACCTGACTGAGTCACGTTTTTGCCTTTCAGATCTCCAGTGCTGCCGCCGTTTTTCAAGGGGCGCTGCTGGGGACTGCGTCTTTCGTTGACAAAACTGTAACAGGTTGCCCCTCGTCGGAAAAGCTTTCCTTGAAACGAATGCATACAGTCTTTCGCGAGACTTTCCACAGGCATGCAATTTCACAAAAAAGTCGTCGACGGGTCTTGCAATCGTGAATGTGATGGATGTATATGCGGCACACCAATCGAGAGCGACCAATCATTTCGCCCTGTACCGACGATTGGCAGCTCGCCTTATGAGCATTGTTGGGGAATAGGTTAACGGTAGACCCACGGACTCTGACTCCGTTAGTCCTGGTTCGAATCCAGGTTCCCCAGCCAATCTTTTCTTCTGAAAAACTAGCCTGATGCTGAAGACACACGTGTCCGTGTCGGTTTGCATCTAGTTCCGTTCGATCAAGTCGCTTGCCGTCTGATTACCTTGCTGGCACAGCGCAGTGCGCCATTTGCATGGGCAAGGCTTTCCCAGCCGAAGACCAGCTTGGGATCGAAGCCGAGATCCTTCCAGATCCTGGCGTTCTCCGCATCGAATTCCGTGAATCTGCTGTCTTCGCCGAAGCATGGCAACCACATGATTGGTTTGCCATTTCCCTCTCGTAACGCATTTTCCAGAAGAACGTTGTTGTAGAGCCGCGGTCTGACTGCGTTCTTTACGTCGACCCCAAAGGGAACTGGATTGCGGATGATTTCGAAACCCTGGTCCCTCAACCAATGTTCCGACGCATCGAGAAGTCTCTTTTCCCGCTTCGCCTTGCTGATGGCTTCTGGGGCCACGGCCACCGGGTCTGCCAGCAATAACAAGTGCTTGCCGTTGTGGCGCAAACCTGTTGGAGAAACATATCTGTCGACATGGCTTTCGCACCGCTCAATGGTCGTAACCAGATCCGGCCGCAAATGAGAAAATGAAAGGTCTACGAGCAAATCATTCGCTGTTTGCCAGTCCAGGTCTCCCTCACGGTTAGAATCTGCAGTGTTCTTGCCGACCCCGCTTTCTTGAGCATCGACGGCGGGCTTTTCGAACAGGTCTTGTCTTCGGTATCCCCAATAGCAGACAGGTCTGTTATCGAGTTCACCGATACGCCGATCTGCGGCAAGCAAAGTGCTGTCACCGCGATACTTGCTGGAGGCTGATCTAAGCCGGCTTGTGTGACCGATGAGACGAAAGCCCTCACCAACGATCTGGTCTCCACCCGGCAAAAAGAGTGGCAGATCGTGGCAGGAGACAGAAAGGTGTTCGGCCAGTAACCCCGGCAAGTTGCCCCTGGGCCAGTCGCATGCTGGAGCGGCAATCCGCAGGTCGTTGCCTCGCATTTGTACCAGTATGGAATCCTGTGCCCAAATATCTGCACTTTCAAGCGGCCTAGCGCCTGCCACGACAATGTCATAGCGACACTCGGTTTGTGTTTCGATCCAGTTTCTTGCAGCCACCTCGTTAAATGAATCTGCAAATACCAGGATTGAAACGCTCGAAGGCATGGCCTTGAGCAAATTTCCGATCGCGGCGAGTATCTTTTCGGCGTGAGGATTGCCGGGATCAAAAACCTTTTGAGGTAGTGAGATCGCTATCGTTTCAATCAGACCGCCACAATCCGGCACGATTGACCATGTGGTCCTGGCTTTTACAATCTCCATTTTCATTAGCTGTCACCTGCCGAGAACTTCTTTTTCAAGTGACTTGAGAAAAAGGGTGTTCTGTATTTTCCAACTGTCCTGACCATCATGCGTCTCAATCTCGATGTTCTCTTTCAGATTGGTCAGGAGCTTTTGAGCATCTTGCCGTTTCAAGCTCTGCTCGAACTCGGGCAGGCACTTCAGAAAGTGAGCGCTTTCAGCTTCGGAAAGTCCTGTTTCGCTCAGCACGCGCACCCAGGTTCGCGTGGAAAAATGCAGACCGGTTGCAGCTTTCAGCAATGCATCATGTGCGCTTTCGGCAATGAACCCGCCTTTCAAAGCTGCAGACAGCGTCGCCTCCGCATCCACCAGCGCCAGTGTCAGCGGGCAATAGCCCAGTTCTGCCGGAGCGTGCGAAACAGCAACATCCGCATCCGATTGACGCCTTCCCGCTTGGTAGTCTGCAAAAATCGCCCCGACACCAACCATCCCGAATGGGAAACACTCTGCAGCCCGTAATGCGCCCATGCTGGCTGCGCCGTACACCCTGCACCCCTCCTGTAGGGCGAACAGGATTTCCTTGTGCCAGACAGAAGGGGTGGAGTTGAAGTAACCATCAATCAATCCGATCACGCGGCGCCCCTGCCCCACGGCTCGCAGAATGTCTCCGCGTGCCGCAGGTGGGAATACGTCCAGGTCGTCAAAAAGATCGCCGGCCAAGCCGTGAACGCTCGGTCCTGCAAAAACGACGGGTTTCAACATGCAGTGCTCAGCACTTCCGTCGTCAGCAGTATCGAGTTCATGGACATTTCGGAGAAGCTGCCGGAATGCGCGTCAAGGCCTGTGACGATCGTCCTCACCACGTGAACGTCCGGGACCGGCGATTTGAGCGGGAACATGTAGGCATCTTCAATGCCGGCCGCCCGCATCAGCTTCAGGACATCCTGCCACCCCATGGACGACTGTCTTGCAGGGCGGAACTCAGCCTCAAGTTTGGCAAGAGGAATAAGTGGTGGCTGGTTCCTGGCTACGCCATCCTTGGACTGCTGAAAACGATCCATCGCAAGGTCGTCGCGCGCACCGGCGATGTCCGTCAGACGTGACTGCACCGCTTCAAGCAAGGCTGCGAGTATCGCCTCGGCAACGTTCGTCCGGCAGGCAATTCCGGCAGGAGCACGCGAAATGACACCGGATGGCCCATTCACCTGCCTAGAGATGACAGCGGCAATGACCGGAAGTTTCACGCGTCCTGGAAGGGCGTAAATGTGAAGATCAAGCCCGGCTTTTGAGACCTTCTCCAGAATGGCGTCTAGATCGGCGTTCGCGCCCTCGTAGTCGGTGACCTCCCGGATATTGTTGACGAACAAACCGAAAGTATCGACCACACTGGACGCGTCATGTTCCACGAGCTCAAGCAGGGCGTGTTCGATGGCCTTGTCGATCGAGAAATGCGCCGCCAACCCCTGGGATGTCATACGGAAGGCATGACGGTCCCAAGGCATGTCGCTACGCATGTCCATCCCGACCAATTCGTAGGGCGCGAAGCGTTGCTCGCCGGATATCAGGGACGTTCCAGGAACCCAGGCGCGCTGGCGGGTCGGATCGAGCTGATGCGGGTTGACCCTTGCTAGATCAAAGAACGGAATGACGCTCCTTTGCTGGCGCGCCATGTCTTCGATCGTCGCGAACTCCGTGACGTGCTGTCGCGGTTGTTCGGCGACAGCACATTCCACGGCTTCCATGATCGCTGAAATCTTCGCCTGATCGTCGGTCACACCTTTTCCCTGGGAAACGGAAAGAGACCTGGAATTCGGCCTGGTTGCGAACCAGACCGGTATCCCGATCGTGTCCAGCCCGGTGATCTCACCCAATCTGGTAATGCCGAAGCTGCGCAGGAATTGCGGAGAGAAAGGATCGGATTGCACAGCGAATACCTCCTGTAGCGGTGCGATTTTGCCAGTCAGGCCGCCTTCCGGATCAATCGTCCGAAAGCACGGCATCCTGAAGCGTGTCGGGATTTCCGGAATCAGAACCGGAGCCGGTCTTGGAAACCGGATCCTGGATCGGCGCCCAGCTCATTCTGTTGAGGTCCCAATCGCTGTCATCGACATCAGTGAGGAATGCAAAATCGACATCCGAGATCGTGCTGCCCTGCTTGATAGCCTGGTAGATACCTTCCGACTCGACCTGGCTGAGGCTTGTTTCCGGATTGCCGTCACTTTCGGCGAACAGAACCCGGGCAGCAGCGGCGATGCGTGCATAGCCGTCGACACCGGCGTTTTGCGCTTCGTAAGCCAGAATTGTCTGGTGCGACACACGAGATACGCGCAGCGGATCCATCCGCAAAAAAACAACACCGTGACCACGTTTTCCGATCACGTAAAATGACGAATTAGGCATAATATTCTCCTGTAAATGGGTTTACTTAATCGAAGCCGGCGAGTTTCAGACCTTCCAGAAAGATCTTGCTGTTCTCTGGGTTCTTGTCTGGCATGAAGCGACTGATTTCCTGCGCGGTCATCCCCGGATAAACATCCATGAGACGCCGTGCATATTGTCTTGCGCTCTCAATTTGCCCGTCTAGAGCGAGGCTTGCCGTCAGGATTCGCAATGCAGGTTCCTCGTCATCCATCTGCTTGCACAGCCGGACGGCCTCTGCGTAGTCGGCCAGCTTGAAGGCGATGCTCGCACCCGCCCACCAGTAGATGTCCGGTGCAAGTGGATTGAGATCGATCGCGTGCTTGAAACGGTTCCAGGCGTCCTTGGGCTTGCCGAAATGCGCAAGCGCATCTGCGTGCTGTATGAGCAGATCCGAAGAGTTGGGGCTCAAGGTCTCGGCTTCCTGAAACTTGGCCTCCGAGGTCGTGTAATCACGTTGATAAAGCGCGATGACCGCAGCCATCCAGTAGCCGATACCGGCCGTCGAATCGATCTCGATGGCTGCGTCCGCTTCCGCCTTGGCGCGGTGAAGAAGGTGCGGATCCGTCCCCCCGAGAAGCAACCATTCCAGCTGCATCGTCTGCGCTATGCGAGCGCGGGCGATGGACAGGTCCTTGTCGTACATGAGGCCTTGCCGGAATTCCTTTCTGGCCCGGCGAATCATGCTCAAATTACAGGTCTTGATGAGGTTCTGCCCCCGCAAGACGTGCAGATAGCTCTGGGCATTTATCGATCGGCCGGAGTCGAGCATCTGTCGCTCGATCTGCTGGGCGAGATTGGCTGCCACGGTTTTTGCAAGAAGCCGGAAGGTATAGTGAAGGTCCTCCGGCTCCATCGAATACTCCGCAGACCAGATGATCTCCCCTGTGCCGTCATCGATAACGGTAAAGGAAATCTTTTGGCTGCCCGGGAGCAGAAAACTCTGCACGGAGTAGTTGGACCGAATTTTTTCCCAGTTGCTTACATTGCCGCCGCGAAAGTCACGCATCGTACTGAACGGCGAGACCACGACAAATGTCTTGAACCTGGAGAAACTGTTCGCGACATCCTCGACGAATGCCTCGGCAAGCTGCGCATCCGGATGTTGATCGATGTGGCGGGGCGACGAAAAGGCAACGCGCGGAACCGGTGGTTTGGGAGGTGCCGGACGCTCCTCAACCGGTTTGACCCCCGTCGGTGCGACCCAGACTGTTCCTGAAGGCTTGCTGCTTGTATTACCAGGCACACGAGGCAAGGCAGGATTGAGAACCGAATTCATCAACCGGTCGATACGATCGACACCATCCTGATCGCCACACCTGCCATAAGCTTTTGAAATGATACGATAGCATTCGGGGCTGTCAGGTTCGAAAGCCAGAAGCCGATCAGCGATCTTGCCGATGTTGCCGCCACGATCCGCTCCAAAGCGTGTCGTTTCCTCAAGGGCTGCTGCTGCTCTGTTAAACAGTTTCTCCCTCAGGCTCGCGCGCTCGGTCAGCAGCCAAAGGTTCAGCTGTTCACCTTCGAACTCCATGCCATCGAGCAGTTCGCCGGTGAACTGCTCTATCCCGGCCATCATGCCTTCAAGATCGGTTGCCTTGCAGGACTGGAGAAAAGCGGCCAGGTCGGAACTTTGTGCCCCGGGACCAAGACTGATTCTGGTCTGGGTTGTTTCAATGAGCGGTCCGGCTTCGGGCTGCTTGCTTTGAACCCTCACAAGCAATTGCCTGAGGTTTGCCATGGCCCTGGTTTGGGCGACATCCTCCCAAAGCAGGGCAGCCGCCTTTTGACGCGCAAGCTCGTTGCCAGGAACAAGCAACAATACTGCAAGCAACGCGTATCCCTTGGCAGGAAACGGGGTATTCCGCGAGTAATACACTGACGGAACGCCAAGTAGTCGAATATTAGTGGCTGAACTACTTTTATTCATCACGCTGCCCCCTGGTAATTTTTTCTAACACAGTTCCCCCCACAGAAGAACACCACTGCCGTGACGGAGTCACGCCTGTGTGACGGCGCTATTGGGAATGTAGCTTTGCCGAAGGGACGAAGAGTGATCACACTTCGCGGCCAATAGCAAAAACTACGTATTATCAGATAGTAAGGAAACCATTCATGTCTGGTAAGATCTCCTTCAGGAGGACCTATGCAGGGTACGGAGACAATGTACGACCATTTGAGAGGGCTAATGACATAGGGTCCGTTATTACGGAATTTCTTTGGTACGAAGGTTCCCCATTTTATCCTCTTGGCGATTTGATCTCCGCAAATATCAGTTCTGTCTGGCTTGGTGCGGGAGAGCCGACGAAAGACGACGAAGACAATCTGGATCTCGTTTTCAAAATGCCTGAAAGCGACGGGGGCAATTTTTTCGAAATCGTCCTCAGGTCGAACGGTGGCACTTCTTATGGTGGCTGGGCCTGGGGTCAGGATCTGGAAGTAACTGACACAGTGGTTTCCGGTCACAGAGTGCTTGTCGCTCATGCAAACGAACTTAGTGTATTTCTCGAATATTCTCTCGAAAAAGGAAAATACGTTCAGAGAAACGTAGAATCCGATTGCAGGATCACGACTTCTACAGTCAGAAAACTGACGAAAATGGCAAAGAGACACTGAATTTTTTAGGAATAACTAGGTACACCGAGCATATTTGAGGTGAAAACGCCACTTTTGTTTGAGGCTATTGAAAGGATTACCCGTTCAAAGAAGTTCGTTCATCTTCTTTGAAAGCCCGGGCCGCTCCCGGAAGCAACTGATTGTATCCCACCACAATCGCTTCCGGGGGCGGTCTTGTTCGTTCAACCAACCCCAGAAATTCCAAGATGCCCTTGGCTAACCAGCCTTCCGATCGGTGCTTTGTCGTGTAGCGGTTTTCAGTCGGTTGAACCCCATGGAGAGATGTGCTCGCCTAATCAAGGCCGCGGCCTGGAAGTCTCCAAGTCGCACAGCATTCGAAATTTCCGCGATTTCGCCGCAGAAGATGGCAACCTCTGTTGGCAGGTCCTTCTCATCTATCAAAGTCAGCCAGATGCGACAGGTCTTGTAGAACAGCTTTTCAGAAACTTCGCGCAGCGGCATGTTCAGTGTGAGCTGCAAAAAGGCCTGAAAGAAATCGATATTGAGTCGGGCAAAAACCGCACGATCCGGCGTTGAGCTCAATCGCTCCGCCCGAATTTTGAGACTGTTGAATGTGGCTTCCAGTTCAGAATCGAGAGACCGCGTGGCCAACCTGCCGGTCAATTCATTCAGCTCAAGCCTGAGTTCATAGACCTGCGCCAATTCTTCCAGATCCACTTCAGTCACCAGTGTGCCTACGCCTTGCTGCGACAACAACAACCCGTCTGCTTCGAGTATCTGCAGCGCCTTGCGCAATGGCGAGCGACTGACACCGAATTCGGATGCCAACGCCTCTTCACTCAGTTGCGTTCCGGGCGGATAGACAAGCATGCAGATCCGATCTCTCAGAACGGAATACATGATCTGAAACCGTTCCTGAGCGCTTGCAGCCTGGTTCAACAGTTCTGCAACGTCGGCCGTCGCTGTTATGTCCTGATCGGTCATGAGGCCTGTAACAAGGTCCTTTCCAGTCCCGTGAGCATGTCGAGACATTTATCGAGCTGGTCAACGGCCAGATATTCATCAGGCTTGTGCGCCTGTGCGATGGAGCCCGGGCCACAAACCACAACAGAAAGCCCCAGGGCCTGAAACAACCCGGCCTCGGTGCCAAATGAAACGACATCACACAGGTTCGCGCCAGTGAGCGATGTAACGATGTCCCTTGCTTCGTTTTCCGGCATCACGGCCAGTCCGGCGACTTCTCCAATAATTTCGGTGACAATCTCAGCGTCGGGATAAACGGACGTCATTTGAGGCAACAGCACGTCTTGGCAATAGGCTTCCAGGGCAGACTTTATCTGAAGTGCGTCCTGCATCCGAACCGGGCGCATTTCCCACTCCACCGCGCAATGCCGAGCAATGACATTGCGTGCAGAGCCGCCGTCTATCCGGCCAACCTGAAGTGTCGTCCACGGCGGTGAGTAGCGCTCGCTGTCCGGACCTGACTTGTCCTTCATGGTTTCTGCCAGTTCCATCATCCTGGTGATGAAAGCGGCGGCGACGTGGATAGCGTTGACCCCCTTGTCCGGTTCGGAGGCATGCCCATCGGTGCCGTGGAACGCTGTCGTATATTCGTAACACCCCTTGTGCCCCTCAATGACCCGCATTTCCGTCGGCTCACCGATAATCGCTACGGAGGGACGAATATCACTGCGCTTCAGTTCCTCAACCAGATGCCTGGCGCCAAAGCAGCCGACTTCCTCATCATAGGTCAAGGCGACATGCAGCGGCCGTTTCAGGTCGAGTAGCGCATAGTCCTGCGATTTCGCGAGGACCGCAGCGATATAGCCTTTCATGTCGCAACTGCCTCGCCCGTACAACAAGCCACCTTCTTCGCGCATCTGATACGGGTTGCAGGCCCACTCTACGGGATCTGCCGGGACGACGTCCGTGTGCCCTGACAAGACAATTCCGCCGGAGACATTTGGGCCAATTGTTGCGAACAGGTTGGCTTTCTTGCCGGTCGCATCCTTGGAAACCGTCACTTGAGCACCAGCTTCACGAAGCAGGGTCGCGGCAAAGCTGATCAATTCAAGATTGCTGTCTGCCGAAACCGTCGGAAAACCGATCAGGCGATCCAGTATGGAAATCGTCCGGGTCAACAAGTCCGAGCGCATCTGCACCTCATGACTTCACGAACAATCTGCGCGGCCTGTTGCACAGGCATTCTGCAGGTCCGTTTTCCTTGATGAGGATGCTCTCGGTGATTTCCAGTCCCCACCCATCCATCCAAAGCCCCGGCATGAAGTGAAAGGTCATGCCGGGCTTCAGAACGGTGTTGTCTTCTTCGCGAATGGAAATTGTGCGTTCGCCCCAATCAGGTGGATAGGAAATGCCGATCGGGTACCCTGCCCGCGCGCCACGCTCGATCCCCGCGGCCTCAAGAGGCTTCGCCAAAGCACGTGCGATGTCACCCGCGGTATTGCCGGCCCTTGCGGTGTCCAGGCCGGCTTCGAGGCCCTCGACCAACGCCTTCTCGGCATCAAGCAGGTACTGTTCCGGCTTGCCAAGAAAAACGGTGCGGCATAACGGGGCATGATAGCGGCGGAAACAGCCGGAGAGTTCGAAAAATGTCGCCTCCCCTTCCTGCATGAAACGTCCGTCCCACGTCAGGTGAGGAGCGGACGCATCCGCGCCACTGGGAAGCAGCGGCACGATAGCCGGGTAGTCCCCCCAGGCGTCGTCCAATCCTCGGATGGCGTCGGCGTAGATCTCTGCAACAAGGTCGGCCTTGCGCATACCCGGCACAACACGCTCCAAGACGCCGTCCATGATTTTCTCGGAAATCCTGGCTGCCTTGCGCATGAACACGAGTTCTTCGTCGGATTTGACCGCCCTCAACCAGTTGACCATGCTTGTGGCGTCGATGAATTCAGCGTTCGGTAACTCACTTTGCAACGTCAGGAACGCCTTGGCCGAGAAGTAGTAGTTCTCAAGTTCAACGCCAATCTTCTTGTTTGCGTATCCCCTCAATTCCAGCAGCCTGGCAAGGTCCTGCATGGGGTGGCGTTCAGACGACTGAATGAAATGATCGGCGTAGGAAGCGACGCGTGCGTCGTCCATCCAGACGGTTCGACGGGCACCATTGGCATCCTGCCTGCGTCCCCACCAGATCGGTTCTTCGTCCAGAAAGACAACGACCCCCTGATGCACATAGAAAGACCAACCGTCATAGCCTGTGGTCCAGGCCATATTGGAAGGGTCCTCGAGAAACAGGACATCTATTCCCCGTTTGGACATGTCGGTACGGACAAGATCGAGACGGCGTTGATACTCGGCACTGCTGAAAGGAAGGTCGTGACCTGGCATGATTGGGCCTCGTCGTTTATTTGTACACAAATAAGAACTCAGCCATTTCAGAAATCAAGAAAATAAACACATCCGAATATCATCGCTTGCACTTTTTGGGTCATTTGTACACAAATGAGAATGTTCCCCCTTGCAGGATCTTCATGATGACCACGAGCGATACCGGAAACAGTCCATGCAACTGACGCTTACGGATATTTTCGAAGCGCGAAGAGCCATCGCCGGGCGAGTGGTCAGGACACCCCTCCTGCCCTCGCGATTCTTGACAGAACAAACCGGACAGCCATTTTTCCTGAAGATGGAGACGATGCAGCCAACAGGCGCGTTCAAGTTGCGCGGTGCAACGAATGCGGCCCGCAATGCGCCCGAAGGCACCACGACGCTCACATGCTGTTCGACCGGAAATCATGGCCGCGGTGTTGCCTATGCGGCACGGGAACTTGGATTGAAGGCCGTGATCTGCATGTCATCCCTGGTTCCGCAGACCAAGCTGGATGGCATCAGAGCCCTTGGGGCTGAAACTCGGATCGTCGGCAACAGCCAGGACGATGCCCTTGCCGAGTGCCGTAAGCTGGGTCAGGCAACTGGCGTCTTTGAAATCTCACCGTTCGACGATCCATACGTGATTGCAGGCCAAGGCACCATCGGGCTTGAGATTCTGGAAGATGTTCCAAACCTCGACACCCTTTTGGTTCCCCTGTCGGGAGGCGGGCTTGCCGCGGGTGTCGCGCTTGCCGCAAAATCCATTAACCCACAGGTCCGTGTTGTCGGACTGACCATGGACAGAGGCGCGGCGATGAAGACATCGATCGACGCCGGCCGGCCAGTGGAGGTGCCAGAGGTGGCAAGCCTCGCGGATTCGCTTGGAGGCGGCATAGGCCTCGACAACCGGCTTTCGTTCGCAATGTGCCGGGATCTTCTGGACGAGATCATTCTGGTAACTGAAGGCGAAATCTACCGGGCCATGCAGGCTCTTTACTACGAGGATAGTCATGTCGCGGAAGGCGCTTGCGTGGTTGGCATTGCAGCAATCCTGGCCGGAAAGCTGACCGCGCCAAAAGGTCCGGTCGCAACGATTATTACGGGTCGAAATGTCGACATGGTTCAATTCACAAAAGTCATGACCGGTCAGGACGTTATGCTTGGGGACTATCTGTTGGAGGGAAAACCTTATGGCGCATGAAATCAGGTTGGTGAACGAGGCCGATCTGCGCCGGGCTGTTCATCTTGATCTTGAAGTCATCGACTGCATTGAAAAAGCATTTGCAAAGCTGGCAACCGGCACAGTCGTTATGCCTCCCGTGCTGTCCATGGCCCTGCCGGAGGTGAATGCGGAAGTTGATGTGAAAACCGCCTACGTGCCAGGTCTCGACGGTTTCGCGATCAAGGTATCTCCCGGCTTTTTCAACAACCCTGCTCTCGGGCTTTCAAGTCTCAACGGGTTGATGGTGCTTTTTTCGGCGCAAACCGGTCTGGTTCAGGCTGTCTATCTGGACAATGGTTATCTGACCGACATCCGAACGGCTGCAGCCGGAGCGGTTGCGGCGCGCCACCTTGCGCCTGCAGTCGTTTCAACGATCGGCATTCTGGGAACCGGCGTTCAGGCCAGGTTGCAGCTAATTGCGGCGGCAAAGGTACGGCCCGCGGAAAGGGCGCTGGTCTGGGGACGAGACCGTGACAAGGCCAGAGCCCTGGCAAAGGATATGACTGCAGCGCTCGGGATAGACGTGGTCGCAACCGAGGATCGGCAGCAACTGGTTGCCGACAGCCAACTTGTCGTCACCACGACCCCTGCGAAGGAGGCTATCCTGGGTGCGGATTGTCTGCATCCCGGCTTGCATATCACTGCAATGGGATCTGATCAGGAGGACAAGAATGAACTTGCCCCGGAGATCCTGGCTAAGGCCGATGTCCTGGTCTGCGATCGAATAAGCCAATGCGAAAAACTCGGAGAGCTGCGTTCCGCCCTTGCGACCCGCACCTTGCAGGATGTGAGCCGTGTACGTGAACTCGGTGAGATTGTTTCAGGCAAGGCGCAAGGCAGGACTGGTGATGCCGATATCACCGTCTGCGATTTGACCGGCACCGGCGTTCAGGATACGGCCATTGCCACGCTTTCTCTTGGCAAGGTCAAGAAAGCAAATGCGGGCACGATGCTCGTTTCCTGAACCGGCAAGAGACATTGATGCTGAAACTGGACAATCGAGATCTGGAAATCCTGAAGGTACTTGCCGAGGAAGGACGCATTTCCAAAGCGGATCTCGCAAAGCGTATTAATCTTAGCCCGAGCCCGTGCTGGAAGCGCCTTGAGAGGCTTGAGGCTGCTGGTATCATCGAGGGATATGGCGCGCGTTTCTCGCTCAAGAATCTCGCGCCTCATGTCACCGTTTTCGTGACGCTCGAACTGGAACATCACCGCGCCGAATATTTTCAGGCCTTTGAGCGGGCAATCCGCAATTGCGATGAAGTCGTTGCCTGCTGGGCGATCGGTGGCGGGCTCGATTATTTGATGCAGACCGTCACGCGTGACATCGACAGCTATCAGCGGTTCATGGATGCCCTGCTGGACCGCGGCCTTGGCGTCGTTCGCTACTTCACTTACGTGGTGACAAAACCGGTGAAACAGAGCGCTGCTCCAGCACTCGATATGTTGCTGGCCGGGATGCTTGGAACAGATACGACTGCTGAACACTCCGAATAAGAACGAAACGGCTACCAAGCTTGTCAAGAAAAGGCGTTTCGTTCCCGGGTGCTATTCTAGGCTCTGCTCACCACTTTGGAGAGCAACGCCATGCAGTCCCGAATCCTTGCCGAGACATCCCTTGAAAGCTCGCTTTTTCACCTGATCGACAACCGTCACCTGGTAAAGCACTTTGCCTATGTCGGTGGACGTTGGGCAGCAGCAAGTGATGGCGCCGTGTTTCAGGTAATCGATCCGGCGGATGGAAGTCTTCTTGGGGAAGTGACATCTCTTTCCAGCGCCCAATCCGCCGAAGCCATCGATGCCGCCAATGACGCCTTTTCGAGTTGGTCCACCTTGCTGCCTCAGGAAAGGGCATCCTTTCTGTTGGCCTGGCACGACTTGATCTTGGAAAACAGGGAAGATCTGGCACGTCTGATGACGCGTGAGCAAGGAAAACCACTTTCGGAATCCCGCGGCGAGATCGATTATGCAGCCTCCTTCGTATCGTTTTACGCCGAAGAGGCCAAACGGCCGAATATCGAGAGCATCACTTCCCACTTGCCTGACGCAGAGATGGAAGTCTGGCGGGAACCTGTTGGCGTTGCCGCATTGATCACGCCGTGGAACTTTCCATGCGCGATGATCACACGAAAAGCAGCTGCCGCACTCGCCGCCGGCTGTACCGTTGTCGTGCACCCTTCACAGGAAACGCCGTATTCCGCACTCGCCCTGGCTGAACTTGCTGACCAGGCTGGGCTTCCGGCAGGTGTTTTCAACGTGCTTCCCGGGAACGCGGAAGACATCGTGAAACCGTGGATGTCAGACCCGCGCGTCAGGGCGGTTTCGTTCACCGGATCGACGGGTATCGGACGGCTTCTTTATTCGCAGGGTGCTCAGACTGTAAAACGACTTGTGCTGGAACTCGGCGGTCACGCCCCCTTCCTCGTGTTTGCAGATGCTGATCTTGACCATGCCGTCGATCAGGCAATCGCCGCGAAATTCGCAACATCCGGTCAGGATTGCCTCGCGGCAAATCGCATTCTGGTTGAAAGACCGGTCTACCAGGCGTTTTGCGAAGCCTTCACCAACCGTGTTGAATCTTTGTCTGTCGGACCTGGGCTTGAAGACCCTGACATCGGTCCGCTGATGCATGAACGGGCGGTTGCCAAGCAGGAGGACCACGTTCGAGATGCACTCGCACGAGGTGCGCGCCTCCTCACCGGTGGCCACCGTCACGCGGCCGGCCCATTGTTTTTTCAGCCGACCGTTCTGGCGGACACTCCCGCTGATGCATCGATTTTCCGGGAAGAAACATTTGGTCCGGTGGCAGCCCTGTCAGCCTTCGATAAGGAGGAGGACGCCATCGCACGGGCAAACGACACCGAATACGGCCTTATCGCCTATCTCCACACGCAGGACCCGCGCCGCATCTACCGTGCAAGCCGCGCGCTTCAATATGGCATGGTTGCCGTCAATCGCACAAAAGTGACCGGCTATCCGATCCCCTTTGGAGGCGTGAAACAATCCGGCCTTGGCCGCGAAGGTGCCCGCTACGGACTGGAGGCCTTCACCGAAATCAAATACGTCTGCCGGGACTGGAGCTGACCTGGCCCAACCAACACTAGAAGGACTTGAATATGCTCAAGAACGACCAACTGGATGCCTGGGACAGAGAGAACTTCTTCCATCCCTCGACCCATCTTGCCCAACATGCGCGCGGAGAGAGCCCTAACCGGATCGTCACCGGTGGCAGCGGCGTCTATATCGAAGACCGTGACGGCACCAAGCTATTGGACGCATTCGCCGGACTTTATTGCGTCAACGTCGGCTATGGCCGTTCCGAAATTGCTGACGCCATTGCGGAGCAGGCTCGTGAATTGGCCTATTACCACGCATACGTCGGCCACGGCACCGAAGCCTCCATCACGCTTGCACAAATGGTGATGGAGCGAGCGCCCGACCACATGTCCAAGGTCTATTTCGGACTGGGCGGATCTGATGCGAATGAAACCAACATCAAGCTTGTCTGGTACTACAACAACATTCTCGGCCGCCCGGAGAAGAAAAAGATCATCTCGCGCTGGCGCGGCTATCACGGCTCGGGCCTGATGACCGGTTCTCTCACAGGCCTCGAGTTGTTTCACAAGAAGTTCGATCTGCCGCTTTCACAGGTTCTGCACACGGTCGCGCCCGACTATTTCCGCAGGGAAGACCTTTCCCAGTCCGAAGCAGAATTTGTTGCCTATTGCGTTGCTGACCTGGAAGCCCTGATCGAACGCGAAGGCGCTGACACCATTGCAGCCTTCATTGGCGAGCCGGCCCTTGGTACGGGCGGGATCGTACCGCCCCCAAGCGGGTACTGGGAGGCCATTCAGGCCGTGCTCAAGAAACACGACATTCTGCTGATTGCAGATGAAGTTGTTTCAGGCTTTGGACGTCTCGGCACGATGTTCGGGTCAGACCACTACGGTATTCAGCCGGATTTCATCACCATCGCAAAAGGCCTGACATCGGCATATGCTCCCCTGTCCGGCTCCATCGTTTCCGACAAGGTCTGGAAGGTGCTGGAGGACGGTACCGACGAATTTGGTCCGATCGGCCATGGGTGGACCTATTCCGCACACCCGATCGGTGCCGCAGCCGGCGTTGCGAACCTCAAGCTTATCGACAGTCTCGGTCTGGTGGCGAATGCCGGATCCGCAGGTAGCTACTTCAAGAATGCACTTACGAATGCGCTCGGAGATCACGCCAACGTTGGCGACATCCGCGGCGACGGTCTGCTTTGCGCGATCGAATTTGTATCGGACAAGGCCAGCAGAACCTATCTCGATCCGGCAAGCAAAACCGGCCCACAGGTTGCAGCTGCCCTGTTAAAGGAAGGCGTCATCGGCCGGGCGATGCCGCAGGGTGACATCCTGGGGTTCGCCCCTCCCCTGTGCATTTCTGAAGCTGAAATCGACAAGGTTGTTGATGCAACCGTGAAAGCAGTAAAATCCGTCTTCTAAGAAGCGGCACCACCAAATAACAAAGCCCGTCGGAGCAACCCGGCGGGCTTTTTGGTATCTTCGGTAGGAAAGCTGCCTATCCGGCTTTCGCGGCCTGTCCCATGAGTGCCGGTACTACTTGTTCCGGTGGCCCCATCATCGCAATCTGGCCACCTCTGAGCACAACCACCCGGTTGGCCATTTTCATGTGGCTAGGCCGTTGGGTATTGATGAGGATAGTCGCCTTGCCCTTGAGTTCCTCGATCATCGCCATGAATTTCTTGTCGCCCTCGAAATCGAGATGCGTGCCCGGATTGTCGAACAGATAGAGCGGTGCCGCCTTCACGAAGGCACGGGCCAAAACAATTCGCTGCTTCATGTTGTCCGGGATTTGCTTCAGGACCTCGCCATTGAGGCGCGTTTCAAGTCCATTGAAGTTCTCCTCCAGGTAGGACAGCAAGCCAAGTTTACCGGTAACCTCGATCAGACGTTCGTCGGTAGCACCCGGATCCGACATCAGCAGATTCTGTTTTACCGTGCCGTAAAAGAAGTCGAGATCGTCGGGTGCATAGCCAATGGAAGAGCGCCACTCTGCGGTATCAAGCTGGCGCACATCCAGACCGTCAAACAGGATGGAACCCACCTGGGGCTGGAACAAGCCGATGACAGCCTGGAACAACGCGGTCTTGCCCGAGCCGCTCGGGCCCGTGATGGCAACGGTTTCGCCTTCCTTCACCGTCAGCTCAAGGCCCTTCAGCGAGGCTTCCGTTGCCCCTGGATACCTGAGGACAAGTGAGGACACTTTCAGATCACCGCGAATGTCACGTGTGATTTTCGGCAAATGCCCCGGCTCGCGCTCGAGCTGCACTTTCATGAGGTTGTTTATCTGTTCGATCACCGTGCGGCTTTGCGCGAGCTGCGTGATGCTGAGAAATGCCTGGTTCATCGGGTTCAGAACCCGCCAGCTGAGGGCCATTGTGGCAATCAGGGCGCCCAGGCTCATTTCTCCTTCCATGACTCGCATTGCCCCGATCCCCAGAACCAGGACACCACAAATGGTCATCAGCGTCTGTGACAGTGTCTGCAGCACATGCGTGATATGACGTGCATGGATGTTGAGTTTGTTGAAGTTGGTGGAAAGCGCCGAAAATCGCTCCAGCCAGGTATCTTCTACAGAAAGGTTCCTGAGAGCCCTCTGGTTGCGAAAGGTCTCGATCATGAAACTGTTGAGTTTCGACTTCTGCTCGCCAACGGCAGCGACTTCGCGCTGGACCTTCGGCAGGACATAAACGGCCAGCAGCGTGTAGATGGTCAGCAGTGCGAGCGGCGGCAGCGCAACAGGTCCGCCGATCAGGAAGATCGCGACAATGAAGATCAGCGTGAAGGGAATATCGACGATCGCGTTGAACAGCGAACTCTGGAATATGTC
This sequence comes from Labrenzia sp. C1B70, assembly GCF_000475395.1. NCBI lineage: Bacteria > Pseudomonadati > Pseudomonadota > Alphaproteobacteria > Hyphomicrobiales > Stappiaceae > Labrenzia > Labrenzia sp. C1B70. Next base: position 509,619 of record NZ_AXCE01000034.1, read on the forward strand.
GCGCACGCTGTCGAAATAGCGCAGCCGCATGACCTGGGTGCCGATCGGCGCTTCGGACAGCATCGCATATGGAAGATGCAGTATGCGCTCAAAGGTCTTGTTGCCGACAATCGCATCAACCCGTCCGCCGAGATAGGATTGTAGCCATGTCTTCATTCTGCGCAGCGCAACTTCGCACAGAAGAATGATTCCAACGCCGACCGCCATGGTCAGAAGCACTTCAGTCGATTTTGCTCCCATTGCCTTGTCGTAGATCGCCATGATGAACAACGGCGGTGCAAGAGCGAGAATGTTGAGAACAAAACCGAGGGCCAGAATGGAGATGATACTGGTCCGGAACCGTTTGGATACGGTCGAGAACCAGCTTCGGTTGTTTTGAACCTGCCCCTGTTCCTCAGTGTCTTCGGCCGCGAGATAGATCTCGTTTTTCAGAATATCCGCAGCAGGAACTGAAATTGCCTCTCCCTGACGGCCGGAATAGGCGCGAAACTCACCCGTTCCGGTTTTTCCAACGAGAACCTGAACGTCGTCCCTGGTTACACGCAGACACGGCATCTGTGCATGGGTCAGTTCCCCGGCACTTCCATGAAAAGGTGTCGTCTTGACTGTCAAGCGGCTGAGGACGGTCCGCAAGACCTGGAAAGTTTCAATCCGGTCGAAGTGCGGCAATGCCTCGAACAGAAGCCGGTCATTGCCCTGCCAGCGCATCTCCCGCAAAAGCGGGATCAGGCACCTTTCAGCGGGCGCCGCACCGTCATCAGGAAGTCCTAGCCGGCTTGTGGCGGTCCCATCGGCTGCCAGTTCGGCCGACAGACCGCGCCACTGGCGGTGCACGGCGTTGTCGGCAGCGTGGACATCTTCAAGGTTGAATAGCGGTCTGCTCACGCCGGCATCCCCATTTTCTGAGGTGTACCGGTTACGTTCATCGTGCCGAGGTCATGCACGCTGCCGTCCCTGAGTTCGTATTGGTGATCCGCGACTGCCAGCATGGAAGGACGGTGGCTGATGATGATAACCGTCAGATAGCCCTTCAGACGGATGAGCGCATCGACAAGCGCCTTTTCTGCCTGTTGGTCCAGTTGCGTATTCGCCTCGTCCAGGATCAGGATCTTCGGCTCGCCTGCCAGTGCCCTTGCAATGCAGATACGCTGCAAGGTAGCTGCAGGAACCTTCCCGCCCAGGTCTGACCCCAGCTGCGTTTCATAACCGCGCGGCAAGAGATGGATTTCCTTTTCAAGCCCGATCAGCTTTGCCGCCATACGCGCATGAGCGATGTCGGATACGGCACCGAACATCGTGATGTTTTCAAGGATCGTGCCGTTGAAGATAGCAGACTGGTTATCGACATAGGCAACGGTCTTGCGTAGCGCATGCTGGTGGAGGCCATCATAATCCTGCCCGCCGATCATGACCTTGCCGGTCGTCGGCGTCATTTCACCGGTCAGCAATTTCATGAGTGTGGACTTGCCGCTGCCGTCCGCACCGCGGAAACCGACGAATTGTCCAGCTTCGATTGTCAGGTTGATGTCCTCGAACACCCGGCGCTGGCTTTCGCCCAATTCGACTGACACGTTGATCAGGTGAATGGAACCGTCGGTATCGACCGTCAAAGGCTCCTGTTGCGCTACCTCCGGCAGCTTGAAGAGCGAATTGACCTGAGCGTAGTCGTGCTTCAGTCGTTGCATGTCTGTCAGTTGGTTGATCGCGCGAAGGAAAGGCTGCACGAACTGACCGGACAAGAGTGTGCTGGCAGCGACACCGCCGACGCTGAAATTGCCATAGATGGCCATCAACGCGCCGCAGATGACCACAAAGATAGTCGTGAGGGTTCCGAAAAGTGCGGACGCATCCCTCGCCTGGCCGGACAAGCGCATATATCTGGAGCTGAGCTCTGCCGTTGCCCGCTGCAATCGCTCGAAGCGGCGCATGATCAGTGCTTCCATCGCCTGGGACTTCACGGTCTTGGCGCCGGACAGTACCTCCAGGATGAAATCGGATTTGCGATCGTCCTGATCTGCCCGGTCGGCGACAACCTGCTGCAGCACCTTGTTTCTGTTGAGGGCAAACAGCATGAAGATGCCCAGCAAGGTGATCGGCACCAGAGCCAGCGGCCCTGCGATGAAGATGAGCGCTGCCAGGAAGATACCCCCCGCAGGCAGGTCGATGGCGAGAAGGCGGTTCTGGTCGCCATAGTGATCTGCAACCGATTGCAACGACCGAAGCTGGTGTACCTGGACGGAAACAGGCGTTTTGGCAAACTGGGAAGGCTCGGCATCAAGCACCCGGCGGAAAAGTTCGGTGTGCGCCTGATGATTGAACCCTGCCCCGAGCCTGCCGACAACCGCGGTACGGGTGACCTTGATGACGGCATCAGCAATTAGAACGACAGTCACCCCGAGGATGAGCACAAGCAGCGTGTCGGTGGAAGCATTTGGCAGAACGCGGTCATAAACCTGAAGAATGGCCAGCGGCATCGCCAGCCCCATGATATTTGCAAAAACGGAAGCAACTACAACGTCGCGCGGCAATCCGGGCGAAGAAATCCAGCGTCCGGACGGAGAATGCCGGATCCTCAGACGAGGCAAAAAGAAAGATGAAAATACCGATTTCAGCATATGCGGGCCAGAGTCGTGTAGCTACTCGCTCAAACTGTGCTGATCGGGTTTAAAAAGCGTTTACCCTACGCCGTGTTTCCCGAATTTTATTAGAACTAAACTTCAGATTCCAAGAGGAATTTTGCGCTTTGTTAAGGACGCCGACGTTCATTGGCATTATCGGAAATTGTGCGGACGTGCGACCGAAATGGCAAGCGACACTCAGAATCGAGACACCCAGGAAAACACCTCGCCAGAGGGTAATACTACGGAAACCAGGACGACCCTGAATTCCGATAGCATCCTGCATTCGGGGCTTCTCGATAATCGAGATGAGCATCTCGAAAAGGCGCACGACTATCATCTCGACCAGGACATGGGCGAATCCATGGAACAGGTCAACGCCAACCTGCACCTTGGAAGCGACGAGGAAGAACAACGCTACGTCGAACAGGAAGACCCATCGTCCGGCGCGCAAGGTATCGGGTTTGAGGATGATGGCACGGAGCTTTCTGCGCTTGAAGACAGCGATGCAGTCAATGCATACACTGAGCAATCTTCCGACAATTCGACTGGCACACAGGACTTTTCAGGGTCGAACAGCGACGATTTGCCGTTGGGCGGCGGCACGTCCGCAAGCATAGCTTCTGCTCTGGATGATGGATCGAACCAGACCTATTCGAATGGCTCTGTAACCAACCCGGGCGACGGCACCTTCAGTAGCCAGAATGGCCAGGTGCAGTCAGGCGCAGGTTTCGATGACGGCAACGACGACCTTGCTGCGGGCATCGTCGCTTCCGATTTGTCTGCGGTCACCGATATCGATGCAACTGAAAACGCCGTTGACGAAAATTCAGCAGTCGGATCTGCAACCGGCATTCGGGCAAGCGCAACCGCCTCAGAAGGGGCCAGCGTAACCTACAGCCTCCTGGACGATGCGGGTGGTCTGTTCTCCATTGATCCCGAGACGGGCATCGTTACGGTAGCAGGTTCGCTCGATGCCGAAACGGCTGGAAGTCACCAGATCATCGTGCTTGCCACCGGATCCGACGGAGCGACGCAAACAGAAACCTTCACGATCAATATCCGTGACGTGAACGAATACGACGTCAGCCCGATCAGCACGGTCGGCGCTGTTGCGAACACAATTTCCGAAGGTGTAGACGGCGGCAGTCAGGCTGGCATCACTGTTGTGGCGACCGACCGGGACGTGAGCGACAGTGTCTCCTACTCCATAGACGACCCGCGCTTCGTCATCGATGACCAGGGTGTGGTCAGCATTGCCGAAGACGCCGTGTTTGACGCTGAAACCGAAGCGACTGTCTCCTTCACTGTGACCGCCACCTCCACCGACGGCTCGCAGTCCACGCAAAGCTTCACATTGAAGGTCGAAGACGAAAACGAATACGCTACGTCTGCAATTCAGGACACAGACACTTCCGCCAACACCATCGCGGAAGATGCTGCGGCTGGTACGCAGGTGGGCGTCACTGCATTCGCCGAAGACAAAGATGTAACGGACACCGTCTCCTACACCGTCGATGATCCCCGTTTCACGGTTGATGAGAATGGCGTCGTTCGAGTTGCGGATGGCGCGAGCTTCGATGCCGAAACCGAAGGTTCCATCGATATCATCGTTACAGCAACCTCGACCGACGGTTCGACCTCGGAAGAGACATTCACGATCGCGGTATCTGACGTCGATGAGTATGACGTCACCGCTGTTACCGATACGGATTCTTCGGCCAACACCATCGCGGAAGATGCGAGCGCGGGCACCCAGGTTGGCGTAACTGCACTGGCGACTGATGCAGATGCCACAGACACTGTCTCCTACTCCGTCGACGACACACGTTTCACTATCGATGAGAACGGCGTGGTTCGGGTTGCTGACGGTGCTAGCTTCGATGCCGAAACCGAAGGTTCCATTGACATCACTGTCACGGCGACCTCTACCGACGGTTCGACCTCGGAAGAGACCTTTACGATATCGGTGTCCGACGTCGATGAATATGATGTCACCGCCGTAACCGACACAGATACATCTGCCAATACAATTGCAGAAGATGCTGCAGCTGGCACGCAGGTGGGCGTCACTGCATTCGCCGAAGACCAGGACATCACCGACACGGTTTCTTATTCGGTTGATGATGCCCGCTTCACGGTTGATGAGACCGGTGTCGTTCGGGTTGCCGACGGCGCGAGCTTCGACGCGGAGACCGAAGGGTCCATCGACATCACCGTGACCGCAACCTCTACCGATGGATCAACTTCGGAAGAGACCTTCACGGTCTCCGTTTCAGACGTTGATGAGTATGACATCACCGCAGTGACCGACACAGACACTTCCGCCAACACCATCGCGGAAGATGCTGCGGCTGGTACGCAGGTGGGCGTCACTGCATTTGCCGAAGACAAAGATGTAACGGACACCGTCTCCTATTCCGTGAACGACGCCCGTTTCACCGTTGACGAAACCGGCGTGGTTCGGGTTGCAGACGGCGCAAGCTTCGATGCCGAAACCGAAGGGTCCATCGACATCATTGTGACGGCGACCTCGACCGATGGTTCAACTTCAGAAGAAACCTTCACGATTGCGGTTTCCGACGTCAACGAAAGCGCCGTTTCCGCTGTCACCGACACGGATTCCTCAACCAACACCATCGCCGAAGATGCGAGCGCTGGTACGCAGGTTGGCGTGACTGCCCTGGCAACTGATGCAGACGCCACCGACACGGTTTCTTATTCGATCAACGACACCCGTTTCACCGTTGACGACAATGGTGTGGTTCGGGTTGCGGATGGTGCGAGCTTCGATGCCGAAACCGAAGGCTCCATCGATATCATCGTGACGGCGACCTCCACCGATGGATCAACTTCGGAAGAGACCTTCACGATCTCCGTTTCAGACGTTGATGAATATGACGTCACGGCTGTCACCGACACAGACGCATCTGCCAATACGATTGCAGAAGATGCTGTCGCAGGTACACAGGTTGGTGTCACCGCATTCGCCGAAGACAAGGACATCTCCGACACGGTCTCCTACACCGTCAACGACGCCCGTTTCACGGTGGACGAACACGGCGTGGTTCGGGTTGCCGATGGCGCGAGCTTCGATGCCGAAACCGAAGGGTCCATCAACATCATCGTAACGGCGAGTTCGACTGACGGTTCGACCTCGGAAGAGACCTTCACGATTGCGATTTCCGACGTCAACGAAAGTGCAGTATCCGCAGTCACCGATACGGATTCTTCCGACAACACCATCGCCGAAGATGCAAGCGCGGGCACCCAGGTTGGCGTGACTGCACTGGCGACGGATGCAGACGCCACAGACACCGTCTCCTACTCCGTCGATGATGGCCGGTTCACTGTTGATGAGAACGGCGTGGTTCGGGTTGCTGACGGTGCAACCTTCGATGCCGAAACCGAAGGGTCCATCGATATCATCGTGACGGCGACCTCGACCGACGGCTCGACCTCGGAAGAGACCTTCACGATTGCGGTTTCCGACGTCAACGAAAGCGCCGTGTCCGCTGTTACCGATACGGATTCTTCCGACAACACCATCGCGGAAGATGCAAGCACGGGCACGCAGGTCGGCGTGACTGCCCTGGCAACTGATTCAGACGCCACCGATACCGTCTCTTATGCTGTCAACGACAGCCGCTTTACCATCGACGAAAACGGAGTGGTTCGAGTTGCCGACGGTGCAAGCTTCGACGCGGAAACCGAAGGGTCCATCGATATCATCGTGACGGCGACCTCCACCGACGGCTCGACCTCGGAAGAGACCTTCACGATCTCCGTTTCTGACGTTGATGAGTATGACGTCACCGCCGTGACCGACACAGACGCATCTGCCAATTCCATTGCAGAAGATGCTGTCGCTGGCACACAGGTTGGTGTCACCGCATTCGCCGAGGACAAGGACATCACCGACACGGTCTCCTACACCGTCAACGATGCCCGTTTCACGGTGGACGAAAACGGTGTGGTTCGGGTTGCAGATGGCGCGAGCTTCGACGCCGAAACCGAGGGCTCCATCGATATCATCGTCACGGCGACTTCGACTGACGGTTCGACTTCGGAAGAGACCTTCACGATTTCCGTTTCAGACGTTAACGAAAGCGCAGTCTCCGCTGTCACCGACACGGATTCTTCCGACAACACAATTGCAGAAGATGCAAGCGCAGGCACCCAGGTCGGCGTGACGGCCCTGGCAACAGATGAAGACGCCACCGACACTGTCTCCTACTCCGTCGACGACGCACGATTCACTATCGATGAGAACGGCGTGGTTCGGGTTGCTGACGGCGCAAGCTTCGATGCCGAAACCGAAGGGTCCATCGATATCACCGTCACGGCGACCTCCTCCGACGGTTCGACCTCGGAAGAGACCTTCACCATCGCGGTGTCTGATGTTGATGAGTTTGACATTTCAGCTGTTACCGATGCCGACACTTCTGCCAACACCGTTGCGGAAGATGCTGTGGCAGGTACCCAGGTTGGTGTGACAGCATTTGCCGAAGACAAGGACGTCACAGATACTGTCTCGTACTTGGTGAACGATACGCGCTTCACTGTTGATGACAACGGTGTCGTACGTGTGGCTGAGGGGGCGAGCTTCGATGCAGAAACCGAAGGTTCCATCGCCATTATCGTGACGGCGACCTCAAGCGATGGATCGAGCTCTAAAGAGACCTTCACAATCGCTGTTTCCGATATCAATGAAAGTGCCATCACTCCCGTAACTGATACGGACGCAACGGCAAATTCGATTACCGAAGATGCCGCTGCCGGAACGCAGGTTGGCATCACGGTTCTTGCGACCGACAGCGACATCACTGACACGGTTTCCTACTCGGTAGACGATAACCGTTTCACGGTGGACGAAAACGGTGTTGTCCGCGTTGCAGATGGTGCTTCTTTCGACTTTGAAAGCGAACCCAACATCACTCTGACGGTGACCGCGACGTCTTCCGACGGCTCCACGTCTTCGGATGCATTCTCGGTTTCAGTAACCGACGTTGCTGAAGACTATCAGCTCGAAGACGGCGGCCAGACCTTCACCGACGTTTCTGTCGCTGAAACCAGCATCACCGGCGGCTCCGGTGACGATACCATTGTGGCACACGCCGACGGTGGCAACGTCGATGGCGCAGATGGCAACGACACGATTTCCGGAAACAGTGCTGCCGATACTCTTGCAGGTGGTGCGGGTGACGACACGATCGAAGGTGGCGCCGGAAATGACACGATCTATGGTGAAAATGCACCTGTGTCCGGCACCTGGCACTACCAGGTTTATGACCACAACTTCAGCGGCGATGCCGGCCAGACTGTCGACATTTCCTCAGGCACGCTGATCGACGAAGGAACGACGGATGCGTTCGACCTGGACACCGTTGTCCAGGGTGCACGCGGGTCGACTGATAACCCTGAAGATTTTGGTGTCATTCTGACGTCCAACTTCACCGCCACAGATGGCGGCACCTATCGTTTCTCCACCCGCTCGGACGATGGATCCACCATCGAGATCTTCGATGCATATGGCAACCGACTGACGTTTACCAACCAGAACGGTACGCAGACCGACTATCTCGACAACGATTACCACCAATCAGCGACCACCCGCTGGGCGGACGTTGATCTGGAACCGGGTGAGATCTACACCATTGTCGTCAAGGTCTGGGAGAACCAGGGACAAGAGGTTCTCGATGCAACTGTAACGCCTCCGGGCGGAACGTCAGTAGACCTGTTCACCTCCGATTTCGTCAGTGCGGCCGCGGTAATCCCGGGGGACGACACGCTGACGGGCGGTGCCGGCGACGATATGATTGACGGCGGGCTAGGTACTGACACAGCGGTCTACAGCGGCAATTTCGCCGACTACACCATTACCGAGAACGAAGGCATCTTCACCGTTACGGACAATCGTCCAGGTTCTCCCGATGGTACCGACACGGTCGTGAACGTTGAAAACTTCCGGTTTGCCGATGGCGATGTTCTTTCGGGCGATTTGATCGCGCAGGATATTTCTGCCGTGTCCGACAAGGACAGCAGTGCAAACACGGTTGCGGAAGACGCTACTGCTGGAACGGCTGTCGGCGTTACCGCGTTCGCTGAAGATGGAAACACGTCTGATACTGTGTCCTACACCGTAAATGACGATCGCTTTGTTGTGGACGAAAACGGCGTTGTCCGGGTTGCGGATGGGGCCAGCTTCGACGCGGAAACCGAAGGTTCCATCGACATCGTTGTAACCGCCACGTCTTCCGATGGCTCGGCTTCCGAAGAAACATTCACGATTGCCGTGTCCGACGTCAACGAATACGACGTCTCAGCCGTTTCCGACACCGACGCCGCGACAAACACGATTTCCGAAGACGCATCTGCCGGGACACAGGTTGGCATTACAGCACACGCGAGTGACGCGGATATCACCGCGTCTGTGAGCTATTCCGTCGATGACAGCCGCTTTACTGTCGATGCGAATGGTGTCGTCCGTGTTGCCGATGGCGCCAGCTTCGATGCAGAAACCGAAGGATCCATCGACATTGTCGTGACTGCCACCTCCTCTGACGGTTCCACGTCGCAGGAGACCTTCTCGATTGCCGTTTCCGACGTCAACGAGGGCGCCGTTTCAAACGTCACCGATACGGACACCTCTGATAACACGATATCGGAAGCAGCAACTGCCGGCACTCAGGTTGGCATCACAGCCCTGGCAACAGATGCAGATGCCTCTGACACGGTTTCTTACGCCGTTGATGACACGCGCTTCACAATCGATGAAAACGGTGTCGTTCGTGTTGCAGATGGTGCCAGCTTCGACGCAGAGACCGAAGGGTCCATCAACGTTACCGTGACCGCGACGTCTTCTGACGGCTCGACTTCAACGGAAACCTTTACCGTAGCGGTGTCTGATGTCGACGAATTCGACGTTTCCAGCGTGACTGACGCAGACATCTCGGCAAACACAATCGCAGAAGATGCGACCGCAGGCACACAGGTTGGTATCACGGCGTCGGCAAGCGATGCCGATGTCTCGGATACGGTTTCCTATGCTGTCAACGACAGCCGCTTCACCGTGGACGAAAACGGCGTGGTTCGGGTAGCGGAAGGTGCGAGCTTTGATGCGGAAACCGAAGGGTCAATCGACATCATCGTGACGGCAACTTCAACCGATGGCTCAACTTCGGAAGAAACCTTCACGATCGCCGTTTCCGACGTCAATGAAGTTGCCGTATCTGCGGTGACCGACATCGATGCGACGGCCAATGGCTTCGCGGAAAATGCCGGAGAAGGCACCACAGTCGGTATTACTGTTCAGGCAACGGACAGTGATGTGACCGACACGGTAACCTATACGGTGTCCGATAACCGGTTCACAGTTGGCGACGATGGCCTGGTAACGGTAGCCGCCGGAGCAACGTTTGACTACGAGAGCGAACCGACCATCAACCTGACGGTGACCGCGACCTCTTCTGACGGCTCCACGTCTCAGGAAACCTTTGCTCTTTCGGTTGCCGACGTCGCTGAAGCCTATCAGATGGCCGAAGGTCAAACGACCTTCACCGACACCGGCGTCGCCGAAACATCCATCACTGGCAACGACAGTGCCGACACGATTACCGCTCATGACGACGGCAGCACCATCTACAGCGGTGCGGGCGACGACACGATCTATGGCGGCGCTGGCAATGACACCATCTTGTTCGGCGAAGGCAATGACGTCGTTTACGGCGGTGCGGGCGACGATTTCATCGATGATGAGCGTGGCACCCAGCCGAACACCGGTGACAACTACCTGGATGGCGGCGAAGGTAACGACACCATCTTTGGCGGCAGCGGGAATGACACACTGATCGGTGGCGCAGGCAACGATAGCCTGTCCGGCGAAAATGACGACGACACCCTTCTGGGCGGCTCAGGCAGCGACAAGCTGTACGGCGGTGCCGGAAACGACACGCTCGAAGGTGGGGCCGGCAACGACTATATCGACGGCGGAAGCGGTACAGACACCGCAATCTATTCCGGTAACCGTTCCGACTATACCGTTACCGAAAACGCGAACGGCACCTACACGGTAGTCGACAACCGCTCCGGCTCGCCGGACGGAACCGACACTGTCGTCGGAGTTGAGAACTTCCGCTTCGCGGATGGCGACATTCTTGCAGGCGATCTTGTCGCGAAAGATATTTCTGCGGTTTCGGATACGGACGGTACTTCCAACAGCATCGCTGAGAACGCAGGCGCTGGCAGCACTGTTGGCGTAACAGCCTTTGCCGACGACGCGAACACCTCAGACAGTGTGACCTATACTGTCGATGACGACCGTTTCACGGTTGACGAAAACGGTGTGGTTACCGTCGCGAGCGGTGCGAGTTTCAATTACGAAACCGAGACGGAAATCACGATCACCGTTACGGCAACTTCCACAGACGGATCGACATCGCAGGAATCCTTCACGCTGGATGTCATGGATGTGGCAGAAGACCTGCAGCTTGCAGACGGCGGCGCCACCTTCACTGACACCGGTGTGTCTGAAACATCGATCAGCGGCGGGTCTGGCAACGACACGATCACGGCCCATGACGACGGTGGCAACCTTTATGGTGGCGCAGGTGATGACACGCTGATTGGTGGCTCAGGCAACGATACGCTGTCCGGTGGAGCGGGTTCCGACATGCTTCAGGGCGGCGATGGCGATGACACGTTGATTGCCGGCGACGGCGCTGCCCCAACAAACGGTGGAACCAATACGGTTGGCGCCACCTACTCTCTCATCCACCTGGGAACCATGGCGGATGTCGATACGGATGAGAACAACGGCGTCAGCGAGAATGCCTCCAGCCTGCTGGGATCTTATGGCGATGCAGGTACCCCCCTCTACACGCAGACGGTGAGAGCAACCGCAAACGACACCAATGGTGACGGGGTACTGGCGGACAACGATTTCAACGGCACGGCAGAGACCCTGACAATCGGCGGCACGAACTATGCTCTCGATTCCCTGCAGACCTTCGATGCGACCGTCACGTTCACGGACGGAACCACCGGAACCATCTCGGCGGTCGTCATTCAGCTCGACAATGGTGATGTCTATCTGGCTCCGGAATACATGTCGAATGCGGATTCCGACCTGCTTTCCAGCAAACCTATCGTTGGAATTTCACTTGATACGCTGACCATCAACGACGCTAGCATGTACGCCAACAGGCTTGACTCCGAATACCAGGTTCCGGGCGACACGCTCGAAGGCGGTGCGGGCAACGATACACTGATTGGCGGTGACGGCGCGGACATGCTGGAAGGCGGCTCCGGCAACGATACCATCGACGGCGGCAAGGGCGCGGATACCGCCATCTATTCCGGTAACTGGGAAGACTACAACATCGTCCAGAACGAAGATGGCAGCTACACGATTTCCGATCTTCGCTCCGGCGCTCCTGACGGTATCGATACGGTGTCCAACGTCGAGAACTTCAGGTTTGCCGACGGAGAAATCCAATCGGAACATCTGATCGATCGCCCAATTAGTGATGTGACCGATACCAACGCGTCCGCCAACACAATCCACGAACTGGATGGTGCCGGCACACAGGTTGGGATCACCGCCTTTGCCGACGACCCGAACGGCGATGCAGTTACCTACACTCTGAGTGACGACCGCTTCGAGATCGATGCCGACGGCAATGTCACGATTGCAGACCATGCGTTCTTCGACAGCGAGATTGAAAATTCGATCGATCTGACGATCACCGCCACTTCCGCGGATGGATCCCAGTCGAGTGAATCCTTCTCGATTGCCGTCACCGGCGAATATGATGTCACCTACAACGATACTGACGAAAGCAATACCGGCAGCGGTGCAGGCTACGACTATACGTACCACCTTGACGGCGCCGGTGGTGATGACGTTATCGAAGGCGGTTCAAACAACGACAGGATCGAAGGCGGCACCGGTAACGACAACATTTCGGCAGGTGACGGCCGCGACCTTATCTTCGGTGGCGACGGGCACGACAACATCAGCGGTGGCGCTGGAGATGATGTGATCATCGGTGGTCTTGGCAACGACAACCTGAGCGGTGGTGACGGTTCCGACCTGTTCATGTACGGCCTGGGCGACGGCAGTGACACCATCAACGCAGGCATGGGGGCCGGTTGGACCGACGTTATCGATCTGGGTGGTGGTCCAGGGATCACTGCCGCCGGCGAATACGGTACGGACTGGACAGTGACGATCACCAACGGCTCGATCGAGACAACAGACCTTGAAGGCGGCAGGCTCGACCTTTCCCAGGATGCCGATGGCTACATCGACTTTGCAGACGGCAGCCGTGTCAACTTCAACGATGTTGAGGAAATCCGCTGGTAGCTGATGTCACCGGACAGCGGTAACTGACGAAAAGCCCCGCCGGAAACGGCGGGGCTTTTCATTTATCTGCCAGCGACAGAATTCGGAAAATGGGATCTGGACAGAACCCGGCTCAACGTTCGCTGAGCGGATCTCCGATTGCGCGGGTGACCGGCTTCAACATGTACTGAAGCACGGACTTGGACCCTGTGACGATCTTTGCGTCAACGACCATGCCTGGCGAGATTGTTTCAGCGCGCGCACCCTGCCCGATCGTGTTGGTTTTCAGCGGGATCATGGCCTTGAAATAGTAGTTGCCGTATTCGTCCCGAAAACTTGACGCCGAGATGACGGAAACTTCCCCCTTCAAGGTACCTTCGATATTCGGGTCGAAGGTCGTAACGGCGATTTCTGCTTCGTCACCGACATCCACATGGCCTATATCGCGCGGTGAAACACGAACCTCGGCAACAAGATCGCTATCGCTCGGCACAATTTCGGCAACCACATCGCCAGGCGCCAGTACACTGCCCGGACCTTTGAGATAAAGCGCCTTGATGTGCCCGCTGACCGGAGCTCGCACGAACAGTCGGTCGTACCGGTCTTTCTGTTTATCGGCTTCGAAAGTCAGCTCACTGCGCTCCTGCGCAACCCGGCTGCGCTCAACGGCCTGTTCCTCTTCGGCCACGGCAATCGAACGTTCCAGGCTGGCGGTTGCCTCCGTCAACTGTGCTCGAACGCTGCCGCTCATACCGTTCAGTTCGCTCAAAAGGCTCTGGGCATTCTGAAGAGACGACTTGGCTTCCAGAAAGCGCCGCTTGGATGTGTAACCCTGTTCGAAGAGGTTTTCCTGGATCTTGTACTGTTCCTGCTGGATCTCGATCTGGGTTTCCTGCAGGGCTATCCGTTCAAGGATACTGCCTAGCTCCGCCTGCTTTTCGCTCACCCTCGCCTTCAAGGCCTGCTGTTCTTTTTCCAGTGCCAGGCGTTGAGCGTCATAGGCAGCCTGTTGCGCTTCGCTGAAGCCTGCATCGGCGCCTAGTCTCAGGCCATTGGCGGCACTGCCAAGACCCGGATTTCCGAGCCGCTGCTCTTCGGTCGCCAGAAACTTCAAGCGGGTCTGGACCTTCTCGAGATCACTCGACGCCGCGGTTTCCTGCAACCGAACGATGGGGGTGCCTATTTCAACCAGTTGGCCCTCCTGAACCAACACTTCTGCAACGATGCCACCTTCCAGGTGTCCGACAGTCTGCACCTTGCCTGCCGGGACAATTTCCCCTGTCGCACTGGCGACTTCACGCACCTGTCCGATTGCCGCCCACGCCAGAAAAGCCGCCGCAGTCAGCGACAAAACCTGCAAAACGCGCCGGTACGCGACTGGCGGTGGGCCTTCCTCAAGTTCCAGAGGAATGTCCAACGAAAAATTGTCAGCGGTGGTTTTACGGATAAACATGTTGCCCTAGCGCTGGCCGAAACTGGGCTAACTATTGACGATTAAAGTAAATATCAGCTGAATCGGGCTGACCATATTTTAAGCGCCTTTTCTCACAAGAGTTGAAAACCGGACGTGTTGCCAGTGGCGAACCGACCAAAGTGATTTGGCGTACCGGAAAACTGCATTCTGCCTTTGACCAGAACGGTTCGTCGTGCATTAATGTCACAACATTATCGATTTTCATGCAAAAGGTGTGATGCTTTGGGAGGGGCGCATGACAGACCGTGATACTGTGCTCGCTGAACAGCGGGATGGCTGTCTTTTTCTAACACTCAACAGACCGGACCGGCTCAATGCCTTCAACGAAGCCATGCATCATGCGCTTCGCAAGCATTTGACCACAGCAACGGAAGACAGCTCAATCAGGGCTGTGCTGCTGACCGGGGCCGGCCGCGCTTTCTGCGCTGGTCAGGACCTTTCCGATCGCGACATGCGCGGAGGTGGCGAGGCACCTGATCTCGGCGTAACACTCGAGACACTTTACAATCCCCTGGTTCGGCAAATCAGGGCTCTCAGAAAGCCTGTCATCTGTGCGGTCAACGGCGTTGCCGCGGGTGCAGGCGCCAATGTAGCGCTTGCCTGCGATATCGTCCTCGCCGCCCAGTCTGCCCGTTTCATCCAGGCTTTCTCCAAGATCGGCCTGGTTCCCGATTCGGGCGGCACATGGTTGCTGCCACGCCTGATTGGAGAAGCCCGTGCGAAGGCACTCGCCATGACGGGCGAACCGTTGGGGGCAGAGACAGCGGCCTCCTGGGGCCTCATCTGGAAGGCAGTTCCGGACACGGACCTCATGACGGAGGCCGGGACGCTGGCAACGCAGCTGGCCGCGGGGGCAACCACCGGCCTTGCGCTTACCAAGGAACTGATACAATCGGCAGCAGACCAGTCGCTCGATCGGCAACTGGACGCCGAGCGCGATAGCCAACGCCAGGCGGGACGAACGAATGATTATCGGGAGGGCGTCACCGCTTTCCTTGAAAAGCGGTCCGCCCGATTTACCGGCGCTTGAATGAGGCACAGAATGACACCGGATGAATTTGCGCGCGCCTGCGCCGATCGCATGTGGTCGCAGGATACGGCGACACAGCACCTGGACATGAAACTTGAAGATGTACGTGCTGGACATTCGACGATGGCGATGACGGTTACGAAGGCCATGACCAACGGCCACGGCATTTGCCACGGCGGCTATATCTTCACGCTCGCCGACAGTGCCTTCGCTTTTGCCTGCAACACATACAACCAGGTTACGGTTGCCCAGCATTGCGACATCACGTTTCTGGCACCGGCCCATCTCGGAGACCGCTTGACGGCTACGGCCAGCGAGAAATCGCGTACCGGCCGATCCGGCCTCTACGACGTGACGGTGGCCAACCAGAATGGCACTGTCATTGCCGAATTCCGCGGCAATTCCAGAACGACCAAAGGTACAATCTTGCCGGAATGACGGCGAGCGGCCCGGCGGGCTGCTCAAGGGAGGAAAATATGGAAAATCTGGCTCCGCGACCGGGAGATCTTGAGCCTATTGAAACAGCCAGCCGGGACGAATTGTCGGCCCTGCAGCTGAAGAGACTGCAATGGTCCCTCACCCATTCGTATGAAAACGTTCCGCTTTTCAAACAACGCTTCGACGAGAAAGGCGTACACCCTTCCGACCTGAAGACCCTCTCGGACCTGTCGAAATTTCCGTTTACGACCAAGAGCGATCTCCGGGACAATTATCCGTTCGGTTTGTTCGCTGTCCCGCGCGACAAGATCGTACGCGTACACGCCTCCTCGGGCACGACCGGCAAACCGACGGTGGTTGGCTACACAGCCAACGATATCGACATGTGGGCCGGTCTCGTCGCCCGCTCCATTCGAGCCTCTGGCGGCCGATCGGGTGACATCATCCATGTTGCTTATGGCTACGGTCTCTTCACCGGCGGACTGGGCGCCCATTACGGCGCAGAAAAACTAGGCTGCACGGTTGTACCGGTCTCCGGTGGCATGACGGAACGCCAGGTGACACTTATCCAGGACTTCAAACCGCGCATCATCATGGTGACGCCGTCCTACCTGCTGTCCATTCTGGATGAATTCCGGCGGCAAGGCATCGATCCTCGGGAAACGTCGCTTGCGACGGGGATCTTCGGCGCCGAACCCTGGACCAACGCAATGCGCAAGGAAATCGAAGACGCGTTCGACATGCATGCCGTCGACATCTACGGCTTGTCGGAAGTGCTTGGACCGGGCGTTGCCAACGAATGCGTTGAGACGAAGGACGGTCTCCATATCTGGGAAGACCACTTCTACCCGGAAATCATTGATCCGGTGACCGGCGACGTTCTGCGGGACGGCGAAATTGGAGAGCTGGTCTTCACCACGCTTACCAAGGAAGGCCTGCCAATGGTCCGCTACCGCACGCGCGACCTGACCAGGCTCCTGCCCGGCACGGCCCGGTCCATGCGGCGAATGGAAAAGATCACCGGTCGATCTGACGACATGATCATTCTGCGCGGCGTTAACGTATTCCCGACCCAGATCGAAGAACAGATCCTGAAATGCGAAGGCCTGTCGCCGCATTTCCAGATAGAGCTTTCCCGATCCGACCGCCTGGACGTCATGACAGTGCACGTCGAAGCCCTGCCGACAGCAGCAACAAGTGACGCACGTCAGGCATCGGCGAAGGAACTCTCGCATCACATCAAGAGCGTGGTCGGCGTATCCGCAAGGATCGATGTTGCCGAGCCCGGCAAAGTGGAACGTTCCGCCGGCAAGGCAAAGCGGGTCGTCGACAACAGACCCAAGGAATAAGGGAACACGCAGGCCAGGCGTCCGGAGGACGTTTCTCCAAGACATCAAAGTCAGCCGGTCCTTTCCAGACCTTTCGCCAAAGAAAAAGGCCACCTGATCAGGTGGCCTTTTTCATTTGGATATGTGGTCGGCTTACGCAGACATCGGCCATTCCTTGGCGACCAATGTCAGAACGTCGTACTGGGCAACAGCTTCATCATTCTGGTTGGTCACAAGACAATCCCACCGCACTTCGCCATAGTCTGCTGAAATACGCGGCGAAATCTCCTTGGCGGTCAACTGAACCTTGAGTGCATCACCTGCGTTCACCGGCGTCATGAAACGCAGATTATCAACGCCGTAATTCGCCAGCACCGGACCTTCATCAGGATCGACGAACAGACCGGCGGCGAAGGAAACAATCAGATAGCCATGTGCCACGCGGCCTTCGAAGAACGGGTTCCGTTTCGCGGCGGCTTCATCCATATGCGCATAGAAGGTGTCGCCGGTGAACTTGGCAAAATGCTCGATATCTTCCAGGGAAACTTCCCGTGCCCCGGTGTTCAGCTGATCGCCGATCTTGAGGTCGGCCAATGACTTGCGGAACGGGTGCCGGCTGTCTTCCTGACCTGGTGCACCGGAAATCCAGCGGCCGGTCACTGCGCCCAGCAAGGCGGGCGTTCCCTGGACCGCCGTCCGTTGCATGTAATGCTTGACCGAGCGAAGGCCGCCAAGTTCTTCGCCGCCACCTGCCCGGCCCGGTCCGCCGTGCACAAGCATGGGCAAGGGAGAACCATGTCCGGTTGAAGACTTTGCACTCTTCCGATTGCCGATCATGACGCGTCCATGGAAAGGCGCCATGCCGAGAACGGCTTCCTCGGCAACCAAGGGGTCGTTTGTGAACAGCGAGACAACAAGAGAGCCCTTGCCCTTGTGGGTGAGTTCGACCGCTTCCTCCAGCTCGTCGTAGGGCATCAATGTCGCAACCGGTCCGAACGCTTCGACCGAGTGAACCGCTTCTGCGCTCATCGGGTTGGCGCAATGCAAAAGTACAGGAGCCGCGAACGCGCCGGTTGCGGGGCTTGAGCCCGCAAGATCGGAGACGATCTCTGCTTCCACCTTCAGATCACTTACCCGCGCAAGCACTTCCTCACGCTGACCGGCTGAAGCGAGTGGCCCCATCGACACCGCTTCGTCTCGCGGATCTCCGATCACGGCCTTCCCAAGCCTCTTGCCGAGCGCATCTGCGACCGCATCGGACAATTTACGCGGCACGATGACCCGTCGGATCGCAGTGCACTTCTGCCCTGCCTTCACGGTCATTTCCCGGGCAACTTCCTTGATGAAGAGGTCAAATTCGGGATCTTCGGGGCTGACATCCGGGCCCAGAACCGCAGCATTGAGGCTGTCGGCCTCCATGGAGAAGCGAACGGAATTCTGCACGATTGCCGGGTTCCGACGCAGCATTTGCCCGGTGGCGGCGGATCCGGTGAAGGTAACAACATCCTGTCCCGTGACATGGTCGATCAGATCTCCCGCCGACCCGCAAAGAAGCTGAAGCGAGCCTTCAGGAAGAATGCCGGTCGCCAGTATGTGGCGAACCATCAGCTCGGTCAGATAAGCAGTCTGGCTGGCAGGCTTGACCAGGCAGGGTACGCCCGCGATCAGGGCGGGTGCGATCTTTTCCAGCATTCCCCAGCAGGGGAAGTTGAAGGCGTTGATATGAACGGCAATACCGCGCAGTGGTGTCAGCACATGCTGCCCTGAAAAACTATTGTCCCGCGACAGCGGCTCCACCGCACCTTCGACGAACACCCGGGTGTTCGGCATCTCGCGACGGGCCTTGGAGGAATAGGCGAACATGGTTCCAATGCCGCCTTCAATATCGATCCAGCTGTCCTTGCGCGTTGCCCCGGTCGCGAAACTCTCCTGGTAGAAGATTTCCTTTTGCTCGGTCAGCGCCTGCGCCAGGGTTTTCAGCATCAAGGCGCGCTCGTGGTAGGTCATCTTGCGCAAGGCCTTGCCACCGGTGTCACGCCCCCAGGCAAGTGCCTCGGCAAGATCCAGACCGGATGCGTCAATGGCGGCGACAGGCGCACCGGTTGCGGCGTCAAGCAGCGGCTTTCCCTCGGACTTGCCTTGCCTCCAGCTGCCAGCGAGATAGCTTTCCAAAACGCGGACTTTTTGCGGATGAACGGTCATATCGAATTCCAGTTCTTGAAACGGAATGGTCTCAGGCGTCGTAAGTCACGACGAGGCGTTTGCTCAGCGGCCGCGACTGGCATGTCAGTACGTAGCCATCCCGAATTTCGTCGTCTTCCAGAGCATGATTGGCCGCCATTTCGACCTCACCTTCCAGCACCTTGCCGCGGCATGTGGAACACACGCCTGCACAGCAGGAATATGGTGCATCGATGTTGTGACGATGCGCTGCTTCCAGAATGGTCTCGCCCGGTTCCATGTGGATTTCCCGCGTGGTGCCGTCGATGGTCAACCGAAGATCGGCCTCCTTCGCTGAACCATCGATGACCTCCGGCCGCAGCCGTGCCGGCAAGCGTCCCGGCTGGTCGGACTTGAACAGTTCCTGCCGTATCTTGTCCGCCGCGACACCACGCGTTTCCAGGCTGCCACGAACGGTTTCCATCATGCCGTGAGGTCCGCAAAGAAAAGCAATATCAATGTCCTGAGGATCGATCAGCGTATCGAAGAGATCGTTCAGCTTCTGCTCATCGACGCGGCCGGAAAACAGCTCGGTGTCCTGCGCATCGCTTTTGAGGATGTGGATCACCTGCAGGCGACCGAGATACCGGTTTTTCAGGTCCTCCAGTTCCTCTCGGAACATGATCGAGGATATCTGCCGGTTGGCATAGACCAGTGTGAATTGAGAATTCGGCTCGCGGGCCAGTACTGTCTTCAGGATCGACAGGATCGGCGTGATGCCAGACCCACCTGCGAAACCGACATAAAAACGCGCGAGATCCGGTTCGATCGGGGCGTTGAAGCTGCCGAGTGGCGGCATGGCCTCGACCATGTCTCCCGGCCGCATGCTTTCATGCGCCCAGCAGGAAAAAGCCCCTCCGTCGACGCGCTTGATCCCGACCTTCAGTGCACCGTCTTCGGTCCCGGCACAGATTGAGTAGCAACGGCGCACCTCGTGTCCGTCGAAATCACGCCGGAAGGTCAGATATTGCCCCTGCTCGAAACGGAACAGATCCTGTTCCTCCGACTGCGGCCGAAGGGTCACAACGACGGAATCTCTTGTATCCGGCGTTACGTCAGTCACTGTCAGCGCATGAAACCGCGACATGCATGTCCTCCCGAAACATGATCTGCTGCACCCTGCCGATATCGGCAAAAACGGATGCTCAAATAACTCAGGACGGCCAATGGAAGCATTTCACCTTCCCGTGCGTCCCAACTAATTGAAGTGCCCTCTCAGTGGCACTTGAAGTAATCGAATGGCTCCAGGCACGACCGGCAGCGATAAGCCGCCTTGCAGGGCGTGGAGCCAAACTGGCTGACCTTTTCCGTGTTTTCCGAACCACAGCGAGGACAGGCGACCTGAAAGCTCCCCTGACCTGTCAGCCGCGCGAGCCTTCCGGCTGCCGAACTGTCCGAACGGGTTCCGTCTACCGGCGGTGCAATGCCGTAGGCACGCAATTTCGCCCGGCCCTCCTGCGTCAGCCAATCGGTTGTCCAAGGCGGGCTGAGCCGCTGCTCAAGACGCACCTTGGTAACGCCGCATTCCAGCAACTTGGTTTCAATGTCCAGATTGATCACCGCAGTTGCCGGGCAGCCGCTGTAGGTCGGCGTGACGGTTACAACAAGCGTTTCGTCTTGCCAGGAGACATCACGAATGACGCCCAGGTCCGTCAGCGACAGAACCGGAATTTCCGGATCAGGGATCTCGGAAAGCCATTGCCAGACCGTGTCCATGGAAACTGGCATTGGATCACCAGGTTGCGCCGGGATAGGCCCGCTGCAGGAACTGCATTTCTGCCAGCATGTGCCCCAGGTGTTCCGAATGACGACCGGTCAAGCCGCCCATATGAGCGAAGTCGCTTTCCGGAAGGGTAAGCGTAGCCTCATCCAGAACAGCTTCGACTGTTTCTTTCCATTCCGATTTCAGGGAGGCGGCATCTGGAGCAAGCCCAGCTTCCGCCATCGCGGTGTCGATGGCATCACTGGCGAACATTTCACCAGTGTAGGACCACAACGCATCAAGAGCCTGCTGCATGCGGCGATGGCTCTCTTCAGTACCATCTCCTAGACGGATCACGAGGTCCGCGGATCTGTCGAGATGGTAGGCAACCTCCTTGCCAGCCTTCGCTGCAATGGCAGCGATCCGCTCGTCCTTCGAGCTTTTCAGGGCCTCGAGCAACGGCACCTGATAGGCATCGATCAGGAACTGTCTCATCAACGTCTGGCCAAAATCACCATTTGGCTGCTCGGCCAGCAGGAAGTTGCGAAAGTCCCAGGCGTCCCGAAGGTAAGCCAACTCATTTTCGCCGCGTCCCTTACCTTCGACTTCACCGGCAAGCCCCAGCCACATGCGCGCCTGCCCGATTAGATCGAGAGCGACATTGGCGAGTGCTATATCCTCTTCCAGGACAGGAGAATGCCCGCACCATTCCGAAACGCGGTGCCCCAGAACAAGCGCGGTATCGCCTCTGCGCAGTAACCATTCGAAGAGAGTGTCGCGTGCGACTAGTTCGTCTTTTCTGGTCATCACATTTTTCCGACTTCATCCGGAATGTCGTAAAAACTTGGGTGACGATAGATCTTGTCCATGGACGGCTCGAACAAGGCATCCTTCGCGCCCGGATCAGAAGCAGTGATCTGTGCCGACGGCACGACCCAGATCGAAACGCCTTCCTTGCGGCGCGTATAGACGTCGCGCGCATTCTTGATTGCCATTTCAGCGTCCGGTGCATGCAGTGATCCTACATGGCGATGATTGAGACCATGCTGGCCGCGAATAAAGACCTCCCAGAGGGGCCATTCCTTTTTCATGATTTCCTCCGAAATGTCAGGCTGCAGAACTTGAGCATCGTGCCGACCGCCACAGATTGGCGTCTTTCACATGCTCCCAGCCGAAGGCAAGATCCGTTGACCCGTGCTCGTTCAAATAGTCGAGCTTCTGCCAGGCTTCTTCGAGCGTTGGCACATGGCCAGCGGCGACCGGCCACATGACAAAATGCATGCGCTCCATCACTTCAAACCATTCCGCCCGTCGGTCGTAGATGCGTTTGTGAACGGTCTTGAACACGAAGTTTTCCAGAGACCCGACGTCCGTCCATACCGAAAGGTTCGGGATGACCAACGGGTCGCTTTCGCGCGTCATGGAAACCGCGTTGCCGGCCTCATCCTTCAACCGCCAGACAAAACCGTTGCTGCGTTCGGCGGCGGCGTTTACCCGGTTCAGATTGTTGACGAAATCGGCAATCCGCGGATCGTTGATATCGTAACGGAGCCGAGCCACATTCAATTCGGCCAGATGAGTTTCGGTCATGGCGCTTACTCGGCCGCGGTTCTGGCAGCGACCCGCTTGTCAGCATGCGCCATCAACCCGTCACGCACCCAGGCACCATCTTCCCAGGCCGTCACCCGGGCTTCCATGCGTTCCCGGTTGCAAGGACCGTTGCCCTTGAGAACTTCGAAAAACTCGCTCCAGTCCGGTTCGGAAAAATCGTAGCCGCCCTTTTCCTCGTTCCACCTGAGGTTCTCGTCAGGAACTGTCAGCCCGAGATACTCAGCCTGGGGAACGGTCTGATCGACAAACTTCTGGCGCAGCTCGTCGTTGGTGTTGATCTTGATCTTCCAGGCCATCGACTGGGCGGAATGGACAGAGTCCTTGTCGGACGGACCGAACATCATCAACGACGGATACCAGAACCTGTTCAAGGCATCCTGCGCCATGCGGCGCTGCGCTTCCGACCCCTTCGCCATCTTCATCATGATGTCGTAGCCTTGGCGCTGGTGGAAGCTTTCTTCCTTGCAGATACGGATCATCGCCCGCGAGTACGGCCCGAAGGACGTCCGCTGCAACGGCACCTGGTTCATGATCGCCGCGCCATCCACCAACCATCCGACAGCACCGATATCGGCCCACGTCAGGGTTGGGTAATTGAAGATCGAGGAATATTTCATTTTGCCGGCATGGAGCAGCTCGATCAACTCGTCCCGGCTGACGCCGAGGGTTTCAGCCGCACAGTAGAGGTAAAGGCCATGGCCTGCCTCATCCTGAACCTTGGCGAGCAGGATCGCCTTGCGCTCGAGTGTAGGCGCACGGGTTATCCAATTGCCTTCCGGCAACTGGCCGACAATTTCCGAATGAGCATGCTGACCGATCTGACGGATCAGGGTCTTGCGATAGCCTTCCGGCATCCAATCCGTGGGTTCGATTTTCTCACCACGATCAATGCGTTCCTGAAAGGCTCTTTCCTCGTCCGTCATCTCCGCGAGAGAGAGAACTTTGGTCGAGTCGGTTTTTACCATCTGGGCATACATGACGCCTCCTTTCGTCATGTTGAATTTCCAAAATGATACCTCACAACACATCACAGAAAAAGCATGAAATTAATTATTTTTGTGATGTTTCGTCGCCTGTTTCAGATGATTGCCGAAACTTCCTATAATTCAATCAGTTATGGAAAGTGACCGCATACGTTCCTGCACCGCATTCGGTGTGGCCGGTAGTGGACCGTCCTGATTCAACAGGTTCCGACCGATGTAACTGTCGGCTGCAGGAGAAAGGCTCGCGTAGAGCGCGGCGAATAACGAACGCGCTTCATATCCGGCCCAGTCTGCCGGCAGGACCGAGCGTGGCAGGCGGGGATCCCGCAGGCGAATGCCGCGATAGGCATGCACCAATGCCAGTCGGAACAACAATGCTGAGGCAGGTGCAACACCATCTGCGATCAGGTTCTGCATGGGTTTGAAGTGGGAGACAAAGCCTGTGTAGTCCCGAGCCAGCAGCTCCAGTCCGAATGAGGAAGCAGCTATATTTTCCAGTTCACCTGATTTCAGGTTCAAAGCCGACGCGCGAAACGCGGTGCCAAGGATGGGGCGTCCCGGTCTGTCGGCGCCGATGTAGACATTCCCCTCAAGTGACGCGAACCCAAACCGCATCAGAACGGCCTGATCCGCGGCTTCCGTACAACGGGTCAACAGCCAGCCACAATCCGGATCCTCGGGGCCATAGAACAAGTCTGCAGCCAGGTGATATTCTTCCCGGGCATCCGGTGTCAGGGCATAAAAGCTTCGCCTGCCTTCCCGCTCACCTTTCAACTGACCTTTTGAAACCAGGCGAGACACTGCTGTCCTGACAAGCGATTCATTAACGCTGAAGCCGGCACAAAGGCTGATCAGGTCTCCCATCCAAAGCACACCGCCACGCGGTTCAACGATGTCGCCGTAGATGGTCACGATCAGCTGCGCAGCCTTGGGCGGAAAGGGCCGCAGGAAACTGTCAGCAAGTATTTCGGTTCCGGTGTGCATGAAGTTTCTGATCCGTCAGCATTTTTCTAAAGCTTATCTGTACGGCGGCTGCAAACCAAGATGTTCACGGATGCTCTCGACAACATTCCTGCGAAAGCGGACTTGAAAACCCGATTTTTGAACGTTATAAAATAACACGTTATAAAATTACATCATCCTGAAGGCCTACCTATGCCCCTCACCTTCTCCGCCATCAAGAACAGCGCCTGCAGGTCACTTTATCTGACGGCTCCCGCCGCAGCAGCACTTGTGACCCTGACAGTGAATGCGCACGCCGACGCCCCCAGTGTCGTCACGTCCATCAAACCGATCCATTCCATCGCATCGGCCGTTATGGAAGGTGTCGGGACGCCTTATGTTCTTGTCGACGGCGCCTCCTCTCCTCATGGCTATGCGCTGAAACCGTCGCAGGCATTTCTACTACAGGGAGCCGATGTGGTGTTCTGGGTTGGGCCAGAACTGGCTCCCTCGCTCAAGAAGCCGATCGAAACCATGGCCAAGAATGCTGTAACGGTCGAACTGATCGATGCGTCTGGAATTCATCAACTCGACATTCGCGAAGGTGCCAGCTTCGACGCCCATGATCACGATCACGACGATGGGCACAGTGGCGAAGAGCATGCGCATGATCATGCAGAAGAAGAAGAAGATGACCACGACCACGCTGGCGGCGAACATGATCACGAAGAGGGCGCACATAAACATGCCGGCCACGAACATGATGACGACGACAGCCACGCCGATGCCCATGACCACTCGGGTCACGACCACGACGCAGAGCATCAGCACGCGGCACATGAGGCTGTCGATCCGCATATCTGGCTGAACCCGGAAAACGGCATCGAGATCGCAAAAATCATGGCAGATACCCTAGCGAAACAGGATCCTGCCAACGCCGAAATCTATAAAAAGAATGCAGCGGCGTTTTCCAAGCGGATCGCGTCACTCGATCAGGACATTTCCGCTGAACTGGCTCCGTTTGCAGACAAAAAGTTCATCGTCTTCCACGATGCCTATCATCATTTCGAACATCACTATGAAATCGAGGCCAGTGGATCGGTTACCGTTTCTCCGGAAGCTCTGGCGAGTGCAGACCGAATTCAGGAAATCCAGGGCAAGATCAGGGACCTCGGCGTAAGCTGCGTTTTTCAGGAACCGCAATTTGACGCAAAGCTGGTTTCGGTTGTTCTGGAAGGCAGCAGCGCTCGGTCAGGTACGCTTGACCCGCTGGGCACCGATCTTGAAAATGGCCCGGACCTTTATCCGCAACTTCTGAAGGGGCTCTCAAGTTCTCTGAAGGAATGCCTCGGCGGCGCCTCCTGATATTGCCTCTTCGCGAGGGCAAACAAAAAAGCCGCCGGAGGTCACCCCTTCGGCGGCTTTTGTTGTTCTGCTATCCCAGATCAGGACGTTCTGACTTTTTCCCGCTCTGCTTCGGTTTTCTCGATGGCCTTCAACAGATGCATGTCCCTGTCGTAGACGTCGGTATAGAAGGCAACCGTCCCGTCCAGTTCAGGCCACGCCGTAAAGTAGGACACATAAACCGGAATATCGCCGGTCACCTGTTCTTGCTGGTTCTGACCGCCCGAAATACGCGAGCTCACGTAATCCTTGGATTTGCCGAGAACCGCAGCGGCCATGGCCTTCGGATCCTGCAGACGGATGCAGCCATGGCTGTATGCGCGCATATCCTTGTTGAAGAGGTTCTTTGACGGCGTATCGTGCATGTAGATGTGATGCCTGTTTGGGAACAGGATCTTGACTTCGCCAAGCGCGTTCGAGCTGCCCGGATACTGGCGGACGTTGACCGATTGCTGTTTGGAAGCAACCGCGTACCAGTCGACTGCGGAAGACGAAACCTGCCGGCCGCTTGGTGTCGTTACTTCATAACCGGCGCGGTCGAGATAACTCGGGTCGTTGGCCAGTTTCGGCAGCATTTCATTGACAATGATCGAATACGGCACGCCCCAATAGGGATTGTATTCAACGATTTCGATCTTGTCGTAGAAGAAGTTGGTCTGATTGGACTTCTTGCCGACAACCACCCGCATGCTCAATGGAGCTTCGTCAGGTGCGGTATAGGTCGCGGTGAAGGCAGCCTGGTTGATGAAAACCTTGCGTTCGCCGAGCTCTTCGGGAAGCCAGCGGCTGCGCTCCATGGCCAGTTCGACCTTGGCGATCTTCGCCGCGTTGGTTTCGCCGACCATCGCGTTGATGGTGTTCTTGCCGATGATACCATCCGGCGTGAGCTTGGCTTCCTTCTGGAAAGCCTTCACCAGCTCAACGAGTTCCGGAGAATAAAGTTCAGCGCCATCATAGGCAGTCAGCGTCTCTTCATGAGCCGACTTGAGTTCCTCCGAGCCGTTCTTGGCGATCGCGGCGACGATGTTCTTCATTTCAGGGCTGGATTTGCCAGCCTTCAGGAATGTGCCGGGCGCGATGACGATCTGGTCGGCGTCTTCATCTTCTGCTCGCAGGCGGGCTAACTCTTCGGTCAGCTTGCGAAAATGTTCACTCTGAGGCTGCGCTTTGGCAACTGCTGTTTCGGCATTGGCCGCTGCCTTGAAGCCTTCCAGGGCTGCAACGAGATCGACTTCATGCCTCGGAAGATCGTGGTATTCGGATATCCGGTTCGGATCGACACGGCCGCGCCTGGAATCCAGAACATATGTCAGAACGGCTGCACTCATCTCCATCTCGAACCGCATCGTAGCGGCATCGAGTGCCTCACCTTCAAGACCTTCAGTTACGGGAAGATCGACGACATAGTCTTCCGGGTTCAGCGCAAATTTGCCTGTATCAGCGAGACTGCTACGGACCGCGATTGCCTTTTCTGTCGGCTGACCGTCTTTCACCCAGACGAAATCGGGATGCTCACGATAGAATGAAATGACTGCAGCCCCCACTTCCGGAAGGACGGTGAGCGACATGTCTTTCAATGCCGGACGCGCCGTGTCGAATGCGGTCAGAACGACCGGAGCCTGTGGCAGGCTATCGCTTTCGGTGCTCGGGGCATCCGTCGTTTCAACGGGCTGGACATCAGGCTTCACCTCGGCGGACTTGATCTCCGACAATTCAGCCAGCGAAACCTTCTTCCAGCTGTCGGCCGTGTAATTGAGGTAGCGCGGCGCAGAGACCTTTGCGGTAACGACCTTCTTGCTAAGATCCTGTTGGCGCTCACGCTCTTGCTGTCGGCGATGCGCTTCCGGATTGAACAGACGCTGGAACAACCCCTGCGCGGAAGCAGGCTCAACCGAGACCAGGTTAAAACCGGAAAAAAGCACCGTCGCCATCAAGCCAGCCCTGAGGGACGTCCCCAGGACAGAACGTTTCGGTTTTTTCCCGGTACATTCGCTCAGTGCCATTGCATTCGCTCGCATTGTCTAAACCCGCTTTTTTTAAATCTTTTCGAACCTGACGCCTTGCCCAAGTCACCAGGGTTTTATTGCTTCCCTGCAAGGATCGAAGGCTGTTCGGCATATCCGCCGAGGATGTTCTACATCCGAGCGTGATATGGCAACGCAGTTACCGTGCAACCGGGCCCCGCGACCCGATTCCCGGAAACTGCGCCCGTAAACCGTTTGATACTATAACAGGGTTCATCAGATGGTTAAGGGGCGCCGTCCTACACAGGTTTGAAATCAGTCGACTGTGACGATTTTGCCTCGTTGCTGACAGTACAGCTGCCCACCATCACGGTGCCAGAAACGGCAGAACTGCGGCTGTTTGGAAAAACAACCTGGCGTGATTGGCATCACGCCACCTTCTTCATCAAAGGCGTATCTACGGCTTCACGAGTACGTGAGACATTACCGGAGAGCCAAATGCCGTTTCAATTCAATGTTGGTGACCATTCGTCACCGATCTGGAAATACACAAGTTTCAACTCTTCCCAGTATTCAAAGCTGAAATGGGCCAGAAACAAGCTTTTCAAGATGGTCAAGAACAACCCGGGATGTAATGCCTATTTCCGGACGCTGCCCAAGGGGCGAAGCTTGTCGGACATGATCAACGACAGCTCGATTTGGGTGAATTACGGACCGACCATTTCACCGCTACATGGGGAAATCCACGTTCCTTCCGGGGAAATCGCGGTTGGTGACCGGGCCTTTAAAATGGGCAGGTGGATGGTGCTGGCCACCATCATTCATGAATTCGCGCATCACAACGGCGCCCCGATTACGGGTGGCGACACACGCGCAGAAGAAGCCGTCTATCACTGCGGTCTCGGCAGTGCGAAGGAATATTACGACGGCGTTGATGACCCGAACACGCCTTACGACCCAAACGTCGGCGGTTGATCAACATACCCTGGTGCGCGGCCCCAAAGCATGGGACCGCACCCGGTAGCGCAGAAAAAGATCAGAACGGAATTTCGTCGTCCATGGGGCCGCCGCCGCCACCGCCACCGGACGGACCGCCGTAACCGCCACCGCTGCTGGAACCGCCGCCATAGCCACCACCGAAATTCCCGCCGGAACCGGAACCGCCGCCGCCGAAGCCACCTCCGCCACCGCCTTGTGAGTCATTGCCGTAATCGGGAAGACCGCCGGATGCACCGCCACCTTCGCCGCGGCCGTCAAGCATGGTCAGGTTGGAGTTGAAGCCCTGTAGCACGATCTCGGTGGAGTACCGGTCCTGACCGGACTGATCCTGCCATTTGCGGGTCTGAAGCTGGCCTTCGAGATAAACCTTTGATCCCTTGCGCAGATATTGCTCCGCAACTTTGCAAAGACCGTCGTTGAAGATCACGACGCGGTGCCACTCCGTCTTTTCACGACGCTCACCGGTGTTGCGGTCGCGCCAGGACTCCGACGTCGCAATCCGGAGATTGGCGATCGGGCGGCCATCCTGCGTACGGCGGATTTCCGGGTCTGCTCCCAGATTGCCGACCAAAATTACTTTGTTGACGCTGCCCGCCATACTGAACTCCTGTTTGTTTTTCGTTGACCCCGCCGACGATGTTCGTGTGCTTCTCCGGCACGTGTCGATAAACGGTCAACGTTGCAAGCTTTGCTGCTAGAAACAAGAACCCTAACGGCACGCCAACAGCTTCGCCGCTATTTTCGCCAGGCTTCACTCATTTTCCACAAGGCAACTCACAAACTGCCGCCTGGTTCATCCGCCTAAAATTCGAGCAAAGTCAACAGACACAATCCTTGATTGCGCCAAGTTACAATTTGCTCCACTTTTGTTCCAATCAAGCCCCGATTTTTCTGTCAGGACATTATCTCACGAACTGCGAGGTTTCGGTCACCTATTTCTGCTCGGCTCCTGACGCGGCAATCGTTAATGTACTTGTTTTGTTCTTACCATTTCTGTAAAAGCGATTCAATCAGGCCTCGCATCGACAAGTGCCTCCGGCACGATAATGAAAATGCCTCACTGGAAGCTCCGCCCGAAACTGCTATATCGGGGCAAACAGACATCATCGGCAATGGACCATCTTAGCGTATGCGAGAGCAACAATCGGCTTTGGGCGACGCATGCGGTCAGGAAGAACGACAATGAAGACAGCCAAGGGATCGCAGTCGGAAGAAGCCTGGAAGGCGGACCCAACACGGGTCATCAGCATCCGTGGCGCACGGGAGCATAATCTCAAGGGCGTCGATCTGGACCTGCCCCGCGACAAGTTGATTGTCATGACCGGCCTGTCTGGCTCAGGCAAGTCGTCACTCGCCTTCGACACCATATATGCAGAAGGACAGCGGCGGTACGTGGAAAGCCTGTCCGCCTACGCGCGCCAGTTCCTGGAAATGATGCAGAAACCGGACGTCGACCAGATCGACGGACTGTCGCCGGCAATCTCCATCGAACAGAAGACCACGTCCCGCAATCCGCGCTCCACGGTCGGAACGGTTACGGAAATCTACGATTACATGCGCCTTTTGTTTGCGCGTGTCGGCGTTCCCTATTCCCCCGCCACCGGTCTGCCGATCGAAAGCCAGACCGTCAGCCAGATGGTCGATCGCATTCTGGAGCTGGAAGAAGGTGCCCGCCTCTACCTGCTCGCGCCGATGGTTCGCGGCCGCAAGGGCGAGTACCGCAAGGAACTTGCCGAGCTGATGAAGAAGGGTTTCCAGCGCGTCAAGATCGACGGAACCTTCCATGAGATTTCCGAGGCCCCTGCCCTCGACAAGAAATTCAAGCACGATATCGACGTCGTCGTAGACCGTATCGTCGTGCGTGACGATATCTCCGGTCGGCTTGCAGATTCACTGGAAACGGCGCTGAAACTTGCCGATGGCATTGCAATTGCCGAATTTGCCGACAAGACCGACGAGAACGGCAACCCGGAACGGCTGATCTTTTCCGAAAAATTTGCCTGCCCGGTATCCGGCTTCACCATTCCGGAGATCGAGCCGCGTCTGTTCTCGTTCAACAATCCCTTCGGTGCCTGCCCCACTTGTGATGGCCTTGGAACAACACTCGCCTTCGAGGAAGACCTGGTTGTTCCTGACCACTCGCTTTCCTTGCGCGAAGGAGCTGTCCTGCCGTGGGCGAAGACAGGGTCGACATCACCTTATTATGCCCAGACGCTGGAAGCACTCTGCAGTCATTTCAAGGTGTCCATGGCAACGCCCTGGAAGGATCTTCCTTCGGAAGTGCGCGAGGCAATCCTTCATGGAACCGGCAATGCGAAGATTGAATTCGTCTATGATGACGGCGTCCGCAGCTACCGGACAGAGAAGACCTTTGAAGGTGTAATCGGCAATATCGAACGGCGGTGGCGCGAGACGGAATCCACCTGGGTTCGCGAGGAACTTGCAAGGTTTCAATCCGATCATGCCTGCCCGGCTTGCAGCGGGTTCCGTCTGAAGCCGGAAGCGCTTGCCGTCAAGATCGCCGGCAGGCATATCGGTCAGATCACCGAACATTCCATTCGCGATGCAAGCCTCTGGTTTGAAGCCCTGCCGGAGCAACTGAACGACAAACAGAGCGAAATCGCAGGCCGCATCCTGAAGGAAATTCGCGAGCGGCTGAAGTTCCTGAATGACGTTGGCCTTGAATATCTCACCTTGTCCCGGTCTTCCGGAACACTGTCAGGCGGCGAAAGCCAGCGTATCCGCCTCGCCTCGCAGATCGGCTCGGGGCTGACAGGAGTTCTCTATGTACTGGATGAGCCGTCCATTGGCCTTCATCAGCGCGACAACGCCCGTCTTCTGGAAACGCTGAAACACCTGCGCGATCTCGGCAATACGGTGATTGTGGTCGAGCATGATGAAGACGCGGTGCTGACTGCCGATTACGTAGTCGACGTCGGACCTGGAGCAGGCGTCCATGGTGGGCAGATCGTCGCCAAGGGCACTCCCTCCGAAATCATGGCCAATCCCAATTCGTTGACGGGGCAGTACCTGTCTGGATCCATGATGGTTTCGCGCAACGACGAGCGCAGAAAAATCAACAAGAAGCGGAAGATCTCTGTTCGCGGCGCCCGCGGCAACAATCTGAAGGACATTGACGTCGACGTGCCGCTCAGCACGTTTACCTGTGTCACCGGTGTGTCGGGTGGCGGCAAGTCCACGTTCCTGATCGATACGCTCTACAAGGCCGCGGCTCGTCGCCTCAATGGCGCGCGGGACAACCCTGCCCCGCACGATCGCATCGAAGGCCTGGAAGTGCTCGACAAGGTCATCGACATCGATCAGTCACCGATCGGCCGGACACCCAGATCCAACCCGGCGACCTACACTGGTGCCTTTACCCCGATCCGTGAATGGTTCGCCGGCATGCCTGAAGCCAAGGCCAGAGGCTATCAGCCCGGCCGGTTCTCCTTCAACGTCAAGGGAGGCCGCTGCGAAGCCTGTCAGGGCGACGGCGTCATAAAGATCGAAATGCACTTTCTGCCGGATGTGTACGTCACTTGCGACGTATGCAAAGGCAAACGGTACAATCGGGAAACGCTCGAGGTCGAGTTCAAGGGCAAGTCGATTGCCGACGTGCTCGACATGACCGTGGATGAAGCCGCCGTGTTCTTCTCCGCAGTTCCCGCCGTACGCGACAAGATGGAGACTCTGGCGCGTGTCGGTCTCGGCTACATCAAGGTCGGCCAGCAGGCAACCACGCTCTCAGGTGGTGAAGCGCAGCGCGTAAAGCTTGCGAAGGAACTCTCCAAGCGCTCGACGGGGCGTACGCTGTACATTCTGGACGAACCCACGACAGGCCTGCATTTTCACGATGTCGCAAAACTGCTGGAAGTGCTTCACGAACTGGTCGACCAGGGCAACACGGTTTTGGTGATCGAGCACAATCTTGAAGTCATCAAGACGGCAGACTGGATTATCGATCTGGGACCGGAAGGAGGCGACGGTGGCGGCACGGTGGTTGCAACCGGACGGCCTGAAGACGTTGCCGAGGTTTCAGAAAGCTACACGGGTCAATTCCTGCAGGAACTGCTGCAGCGACGTCCGCAACGGGCACACGACGCTGCGGAATAGGTCTTAACCAGTCTCCAGTTACGTGACGACAGGCATGTGTGCACCGCACACATGCCTTTTTCATTTGTATTTCCGCACGTTCCACGAATCATCTCGAATCTGGCTGCGCAAGCTTTGCTGCATTGCATCAAACGCATGTCAGGCATGCAGAGATGGCACTTCTTTTATTTCGAGTGGTGAAATATATCATTGGACAACAACGGCGCGGAACGCACACGCGTTTCGATAATTAAGGAATAAGAAGATGTTTGACACCGTGCGCCAAAAGTACAGCAACTGGGTGAGCTACCGCCGTGCGGTTGACGAATTGTCCCGCCTTTCGGCTCGTGAGCTTGCCGACCTCGGCATCTGCCGCAGCGACATCAAATTTGTCGCGCGTCGTCAGATTGGCTGAATGAAATAAAGAGATCGCGTCCCTAGGCATCCTCCTCCCAGCCGACGGGCGTGTGACACGCAGGGCATCCTCCTCCCAGCCCTGTCACGTCGAAACGTCGCCCGCCAGCACCTCCTCCCGCTGGCGGGCGTTCGTTTTTCTGGCGTCCTGATTTCCTCCCATGCCTGTCTGGTCAGGCAAAAGAGTCCTCAAAATTCTGACACTCCAACGCCAAGTGCGATATCTGGATGTGTTGAACTATCTCCAGGTCGATGTCTCTGCTCTTGCGGCAACAGCTCGCTCATTCCTCCAAGCGAAGCAATCCCTGTGAGAACGCCCAAGCAATGCGAGTCAGCACAAAATAGGTATTCACAAGCTGGGTCGTTACCCGGGCCGGGGTCGCATTCGGATAATTTGATGTCTTCGCTTGCTGCGATGCCATGTTTTCGAGTGGGCTGGTAGATCGACAACCTGTCTTGTGAACTTCTCCGTCTATCGCCGCCTGCCTTCCGTAAGCGCAGATCACCCGTGCGTACCAGGTCAGTCTAAAGTTTTCAGGCGATACCAAATGACGGACTGATCCGTAGAAAGAAACCCTCCCGACTGCATTTCCATTTCGCACTTGCGAACACTCAAATCATGACAGCTATGCGAAGCATGCGGGTCGTTTTGCCATTTCAACCCCTTTAAGGCTTTTTTAATCTGCATTTTTTGCATATCAGCTTCGCGATTTCCCCTCTACCTCGCACTGCACAAAACACCTATCTTCCAGCCTGTAAGAGATGAACGGGCCAGACGCCGATCCGCGGTGCCATGGCCATGAGATAGCGAAAGGCCTAAACCATGATCGATACTGTTGTTCGCAAATTCAATAACTGGAAACGCTTCCGTCAGACCTATGACGAGCTGTCCAACCTGTCCAACCGCGAACTGGACGACCTGGGCATTGCCCGCTCCGACATCGCTCGCTACGCGCGCATGTCTGCGAAATAACCAAGCTTCGCGGTCAGAAGGTATCCTCCTCCCAACCTGATGACCGCATCTTCCGCGCTCCATGCGTGGAACTCCAAAAGCGCCTGCCGGTACCTCCTCCCACCGGCGGGCGTTTTTTTTGTTTTGTCGGCAATCATATCGGTGCCCGACATCAGACTATTCCGCCACATCGATATGGCGCACATTGCGGTTGCCCGACTTTGCCTGTAATCAGGGCGGCAAAGCAATTGTCCGGATCCACCTTGCCGCAAGTCGGTGACGAAAGGCGGCCGGAACAAGTCCCAGGGACACAAAATGACCCCCATCCATATCATCGGCGGCGGCCTTGCCGGTTCAGAGGCTGCCTGGCAGATCGCACAAGCCGGACTGCCCGTCGTCCTCCACGAAATGCGCCCTGTCCGCAAAACGGATGCTCATCAGACCGAAGGTCTTGCCGAACTTGTCTGCTCGAATTCTTTTCGTTCTGACGATTCCGAGCAAAACGCCGTTGGCCTGATACATCATGAACTGCGTCAGCTCGGTTCTCTCATCATGTCTTGCGCTGACGCTCATCAGGTACCTGCCGGCAGTGCACTTGCCGTGGATCGGGACGGATTCTCGAACGCCGTCACGACCGCACTTCAAAATCATCCAAATGTGACGATCTCGCGTGAGGAAGTCGCAGGTCTGCCCCCGTCTGACTGGGAAAAGGTCATCATTGCAACGGGACCGCTGACGTCACCGGCTCTCTCGGCGGCAATCCTGGAAAAAAGCGGGGAAGATGCTCTTGCATTCTTCGACGCTATTGCACCGATCGTCCACTTCGAAAGTGTTGATCTTTCCAAGGCCTGGTTCCAGTCACGCTATGACAAGGTGGGGCCTGGTGGCACTGGCAAGGACTATCTCAACTGCCCGCTGGACAAGGTGCAATACGAAGCCTTTATCGATGCGCTTCTTGAAGGTGAAACAGCGGACTTCAAGGAATGGGAAGAAAACACGCCCTACTTTGATGGCTGCCTGCCAATTGAAGTCATGGCTGCCCGCGGCCGCGAAACACTTCGGCATGGCCCGATGAAGCCCATGGGACTGACCAACGCGCATAATCCGGAGGTGAAGGCCTACGCGGTTGTGCAACTGCGTCAGGACAATGCACTCGGCACGCTCTACAACATGGTCGGTTTCCAGACAAAGCTGAAATACGGTGCCCAGGCCGACATTTTCCGGATGATTCCAGGCCTTGAAAACGCACAATTTGCCCGCCTTGGCGGCCTTCACCGCAACACCTTCCTGAACTCGCCGAAGGTTCTCGATGGAACCTTACGGCTCAAAGCCGATCCTCGGCTGCGGTTTGCCGGTCAGATCACCGGCTGTGAGGGCTATGTGGAATCGGCGAGCGTCGGTTGCCTCGCCGGACTGTTTGCAGTCCTTGAAGCCCGCGGTCAGGAGATCGTCCCGCCCCCCGCAACGACTGCCATGGGTGCGCTGCTCGGTCATATAACCGGCGGACACATTACACGGGACGAAGGTGCCGGCAAACCGGGGTCCTTCCAGCCGATGAATGTCAATTTCGGCCTCTTCCCCGAAGTGGACGCACCAAACAAGGATGAAAACGGCAAGCGACTGAAAGGCAAGGACAAAACCCGTGCCAAGAAGCTTGCGATGACCAACCGGGCCAAGACGGACTTCACGGGCTGGCAGGCCAAGTTGGGCCTTGTGAAACAGGCCGCCGAATAGTCGGTGCCGATTGGCCCCATGTTCAGGCATGTGCGGCCGGATCGATTGCATTTTCATGATTTTCAAACAGGCGCTTTTTCTCGCGGGAAAGCGCCTGTTTGTGTGTCTGGAAATCATCCGTACGGTATCAGATGGCCTTCAGTACGCTCCCGGACGCTCGCCAGAGTATCCATTGTCGCCTGAGTTGAGACATCTCCGTGACCTGCTTCAACGGATCCAGGTCTTCCCGTTCCAGTTTTTTCAGGAATGGCTCCACAAGAACCAATGGCAGGTAGGCTGCCTGACAGGCAGTTGGTACATCCTTCGACGCCTGACGCACACGGCCGATGTGGTGGCGGACATGGCCACGCATTTCAGCAAGCACAGCCCGAAGTTCAGCCGTCGTTTCTCCTCGAAACACTGACTGGACGTCAAGATTGTGCCGGTCACAGACGTCCTTCGGCAAATACATCTGCTGCCGCGACGCATGCCAAGGAAGTGCGCGCATCAAACCGGTCAGCGCATACGCCACTCCCGCGTGCCCCGCGGCCGTTGCCGTGCCGGCTTCCTTGCCATCATTCAAGACAAGGCAAGCCAGCTGGATGACCCCAGAAACGGTTTCACCAGCGTAACCTTCCAGATCGTTGAGACTTGGCATCTGGTCGTTGTAGAGATCGAATACCCTTGCCTCCGCCATCGCCACAAGGCTTTCTTTCGGCAATTCGTATCGGTCGATCGTCTGCAACAAGGCATTGGCAACCGGATTGGACGCAACAGCTCCATGTTCCGTGCCTTCGAGCAGGTCTCGCCACCATTGTAGCCGAACTTCACCTGGAAGCGGTTCCGACACCAGTTCTCGAATACGGGAAATCTCGGCGCTGTAGGCATAGAGCGCCATCAGTCCATTGCGATGGGCTTCTGGTGCCAGCAACGCACTGAGATAGCGGTCCTTGTCAAATTGACGAACCACATCGGCAGCATGGTCAAAATCGGTCGTCATAGAGCCCGATAGCCTTTGAGGTGCTTCAGTCGACAGCGATCAGTGCAGCTGCGACAGCCCGGTCTTCCGACAGAAGCACGTTGAAGGTCCGAAGCGCGGCGCCTGTCGACATCGGGTCGGACAATATGCCCGCCTCCCGAAACAGCGTTTTCAGCTCTGCCGGCAATGGTCGAAGTTCCTTGCCGGTTCCGACCAGAAGCACTTCAATGTCCGCCTGTTCCTCCAGAACCTTCTGAAAGGCTTCAGGAGTAAAGGCGGACGCATCGCTAACGTCCCAGCCGTAGATTCCGCTCGGAACGCATAACAAGGATCCGCGATGAGACATCCCGGCAAACCGGAAGCCGCCATTGCCATAAGCTTCGAGCGGCGCCCGACCGGGAAAATGCGCATCGCGGATTTCCATCGTACCGTCCCTAAGCCGACGCTTTCGCCTTTGGATCCTTTTCGCCATCGTCGTCCTTCGGAGACATGGCCTCCGCACGAAGATTGAACAGGATCAGGAAAGGAGCCGCCAGGAAGATCGACGAATAGGTGCCGATCACGATACCGAAGATCATTGCCAGGGTGAACGACTGGATGACCTCACCGCCGAAGATGTAAAGCGCGAAAAGCGCCAGCAGCGTCGTGAGAGACGTCATGGTCGTACGAGACAGCGTCTCGTTGATCGACATGTCGAGCACTTCCGTCAATGGCCGCTTCTTGTATTTGCGCAGGTTCTCGCGAATACGGTCATAAACGACCACGGTATCGTTGAGTGAGTAACCGATGATGGTCAGAACGGCCGCGATACTGGACAACGAGAAATCAAGCTGCAGCAGGACGAACAGGCCAATGGTTATGACCACGTCGTTGGCCGTTGTCAGAATGGCCCCAACCGCAAACTGCCACTCGAAGCGGAACCAGATGTAGAACAGGATCGCCAGCAACGAGGCGGCAACCGCGATTGCCCCTGCCTGAGCCAGCTCACCCGAAACACGCGGGCCCACAACTTCGACACGGCGGAAATCCACTTCCTGACCTTCGAAAATGGTTCGCACCTTGCCGATAACGGCCTGCTGGGCAAGCTCGCCACCCGGCTGTTCTTCAACACGGATCAATATGTCGTCCGACCCGCCGAATTCCTGTACCTGGACATCCCCAAGGTTCAGGGAAGACAGATCGGAACGGATCGAGGCAACATCGGCCGGACCATCGGTCTTGATTTCGATGATGGTACCGCCCTTGAAGTCGATGCCGTAGTTCAGCCCAATGGTGAAGAAGGCGGCAATGGAGGCGATCACCAGTACGATGGACAGCGGAAAGCTGACTTTCCGCAGCCACATGAATTTGATTTTGGTGTTGTCCGGAACAATTCTCAGCAACATTTGAAAGTCTCCCGGATCAAATCGGCAATTTCGACGGACGGCGGTGGCGGAGCCAAAGGGCTACCAGCAACCGGCTGAACGTGAATGCCGAGAACACTGTGGTGAAGATACCGATGGCCAATGTCACGGCGAAGCCCTTGACCGGACCCGAGCCGAGCTGGAACAGGATCACGGCGGCGATCAGGGTCGTGATGTTGGCATCCAGGATCGTACCGAGGGCACGGCTGAAGCCAGCATCCACCGCAGAAATGACAGATCTCCCTGCCCTTGCTTCTTCGCGAATACGCTCGAAGATCAGCACGTTCGCATCCACCGCCATACCGATCGTCAAAACGATACCTGCAATGCCGGGCAAGGTCAGTGTTGCCTGCAGCATTGTCAGCGCACCGAAGATCAGGAAGATGTTCACCATCAGAGCCAGGTCGGCAATGATGCCGAAGCGGCCATAGGCCAGGATCATGAAGACGATCACCAGACCGCCGCCGATGATAGACGCCAACTTGCCTGCTTCAATGGAGTCAGCGCCGAGGCCCGGACCGATAGAGCGTTCCTCGATGACGGTCAGCTTGGCCGGCAACGCACCGGCGCGCAACAGCACGGCAAGATCGTTGGCACCCTCCAGCGTGAAGCTGCCGGAAATCTGCCCTGAACCACCGGTGATCGGCTCACGGATAACCGGCGCGGAAATGACTTCATTGTCGAGCACGATTGCAAACGGACGGTTGACGTTCTGCTGCGTGATCTGGGCGAACTTGCGCGCACCGGACTGATTGAAGCGGAAGTTCACAACCGGTTCGTTGTTGCGCTGGTCGAAGCTGACCTGAGCATCGACAAGGTCTTCGCCCGACAGGAGCGGCGCTTCCTCGAGAAGATAAGGAATGGGCGGATCATCAACCGAAGTCATGATGACAGTGCCTGCAGGCGGACGGTTCTGAAGCGCCTGTTCGCCGGACATGGACGTATCGACCATGTGGAAAGTGAGCTGCGCCGTCTGGCCGACGAGATCTTTCAAGCGTTCCGGATCATCTTCACCCGGCGCTTCGACCAGAATCCGGTCGGCGCCCTGGCGCTGGATGCTGGGTTCCGTAGTCCCCAGTTCATCGACACGACGCCGGATGACCTCGATGGATTGCTGGACGATATTCGTCATGCGATCCTCAAGGCCACGCTCGGAATAGGAAAATCGAACCAGACCGTCTTCCGTCACGGTCATGTCAAACTCATTGACCGCCTGACCGCCAAAAACACTGGAGGCCAGCGGGTTGACGAGTGGTTGCAGACGCTCTTCCGCATCGGCCAACCGGGTCAGATCGCGAATACGAACCTGAGCGGCGTCTCCCTGAACTCCGAGCCCCGTATACCCGATGCGCGGATCTTCGCGCAGGGTTGACCGGATATCGCCGACCAGCGCCTTCATGCGCTTCTGGACGTAATCCTGCTTGTCGATTTCATAAAGCAGATAAGCACCGCCCTGAAGGTCGAGACCGAGAACCATCTGGTTCTTCGGCAGGAAGTCCGGCCAGCTTTCAAGTTGTTTTTGGGAGAAGAAATTCGGCAGCGTGGTCAGGATGCCAGCGGCAACCACAAGCACGATCAGCGCGATTTTCCAGCGTGCGAAATAGAGCATGGTCAAGCCTTAAATGCAGCCAGGCCGATCTGAACCGGCCCGGCGGTATCATCGAAGCGGCGGGGATCGCGTTACGCGTTTTCCTTGGCCGGTTCGGTTTTGGAGCGCACTTCCTGCACCATGGAACGTACGAGACGAACCTTGACGCCCTCGGAAAGTTCGACCTGCACTTCACCGTCGTCTACGACTTTGGAAACCTTGCCGATCAGGCCACCGGTGGTCACGATGGTGTCACCACGGCGAAGGTTGGCAACCATGTCCTGATGTTTCTTCATGCGCTGACGCTGCGGGCGGATGATCAGGAAATACATGATTGCGAAGATCGCCACGAAAGGCAGGATCTGGATCAAGAAACCGGAAGCGCCTGCCGGACCGGCTGCCTGCGCGTAGGCTGGGGTGATAAACATTCACTTCTCCTAAGTGGCGTTTTTGATGACCACCGACCCCGCTGTCGGGTCTTCGGCAAAAACGCTCTCATTCTGGTGGCGCGGACTATAACTGCGGCGCGCCTCATTTCAAGCTTTGCAAGCAGTTTCCAGCGTACCGGTATGGGAATAACTGACGTTTTCGTGTTTCCCGCACCGTGTTAATCCTGCCATCACTTAATTCAGGGCCTGACATGGGCCTTTTTGACAGGGCTTGCAAGAAGAATGAACGCTGAAAACGACCTCACCGCATTAAATGCAAAACTCGATTCCCTGATCGACCTTATCGCACGTGCGGTGCCGGCCCGTCCCGGCCGCCCGGATTTTTCGGTTGCTGACGCTTTCGTCTGGGCGCCTGATCCAGGTGAACTGCTACCGGTTCAAAAGGTCAATCGCGTCGATATCACGTTGCTTTGTGCGGTTTCCCATGTGCGTGATCTTCTTCTCGACAATACGCGCCGGTTTGCGAAGGGATTACCTGCAAACAACGCATTGCTCTGGGGCGCCAGAGGCATGGGCAAATCCTCACTGGTCAAGGCTGCCCATGCAGCGATCGCCGTCGAGAACGCTTCCGCCGGCTTGAAACTCATTGAAATTCATCGAGAAGACATCGAGTCGCTGCCCAAACTCATGAACCTCATCCGGGACGTTTCCTGCAGGTTCATCGTCTTTTGCGACGACCTGAGTTTCGACAATGACGACACCTCGTACAAGTCGCTCAAAGCCGTTCTTGAGGGCGGGATCGAGGGTCGGCCTGATAACGTCATTTTCTATGCCACTTCGAACCGCCGTCACCTTCTGCCAAGGGACATGATCGAGAACGAACGCTCGACTGCAATAAACCCCGCAGAAGCCGTTGAAGAAAAGGTTTCGCTGTCGGACCGGTTCGGGCTTTGGCTCGGATTTCACAAGTGCAGCCAGGACGACTACCTGGATATGGTGCGCGGGTATGCCGCACACTTTGACCTGAAGATCGAAGCAGACGAATTGCGGGCAAAAGCGCTGGAATGGGCGACGACGCGCGGCAGCCGGTCGGGCCGTGTCGCCTTTCAGTTCATTCAGGATCTGGCCGGCAGGCTCGGCAAGACGATTTCCTGAAATGACAAAGCCCGGCGCAAGGGCCGGGCTGATTGACAAGATTCACGGTTTTGGCCACGGACTGCCTTTTCTCATCCGGCGGATCGCAAGGTCCCACCGGATACGAGAATTGTCAGCGTCAGCGTCGCGGCAGGTATTTTAGCGGATCGACGGGCTTGTTGCCCTGGCGCAGTTCGAAATGGAGCTGCGGCTGGTTGACTGACCCAGTCGCGCCCGCCAGCGCAACCACGTCGCCGCGGCGGATCGTATCTCCCCGCTTGACCTTCAACTCGCTGTTATGTGCATAGGCGGAGACCCAGCCGTCATTGTGACGAACGAGGATCAGATTACCGTAACCCTTCAGTTCGTTACCTGAATAGATCACAGAGCCGTCGTCAGCAGCATGAACAGGTGTTCCCTCAGGAACAGCAAGATTCACACCCTCGTTCTTGCCACCACCCGGCTTCGCGCCGAAGTCGGAGATGATACGGCCACGAACAGGCCACCGGAACTTGGCATCCGCGCTATCGTCTTCCTGAACCTTGGCAACGACAGTTGGCGTCTTGATCGGTTCTGTGGGCCGGGCTTCCTGCGTGAGAGCGGGCTGTGGCAGCTTGGTTTT
This sequence comes from Labrenzia sp. C1B70, assembly GCF_000475395.1. Classification (NCBI taxonomy): domain Bacteria; kingdom Pseudomonadati; phylum Pseudomonadota; class Alphaproteobacteria; order Hyphomicrobiales; family Stappiaceae; genus Labrenzia; species Labrenzia sp. C1B70. The sequence goes on from NZ_AXCE01000034.1 coordinate 551,963, forward strand.
CTTTACCGTTCCCGACGGTGCCGCAGCAACGGGCTGCGAGCCCGCGGACGAAGTCTCTGGCTGACGGCGCGGTGTCGGCACGCTCGAGGAAGACGATCCAGACGAAATGGAAGCCGTCGTCAGAGTTTGATCGAATCCACCGGGCTTGCGCCTCGGCAAGGTGCTGACGCGGACAACGTCGACCTTGCCTTGGCTGATATCAGCAAATGTCGGCTGCTGACCGTTCTTCTGATCAGGCCTCGGCATCGTCCCGACAGACGTCGGCACGGAGCCAGTGACAACATTATCGCTTCGTCCAGCTGACGGCAGTTTGACCTTGCCGCTTTCGCCTTCAGTCGTGCTCGTTGAACCGTTTCGTTCAGCGTAAACGTAAGTCGGGATGATGACGCTCTGACCCGGCTGTACCTTTGCCGGGTCGTCGATGCCATTGACAGCAACAATAGCCTGGATCGGAACACCATACCGGCGTGCCATGGAATTGATGGAATCACCCTGACGCATTTGCACCCGGGTTCCGCCGGCAGATGTCCACCCTTTCCAGCTCCTCACATTCCCGGCCGATGCCACCGCTTCCGGTGCGGGCTGTGTCGCAACTGGCGCTGTGCGGACAGGTGCAGGACGCTGAGCAGTCGTCACCGGCGCCGGCAACGGCGCAGACTGGACAGATGGTGCTCTGTTCGGGATGGACCCCGTCGTCACCGGCTGGGATGAACTCTGTGGAAGCCCTGCGGCGGTCCCTCCAGGCCCATTCACGATATCCTGGTATGTCGGCTGCTTCTGGCCGCCGTTGAGAATATCCCGCTGATTCTGGGTATTGCCCGTATAATAGGGTGGTTCACCAAATCGCTCGACCGCGCTGGAACATCCCGCGAGAGCAACAGCAACCAGCGACACTGTCGCTACCTTGCCCATCAGATCCCTGCGGAGGGTACGCTTCCGCTTCATCATCGCCTTAACTCTAACCGCTGACTGTGGCTGTTATGGTTAAGAGTAGACGGCAGTAAGGTTTATAAAGGCTAAAGACGGTTGACGCTTTCGCTGAAAAACAACGATTTCTCAGTATTGAAGCAAACCAGAAAGCCAGCAATCGCGCCGATTATAGTAAATTTGAACAGGCAAGTGGTCGAGCAAGCTCAACGAATGCATGGGGCCAAGAATCGGCATGAAACACCGTTCTAGAGCTTCTTGGCGATTCCCGGCTGCAACATGACCGTCCGCACCATCATCAGCGTTTCCGCAGTCACAACACTCTCGGTTTTCTGGAACTTGATCAACGGCTGGGCCTTTTTTGCCTGACCGACCGGCGCGATCAGGATGCCTCCCGGTTTCAACTGTTGCAGCCAAGGATCTGGCACTTCTTCCACTGCCGCGTTGACGACAATCCTGTCGTAGGGGCCTTTCTGGCGAAACTCGCTCAAGCCGTCGGCCTGCCGGGCTTTCACGTTCGTGAGTTTGAGCGCCTCAAAACGTCGTGTTGCCAGATCCGTCAAGGTGGCGAACCTGTCGAGCGTTTCCACCTGGGCGGCCAGATGGGACATAACGGCTGCCTGATAGCCGGAACCGGTCCCTATCTCCAGAACCACGTGACTGGAGTCGATTGCTAGCGCCTGTACCGTAAAGGCAACGATTGAAGGTGCTGAAACGATCTGCCCGCATTCGATCGGCAGCATTGCGTCTTCATAGGCAAGACTGTGATGGCGTGCGGACAGGAAAAGGCGCCGGGGGACGCGTTCAATTGCAGCCAGTACGTCCCTCGCCCCGACACCGCGCTGTCGCAGTGCCAGAACCAATGCAGCGCGGGCTTCCGCTTCATCCGGCAAAGCGGACGCCATCGTCCTGTTTTCCTTGCCGGGCAATTGACCGGCCATGAACCGTTCCCCCTCAGGGTTTACCCCAAAGCCTCCGCCAAGTGTGTCACCAGGTCGTGGGCTGTCAGATCTATGCGTAGCGGCGAAACGGAAACATATCCATCCGCAATTGCCTGCAGATCGGAATTATCAAGTACGGATTTGCCGCGATCCTGAAAACGCAGCCAGTAATAGGGATAACCACGCCCGTCCGAACGCTCGTCGATGGACAGTCCGCTTTGTTCATGGTGCCCCTGTACGGTAACCTTGATCCCCTTCACGTCCTTGGCGTCACAGGCCGGAAAGTTGACATTCAACAACGTATATTGCGGAAGTTCGAAATCGATCAGCCTGCGGAAGAGCGCTGGTGCGTGGGCTTCAGCGGTCGAATAGTCCGGCTCGGCACGCACATCCCAGTTGTAAGCCTGGGAAACGGCGATCGACCTGATCCCGAGGATGGCTCCTTCCATCGCTCCGGCAACGGTTCCGGAATAGGTCACGTCTTCAGCGAGGTTCTGGCCCCTGTTAATTCCCGACAGCACAAGATCCGGCAAACCGGGAAGCACCTTGCGCACGCCCATGATCACGCAATCGGTTGGTGTCCCTTTCAAGGCGTAGTGCCGGTCATCGAGCTTACGAAGGCGCAGCGGGTCGCTCAGTGTCAGGGAATGGGCAACACCACTCTGGTCGGTTTCAGGAGCGATTACCCAGACATCGTCGGAAAGTGTCCTGGCAATGTTTTCCAGAACCGTCAGCCCGGGAGACTGAATTCCGTCGTCATTGGTGATGAGGATACGCATCTCGATCTTTGCTCCGTTTTCCCACGAGCTCTTCTGACATCAGGTCCGAAGAGGCCCAAATGAAGATGGACGGCAAACTTGCGCGGTTGCCGTCCATTGCAATCAAAATTCCGGCGGTATGCTGCGACTGAACGCCGGCGCTCACGATCCAGGCAATGCCGATCAGGCCGCCCTTCCCGCCGGTCCCGCTCAGCCGATCTTTTCCAGACCACCCATGTAAGGTCGCAGAACGTCGGGAACGGTGATCGTGCCATCGCCATTTTGATAGTTTTCCAAAACGGCAATCAATGCCCGCCCAACTGCGATACCCGATCCGTTGAGGGTGTGCACGTGGAGCGGTTGTTTTGAGTCAGTGGGCCGGAACCTTGCATTCATGCGGCGCGCCTGAAAGTCGCCGCAAACGGAACAGGACGAAATCTCGCGGTAGGTATCCTGTCCGGGCAACCAGACCTCGATGTCGTAGGTCTTGCGTGCACCAAAGCCCATGTCGCCGCTGCACAAGGTCATCACCCGGTAATGCAGGCCGAGTTTCTGCAGAACTTTCTCCGCGCAGCCCAACATGCGTTCCAACTCGTCGAGCGAGTCTTCCGGCTTGGTAACGGAAACGAGTTCGCATTTCTGGAACTGATGCTGGCGCAGCATACCACGCGTATCACGCCCGGCAGACCCGGCCTCGGACCGGAAACAATAGGTGAGCGCAGTCACACGAAGCGGCAGTTGATCTTCCGGGAGGATCTCACCGGCAACCAGATTGGTCAGCGGTATTTCAGCCGTCGGGATCAGGTAGTGATCCGTAGTGGTCTTGAAGAGATCTTCCTCGAATTTCGGCAGCTGCCCGGTCCCGTAGAGCGGATCGCTATGAACCAGAAGCGGCGGCGAAACCTCTGTATAGCCGTTTTCCTGGGTGTGCAGGTCAATCATGAACTGGCCAAGAGCACGTTCCAGCCGGGCAATCTGACCCTTGAGGATCACGAAGCGCGAACCGGACAGCTTGGCCGCAGCGGCAAAGTCCATGCCGCCGAGGTCTTCGCCCAGCTCATAGTGTTCTTTCGGAGCTTCATTGAACGTGAAGACCGGTTTTTCACCGTGCGTCTTCAGAAGCACGTTGCCGGCTTCATCCTCGCCCACCGGAACATCGTCATGCGGCAGATTGGGGATCACGGCCATGGCCGCTTCCAGATCGGCAATGAGCTTACGCTCTTCTTCTTCACCCGACTGAATGAAAGCCTTGATCTGTGCGACTTCGTCAATCAGCTCCTGCGCACGCGCGTCATCGCCCGAGCTCTTGGCCTTGCCGATTTCCTTGGAGGCGGCGTTGCGCCGTTCCTGGGCTTCCTGAAGTTTGGTGATATGGGAGCGGCGGGAATCGTCCAGTGCGATCAGCTTGGCTGCGGAAGCTTCATAACCCCGTTTAGCCAAAGCCTGGTCAAAGGCGACTGCGTTTTCCCGTATCCATCTAATATCAAACATCTTCGCTTCCCGAACGACGGTCGTTTCAATCTAATCCGTCTGTCAATCCGGGAAACGCAGCGTTCAAAGCATCAAGCGGCCGCATCCTCGGCTTCGCGTTGAGCCTCCCTTTCGGCACGCTGGCGTTCCACCAGTTTGACGGACAGAATGGAGACTTCGTAGAGAAGCAGCGTAGGCAGCGCAAGACCGATCTGCGAGATCGGGTCGGGTGGTGTCAAAATTGCAGCAGCAGCAAAGGCACCAACAATCGCATATTTGCGTTTCTGGCGAAGCGTATCGGAGCTCACCAGGCCTGCCCTGCCGAGCAAGGTCAGCACCACCGGCAACTGGAACACCAGGCCGAAGGCGAAGATCAGGATCATGATCAGGCCCAGGTATTCACTCACCTTGGCAAGATGCTGAATGGCAACCTTACCGGTGGCCGCAGCCTGTTCCTGAGACAGGAAGAAGCCCATGGCCATGGGCATGACCAGGAAATAGACGAGACAGGCACCGATCAGGAACAGAACAGGCGTTGCGACCAGAAACGGCAGGAACGCGCCACGCTCGTGCTTGTAGAGCCCGGGTGCCACGAACATGTAGATCTGGCTGGCCACGACAGGAAAAGCCAGAAAGAGGGCTCCGAAAAGCGCGAGCTTCAACTGGGTGAAAAACCATTCCTGCGGCGCGGTGAAGATCATCTCCACCGGGTGGCCCTCTCCTGCAGCACGCAGGTAAGGCACAGTCAGGATGTTGTAGATATCCGTGGCGAAATAGAAGCAAATAACGAACATCACGAGGATCGCACCGATCGACCACATAAGTCGTTGACGCAGTTCGATCAGATGTTCGATCAGTGGCGCCTTCGAGGCGTCGATTTCGTCCTGGCTCATGCCTTTACATCTTCCGTCACCGGCGCGGTTTTCGGCTTTGCCTCGGTTTCAGCCTGGGCTGTTTCCGTAGGAGAAACCTTGTCCGCATTTGCGCTGTCTGCCGGCGGCGACGCCGGTTCGCTGGCTGCCACTTTTGGCTTGTCGGCTTTCTTGGTCGCGTCTTCTTCGATGGATTTTTTCAAATCACCCAACGGATTGAAGTTGGCGGCCGATTCGACCTGCTTCTTCATGTCAGCGATATCGGCCTGTTGTTCGGCCTCACGCAGCGCGTCGTTGAAGGTCGACTGGAACTCACGCGAAAGCTTTCGCATCTTCCCAATCGTCTGGCCAAGTGTGCGCAGCATGCGCGGCAAATCCTTTGGCCCCACGACGATGATCGCCACACAGGCGATCACCAATAGTTCGGTCCACCCGATATCGAACATGAGATGTATCGTCCCTTAAGGAGACGCGATGCAGATTGAGATCAGCTCGCTTTGGTCTGATCTTCGGCGTTCACGGACGATGCCGTTTCGCTGCTCTTGTGGTCGATGGTCTTCGGAGAGTCGGCTACGTCGTCTTCGGCCATGCCCTTCTTGAAGCTTTTGATTCCCTTTGCAACATCACCCATGAGATCGGAAATCTTGCCACGTCCGAACAGCAGAACAACGACCACTGCGATGATCAAGATCTGCCAAATACTAATGCCCATACGCCAAACTCCTGATAATCGGCTTTAAAAGCCCTTAGGCCCTTCTTACAAAAACGGCCCACTCCCTGCAACATGCCAGTCTATTTGATTTCGATCACTTAGACGGAATGATAAGTTGTCCTCCCCTTAGACTTGGGAAGGTGAACGCGGAAAAACAAGCACGTCTTTCGGATCAGTCGTGACGGCGACGTCCATTCCACGCTCCCAGGGACTGCCCGCACGAACCCTTGCCTGAAGGGGATGATTGAGCCCGTCTATTGCAATAGACAACAAATCGACCTCGCCGACGAATCGTTTCGAACGAATTCTGCCGGGAACACCGCACAATCCCGCATTGTTCAAAACAACGCCTTGTGGCCGAACGCAAACATCAACCTTCTGCCCCGGCGACAAACCCTCCGATGACAAGACGCCGACCGGCGTTTCGACACCTGCCGGGGTCACAACACCTTCCAACTGGTTCAGTTCAGAAAAGAACCTGGCGGCAAACAGGTCGACGGGCGCCTTGTATAGGTCTGCGGCCGTGCCGTGCTGAACCAGGCGGCCCTGGCGCATCAGTGCGATCTTGTCGCCCATGCGCATGGCTTCTTCCGGATCGTGGGTCACAATGATGCAGGTGGCGCGCGTTTCGCGAATAACCGCGAGCGTTTCATCGCGCACATTGTCACGAAGACGTTTGTCGAGCCCCGAGAATGGTTCGTCCATAAGGAGAATGCCGGGCCTGGGAACCAGTGCACGGGCCAACGCGACACGCTGCTGTTCACCACCGGAAAGTGCGTGAGGATAGTCGGCTGCATAGTCCGCCAGACCGACGCGGCCGAGAGCACTCAGGGCGGCGGTCTGGGCTTCCCGCCTTGGCATGTTGGTCAGGCCGAACATTACATTCGCCAGAATGCTCATATGCGGGAAAAGCGCGTAATCCTGGAACATCAGGCCGACACCGCGCTTTTCGGGAGGCTGAAACAGTTCATCGCCGGCAATTTCCCGGCCGTTGATCAGCACTCTGCCCTTGCTCTGACGCTCAACGCCTGCGGCAATACGCATCAATGTGGTCTTGCCGCAGCCGGAATGACCAAGCAGACAAAGGATCTCGCCTGGTGCGATGGACAGGCTCAGGTCCTGAACCGATGTCACGCCATCATAATCGTGAGACACATTCTCAAAGACGAGACCTGCGGCGATGGTTGCACCGGCTGTTCCGGGCGCACCCCAGCTCAGCGTATGGCCATTGCCATTGTTTGAAGTCGGCTTTTTGCGATCGGGCATCAGGATCCGGCGGTCTCGTCCGCGTCATCATCGTCAAACAGAGACCCGTCTTCTAGTGGATCCTCATCTTCCGTCAATGCGATATCGTCATTGGGTGTCGGCACAAGGAACGAGGCCGGCACGGCGCTGTCCAGAAGCCCAGCTCCCTTCAGCTCCTCAAGTCCCGGCAAGTCTCGGACATTCTCCAGACCGAAGTGGATCAGGAAATGATCGGTGGTTCCGTAGGTGACCGGACGGCCGGGAGTTCTGCGGCGTCCACGCATTCGTATCCATGTCGTTTCAAGCAGAACATCAAGTGTTCCCTTGGACGTGGAAACGCCTCGAATTTCCTCAATCTCGGCGCGCGTGACCGGCTGATGATAGGCGATGATCGCAAGCGTCTCGAGTGCTGCGCGCGACAATTTGCGCTGCTCTTCGACGTTCCGGTGCATCAGGTAGGCGAGATCCTCAGCCGTTCGGAAGCACCATTTCCCCGCGACCCTCACCAGATTGACGCCTCTCGAGGCATAGGTGTTCTGCAACTCCTCGAGAAGGGCCAGCACATCCGTGCCTTCTGGCAGACGTAGTGTCAGCTCTTCAAGCGACAGCGGTTCGGACGAGGCGAACAGCAACGCTTCGACCATGCGAAGGCCAGCCGGATCCAGAGGCTTAGATGGAGCGGTTTCCTCGTCGTTTTCCAACTGCAGAAGATCGAAATCAGACGCCATGATCCGGCTCCTTCATGACGGCTCGGATATAAACCGGCGAAAAAGGTTCGCCCTGCCGGATTTCGACCTGACCTTCGCGCACCATCTCGAGACTGGCGCTGAAGGTGCTTGCGACAATCGTCGCCCAATCCTTGTTGTCGTAGAGATAATCGCGCAGGTAGGCATTCATTGGGGCCCATTCACCGACACGGCCAACCAGTTTGGTGAGCAGTTCGCGCGCTTCCTGCAGCGACCATACCGTTCTGCGCAATACACGGACGGAGGTTACGGATTGCCTTTGGCGCTGCGTGGCATACGCAGACAGCAGATCGTAGATGGAAGCGTCCCAGATACTCTTGTGTTGCACAGACATGGTTTCAGGTTCACCACGATGGAACACGTCACGACCCTGTCTGTTCCGGGTCAGGAGTTTTTCGGAAACCTCCCGCATAGCCTCCAGACGCCGCAAACGGAAAGCGAGAGCCGCGGCAAGTTCCTCACCTGTCGGTTCGTCCTCATTCTTCTGCTCAGGCAGCAACAGTTTGGACTTCAGGAAGGCGAGCCATGCAGCCATGACCAAATAGTCCGCGGCCAGCTCCAGCCTCATCCTGCGGGCTTCGGCCACGAATTCCAGGTATTGTTCGACGAGTTCGAGAATGGAAATACGCGCAAGATCTACCTTTTGCGTTCGCGCCAGGCCTAACAGGAGATCGAGCGGGCCTTCGAAACCTTCCACATCGACAACAAGTTGCGGATCGGAACTCGCACGCTCCTCGGGAGTGCTGACAGAACTGAGAAGATCGTAAGAACCATCCTGCTGTCTCTTCGAGCTGTTTTCCATTTCCGCCATTGCCGCTCCGGTCAAACGCCCTGCCAGCCGGTCAAGGAGTGAAACTCATCAAAGGCCGCAAGCCTGTCAAATTCCGGATCGGGAACCTGGAATCCGCTCAAGGCCGTCTCGCAACGCCGCCTGGCTTCACCCGAAAGCTCGGGCACCACCTTCGCGACTGCAATCATTTCATCCATATCACCATTGCAGTGCAAAACGATGTCGCACCCTGCCTCGATGATCTTGCCGGACCGATCCTCAAAACTGCCTCCGAGCGCCTTCATGGAAATGTCGTCGCTCATCAGACAGCCGTCGAAGCCGATTTCACCCCTGATGATTTCCTGAATGACTTTCGCGCTCTGCGTCCCAGCTGTATTCGGATCGATCCCCTCGTACACAATATGGGCTGTCATCCCCAATGACACGTGAGAAAGGGCCTTGAAGGGCCGGAAATCCACGCTTTCCAAAGAAGAAATGGCCGCATTGACACGCGGCAGCTCCAAATGACTGTCGACACGTGCGCGTCCGTGGCCCGGAATATGTTTGATCACGGGCAACACGCCACCCGCCAAAGCACCTTCCGCCATCGCCTTGCCGAGTATCGCAACGACTTCCGGATCCTGTGAAATCGCCCTGTCTCCGATAGCATCGACAGTTTCGGGGAACCTGACATCCAGACAAGGCAGGCAATCGACCGTTATGCCAACCTGGTAGAGATCATCTGCAATCAGCCGCCCGGCAAGCCAGGCAACTCTTTGTCCTGCTGCAGCGTCCCGGTCGTACAGATCACCGTATGCCTTCGGTGCCGGATACTTTGGCCAATGAGGTGGCTTCAACCGTTGCACCCGGCCACCTTCCTGATCCACCAGAACGGGTGCATCGCTCCGGCCTACAGCTTCCCGAAAAGCCGACGTGAGTATCCTGACCTGTTCCGGCGTTTCGATGTTGCGCGCGAACAGGATCAGTCCCCAAGGGTCTTCCTGCTGGAAAAAGTCGATTTCGGAACTTGTCAGGGTCGGTCCGGCACACCCGGATACAAAGGCTTTGGTCATTGATCCGGCTTAGCCGCAGCGCCGGGAGCCGTCAAGAAATGCAAGTGCTGCCTCTTGCACCCTTGTCACTATCTTGCAATCTAGACGACCTTCGTCCCAGATCTGATTGGAGCCCCCATGCGCGCGCGTCTCGACATTCCTGCCGGTACCCTGCACCGTTTTTCCCATAGATCTGAAATCCTTGGACGAAACCGGCTGGGAGATACGGCAACGCGCGAGATCCACGTCTATACCCCGCATGGTCATGATGGCAGCGGCTTGCCGCTTCTGGTGGATATCGTCGGATTTACTGCCGGCGGCCCGGCTCACACAAACTGGAAGAATTTCGGTGAGAACGTACCGGAGCGGCTCGACCGGCTCATCCATGACGGTGCCATGCCACCTGTTGCAGTCGCTTTTCCCGACTGTTTCACGCGTCTTGGCGGGAACCAGTACATCGACAGCGACACAATGGGGCCCTGGGCAACCTGGCTGACAACCGAAATGCTGGAAGATGTTGAAAATCGCTTCAAGTGCGGCGGCACCGGCAAGCGCGGTATCTTCGGAAAATCCTCAGGCGGCTACGGCGCGATCATTCACGCGATGAAACACTCAGACGTCTGGTCTGCCGCCGCCTGCCATTCCGGTGACATGGCGTTTGAACTTTGTTACCTGCCCGAAATGCCAAGCGCATTGAGGGCAATTGCAAAAGCGGGCTCAATCGAAGCCTTCGTCCGGGATTTTGAAAAGGGTCCGAAATATCCGGGCAACTCACTTCATGACCTGATGACCTTTGCCATGGCTGCAACCTACGATCCGGATCCCGATCCGGAGGTCTTTTGCGGCATCCGGTTGCCTGTCGATCTGGAAACATGCGAACTCATTGAAGAACGCTGGAATGCCTGGCTGAAGTGGGACCCTGTGCACATCGTAGGTGATCACATCGATGCTCTGAAATCCTTGAAGGGACTTTGGATCGAATGCGGTGATGTCGATCAATACAACCTGGTCTATGGTGTGCGCCGCCTGCACAGGAAACTGAGCGAAGCCAGCGTTGACCACGTCTATCAGGAATTCAGCGACAATCATTCCTCAGTGGATTACCGGCTGGATGAAAGCCTGCCGTTTCTGGCAGAAAAGCTCAGTCATTGACCTTTGGCGCAAGGCATCTCAGGAAGCCTGGCGGAACTTTCTGAAAGGGTTCGGCAGTGTCAGAATAGCTCCTCCCGCCACAATCAGAACGGCCCCAAAGACAGCAACGCGAGTGGGAATTTCTCCCCAGACTGCAAAACCGAAAACAGCCGACATCACGACTGTGCCGTAGTACACGGGGGCAAGTGTTGCCGCCCCTGCTCTTCTGTAGGCGGAAATATTCATAGACTGGCCGACAATTGCCAGTGGACCCATCCAGGCAAAAATCAGCAGATCGCTCCAGGAAACTCCCTCTTTGACGATCAGCCAAAGGACCGGCCCACTCAACAGCACCGCGGCAAAGACATTGACATATGCCAGGATGGTGACGGTGTCCTCGCGCTGGGCAATATAGCGCATGATCAGGGCTTCACAGGCCATGAACACGGCGCCCATGAGCGCTGACATGACGCCAGCCAACGCAAGCTCGTCATAACCCGCGGCACTTTCCGCAGACCGGACCACGAGATACGCACCTGCAGCGCACAACACACCTGCGACCCAATGACGACCGGTGATCACCTCCTTGAGGACAAGACCAGCCAAGATGATGGCGATGATACCTTTTGTGAGGCCTATTGCGGTTGCATCCGCCAAGGGCAGAACGCTGGCGGCGTAGATGGAGCAGGCAAGTCCACCAACACCACAAAATGCTCGCATGAGGTGCAGTTTCCAGAGCGGGCTGACACGTGTGAACACCGGAACGCGCTTGACGGCCGCAACACTCACGATCGTTGCAGCTCCCCCAATGAACCGAAGCCATACCAGCACAGCAACCGGCAACAAACCTCCGGACAGTTTGCCAGCGGCAAATATCGGTGTGAAAGCAGCCATGCCGGCAAGTGCAAGCAACAGGGCGAGCAACGTGTTATCCGGGCGGTGATAGACGGAGTTCTCTGACATTCAACGGTTCCAGGTAATTTCAAGAGAGTCTTATCACTGGTCCGGCAGCCAAATCAGTCGTGAAAACCCCATAACGGGTATGCGTATACGCATCACATTGCTCCTCGCCTTGTATATTGGTATAACCCGCCCATGAACTGGGATGATCTGAAACTGGTTGATGCGGCTGCCCGCATGCGCTCTCTCTCCGGGGCGGCAAAGGCACTGGACATCAGCCAACCGCAACTGAGCCGCCGCCTGAAGAGCTTTGAAGACCGGATAGGCGCAAGACTGTTCGACCGCACGCCGACAGGACTGAAACCGACGGATGCCGGGCTGCGGCTGATCCCACTGGCAGATGACATGCGCAAGAAGGCGGAGGCGGCCGCACGGATCCTGCCCGATCTGTCCGGTTCGGCACTGAAGGTTGTTCGTGTCGCCGTGGACGAAGTCCGTGCGCGGGTTCTGACTGACCGGTTTGAATTGCTGACGGGCCTGCTCGACGGTGTTGAGCTTGAACTGATATCAAGCCACCAGCATGTCAATCACCAGTCACGCAGTATTGAGCTGCAGATCCGCAATTGCCTTCCGGAAACCGACACCTTGATTGCACGGAAAATCGGTGAATTGGCCTACGCGGTTTACGGTTCGGCCGATTACGTCGCAAAACACCCTGCTGCCAGAACACCGGACCGTTACAAACTCTGTACATGGCTTGGCTTTGCTCCAGACGACCTCTGGTATCCCTCGCAGATGCGCTGGCTGGAAACCCGGCTGGCTCAGATGCCGAAGCTGCGTTCCAATACCATGACGACTCTCATGAACATGACCGCATCGGGAGCCGGATTGTGTCTCTTGCCGGTTTTCATGGGCGACAGTAACCGCGAGCTCGTCAGATTGACTGAGCCGCTTGCGGAACTCACGAACGTCGAGCACATCATCGTTCACCGGGACTTGCGCCGGGAACCCGCCGTGCGTCAGGCCATGGATGCCATCGCCGAGGTCTTCCGTCACATGGGACCGCAGTTGCGCGGCAGCTTGTTGAACGAGGCCGTCGCAGCAGCAGAATAAAACGGCCGGGAATACCCGACCGTCTCACTTACGCTTTTCGATTGTGTAGTCCGTCGTCAGGGCTGTCTGCGAACGAAACAGTCGCCACCGGCTGCCTGGAGGCTTTCGCACAAGCTTATTGCTTCATCGCGCGACCCGGTCGGGATCCGCGCCCTGTAGAACACACCCCTGTCTTCAACAGTCGCTGCAACGATCACTGCGTTCCGGTTACCCAATACGGCCGGGAACCGCCGTTGCAGTCCAGAGTATGCGTCGCTTGCAGCAGCTTCAGAACGTTGAGACGTTACCTGAACGATATAGGTTCCAGACGGGATGCTGCCGCCGGAGGTGCTGGCAACTGGCGCCGGAGCTGCGGGCGCAGCTATTGCCGGGGCGGCAGGCTGTTGCGTCAGGTTAAGAGGACTATCGTTCTGCTGCGCCTGCACCGGCGGTGTGACGGCGGCTGGGGCACTGGCAACCTGAACAGGAGCATCCGGCTTCTTGCGAGGCACAACAGACGGCACCGGTGCAGCAGGTTCACTTGCAGCTGGCTCCGGCGCTACGTCGGCACCGGTTACGATTGCGGGTGTATCGGGTTGAGCCGGTTCCGGAGCCGTGGCTGACGGATCTGCAGGCGCGACATCCGCACCGGTCACGACGGGCGAGGTGGAAACAACCCGCGAACCGTTTTCGCCGGAAGCCGCATCAGGCTCTGCAGGAACCGCCGGCTGAGGCTGCGCAGGTGTCGCTACAGCAGGTTCTTCACCTTCAGGAATGATGGTTCCGTCCGGTCGCACGACCACAGTCCTTACCCGTTTCGGAGTTCCGGGAACGAGATCGGCGTCGCCATTGGTGCCTGCAGGTGCCGGCGGCAACTCTGCGGGTTGCGGAGATTCTGTCGGGATAAGCCTGTCTGGTCCGGCTACACCAGTGCCGTCGACCCGATCATAAATAAGCTTTCCGGCTTGATCGTTTGCCGAAGCCTGGCTCTGCTCCGGATATACCTTGAGCGGCTCCTGCAGACCGCTGATGACCGGTGGCGGACCACTGGGTACAGGAACGGCGTCGCTATCGAACAGAAAGAAGCTTGCGCCGCCCAGGACAGCAACGCCAAGCACTCCAGCTGCAACGAACAAGCCTTTCCGGGATTTTTCGCCCGCATGCGGTATTGCGTTGCGTTCGGCTGCCGAGTGAGGCGGCAGGACGCCAGCACCGGTAAGGCTTGGATCGCTTTCCTGCATTGCCCGTGCAACCGCATCAAGGTCATAACCTTCCGGTGGTGGCGGCGTTTCGTCGTCTTCCGATTGAGGAACCGCTGCAGCTGCAGCAGGCCAAGCCATATCGTCCAGGTCCGGCTCTGTTGACGGAGTGTCCTGCGACGATGGGTCGATCGAGCCACCAACAGGCTTCCGAGACGTTGGAGCCGGGAAGTCAAGATCGGCAAAAAGGGCGTCAATGCCGGCAGGATCTCCTGCCTGTTCCGGCGCGGCTTCCACCTTTTGCGCCGCCGGTTCGGACTGAACCGGGTTCAGCGCAGCAAAGAAGTCATTCTCGTCAATCTGCGGACGTTGCCCGGTTACCGGCTGCTGGTAGCTGGAGGTTTCGAATACCTCCTCATCTCCAGCAACTGCCTCAACCGGTTCATCGTGTTGCACGCCACCAATCCGGTAGTCGTCCGAGGGACGCGGCGCATCAATTGGCTTCGAAATGCTGGACGCTGCGGTCCCAATGGCGGGAGACACGGACGGCGCGCTCGGCACCTGGGTTGCGCGGGTCAAGCTGTCAGAGGAAGCAAAATCCGTTTTTTCGCGGGAGTATGAAGATGCCGTTGGCATCACAGGAATTGAGGGAGTTTGAGGAGCAGCCTCTTCCACCTCGTCTGCATATCCCATATCGGGCGCGCTTGCCGGATGTGTCTCGTCAACGGACTGACGCAAGGCGCCGATCAACTCGTCTTCCAGTTCTGCCGTAAGATTCTGTTCGAGATCCATGGCAACGGAAGGTGCAAGATAAGACTTGTCGTTTGCGCCCTCTGGCTCAGCCTGCACTGGGGCAGCCTGCGGCGTGCGAAACTGCACGACATGATCCACCGGAGCATGTGACACGCCAACCGGGGGAGCGACTGGTTGTACAGGTTCTGCGGCCTGCTCCGGCTCGCTCGGCCAAAGCGAAGAAACGTGTGAAGAAGGCGTCACAGGGGCTGTTTGAACCGGCTCTTCCAGCTGGAAAGACTGCTCGAAGCTGGACGGCGGTGTCGCCGCATAGAAATCATTCCTGGAGGCGCTGTATGTTCCTTCAGGTTCTTCCGCAAAGTCCGCGCCAGCAGTGGCTTCAGGCGTATTCGACACCGGACGTAGATTTGAAAACGAAGGTTCGATGCGCGACGGCGCCGGGGTGGATTGTGCAGGCGCATCGCCTGCCACATCGTCCAGCCCCGCAAAATAATCTGTACTACCAACGCGGCCGCTGCTCACATTTGCCCCCGATTGCTTGTTCTTGTGGACAATCCGGGCCAATTCAACCAGCGGATCCTCCGCGGCCGGCCGTTCGCCGCCCGCCTCGTTTTGCGAGGCGCGCAAATCTGATCGCTTTGTTTCGTAGTCTTGTGACATGAGCTTTACGAAAACCGGTCCACTTCAAGTCGCTGGCGAGCCATTTAGTCGTTCCCAGCGGCCATTAAAACTAGCGCATTTCTTCAGGAGCATTCACGCCGAGAATCGTTAGACCTGAAGCGAGCACCAAAGATACTGCACGAACCAAAGCAAGACGCGCTAGGGTTAATTTCAAGTTACCGGCCTGAATAAAACGTAAATGAGGCAATTCGTAGCCTTTATTCCAGTGGCCATGCAAAGAACTAGCGAGTTCATGTAGATAAAACGCAATTCTGTGCGGCTCATGTGTTTCTGCAGCTGCTTCGACCACTTTCGGCCATTCCGCCATCTTGGCGATAAGCTCCTGCTCGCCGATATCATCCAGCAAGGTGAAATCGGCCCCTGCAAGATCATCAACCGCATACCCGGCTTCCTTGAGCTCATCGGCCGCCTGCCGCAACACCGAACAGCAACGCGCATGGCCGTATTGAACATAGAAGACCGGATTGTCTTTCGATTGTTCCGTAACCTTTTTGAAGTCGAAGTCCAGCGGTGCATCATTCTTGCGGAACAGCATCATGAAGCGAACCGGGTCCGGCCCGACTTCATCCACGACATCGCGCAGTGTGATGAAATCGCCGGAGCGTTTGGACATCTTGACCGGTTCGCCGTCACGCATCAGCTTCACAAGCTGGCAGAACCGGACAATAACTTCCGTCTTGCCGTCGGAAATCGCCTTCCCGACTGCCTGAAGGCGTTTGGCGTAACCGCCGTGATCGGCACCAAGAACGTAGATCGTCTCGGAAAAACCCCGCTCGAACTTGTCCTGGAAATAGGCGACGTCGGCAGCGAAATACGTGTAGGAACCATCTGATTTCTTGAGAGCCCGGTCGGTATCGTCACCAAAGTCGCTTGCGCGAAACAGTGTTTGCTCGCGGTCTTCCCAGTCATCAGGAACCTGACCCTTGGGTGGCGGAAGCGTGCCTTCGTAAATCAGACCCTTGTTCCGGAGAGTTTCGAGCATGTGATCGATCTTCGAACCGTTGCCTGAGTCGCGATCATGCAAGGTTCTTTCGGAATAGAACACCTCGTGTTCCACACCGAGCGCTGCCAGGTCCTGCCGGATCAACTCGAGCATGGCGGCAATCGCGCGTTCCTTTACCAGCGGCAGCCAGTCGCTTTCTTCCTTGCTTACCAGCGACGGACCGAACTCCGCTTTCAGTTTTTCACCGACGGGTTTCAGGTAGTCTCCCGGATAAAGGCCAGCCGGAATGTCGCCGATGTCCTCGCCAAGTGCCTCTCGGTAACGCAGGAAGGCGCTACGAGCCAGCGTATCGATCTGCGAGCCAGCATCGTTGATGTAATATTCCTTGACCACGTCATTGCCGGCAAATGCCAGAATGTTCGCCAGAGCATCACCCACGACCGCGCCACGGATATGACCGACGTGCATCGGACCTGTCGGGTTCGCGGAAACGTATTCGACATTGACCTTCGGAGCAGGAGAACGTTCCTGGGCTCCGAAGCGGATACCCTGATCCAATACGCTGGCCAGAACCTTGTGCCAGACCCCCTGGGCGACACGCAGGTTGATGAAACCAGGGCCGGCGATCGTCGTCTCGGTAATTTCCGGGTCAGTGTTGAGCTTGGCAACAAGCTGCTCGGCAAGATCGCGCGGCTTCATGCCGAGTGGTTTTGCAAGCACCATTGCAGCATTGGTGGCAAGATCGCCATGTGCCGGATCACGCGGTGCTTCCACGACGACTCGCGAAAGATCCGGGGCCTCTCCATTTGAATCTTTTAGATCAAGGCCTTGGAGAGCGTCTTTGACGCGCAGCGTGAAGTCCGCGAAGATATTCATAGAACACCGGTCTGGTTTTGGTTTTCAAACACAAAGCCCCCGCGCGCTGCGAAGGAAAAGCCTTCGGCGCCACGGGGCTGTAAAGTCGCCTCTGCGCCTACCCCAAATCAGGAGTGTCGTCAAACAGTCTGCGGTGCTCTTCGATGGCGTATCGGTCGGTCATTCCGGCGATATAGTCGCAAACCAGTCGCGCGACTTCCGCTTCACCCAGATTGCCAAGGCCACTGTTCCATGGTTTCGGCATGAGGTCCGGCTCCGCAAGGAACCTTGTGAACAGGTCCCGCACAACCCGGGCAACCAGCTTTCGAACTGCAAGAACATCTTCATGCCGGTAGACCCGGGCGAACAGGAACCGTTTCACTTCCTTTTCCGCAGCGGTCATGTCCGCAGAGAAACCGACGAGACAACGCCCCGACATGCGAATCTCCTGGACGCTTTGCGGAGCAACGTCATTCAGATTACGCACCGCTTCGCGAATGACATCCTCGACCATGCGCGTGATCGATCGCCTGACGATCTCGTGAATACGTCGGCTCTCTTCGAGACCCGGATATTTGCCATCGACCTCGGCAAGGATGTCGGCCAGGAACGGCACATCGCGCATGTCTTCGATCGCGAACAGCCCTGCCCTCAATCCGTCATCGAGATCATGCGCGTCATAGGCAATATCATCGGCAATGGCAGCAGCCTGCGCCTCTGCACCAGGCCAGGTATGCAACAGGAGGTCCTGTTTCCTGGCATAGTCGCGGATCGCAAACGGCAACTGGCTGTCCTTGAACTTTCCGAGCGGCGCACCGCTGGCATCAATCAAGGGGCCGTTGTGCTTGACCAACCCTTCCAGAGTTTCCCAGGCCAGATTCAGACCGTCGAATTCGGCATAACGCTGCTCCAGATGGGTCACGACCCTCAGTGATTGCGCGTTGTGATCGAACCCGCCGAAGGGTGCCATGCACTCATGCATGACGTCTTCGCCTTCATGCCCAAACGGCGTGTGACCGAGATCATGTGACAAGGCCAGGCATTCCGCCAGATCTTCATCAAGCCGCAAAGCGCGTGCCAGCGAGCGCGCGATTTGCGATACCTCGATGGTGTGAGTCAACCGTGTGCGAAAATGGTCACCTTCGTGATAGACGAAAACCTGCGTCTTGTGCTTGAGCCTGCGAAACGCGGAAGAATGAATAATCCTGTCCCGATCCCGCTGGAAGGGTGTCCGCGTCGGGCTGTCAGGCTCGGGGAAGAGCCTTCCCCGGCTTTCCAGAGGGTTTTCCGCGTAGATTGCGCGGGATTGTCCCCCAAATCCGATATCCGCTTTCATCAGTTTCCAGCCATCCTTCACAGAACCGGTCTGCGTTTGCTGTTGCTCGGGCCGCGGGCAACACATTGACGCGGGCGGTCGCAAAACATACTTATCTGAACAAATCAGGTTTAACGTTCCCGCACATTGCCGGAACTAAGCGAGTCGGTGAAAGATGACCGAAACACTTGAAATTGGCGTAACAGTCAGCGACCGCGCTGCCAAGCGCATTGCATCGATTTTGTCGAAGGAACCGGGCGGCAGCATGCTGCGTGTCAGCGTGGAAGGTGGCGGATGTTCCGGACTGCAGTACAAATATGACGTGGTCGACAGCCGCGAAGACGACGACCTGGTGATCGAAAAGCCGGGGGCAACGGTTCTGATCGATTCCATTTCCCTTCAATATATGAGCGGATCGGAAATCGATTTCGTCGATGATCTGATTGGCCAATCTTTTCAGATCAACAACCCGAATGCGGTCGCCGGATGTGGCTGCGGCACCAGTTTCACGATCTGACACTGTTGCGATACCGCATTGACGCCGGTTGCCCCGGCAGTTTCGAACAATTGAGGCAACCGCGCTCATGAAAATTGCGACCTGGAACATAAACGGCGTCAAGGCACGTATCGACACTGTCCTTGAGTGGCTCAAGGAAGCGTCTCCGGATGTTGCCTGCCTTCAGGAAATCAAGTCCGTCGACGAGAACTTTCCCCGTCAACCGTTTGAAGACCTCGGTTACGCCGTCGAAACGCACGGCCAAAAGGGTTTCAACGGCGTGGCGCTTCTGTCCAAGACGCCGCTGACTGATATTCAGCGCGGCTTGCCCGGAAACGATGCGGACGAACAGGCCCGTTATATTGAAGGCAGTCTGTCGACGGATAGTGGCCAGGTTCGAATCGGCTGCCTCTATCTTCCCAACGGCAATCCGCTGGGAACAGAAAAGTTTCCGTACAAGCTCGAGTGGATGGACCGCTTGATTGCGCATGCTCAAAAGCGTCTTTCAGAGGAAACGTCATTCCTGCTGCTTGGAGACTACAATGTGATCCCCGATCCCGTGGATGCCAAGAACCCGCAGAACTGGCTGGAAGACGCTCTCTTTCAGCCTGAGAGCCGGCAACGCTTCCGTGCCCTCACCCACCTCGGCTTGACTGAAGCAGTCCGGTCCTGCAGCGAAGCGCCGGAAACCTTCACGTTCTGGGACTATCAGGCAGGTGCCTGGCAAAAAAACAATGGCATTCGGATCGATCATATTCTGATGTCTCCGCAGGCCACAGACCGGTTTTCAGGCTGCGGTATAGACAAGCATGTGCGCGGCTGGGAAAAGCCGTCGGATCATGTGCCAGTCTGGGTGAAGCTGGCTGCTTGAAACAGAAACTGCCTCCAGAAATCCGACACCACACCATTGCTGATACAGGCGTGAAGCGCGGTGCGTGCCCGGAAACCGGGCTTGCAGTCGGCTGACGTCATGGTAAGCTTTTTTCCATCATGGGATGACGCTCAGCCGACCAACATCCGCGACGGCGACATGCGGAACAGACACACCGGTAACGACTTCGATTGCCGGTCGTTCGGTCTTTACTGTCACCGCATGGTTGTTTTTCGGTCTGATTTTCGGTCTGGTTCTTGGGTCAGGCAGCGCGGCTCGGGCGCAAGACGTCTCTTGTACCTGCCGATACCAGGGCGAGAAATACGGCGTAGGTGAATCTATATGCCTGAAGAGCCCATCCGGGCTGCGAATGGCGACATGTGAAATGGTGCTGAACAACACGTCCTGGCAGATCAGCAACGCGCCTTGCCCACTGACCCAAATTCAAAGCCCTGCGATCGATAAATTCACGACCAGTCGTCCGACGACACCGGCTCATCCTTCGGTTGAAGTCCAATCATAAGATAAAGCGGATTTTCTGCAGCCCTGGCACTTTCCAGCTTCGAACCGGAGCAAGACATGACTTGGCTGTGCGAAACCCATTGCAGCCGATCACACGCACCTGGTGTTCAGATCGGGCTCTACGATCTTGAGGTTATTGTGCGGGCAACTGCTGTGCGGTGAGCACGTCCGGGCGATTTTGCTTCAACCATCCGTCAGCCATTGATCTGGCCATCTGCCTGACAGGCTCGGGCGAAACCGCGAAATACTGCTCGTGCATGGAATGAATCCAGCTGGCATCCGTCCCCTTGGCCTGTTCCCGGGCAACGGTCATCCACATCAGGCCGCGAGCTTTTTTCTTGTCCGACGTACCGAGTGCATAGAGCGTTTCACCAAGGCGTGCCTGGGCACCCACATGTCCCTTGAGCGCGGCAAGATTGTACCAACGAACGGCCATGCGGCTGTTGTTTTCCTGGTACATGCGGCCAAGTTCATACTGGGCATCGGCATCGCCGAAATAGGACGCGGCATGCGTGAAGATCTGACGGGCACGTGATTCATTCTTGGGCACAGCGCCGTCGATGCCGTTCAGATAGTAGGAACCGAGCGCAACGAAGGCGCTTGAGACGAAGGGAGCATCCGGTGCATCGGGGCGATCTTCCCCGTGCTCACGAACGATCTGACTGTAATATTCGAAAGCCTTGAGATCGTCTTCCTTGACGCCGTCGCCGGAGGCATACATTTCGCCCAGCTTCCAGGCGGCCATAGGCTGACCGTTTTCGGCGGCATACTGCAGCGACCCAAGCGCAGCGGCCTTGTCGCCGGAATAATATTGGCGGGCACCGGCCCGCAGTGCTTCAGACGGGGAAAGATCGTTCGGACCGATCGCCCGTGCAGGCGCCGGCTGACCGTCAAAGGCGGCCACGGGCCCTGTCAGGCCGATCAGGATCAACGCACCGAGCACGGTTCCGGCTCTTCCCATGCGTTGAAGCTTTGTGCTGTTCTTAGGCATCCCAGTCACACTATTATCCGTCGGCAACGAAACAGATCCCCGACGGACTTTCTTGTTTTTTGTCCGCGCCAAGCGCATTTGCTGTCTCTTCGGCCCCAAAGCATATGCCTGCGGGACCCACTGTTTCGGAGTGGCCTAAATTGGCCGATCATTTCGTCTTAAGTTGGGCCATACGACGCCGAAATAAGACCATTTCCTGACACTTTTGTCCGGACTGTGAACCACTTCAGGAGTTGATCCCGATCTGGTCGTCCCAGACATTAGCGTAACGGGTGACGGGCAAACATGGCCGAACAGGGGCAACGGCGGCAAACCGGGGCCCTGCAAATGACTCTGTCAGTAACTGTTGCGGAATTGGCACATATTGTGACCACCCCTCTCCCATTCAAGACCCTTATTTCAACACAGGCGGGTTGATGATGTGTTTCCAGATCGGATTTTTGGGTCCCGGGCTGTTGAAAACGGGGGCTTTTGGCCAATTACCTTTGCCGTTCTATCTTTGTCCTTCAAACTGAGACATGATTCGGTGTAGGTAACAGCGCTGAGTTTGTAAAAACTGTGACCCAAGACCCATCAGGCGATACGGAATGAGCGCAAAAGACGATCTGTTTGCAGGCAACGCGGCGGTCTCTGCCCCAATGACACAAGATGAGCCCGCCCCAGCTCCGCAAAAGCCGCGTCCCGTTGCGCCTGTCGCGGTCAGCGACGATTATTCAGCGGCCGACATCGAAGTTCTCGAAGGGCTCGAGCCGGTTCGGCGCCGGCCAGGCATGTATATCGGCGGCACTGACGAAAAGGCGTTGCATCACCTCTTTGCCGAAGTGATCGACAACTCCATGGATGAAGCGGTTGCCGGCCATGCGACGTGGATCGACGTGTCGCTTTCCAGCGATGGCTATCTGACGATCACCGACAACGGCCGCGGTATTCCTGTCGACCCTCACCCGAAGTTCAAGGACAAGTCCGCACTCGAAGTGATCATGACGACGCTGCATGCGGGCGGCAAGTTCGACAGCAAGGTCTATGAGACCTCTGGCGGTCTGCACGGTGTCGGCATTTCCGTGGTCAATGCGCTGTCAGAGGAACTGATTGTAGAGGTCGCACGCAGCCGCAAGCTCTATCGCCAGATTTTCCGCCGCGGTCACGCCCAGGGTCCTCTCGAGCTGGTTGGCGACACCCAGAACAGACGCGGGACCCAGGTCAGCTTCAAACCAGACGATCAAATCTTCGGCAAAGGCGCCAAATTTGTCCCGGCGCGCCTTTTGAAGATGGCACGGTCCAAGGCCTATCTCTTTGGCGGTGTCGAGATCCGCTGGCACTGCGCACCTGAATTGCTGTCTGAAAAGGACGAGACACCGGCTGAGGCCGTGTTTCACTTCCCCGGCGGTCTTCGTGACTTTCTCAACGAGAGACTGACCAAGGAACGCCGTGTCGTCGACGACGTGTTCTTCGGCCGCACCGACAACGCCGGCAAACATGGATCCGTGGAATGGGCAGTGAGCTGGTTTGCCGGCGACGGCTTTGTCAGTTCCTACTGCAACACCGTGCCGACACCGGAAGGCGGAACTCACGAAGCGGGTTTCCGATATGCCCTGCTGCGCGGCCTCAAGGCATATGGCGAACTGACAAACAACAAGAAGGCATCCATCATCACCGGCGATGATGTGATGACATCAGCCGGCGGAATGCTGTCCGTCTTCATCCGTGAGCCTGAATTCGTCGGCCAGACCAAAGACAAACTGGCGACCAACGAAGCCACGCGCATTGCGGAGACGGCTGTCCGAGATGCATTTGACCATTGGCTGACAGCCTCCCCCAACCAGGCAAACAAGCTTCTGGAGTGGGTGATCGATCGCGCGGATGAGCGCTTGCGCCGTCGCCAGGAAAAAGACGTCGCCCGCAAGACAGCCGTGCGCAAGCTGCGCCTCCCGGGCAAACTTGCCGACTGCTCGGCAAACCAGTCCGATGGCACCGAACTCTTCATCGTTGAGGGTGACTCGGCAGGTGGCTCGGCCAAACAGGCGCGCAACCGTTCCAACCAGGCCGTCTTGCCGTTGCGCGGCAAGATCCTGAACGTCGCAAACGCCGGCCGCGACAAACTCGTTGCCAACCAGCAGCTTGCCGATCTCATCCAGGCCCTTGGCTGCGGCACGCGCTCCCAATACCGGGAAAGTGACCTGCGGTACGAGAAGATCGTCATCATGACGGATGCTGACGTCGACGGTGCCCACATTGCATCACTTTTGATTACTTTCTTTTACCGCGAAATGCCGGAGCTAATCCGTGGCGGCCATCTCTTCCTGGCCGTGCCACCACTCTATCGTCTCAGCCAGGGGGGGAAGACCCTCTATGCACGCGACGATGCCCATAAAGACGAATTGATGGAGACCGTCTTCAAGGGTAAATCCAAGGTGGAAATCGGCCGTTTCAAGGGTTTGGGTGAAATGTTGCCGGCTCAGCTGAAGGAAACGACGATGGATCCGTCCAAGCGGACCATGCTGAAGGTCGTTGTCGAAGAAGAAGCTGTAACAGACACCAACGACACCGTTGAACGGCTGATGGGCAACAAGCCGGAAGCGCGCTTCCGGTTCATTCAGGACAACGCTGAATTCGCTGAGGATCTTGATATTTAGCCGCAACAGCAGGTATTTTGATCTATATCTTTTTTTGAAGAGGTTGGGCGGGCGTATATTTTTGCCCGCACTGCCTATTTGACCGGTCGGAAACGTAGCATGTTAAACCGGATGTATTCGATACTGGACAGACGGCTTCGCCCCTTGCGAAATCATGTCTTCCTGGCTTTTCCCAAGCACAAGATCGCCTTTGCCCGTATCGCAGAACCTGCTTTTCAACTTCTGCGCCCGGTTCTTCATTGCCTTGCCGGCACCGACAAGCTCAAGGCCCTTTCCGGTTTTGATCTTCGGACCGCTGCCACGGAACGGCTGCTCTTCCACGGGAATGTGGAGTTACTGACAGCACGCGAACTCAAGCGGCGGCATCCCGAAATGAAAGTCGCGGCCTGGGTCCAGGATCCGATGCATCGGTTGGCCTACTGTTATGAGAAAGTCATCCTGAGTGCCGATCCGCTTCCTGCCTATTATGAAGAGCGCCAGTTCAATCAGGACATGACACCTCAGGAGTTCGTGTCACACGTTGCGTCGATCTCGGACCTGGAAGCAGACAATCTGTTTCGCAGCCAGACAGCTGCCCTCACCTACAAAGGCATGTTGACGGCCGATCTGATCTTGCAGCTTGAAGATTTCGACCAGTCATTCGCGACTTTTCTTTCGGAAAGCTCTCTCAGGTTCCGCACGAAATCTCCTGTCGCGTATCACGTGGACAATTTTGTCGGCAGGGAGACGCTGCTGTCCTTTACCGAAGACAGCCTGGTTCAGCAGCTGCGGCGGCGCTACAAGTCAGACTACGACCTGTTCTACAAACCGACGGCTCTTTCTGCCTGACGCTGCGCAATTTTACGTATCGAATACCGGCTGAAGCGATACTTTCGGAAACACATACCTTCGTTTGCGCCTGCATTTTGGGCAACGCATACTGATTTTCCAGCCGATTTCATGAACCAACTTGGTTGCACTATTAACTGAGATGGCAAATCGTACTCGGAATTACTCGATTTTCTTGAGACTTTACCTCTCAAGCGCATTGACACCTGAGCGCATGAATGTAGGGTGTGCGCACATTGGCACCGGCGGTTCCCACGGCGCCGCCGATTAACAATCACAACATTCGGGCAAAGCGCTCCATGGCATTTAATACTCTCGGTCTTAGCGAGAAGGTCCTCGCTGCAGTTGAAGCAGCAGGTTATAAGGAACCCACGGCAATCCAGTCGGGAGCCATTCCGCAGGTGCTTGAGCGCCGCGACATCCTTGGCATTGCTCAGACCGGAACCGGCAAGACCGCAAGTTTCACACTGCCCATGCTGACGCTGCTCGAAAAGGGCCGCGCTCGTGCGCGGATGCCGCGTACGCTCATCCTGGAACCGACGCGCGAACTCGCTGCGCAGGTCGAAGAGAATTTCGCCAAATACGGCACCAACCATAAACTCAATGTTGCCCTGCTGATCGGCGGCGTCTCCTTTTCCGACCAGGACAAGAAGCTCGACCGTGGCACAGATGTTCTGATCGCGACGCCTGGCCGTCTGCTTGATCACTTCGAGCGCGGCAAGCTGTTGTTGCAGGGCGTTGAAATCCTCGTCATCGACGAAGCCGATCGTATGCTCGACATGGGCTTCATTCCGGATATCGAGCGGATCTGCAAACTGATCCCGTTCACTCGTCAGACTCTTTTCTTCTCGGCGACGATGCCACCGGAAATCCAGCGTCTGACCGAAACGTTCCTGCAGAATCCTGCCCGTATCGAAGTCGCTCCAACCTCGTCGACGGCTGAAAACGTCGCTCAGTTTCTGAAGGCAGCCGAGTCCAAGGACTACGAAAAGCGCGCAGCCCTGCGCGAACTGCTGGAAGGTGCTGAAGACCTCAAGAATGCGATTGTCTTCTGCAACCGCAAACGGGACGTGACGACGCTTTACCGGTCTCTGGAGCGTCATGAATACAACGTCGGCGCTCTCCATGGCGACATGGACCAGCGTACACGCATGATGATGCTGGACAATTTCCGGAAGGGAACGATCAAGCTCCTTGTCGCGAGTGACGTTGCCGCGCGTGGCCTCGATATTCCCGAGGTCAGCCACGTCTTCAACTTCGATGTTCCGAGCAATGCCGAAGACTATGTCCACCGGATCGGCCGGACGGGCCGCGCCGGACGCAAGGGCACAGCCTTCACGCTCGTAACCAGTGAAGACCAGAAATACCTCGATGCCATTCAGACATTGATCAAGAAGGACATCGACTGGCTGGGCGATGCGATCGACTTCGAAGCTGCCGCTCAGGAACGCAAGGCACGCCGCAAGGCCGGCAAGCCTTCCAGGAACGCACGGTCGAGCAACGACAACGAGGCTGCAGAACAACCCAAGCCTTCCAATCGTCGCCGGTCGCAGAGCAAGCCAAGCGAAGTCGTGGAAGAGCAGATGGAGGAACTCCCGGAAATGCTGAACCCGACACCGGTCTCAAACCTGCCGCAACGGCAGACTGGCAAGCGCTCCAGAAACGATAAACTGGAACCTGCCTTCGGTGCTGGCGTTCACATTCCTGCGTTTCTTCTGCGTGAGCCGCGGCCTAAAAAGGCATCGTAACGCCGAATTCTCTCCAGGTTTTGCTTTAAGCTTAACGGCTCCTTAAACCTTCCAGCCGAGTTTAAAACCTAGTTCTTGTGTCCGTGTGGGGCGGATTCGCAAGGCATGGGTGAGAGAAACTTGATGGCGGATGAAGACGACCATAAGCGGACTATCCAGTATGGAGAATCCGCGATCAGTTACATCAAGAAGAATGTGCTGCCAGCCTACCCTCGTTCCTACGAGCTTTGGTACACTTACGCGGCTGGATACAATCAAGGCCTGAACAGGGCCGTCAATGAATCCATAAAATCCAACGGCAGGATCAGCACCGACGAGATGCTGACCCTTTACGGCCGTTTCCTGTCGCCGACACGGCTCGGTGATCGCCTGGATGAAGTTGGCTCCAAGGTTTCCCGGGAAGTTGAAGAACTGGTCGACACACTAAAGCTGAGTGCCGACGCCACGTCCGATTATGGCACCGCGCTCGAGCAGGCTGGCGAAAAGATCAGGTCGGTCTCCGATCCGGAGAAATTACAGAACTATGTCACACATCTGGTGAAATCGACCCAGAATGCAGTTGCGTCCAACCGCAAGCTGGAGAGCCAGCTGCTGGAGTCCAAGAAACACATTGAGAACCTGCAGTCGTCACTGGAAGCGATCCGCTACGAATCCCTGACGGACGAGCTGACGACACTCAACAATCGCAAGCACTTCGAGAACTCGATTGAACGTGTCATCGATCAATCAAAGGAGAGCGGTCGTGGCTTCTCCTTGCTGATGACCGATATCGATCACTTCAAGAAGTTCAACGACACCTATGGCCACCAGACTGGCGACCAGGTTCTGCGGCTTGTCGCACTTGCGGTTAAACAGAACATCAAGGCACAGGACATCGCCTGCCGGTATGGCGGTGAGGAATTTGCGATCATTCTGCCACATGTCGGGCTCGAAGATGCCGCCGAAATTGGCGAAAACATCCGAAATGCGGTGATGTCTAAAGAACTCGTGAAACGTTCAACGGGAGAAAATCTCGGCCGTGTGACCATCTCTGTCGGCATCGCGACCTACGAGAACATCGATACGGTCCATTCCATCGTTTCGCGCGCGGACGAAGCGCTCTACCTTGCAAAAGATGCCGGTCGAAACCTTGTGAAGACTGAAAAGGATCTTGCAGGAGTGGATCAGCGGGAAGACGTTGCCTGATCCAAGGCATTGTCCCCGATCAAGTATCGAGTCTCAAAATCCATCGGAAAACAGGGGCTGAGCAGAAAACTGTCTCAGTCTTTTGCATTCAGCCCCATTTGCCAGAAATCACTTTCCAAGCGGCAGGCCTTCTCAAAAATGGACAGGACGCGCGGATAGCGGTGCTCCGTCAACGTCTGGCCTGCAGTACCGTCGAGCCAGGCGACAAAGCCCTTTGCGAGTTCCTGATAGCCTTCGCTGGCGTATTCCCGGATCCAGCGTGCGTAGGGATTGCCATCGGTGTCGCAACCTTCCGCGGCCAGCCTGGCTCCAATTTCCGCATAACCAATTACGCAAGGTGCAAGAGCTGCCTGAAGGTCCAGGAGATCACCAGCCATTCCGGCATCGAGCACAAAGCGCGTATAAGCCATTGTGGGCGTGTCTTCTGGTGCCTGCTCGATCATGTCACGCTCCATGCCCCAACTGCGGCACATCTCGACATGCAGATCGAGTTCATCATCCAGAATCGCCTTTACCCCGTCCAGTGACTGACGCATGTCGGCGACTGACGGGCTTTTGTAGACGCCAAGCGCATAAGCGCGGGCGAACTGGATGAGAAACAGATAGTCCTGAACCAGGTAGTGCTTGAAACAAGATAACGGCAGCGTTCCCGCGCCAAGCTGCTGAACAAATGCATGACGGGTGTAGTCAGACCATTGCGGGCCGGCGTCGGCCTTCAGCCGCTCGAAAAGGCTCATGAAACTCTCATCGAATAGATAGAAAGGCGCGATCAGCGTGCCAGGGCATTCAGGTCCGCAGCCTGAAGCGAAACGGATTCCCCACAGCCACAGGCGGACACTTCATTCGGGTTCTTGAAGATGAAGCCTGAACGGAACTTCGTCACTTCGAAGTCCATTTCCGTGCCGAGCAGAAAGAGCACGGCAGAAGGATCCACGAAGAGTTTCGCCCCCTTGTCTTCAACGGCATCATCACCTGGCCGCGCCGCATCCACCATTTCCATGGTGTATTCCATACCGGCACAGCCGCCCTTCTTGATACCGACACGCAAGCCGATGGCATTCTTGTCGGAGTTCTCGACAAGTTCCTTCACGCGCTCGGCGGCGGCGTCAGTCAGGGTCATCACCTGGAATTTAGCGGCGGAAGCCATATGATCCTCGTTCAGTGCAGCGAATGCTAAACCTGATATGGGGTTTCAGCTTATCCGATTAAAGGCTTGAAGCTCAATACCAGTTGAGCGCAACCTTCGCTTCGTCAGACATGCGATCGGGTGTCCAGGGAGGATCGAAGACCATATCGACGTTGACCGGCCCCACCCCTGCAACCGCAGAAACGGCATTTTCCACCCAGCCCGGCATTTCGCCAGCCACAGGGCAGCCCGGGGCCGTCAGGGTCATGTCGATGTTGATCGACCTGTCATCCTCGATATCGACCTTGTAGATCAGGCCAAGCTCATAGATGTCACACGGAATTTCCGGATCGTAGACCGTCTTCAAAGCACCGATGATATCGGTAGTCAGCTGGTCGAGTTCATTTGCCGGAATGGCGCTCTTGGCCGAGACTTCCGTCTGCAACTCTTCGCCGTCCGCGCCGGTATCGATTGTGGTAGCGTTTTCCATGGGGTCCGTCCTTACCCGAAAAAGCTCTGAGCCTTCAACAGGGCTTCATACAGCGCGTCCACTTCCGCACGCGTGTTGTAAAGCCCGAAGCTTGCCCGACATGTAGAGGTCACACCATATCTTGCCAAGAGCGGCTGTGCACAATGGGTCCCTGCCCGCACGGCGACCCCTGCCCGGTCGATGATCGTGGCAACGTCGTGCGCGTGGGCGCCCTGCAGTTCGAACGAGACAATTGCACCCTTGTCCGGCGCATCCCCGAAAATCCGCAGCGAGTTGATCTCGCGCAGCTTCCGGTGGGCATAATCCTTCAGATCAGCTTCGTGGCGTGCAATGTTTTCACGGCCTATCGCATCCATATAGTCGAGAGCCGCGCCAAGACCGATTGCCTGCACGATCGGTGGCGTACCTGCCTCAAACCTGTGCGGCGGTTCATTATAGGTAACAAGGTCCTCGGTCACGTCGAGGATCATCTCGCCGCCACCGTTGAAGGGACGCAAGGCTTTCAACCGATCCGGCTTGCCCCACAAGACCCCGATGCCCGACGGCCCATAGACCTTGTGTCCCGTGAAGACATAGTAGTCGCAGTCGATGTCCTGAACGTCGACAGGAAGATGTACGGCCGCCTGGCTTCCGTCCACAAGCACCGGGATGCCCCGTTCATGAGCGATCCGGCAAACTTCCTTCACCGGAACGACCGTGCCCAGAACATTCGACATGTGCGTGAGCGCAACCAGTCTTGTCTTGTCCGTCAAGGTATCAGCAAAGGCATCAAGATCGAACGAGCCATCCTCGCGCACATAGACCCATTTCAGCTTCGCACCGTGACGCTCCCGATGGAAATGCCAAGGCACGATGTTGGAGTGGTGCTCCATGATCGACAGAACGATTTCACCGCCATCGGCAAAATAGTCGGG
The DNA here is from genome assembly GCF_000475395.1 of Labrenzia sp. C1B70. Taxonomy (NCBI): domain Bacteria; kingdom Pseudomonadati; phylum Pseudomonadota; class Alphaproteobacteria; order Hyphomicrobiales; family Stappiaceae; genus Labrenzia; species Labrenzia sp. C1B70. The sequence continues at coordinate 582,128 of NZ_AXCE01000034.1, forward strand.
CCCGAGGCCATATGACACCAGGTTGATCGCTTCGGTCGTGGACTTGGTGAAAACCACCTCATCGACGGATCCGGCATTCAGGAAACGGCGCACTTTCTCGCGCGCGGCTTCATAGTTGTCCGTTGCGGTATTCGACAGGAAATGCAGGCCACGATGAACGTTGGCGTACTCCTCCGAGTAAGCCTTGGTCACCGCATCGATCACCTGCTGGGGTTTCTGGGCGGAAGCACCGTTATCCAGATAGACCAGCGGCTTGCCGTAAACCTCCCGCGACAGGATCGGAAAATCCCGACGGATGGTTTCGACGTCGTAACCGGTGCTGCCGGTTGTTTCTTCTGCGGTCGCGACCGTCATGCGGCGCTGCTCCTTATTCCCGTTCGCTTCAGATGTCAGTGATTGGCAAGCCAGTCACGCACGCGCGCTTCCAGGCCTTCGGTCACATCGTCCTCGCCGTATTCTTCAATCGCTTCGGACAGGAAAGCGAGTACCAGAAGGGTCTTTGCCTCGTCTTCCGGAATGCCACGGGCACGAAGGTAGAAGAGCAGGTCTTCATCTATCTGTCCGCTGGTCGCACCATGGGCACACAATACGTCGTCCGCGAAAATCTCCAGTTCCGGCTTGTTCGCCATTTCCGCATCCTCGGAGAGGAGCAGAGCCTGGGTCATCATCTCGCCATCGGTTTTCTGCGCATGCTGGGCAACGTTGATGCGGCCCTGGTAGACCCCCCTGGCCTCGCCGTCCAGCACGGTCTTGAAGAACTCGCGGCTGTTGCAGTGTGGCACAGCATGATCGACGATCAGCGTCTGATCAGCCAGCGATTTACCGCCAGCCATGGTCACGCCGTAGATTTTCGCTTCCGAATTTTCGCCGGTAAAGTTGATGAATTGCTGGTTGCGCGTGAACTGCGGTCCAGCGATGAAGCCAAGCGATTTCAGCTCGGTTTCAGCGCCAAGCGTTGCGATTGTCGTAAACAGCTGCGCGGCGTCCGTCTTGCCGACGATCAATCGCGTGGCAGCAAGCGCTGCCTTGTCGGCGAGATCGTAGTCAAACACCGTGTTCAGTTCCCCTTCGCCGGTATCTCCGACAAAGGTTTCCAGAAGACGTAATTTTGCGCCTTCGCCAAGTTCGATGCGGTTGCGTACGGCCTGCGCGCCCGTGGAAGTCGCCACCTGAACCAGCTCGACCGGCTTGGACACTTCCACGCCCGCCGCGACTGTCATGACGACGCCGCCTTGGAGGAAGGCAGTGTTCAAGGCAACGACACCGTCGGACGGTCCCGTCTTTGGCGACGCAATCAGCTGGGTGCCTGTTTCGCCGCCGAGAGCATCGGCAACGTTTTTCAGGGTTACACCTTCGCCTGCGAGCGCTTCCACGTCCGAAAGCGCGGCAAGATAGGACCCATTGGCAACGACGATACGGAAGCGGTCGAGATCTCCGAAACCGTCCTGTGTCTCGATCAGGCTTCTGGCCGCGGCTTCATCAGCCGATCCTGCAAGCGGGGCTGCTGACTTCATGTAGGCGCGCAGGTCGGAATACTTGTATTCCTCTACCCGGCGATGCGGCAGTCCACGGTCCCGAATCTGGCCGAGCGCCGCTTCGCGCAGAGCCTTGACGGCAACCGAGCCGGCCAAACCGTCTTTCGCGCTGTCGAAACGCTCCAGCAGGTCGCTTTCCGCCTGGGTGTGTTTGATGGGTGCGCTGGCGTTCATATCGCTTTGCTCCCTCAGGCGGCCGTGTCGATGTAGTCGGCGTAACCGTTCTTTTCCAGCTCCAGCGCCAGGTCCTTGTCGCCGGTCTTGACGATGCGGCCCTTGGACAGAACGTGGACGACGTCCGGAACGATGTGGTCAAGCAAACGCTGATAGTGGGTGATCACCACCATGGCGCGATCCGGACCGCGCAGCTTGTTCACGCCTTCAGAAACGATCCTGAGCGCATCGATGTCGAGGCCGGAATCGGTCTCGTCGAGAACGCAGAGCTTCGGCTCCAGCAAGGACATCTGCAGAATTTCCGCACGCTTCTTCTCACCACCAGAGAAGCCGACATTGAGAGGGCGCTTCAGCATGTCCATGGAGACGTTCAGGTGACCGGCGGCTTCCTTGACGCGCTTCATGAAGTCCGGGATCGACAGCGTGTCCTCACCGCGCGCCTTGCGCTGTGCGTTCATCGCCGTCTTGAGGAATTCCATGGTGGCAACACCCGGGATCTCGATCGGGTACTGGAACGCCAGGAACAGGCCCGCAGCAGCGCGCTCATCCGGCTCCATCTCAAGAAGGTTTTCTCCGTTGAACAGGATCTCGCCTTCGGTAACCTCGTAGTCGTCCTTGCCGGCCAGGATGTAGGACAGCGTCGACTTGCCGGAACCGTTCGGTCCCATGATGGCGTGTACTTCGCCTGCATTGATGGTCAGATCGATGCCGCGCAGGATCTCTGTTTCGTCTTCCGCAATGCGGGCATGCAGGTTTTTGATCTCAAGCATTGAGATTGTTCCTCGTATTTCGGCGGGCATTCAAGGCCCAAATCAATTCGTAACTTTGCAGGCCCTCTAGCCCACGGATCCTTCCAGGCTGATCGAGATCAGCTTCTGTGCCTCGACGGCGAATTCCATCGGCAGCTGCTGGATGACGTCCTTGACGAAACCGTTGACGATCAGCGCCACGGCTTCTTCTTCGGAAAGGCCGCGCTGCAGGCAATAGAACATCTGGTCGTCCGAGATCTTCGAAGTAGTCGCCTCGTGTTCGAACTGGGCCGAGGCATTCTTGCTCTCGATGTAAGGCACGGTGTGAGCACCGCAGTCCTGGCCAATCAACAGTGAGTCACACTGGGTGAAGTTGCGTGCATTCGAGGCCTTTCGGTGAGCGGAAACCAGGCCACGATAAGTGTTCTGGGACTTGCCTGCGGAAATGCCCTTGGAAATGATCCGGCTGGAAGAATTCTTGCCCAGGTGGATCATCTTTGTGCCGCTGTCGACCTGCTGGTAGCCGTTGGAAACCGCGATCGAATAGAACTCACCACGCGAATTTTCGCCGCGCAGGATGCAGGACGGGTATTTCCAGGTAATCGCTGATCCGGTCTCGACCTGCGTCCAGGAGATCTTGGAATTCTTGCCGCGGCAGTCGCCACGCTTCGTGACGAAATTATAGATGCCGCCCTTGCCGTCCTTGTCGCCCGGGAACCAGTTCTGGACGGTGGAGTATTTGATCTCCGCATCATCCAGGGCCACCAGTTCAACGACAGCGGCATGAAGCTGGTTCTCGTCACGCTGAGGTGCCGTGCACCCTTCCAGATAGGAGACGTAGGCGCCCTTCTCCGCGATGATCAGCGTGCGTTCGAACTGACCGGTGTTCTGTTCGTTGATACGGAAATAGGTCGACAGTTCCATAGGGCAGCGAACGCCTTCAGGCACATAGACAAAGGATCCATCCGAAAAGACTGCCGAGTTCAGCGTCGCGTAGTAGTTGTCGGTCACCGGAACGACGGAGCCGAGATACTTCTTCACCAGATCCGGATATTCTCGCAGTGCTTCGGAAATGGAGCAGAAGATGACGCCGGCTTTCTTCAGCTCTTCCTTGAACGTGGTGACGACGGAAACGGAATCGAACACAGCATCGACCGCAACCCGGTTCTTCGGCTCGACACCGGCCAGGATTTCCTGCTCGCGCAGCGGAATACCGAGCTTTTCGTAGGTCGCCAGCAGTTCCGGATCGACTTCGTCCAGGCTTTTCGGGCCTTCGACGGATTTCGGGGACGCCCAGTAATAGAGGTCGTCGAGATCAATCTTCGGGTAGGAAACGCGCGCCCAGGTCGGCTCTTCCATCTGCTGAAAGCGGCGGAGCGCATCAAGGCGCCATTCGGTCATCCACTCCGGCTCGTTCTTTTTAGCCGACAGAAAGCGAACGGTTTCCTCGGATAGGCCTTTGGCGCCTTTTTCCGACTCGATATCGGTCACAAAGCCGTATTTATACTGGTCGACATCGATGGCTTTCACCGTATCGATGGTTTCCTGTACAGCTGGCATGTCTTGCCTCCATTCAACAGGCCTCGTGCCTGCTTTTGTTATTTCCTGCAGGGACCTTGTCACCTGCGCCATGTCTGGCAGCGAAGCTGCCTAAATCTTGTCGTCAAGCCGCCTGATGACGTGCTTGCGGATTGAGCCTGCCGACGATTTTCGGCCACAGCTCAAGGAACCTGTCGATATCGGCGCCGCTGGTATTCCACCCCATGCTGATACGCAAGGCGCAGCGGGCAAGATCTTCCGGAACGCCCATGGCTGTCAGCACATGAGACACGGACACCTTGCCGGAAGAACAGGCTGAACCGGATGAAACCGAGATATGGTCGAGATCGAAGGCGATCAGCGCGGTCTCTGCCGGAATGCCCGGAACGGCAAAGCAACAGGTGTTGGACAGTCTTTCAGCCTTGTCGCCAAAAATAACTGTCGAAGGACAAATCGCGCACAGCCCGGCTTCGAGCTTCGCCTTCATATCGCTCAGATGGCGCGTATCGGCCGATTCTTCAAGAGCGGCCTTGCTGGCAATGCCGAAGCCGGCGATTGCCGAGACATTCTCCGTGCCGCCACGGCGCCAGTTTTCCTGACCACCGCCAACCATGAGTGGCGCAGGTACACGGGCCGTTGAACGCACCACAACCGCGCCAATGCCTTGCGGACCACCGAACTTGTGAGCAGACAGCGTCAGGACATCTGCCTTCCAGCTTTCCAGATCGATCGGCATCCGGCCGGCAGCCTGAACCGCGTCGACGTGAAAGAAGTGGCCGTGTCTTTCGGCAATGGCACCGATTTCGGCAAGAGGCTGGATGACACCGGTTTCATTGTTGGCAGCCATCACGGAAATGAGGCTTGGCCCAGCGTCCTTGACAGCCAGTTCGAGGGCACCCAGCTCAACACGGCCATCGCTGTCGACAGGTATGACCACCTGATCGGAAACCGCAAAGCGTCCGCCAGTCATCACGGAAGGATGCTCGATAGCGCTCCTGAACAACTTGTCGAGGTAAACGGGCGCTCCCTGGTCTTGCCAGGCCGGTGATAGCGCCGTCATGTTCGCTTCCGTTCCGCCGGACACAAATGTCACAGCACGGTTCCTGGCGTTGCAAAGACGGGCAACCTGTTCGCGTGCGGTTTCAATGCGTCCACGCGCCTTGCGGCCGTGAGCATGAACGGAGGATGCGTTGCCTGCATCATTCAGCACCTCGATCATGACCTCACGCGCGGTTTCGCGCAGAGGCGCGCCGGCGTTGTAGTCCAGATAGATCGGGGCTGACTGCTGCTGCATAGCGCCTCTTACGCTTGAACTCGAGTTTCGCAAAAATCGAATTTTCGCTTTATTATCAGTCACATGTGCGAAAAACCTTGAATTTTTCCGCCATGATGACGATAACTGCCCCCAACCGGTCGAACCGAGCATCGTCTGCCTGTTGAGGGATGGTGCGAACTTTCGAATAATTCTAAACAGGGTTCTAGAAACTCGGAGACAAAGAGTCAAGTTTAGACTTACGGGAAACCACGTATCGTGAGCCCAAATTACCGCGCGATCTTCTTCTGCGCGACAAAATGACAAGGACATAGCGTTTCATGCCTGAGGTGATCTTCAACGGTCCCGCCGGCCGGCTTGAGGGCCGGTTCCATCCCGCCAGAAAACGCAACGCGCCCATTGCCCTGGTTCTGCATCTGCATCCGCAATTCGGCGGCACGATGAACAACCAGATCGTCTACCAGATGTACTACATGTTCGCCCGGCGCGGATTTGCAGTGCTGCGTTTCAACTTCCGCGGCGTCGGCCGGTCGCAAGGCTCCTTCGACCATGGCCAGGGCGAACTGTCCGATGCAGCGGCGGCTCTCGACTGGGTGCAGACCGTACACACAGACGCCCGCGCCTGCTGGATTGCCGGTTTCTCGTTCGGTGCCTGGATCGGCATGCAGTTGCTGATGCGCCGCCCTGAAGTCGAAGGCTTCATCTCTGTCGCCCCACCGGCAAACCTGCACGACTTCTCTTTCCTGGCCCCCTGCCCGTCCTCCGGCCTGATCATTCATGGTGATAACGACAAGGTCGTTCCGCAGAAGGATGTGCAGACGCTGGTCGACAAGCTGAAAACCCAGAAAGGCATCGTGATCGATCATGAGACCATTCCGGGAGCCAACCATTTCTTCGAAAACGATATGGACGAGCTCATGCAGCGTTGCGGCACATATGTGGATGGGCGGCTTGGGCTGACGCCATCCGATTACGTCGACATCGACTGACACGACACCGAAGCCCGCCTCCCGGCGGGCTTTTCATTTGTCCGAACGCCTGCGGTTCTCATGCCCGTCTCAACAGACAGTCTCGTCATCCGCTCGGCAAAGTCCGAAGATTTCCAGGGACTTTGCGCGCTCTATGCCCAACTGATTTCCAACGACATTGCCGCTGATGATGATTTTCGCCTCGAAACTTTTCACCAGATCCTGACGCAACAAAGTGTCGATTTGCTTGTCGGAGAAATGGAAGGCACATTGGTTGCGACCTGCATGCTGATTGTCGTGCCTAATCTGACGCGTGGCTGCGCACCATTCGCCCTTGTTGAAAATGTCGTTACACATGCCGACTGTCGGGGGAGCGGAATTGGAAAGGCACTACTTCGTGTTGCCACCGACAAGGCGTTTTCGGCCGGATGTTTCAAGGTGATGTTGCTGTCGGGTTCAGCCAACAAGGACGCTCATCGGTTCTACGAGAACCTCGGGTTCACCACCTCCAAGACTGGCTTTGAATTGCGCGCTCCAGGGTACCCTGCACGCAATTGAGAGCAACCGCCAAGTCCCTGTAACAATTAGCAGACTGGACAGACCGGTATTTGCCTGCCTTGATTTCCCAGATTGAGAACCGGGAGGCGTGAACACGATGGCCGGCTACTTCGGGACGGAACAGCAAATCAAGCTCCAGCAGCGAGCGGAAGAACGTTACGGCTGGACCATGAAGACGCCCGGAGCCTGCTGCAATGTACGCACGCTCGGTACGGACGACCCTGATGCCCTGGGGTTCAACTCCATTTTCGAAGTACTGGCAGAAGATGGCGTGTTCGGATTTCGTCTGCTTGAAAAAGCCCGTCAGCCCGACCTGGAAAACGCTCTGACAGAAAACGGTTACCGGCTGGACACCTGGGATGTCTTCGTCGGCGACACAAATGCGATCCGCGACGCAACAAGGCCGACCCTTTCAACCGCCCTTCCAGGCGGCATTCGCGCATTTTCAGAGCTTGACGGCGCAGAGGGTCCGCTGACGCGTTCGTTCCAGGAATTCATGGTAACGGCTGGAATCGCTCCGTTCTCAGGATCGTTTCTGAATGGCGATCATGGTGCGGTTGTTTCCGTCGGCTTGATGGATGACGCAGGTTGCCTTGCCGCCTGTGCCCACGCCTATCTGCCGCACAATCATCACAGCCCCTATCACAAGTATGCCTGGGGTGGTCTCGTTGCCGTTGCGCCTGAACATCGCGGTAAAGGGCTCGGCACTTACGTCAATGCGCTGATGGCGGACGCTGCACTGACACGACTTTCAGCGACACATGTCTATGAACTGGTAGCGGCAACGAACACAACATCGCGCCGAATGGTCGAAGGTTGCGGGCTGTCTTTGTCGCAAGAATTCTATTCCGGGCTCGCGACCAGGGGAGCAGAACGGTTTACGCGATAAGACCCAAAGCTGTTTTCCGACTTCTGCCTACCCCTGGAAGGGTTTCGGACGCGGTACGCCCGGACCAGTATCCAGACCGTCGTCAGGTCCAGCCAATGGGTCTTCGCCCTCTGCAACGGTGCCTTTGATCGGAGGACCGGCATAATCTTCTGGCGGCGGAACGCTTGAGGCAAGTTTACAATCGGTCAGCCAGATATCGTACACGGGGTGCTCAACCGCGTGGAGGCCCGGGCTGGCTGCAAACATCCAGCCGGAATAGATCCGCCGTACTTCGTTGTTGAGCGTGATTTCATCGACCTGAACAAAACCGGTCGTGAGAGGCGATTCTGTCTGAGGGCGCGTGTGACAGACCCTTGGCGTGACCTGCAGCGCACCGAACTGGACCGTTTCACCAATGTAAACATCGAAGGAGATGATACGTCCGGTGATCTTGTCGAGGCCCGAAAAGACGGCGACCGGGTTTTCGATCTTTTGAGCGTTTGCAGAAACCAGGGGCATGACCATCGCCATCGCCGCGATTCCAAGGCCTGCGCCCAGGCGCTTTACCGCTTTCATCGTGTCAAACTGGTCCGCCATCAGCTTCAATTCGATTCCTCAGGTGCTAAGCATACGTGTGTTCTTTTATGCGGCGCTAGCACCGAATTGCGGCCCGGAAAAGACAAAGCTCGTTCCGGGCCGAGAAATGATCTAGCCGATTTCCGCCAGACGACCGAGCGCCGTTTGGACCTTCTCCAGCTTTTCCTTGGATTCGGCAACTTTTTCGCGTTCGCCGTCAACAACCTCTTCGGGGGCCTTGGCAACGAATGCCGGGTTGGAAAGCTTCTTCTCGATCTTCGAGATCTCTCCTTCCAGCTTGCCGGCTTCCTTCTGAAGTCGGGTCTTTTCTGCACCAAGGTCGATGACCCCGGCGAGTGGCAGACAGACCGTGGCTTCGCCAACAATAATCTGGGCCGCTCCGGAGGGAGCTGCATCAGCCAGGGAAACGGTCTCTGCCCTTGCCAGACGAAGAATGGCAGATTCGTGGGTCTTGAGCCGAGCCTTGGTCTGTTCACTGGCCCCTGTGACGACCACGGAGACCTTCGCACCTGCCGGAATGTTCATTTCCGCGCGAACCGATCTGATTTCGGAAATCAGATCCACGAGCCAGTTGATCTCACCTGCCGCAGCCTCATCGGAAACCTTGGGCTCCGGCCAGGCAGTCAGCATCAGCAAGCCATCATGCGCGTTGCCTTCGTCTCCGAGACGCTCCCACAGTTCTTCCGTCAGGAACGGCATGATCGGATGCAGGACCTTCAGGATTTCGTCCAACGCCCATGCTGCCGTTGCCCGGGTTTCAGCCTTGGCAGCTTCATCATCACCGTTGAAGATCGGCTTTGCGAGTTCCAGGTACCAGTCGCAGAACGTGTTCCAGGTGAACCGATAGGCAGCACCGGATGCATCGTTGAACCGGAAATCCTCTAGCGCTGAGGTCACCTCGGCGATACAGCGGCTTGCTTCCGTTGCGATCCAACGGTTGAGCGTGTGCTTGGTTGCTGCCGGGTCGAACCCTTCCATCCGGGCACAGCCGTTCATTTCGGCGAAGCGGGCAGCGTTCCAGAGTTTGGTGGCAAAGCGCTGACCGCCTTCGGCTGCCTGGTCGGACATCCGAAGCATTCTGCGGGCCTGAACCTCCTGGCTCGCAAGCGCAAACCGGGTGGCATCGGCGCCGAAACGGCCGATCAGATCGAGAGGATCGATCACGTTGCCGGTCGACTTGGACATTTTCTTGCCCTTGCCGTCAACAACGATCGAGTTGAAGTAAACCGTGTGGAACGGCACTTCGTCCATGAAATGAATGCCCTGCATCATCATCCGGGCAACCCAGAAGAAGATGATGTCGAGACCGGTGATGAGCACATCCGTCTTGTAGTAGCGCTCGAGTTCCGGCGTCTTGTGTGGCCAACCAAGCGTCGAAAACGGCCAGAGCGCAGAGGAGAACCACGTGTCCAGGACGTCCTCGTCCCGCGTCAGCGCCTTGCCGCCTGCCATTACAACGGCCTCTTCCTCGGAATGTGCGCAGTATTCCTTGCCATCTTCATCGTACCAGACAGGGATCTGATGGCCCCACCAGAGCTGGCGGGAAATACACCAGGGCTGAATGTCGTTGAGCCAGTTGAAATAGACCTTGTCGGCGTTGCCGGGAATGAGCTTGGTCGTGCCGTCCTGAACGGCTTTCAAGGCGGGAGCCGCCAGTGTCTTGGCATCGACAAACCATTGGTCCGTCAGCATAGGCTCTATGACCACCTTGGAGCGGTCTCCGAACGGCTGCATGATCTTCTTGGATTCAACCAGCGGCAACCGCTCCGGCGCTTCCGCGCCTTCCTCCAGCGGACGAACGACGGCCCGGCCAAGCGTGTTCCATTCAGGGGCCTGCCCCTTCATCCAGGCAACGTCCGGATGATCCGCCGGCGCCGTAACTGCCAGACCTTCCGCCGTGATCTGTTCAATAACGCGTTTGCGCGCCTCGAACCGGTCAAGTCCACGCAGATCGTCCGGAACGATGTTGATGAGATCGACCTCTTGAATGGTCATCTCTGCGCCATCGATGATCGCCTGGGCCTTGGCGGCCTCTTCGACATAAGGCGCACCATCGGCGCGCATCGCACCCTTGGTGTCCATCAGGCGGTACATCGGGATCTTGTTGCGCTGAGCGACACCATAGTCGTTGAAATCATGTGCACCGGTGATCTTGACCGCCCCCGAGCCGAAATCCGGATCCGGATATTCGTCGGTGATGATCGGGATCAGACGGCGATGTTCCTTCGGCCCGACCGGGATTTCGCAGAGTTTGCCGACAATTGGCTTGTAACGCTCATCGTCCGGATGAACGGCAACGGCACCGTCACCCAGCATGGTTTCCGGCCGCGTCGTGGCAATCGAAATATAGTCACGGGTCTCGCGAAGGGTGATGTTCCCCTCTTCGTCTTTCTCGACGTATTCATAGGTCGCGCCACCGGCCAGCGGGTAGCGGAAGTGCCACATGTGTCCGTCGGTTTCGATGTTCTCGACCTCGAGATCCGAAATGGCTGTCTCCATCTTCGGATCCCAGTTGACGAGCCGCTTGGACTTGTAGATCAGGCCCTCGTTGTAGAGGTCGACAAAAACCTTGCGGACGGCCTCCGACAGGCCTTCGTCCATGGTGAATCGCTCACGTGACCAATCGCATGATGCGCCCAGACGCTTGAGCTGAGCGATAATCGCGCTGCCGACTTCTCCCTTGTAGCGCCACGCACGCTGCACGAATGCCTCGCGGCCGATCTCTGTGCGGCTCGGCTCGTTGCGTTCGGCCATCTGTCTTTCGACAGCGATCTGAAGCGCGATCCCCGCATGGTCGGTGCCCGGCTGCCAAAGGGTGTCAAAGCCCTGCATGCGCTTCCAGCGGATCAGGATGTCCTGAAGCGTGTTGTTGAGAGCATGCCCCATGTGCAGCGAACCGTTTACGTTCGGCGGCGGAATTACGATGGAAAAGGAGGCTGCGCCCTCTTTGGCACCAGCTCCGGCCTTGAAGGCCTCCGCCTTTTCCCAGGTTTCGTAAATCCGCGGCTCAACGCTGGCCGCATCGTAGGTCTTATCCAGCATCAGGGTCACTCAATGGGAGAATGAATTTCGATTTTCGTGAAGCACCGTGTAAATCGGATGCGCTGCCGCAAGTCAACCGCCTATGCGGGGCAAACCTGCTGCCCGGTAGCGCTTTTGATAGGTGAAGTACCGGTCTGCCGATCAGAACTTGGGTTGAATGACGTTTGCTGCGATAAGCGGGTCATGACCGTTTCAATCCGTCCGCACCACCTGCTTTGCATGCTGACCTATCTGGGCAAAGGCTATACGCCGGCCTTTGTCGAAAATTACAGCACAATCGTTCAGCGCCTGAATGAAGGTGAACCCATTGAGCTGGTAGAAGGTCCTGACACCTTGTGCCAGCCAATGTTGGACGAACCGGGTTGCCATTGTCGAAATGAAAGCGTTCGCAACCGGGACCGGACAGCGGCCGCTGATATTGCACTGGTGCTCGGACGCCCTCTTGAAAAGGGCAATTCCATCATTTTGGACCGACAGACCCTGTCTTTTCTGAGGGATGCGTTCTCAAACGGTTCAATCCGCAAGGCTTGCCAAGGCTGCGAATGGCAGAATATGTGCTCAGCGATTGCCAGAAACGAATTCAGGGGATGCCATCTGACACCCCCTGACTGAAATCTTCGGACAAATCCGGCCTAGCGCCGGCGCGTCACGCGCTGAATTTCCTTTTGAACCATCTGCTCGACCATGCCAGGCAGGTTCTGGTCCAGCCATGCCTTCAGCATCGGCCGCAGCATTTCCTTGACCAGCTCCTCAACAGTCTGCGCCTGCGAGCCAACAAACATGTTCGACAGGTTGTCGAATGCCGCGTGAACGGCTTCACCGGTGTTCTGCGATGTCAGAGGGGCATCGTCCGCCACATTCGGCAAATCGTCAGGCACCGGCCGAGCGGCCATCACAGGCTCAGGGTCGAAAACAGGTTCCGGTTCGGGGTCAAATTCAGGAGCAGGTGGAGCCGCGAAGGAAATGTCTCCTTCGTCGCCGTCCAGGTCCTCTGCCATTCCTTCGACAATGTCCATCGCATCATCGTCAGGAATCGCCAGTTCCTCGGTCAGCTCCAGAACGTCTTCGCCTTCGTCCTCTTCGGCATCCGCAGCCATGGCTGCAGCCATGTCATCCGCGTCGTCGTCTTCTACCGGAAGGTCGTCTTCATCATCGTCGCTGCTCATGTCGAACAGCTTGTCGAGATCGTCCTGGGACATTTCGGAGGCATTGCCCATATCGTCCGCCGCCTCTTCTTCTACTGGTGTCTCTACGGGTTCGCTGCTGCCGCTTTCGCCGTCTTCGGCTCCCTGGGAGTCCTCATCGGATATGATTCGGCGGATCGACGCGAGGATTTCCTCCATCGACGGCTCATCAGCCTTCTTCGCCTGCGCCATGACTTCCCCCGTACTTACCGGCTACGCTCAGGAACAGTCTGTTCCATCAAAATGATTCGTTAACCGAAATTATGCGGGTCAATAAGAAACGCGCAAAGTGAACGCGCCCCGAAGCATCGCCTTATCCCCTTTTTAGTCGGGAATTACCGATCAAGGGTGGAATTCGGCCAGGCGTTTCACGTCATCCTTCGTAAATTTGTCAGGATGTTCAGCCGAATAACAAAAGCGGCTGAAGATCTTTCGACCATCAGCCGCCATCGTGAAGAATATAAGTTACCAGTTTCTTACCGGCCATCCGGAGTGCGCAGACCAAACCACTGGTCCCGCACAGCCTCGTAATGCTGCTTCGGATTGTAGCGGGCAACGTTGAGGCCAAGTGATTCAGCGTCCAACCGGCCAATCGAAGCAACCAGCTGATATCCGCTGACAATCCGGTTGCGCTGCGCTGTTACGAGATTGGACTGCTGAATGACCAGTTCGCGCTGAGCGTCAAGAACGTCGAGCGTGGTGCGCTGACCGACGCGCTGCTCTTCAATAACGCCTTCCAGAGCCAGCTGCTGTGCTTCGACAGCGGCCTGGGCTGCAACGATGGAAGCTTCTGCCGCCTGGTAGTTACCCCAGGCGGAAATGACGTTGGCGCGAATCTGATCGCGCGCCACATCCAGCTGCAGACGGGTCTGGCCCAGTTCTTCCTTGGCCTGCCGCACACGCGACGACACGCCACCACCCTGATAGAGCGGAATGCTGACGTTACCGAAGATCTGCGCATTATCGCTGTAGTCGGTCGTTGCAGACGGGTTCCACGATCTGGAAATGCTGCCATCCAAGGTGACGGTCGGCAGAAGTTCGCCTTCGATCGTCTTGGTGTTGAAAATGGCGGCATCGACAAGGTGTTGCGCCTGACGGATCAACGGCTGATGTGTTTCACTCAGCTGCATCGCCTCGTCAATGGACTTGGGAACGTAGCGGCTGATCGACGTATCCGCCGACAGGCTGCGTGCCTCAACGCCGATCACCTGACGGTAGATGGCGCGGCTTGTATTCAGGTTGGCCATCGCGGTGTTGAGGCTGGCGCGGGCTTCGGCAGCGCGGGCTTCTGCCTGGCTGACGTCCGTCCGGGTACCCTCACCTACGTCGAACCGGTCACGTGCGGCTCTTACCTGTTCCTGAAGGAAGGCAAGGTCGCTGCGCTGAAGCGATACCAGAGCCGTATCCCTGATCACATCCACGTAGGACGTTGCCGCATCCAGCAGCGTGTCCTGCTCCGTCGACATCAGGCTTTCACGCTGAGCACGCACGACAGCTTCTGCCTGACGGGTGGAATTGATCGTCCGGAAGCCGCGGAACAGGGTCTGACTGATCGTCAGCGAGATCGACGCATTGTTGCGATAGTCGATCGCCGAGTCGGCCCCGGCTGCGAGGCGTCCGGCCGCTGCGGATGCTGTCACGGTTGGCCGCCAGCCCGTCAGTGCCTGAGGCACATTCTCATCCACACCACGAAGCTGCGCACGCGCCGCGTTCAAGGTGGGATTGTTCGAATAGGCAAGCGCCAGCGATTCTCTGATGGTTTCAGCATCAGCGGGAGACAGGGAGGCACCGGTCAAGGCGGTGGCGGAAACGCCACCCAACAGGCCAATAGCAATGGTCAAAACTTTTAGAGTTGAACGACCAGACACCCCACACTCCTTCCGGGTCAACCTACTTGATCCTGTTGAGTAAACTGATGGGTGTTATTCTTCAACCGTTTGAGAGCGGATAATTGCGAATTTCCGCGAGTGCGGCTTAATGGCAACAAGTTATCGCTGCGTTAAGCCATTTCTCCGCTTTTAAAGCAAAAACCCGCCATCATTCGGCGGGTTTCTGTCAGTCCGGACCAAATTGATCGCTCAGAAAACGAATTCGTCAGCCTTGTCGAAGCCAGGAAGCACGCTAACGGAGGCATTGAAACCGAATCGGCTGCTCACCGCAGAACCCGATTTCTGGTAGAGTTTGGCGACGCCAGCACCACCGCGTCCTTCAATCACTGCCAGACGTCCTGTCGGCTTCAGCTGGTCAGTCAGAGCCTTTGGCAGCACCTCGACGGCTCCGTCCACGAAAATGACGTCGTAAGGGCCTTCGGAAGAATAGCCTGCTGCCAGAGCACCTTCCACAACAACCGCATTTTCGATGCCGAGATCGACCAGAACCTCGGTTGCCGTCTTGGCAAGGTCCGGATTTTCCTCAAGAGCCACGACGGAAGCAGCAAGTTTGGAAACGACTGCAGCGCTGTAACCGGTGCCAGCTCCAATGACCAGAACGACATCGCCTTCCCGGATATCCGCCAGTTGAACCAGCTTTCCGAAAATATGCGGCTTCATCAGCATCCGGCCGGTTTCGACTGCTCCGATCGGCAGATCTTCGTCGATATAGGCAACGGCACGTTTGGATGCGGGAACGAAGCGCTCGCGCGGCACCACTTCCATTGCGTCCAGGATCCGGTGATCGGTCACATCGTTGGTGCGCAGCTGGTTATCCACCATCTTGCGGCGGGACTGATTAAAGTCCGTCATATCGGCCCTCACTTTGACATGCCGGATTACCGGCGCCTCTTGAGAAACGTTCATTAGCGATGCAAAGGCTGCCTGACAAGTATGCGCGCGAGCAGATCCTGCGATGGCACCCGGTTTCTGCGGAAAATAAGCAGCAACTCATGGCTTTCCTCAAATCGATAATCGGCAACGGTGGAAATGTGTACGACGTTGAAAACAGGGCTTGACCAAATCGCGCAACTGTTTGATAAGGCGCGGCACACCACCTAGGGGCCCTGTGGCGGAGTGGTGACGCAGCGGATTGCAAATCCGTGTACACCGGTTCGATTCCGGTCGGGGCCTCCAGACACTTTTTCAGATCATTGCATGTTTTCAGGCGTTCGTTGTCTTGAACGAAGCCGATGCTACATCTTTCCCTTGCGTCATGTTAGCTTCTGGCCAGAAGCCTTGAAAAAGGGGATGTGCCATGAAAACACCAGGTGGAAGTCCGCCAGCGCCAGGCAAACCGGCGCGAGTGATCACGACATCAACCATGAAACGCGTTGAACCGCCCCGGCCGCGCAAGACACCGCAAGCGGTTTCCGCCAGCGACAATACCGCGGCTCTTGTGGAAGCCTTGCGCCAGCGCATCAATGACCTGGAAAACCGAATAGCTGATCTGGAAAGCGTGATTTCGCTACAGAACCAGGATGTCATCATCAGTGCGCCGAAAAGCGTGCTCATCCAGGGCATGGACACTGTCGAGATCTCGGCCGGCAGCAAATTCAAGGTTTCTGCCAGCATGACCGAGACAAGCACTCCCATCGCCAGGTTTTCCGGCATTCTTGAGTGCGACATAGTCAAGGCGAACACGGTGATGGGTGCTGCCTATACGCCTGGCGCGGGTAACATCTGGTAGTTTTTGGCAAGGACCCGGGTGTCGATCGTTCCGCAGGTGCCCCATCCGCATTTATCCTGCCTTGACCGACCGCTGCAACAGCACGGAAGCTGCCTGCATGAAGGAACCGAGTTTCAGCATTGGCGTCGAGGAAGAATATCTCCTCGTCGACAGATCGACCCGCATGTTGGCGAGTTCGCCGCCACCGGAACTGTTCAAGGCCTGCGAAACGGCCCTCGAAGGACGGGTCAGTCCTGAATTTCTGAAATGTCAGATCGAGGTTGGAACACCGGTTTGCTCCAGTCTGCAGGAAGTACGCACGGAACTCGGCTATTTCCGCAAGACCATTGCGCGCGAGGCGGCAGTGTTCGACCTGGCGCCGATTGCGTCTTCAACCCACCCCTTCGCCGACTGGACGGACCAGCCGCACACAGACAAGGAACGTTACAACGAGATCGCCAGGACCATGCAGCTCGTGGTCAAGCGCATGGTGATCTGCGGAATGCATGTTCATGTCGGTATCGAAGACGAAGAACTGCGCATCGAGCTGTTCAATCAGCTCGCCTATTTCCTGCCGCACCTGCTCGCACTGAGCACTTCATCCCCGTTCTGGCGTGGTCGGAACACCGGCCTGAAGTCCTATCGCCTATCGGTTTTCAACGAAATGCCGCGGACCGGCCTGCCACCCGGATTCGACAGTTACTTCGACTATCGGCACACGGTCGACATTCTCGTTCGCGCCGGTGTCATCGAAGATGCCACCAAGATCTGGTGGGACCTGCGCCCGTCCGACCGGTTTCCGACACTGGAAATGCGCATTACCGATGTCTGTCCGTTGCTTGACGATGCCGTCGCCATAGCGGCGACTTTCAGATGCCTGTGCCGCATGCTTTACCGCTTGCGCCGCGCCAATCAGGGGTGGCGGCAATATTCACGGTTTCTCCTGGCGGAAAACCGCTGGCAGGCACAACGACACGGCACAAATGCACAACTGATCGATTTCGGCCGCAACGAAACGGCAGCCTTTCCGGACATGATCGAGGAACTGATTGAACTCATTCTTCCGGACGCAGTTCATTTTGACTGCGTGTCCGACGTGAACCATTTGAGGCAAATCGCCGCCAGGGGCACCTCCGCAGAACGCCAGCTGGAACTGGCTGGTGATATTCCTGAAGACGGTCACCTGCCCCAGGACATTCTCGACAGGATTGTCGACCAGTTGATTTCCGAGACCCAACGAGGGCTTTGATCAATCCAATCGTGGGTCGGCTCTCGCCACGATCAACCTGGTTGTCTTGGCGGCGTTCCGTGAGCGTCTGTGTGAAAAAACTCGGTCGAACCGGTCAGCACAAAGGCAAACTCGTCGATTTCCTCTATCACCGCAGCGGCAGAGCGTGACAGTCCGGATCTGGGGCGCATGCCGCGCTGCGCCTTGATCAAGGCCTGCCGCGCCAGCGCAAGCTGAGCCAGCAGGGCGTCGCGTTCCACGTCCTGCAATGGTGAATGGTGGCTGGTCTTTGCCATCGAGGCGTCCTTCGGTGCACATTGTTCTTCTTTTGTTCTTTTTTTCTGCACTTTGACGGATCTGTCAATGCGCCCAAAGTTGCGTCGCCTTCGTCCTTACCCGCCTCACTTGCACCCTAATGACAGAAGCGCGGTACCGAACACGGATAAATGTTTGAAAAGGCAGGCAACAGCGCATAACAGCTTTTGGGACAGGACGAACAAAAGCGCAGGACGTTCTTGCGGCAACGCATGTCGGGAACCGTCTGTACTTTTGGCCTTCCTACCGGCTAGATGAGTGACGAAAGGCAGATCGGCCGACCTGCCAACTGCAAGAGGCATTTTCATGGAACACGGCGGGGATTTGACCCTTGCGATTGAGCGCTTTGGCGGAACGCATGACGACTGGCTGGATTTATCAACCGGGATAAATCCATACAGCTATCCCGTGCCTGACGACCTGCCGCTGTCCACCTGGACCAGCCTGCCGGCACGCGGCGCCGAAGAACACCTGATTGCAGCTGCTCGCCAAGCTTATCGCATTCCCGACAATCTCGCTGTCTGTGCAGCGCCTGGAACACAGGTCCTGCTGTCGCTTCTACCGACCATCCTTCCTGAAGGGCCGGTCGTTCTCGCCTCGCCCACCTATACCAGCCACAGGGATGCCTGGACGCGGGAAAGCCGAGCACCTATCGAAGTATCCAGCGTCTACTCCCTGCCCGCTGATGCAAAGATCGTGGTTCTGGTCAATCCGAACAATCCGGACGGACGTCTGATAGATGTCAAAAGCTTGATCGAAATCGCGCGGACACTGAGCGCACGCGGCGGTTATCTGGTGGTGGACGAAGCCTTTGCCGATGTCGTACCGGGCGCGACCTTGCTGCCGCACATCGGAACCGAAAACGTTGTCGTTTTGCGGTCCTTCGGAAAGTTCTTCGGTCTTGCGGGACTGCGGATCGGCTTTCTTGCAGGCGAAAAAACCGCCATTTCCAGAATGTCCGGCCTGCTCGACAGCTGGAGCCTCAGCGGACCGGCACTGGAAATCGGAGCCAGGGCACTGCGTGACAGCACCTGGCAAGATCGGACAACCAGGCAGTTGATCGAAGACATGGCGGACCTGACAGTCGCGCTTTCCGAGGCAGGTCTCAGTGTCTTCGGCGGCACGCCTCTCTATGCGCTTGCCGGTCTGCGCAATCCCAAGGGCCTGCATGAGGCCCTTGCCCGCAGAAGGATCTGGACGCGGATCTTCGACTACGCACCAACCTGGATCCGCTTTGGCCTTCCAGGTGGACCGGAAAATCTCAAACGTCTGACAGACGCTCTTGCAGAAGCGCTAAAAGAGGTCTGACGGACCGGGATGCTGCTTTACGACCACGCTCTCTGGCTGCTTGTCGCCGCGCTGTTGCTGGACGCCCTGATCGGTGATCCCGACTGGATGTGGCAACGCCTGCCGCATCCGGT
Source organism: Labrenzia sp. C1B70 (assembly GCF_000475395.1). Taxonomy (NCBI): domain Bacteria; kingdom Pseudomonadati; phylum Pseudomonadota; class Alphaproteobacteria; order Hyphomicrobiales; family Stappiaceae; genus Labrenzia; species Labrenzia sp. C1B70. The sequence goes on from NZ_AXCE01000034.1 coordinate 601,176, forward strand.
TGTCTGGATCGGCAAGTTGATCGGCCTGTTCGACCGGCATTTCAACAAAACGGAATTCGCACCGGCGACACGCAAGCTCGGCGGCGTGCTGACACTCCTGGCGTTGCTTGCCAGCGCCGGACTTGCCGGCGTCGTCATTGAGGCCGTTGCGAAGTGGTTGCCATATGGCAGAGTGCTTGAAGCTGTCGTAGCTGCGGTGTTTATCGCCCAAAACAGTCTTTACCGTCACGTGGCAGCCGTGCGGGATGGCCTGTTGAAGGACGGGTTGGAAGGTGGCCGCAAGGCGGTTTCTATGATTGTCGGACGTGACCCGAACCGGCTGGACGAAGCCGGTGTCTCGCGGGCAGCCATCGAATCCTGCGCCGAGAATTATTCCGACGGTATCGTGGCGCCCGTATTCTGGTTCGCCGTGCTCGGCCTGCCTGGATTGATCGTCTACAAGGCGGTGAATACAGCCGACAGCATGATTGGCCACAAGAACGAGGTTTATGCCGACTTCGGCTGGGCGGCTGCCCGTTTCGACGATCTGGTCAATCTGCCCGCCTCGCGCCTGGCAGGGCTGTTTATCGCCCTGTGTGCGCCCTTGTCCCGAGGCTCGGTCCGCAAGAGCATTGCCTGTATTCTGGACGACGCCCGCAAGCACCGCTCGCCAAATGCCGGTTGGCCGGAGGCTGCCATGGCAGGCGCATTGAACCTGGCTCTTGCAGGACCTCGGATCTATCCGGGTTACACCGTCAATGACCGGTATCTGAATGCGAGTGGACGAAAGGATGCGAGGGCAGAAGATATTTCGCGCGCCTTGAGGATCCTCATTGGCTGCTACGCACTCGAGGCGTTGCTGATTGCAGGTCTGGCGCTATTGCTGGCCTTCTAGGTCAGGCGTTTTAAGCCGCGCCGCGTGCGATCTTCAGGATGGCCTCCACGTCGAGGACGCTGTCCAGATGCCCTGCAAGATCATCCAGAATCCTGTCTATGTCCCTGTCATAACTGATGTCTGAGCGCACGCCGAAGGCATTCAGGTATGCCGTCCGGAACGCATCGGCGGTGAACAGGCCGTGAATGTAGGTTCCGTACACTCGGCCATCCGCTGAGACCGCACCATCGAACCGACCATCATCAAGGCGCATCATGGGATTGGTACAGTCTGGCCCGGACGTTCTGCCAACATGAATTTCGTAGCCGGAGACAGGGGCTCCGCTGGCAACATGGGTCGCGCGTGCGGCAACGGTCGATTTATCTGCCGTCAAGATGGTCTCGACATCCAGATAGCCCAGGCCTTCGACCGTTCCGGGGGATCCCTCGATACCGTCCGGATCCGAGATAACCTTGCCCAGCATCTGATATCCACCGCAGACGCCCAGGATGTGCCCACCCCGCCGGTGGTGTGCCTTGAGATCTATGTCCCAACCCTGTCTGCGGAAAAAGGCAAGGTCACCAACCGTGGACTTGGACCCGGGCAAAAGCACGACATCGGCGTCTCCCAGCAAAGGGGTGCCGGGTTGAACAAGCTCAAGCGTTACACCCGGTTCAAGCCGGAGCGGATCCAGGTCGTCGAAGTTCGCGATCCGCGAGATCACGGGAACAACGATCTTGAGCCCCCCGTCACCAAATCCGTCCGCCAGACCGAGCGCATCTTCTGCCGGAAGTTTCGCAGCATCCGCAAACCACGGGACAACACCGACACCTTGCCAACCGGTGCGCTGCTCGATTTCTCGCAAGCCTTCGTCGAACAGGCTCGGGTCTCCCCGAAACCGGTTGATGAAGAAGCCCTTGATGCGCTGCCGTTCGTTTTCTTCCAGCACAGCACAAGTTCCGACGACTGATGCAATAACCCCGCCGCGATCTATATCCGCACACAGGATCACCGGCAGATCCGCCGCCTCGGCAAATCCCATGTTGGCGATGTCTCCAGTGCGGAGATTGATTTCCGCAGGGCTTCCTGCCCCCTCGACAATCACCAGATCAACACCTGAGGCGTTTATCGAAAAACTCTCCAGAACCTTCGGTAATAATTCAGCTTTCTGCTTTCCATATTCGCGCGCCCGCATCGTGCCATGTCGCTTGCCCTGTACGATTACCTGAGCACCGGTGTCGGTTTCGGGCTTCAACAGTACGGGGTTCATGTGAACACTCAACGGAACACGGCAGCCCATGGCCTGAAGCGCCTGGGCCCTGCCGATTTCGCCGCCGTCGGCTGTAACGGCAGCGTTGTTCGACATGTTCTGCGGCTTGAAGGGGCGAACGCTCAGGCCACGGTTGGCAAAGAGACGGCACAGACCGGCGACGATCAGGCTTTTGCCAACATTCGAGCCTGTGCCCTGGACCATGATCGCCGGCACCTTGCCGGCCGCTTTTGTCTCAACCATGCAACGTCAATCTTTGCCGAATGGTGCTGCGCCATATGGCCGAAATTCGCTTGGCACCGGAAGATTGGCGAGCCGCAATTCCAGCATCAAGCGAACCGTCGGCCGAACGGCAAAGAGAACGGATCCGATCACGAACAACCATGTTCCTGCATACATCAGGCTGTCGTAGAAAAAGAAGACGCTGCCGACAAGAAACGTCAATGCAGCCAGAAATTCGACAACGGTTCGGTACAGTTCGTATTTCCGGACCGTTTCCACATGCGCCTGCGAGGCCGTGCGAAGACTGTGGTCGAATAGCTTGCTCATCCTCGATCCCCTTTGATTACCTCTGGGTTTCGTGATCCAAGTGCCCGGGTTTAAAACTCGATGCCTTCCTGTGGTTTCACACCAGACCGGAAGGGGTGTTTTATCTGGGTCATGTCGGTGACAAGATCTGCAATGTCGATCAGCTCGTCCTTGGCATTGCGCCCCGTGATGACGACATGCACATCGTCCGGTTTTTCGTTCTTCAGGAAATCGACCACTTCGGCGATGTCCAGATAATCGTAGCGCAGAACGATGTTGAGCTCGTCACACAGGATCAGGCGGTATTCACCAGACGTGATCATGTCCTTGGCGGCTTGCCAGGCTTCGTTCGCCGCATCGATATCCCGCTGCCGGTCCTGTGTTTCCCACGTGAACCCCTCACCCATCCGTTTGATCGTGACGAGATCGGAGAACCGTTCCAGAGCCATGCGCTCACCGGTTTCGATCCGCCCCTTTACGAATTGCACCACGCCCACCTTGTGGCCGTGACCGAGAGAACGGAACACCATCCCGAAACCGGCTGTCGACTTGCCTTTGCCCTTGCCCGTGTGGACGATCAGCAAGCCCTTTTCGATGGTCTTGGTCGCCATGATCTTGTCACGTGCGGCCTTTTTCTTGCGCATCTTCTCGGCATGGCGGGCATTGAGTTCTTCTTCGGTCAGTTCCGGCTTGTCCTTGTCGGCGGTCACGATGCGTCCGTCCCTTCCAGTCTTGTTTTCAAATCATTCAGCGCAGCATGGGTCGAATTGCGCCGCGGCGTCCAGAGGCCGCGTTCAATTGCTTCATGAAAGCGGTCCAGCATTTCGTTGAGACCCGCCGGGTTGGCGTCCTTGAGGAAATCCAGAACGGCTTGGTTATCCACGTAGGCGTCATACAGCTGATCAAAATGGTGATCTCCCACGGCACGGGTGGTCGCGGCAAACGCGAACAGATAGTCGAGCGTCGCAACCATCTCGAACGCGCCCTTGTAGCCATGCCGCATGACACCTGCGATCCACTTCGGATTTGCCGCACGAGCGCGCACCACGCGGCCGATCTCTTCCGAAAGGGTGCGGACCACCGGACGCTCAGGCCGCGAATGGTCGTTGTGGTAGACCGTCGGTGCTTCGCCTTTCAGTGCTTCGACAGTCGCTGCCAGTCCGCCCTCGAACTGATAATAGTCGTCACTGTCCAAAAGATCGTGTTCGCGGTTGTCCTGATTGTGCAGGACTGCGTCCACGGTTTTCAGCCTCGTTTCGAGATCGTGCCTGGCGACGGAGCCGTCCGCACCGCCACCGTAGGCGTAACCACCCCATGTCAGAAAGGCATCGGCAAAATCCGAACGTTCCTCCCAAAGCTTCTCGTCGATCAGCGCCTGCAGACCAGCACCATAGGCACCCGGTTTTGAGCCAAAGACACGGAACCCGGCCCTGCGTTCGGCTTCGTTCTTGTCCAGCCCTTCAGCCTGAAGCCGTGCACTTTCCGATCGCATTCGTGCGGCAATCGGATTGGCTTCGTCCGGTTCTTCAAGCGCACCGACCGCACGGGCGGCGCTGTCAAAAAGATCCATTTGATGCGGGAAGGCATCGCGGAAAAACCCGGAAACCCGCAAGGTAACGTCGACACGCGGTCGTCCAAGCTCTGAAAGCTTCAGAATTTCGAACCCGGTGACACGGCCCGAACCCTGCTCCCACACCGGACGCGCCCCTATAAGCGCCAGCGCCTGGGCAATGTCGTCACCTCCGGTTCGCATGTTGGCAGTACCCCAACATGTCAGGACCAGCGATTTCGGCCATTCGCCTTCTTCCTGGAAGTACCGTTCTGCAACGAGAGATGCGGATTGCCAGCCGAGCCGCCATGCGGTTTCGGTCGGCACCGCACGTACATCGACGGAGTAGAAGTTCCGGCCAGTGGGCAGCACATCCGGACGCCCACGCGAAGGCGCGCCGGACGGCCCGGGGGCAACGAACCCACCTTCCAATGCCGTCAGCACTGCGCTTGTTTCAGCGTGTCCGGAGCCGGTTACCGCCGGTCGCAGAACCTGGTTTAGATCATCCAGAACAGCACGGGTCGATTGCCACGCCTCAGGCACTCCGCGATTACCCGCAACGATTTCGCGGGCAAGAAGCTCGATACGTTCGACCGTATCGCCTTGCGATCTCCAGGGAGCCTCCAGAACATGTGCGAGGTGCTCCGGTCGACCCTGCTGCCAGGAGGCAGCGAAATCGCAATCCAGTGGATCAAATCCTTCAAAACCGAGGTCCGAAGAGATGGCCCTTTGCAGGCTCTGCTGTTCCGGTCTGTTGCCGCGCGGCACCCTTGCCAACGCAACCAGCAGATCCATCAGAAGATCGCCTTCGGGACTTTCGCCAAGAATATGCAGCCCGTCCCTGATCTGCAGTTCCTTCAGGTCGCACAAGTGAGCGTCGAGGCGCGCAAGGCGGGTTTCCTCGTCCATGGTCTCGGTAATACCGATATCCTTGTCCAGACCATGCCGCGCAGCGGTGTCCAGGATGTCCCGCGTCAATGCCTTAAGGCGGCGCGGGTCAACGCCGCTCGCCAGATAATACTCATCAAGCAGCGTCTCCAGCTCTTCGGCGACGCCATGGCTCTCCGCCCGGGCCAAAGGCGGTGTCAGGTGATCGACGATCACGGCCGAGGTCCGTCGCTTGGCCTGCGCCCCCTCGCCAGGATCATTGACGATGAACGGGTAGATGTTCGGAATTGCCCCCAGAACAGCTTCCGGGAAACAGCTTTCAGCCAGGGCCAGTGCCTTGCCGGGCAGCCATTCCAGATTGCCGTGTTTGCCGAGGTGAATGACGGCATCGACAGCGAATTGTTCCCGCAGGCAGATGTAGAAGGCAAAATAGTGGTGCGGCGGTACCAATGCCGGATCGTGGTAGGTTTCCTTCGGATCGATGTTGTAGCCACGCGCCGGCTGAATACCGACCACCTGATTGCCGAACCGGTGCAGGGCCAGGCGGAAATGGCCATCCGTTACATGAGGATCGTCCGACGGTGCTCCCCAACGATCAACAACTGCTGACCGAACAACGTCGGGCAACTTGTCGAAGGAGCGCTCGTAGTCCTGAAGCGACAAGGCCTGATATTCGTCCTTGCCTGATCGGCCTTCCAGGGCATTGGTTACGCCCGAAGTCAGGATTTCCATCAGATCGACGGAGCTTGCTGGAACCTTGCCGGCGTCATAGCCCGCGGCGGCCATGGCCTTGAGCAAATGAACGCATGACGCAGGCGTGTCGAGCCCTACGCCGTTGGCAAGACGCCCGTCCCGGTTCGGATAGTTTGCCAGGATAAGGGCTGACTTCTTGGCTGCAGTCGGTTTCCGGCCAAGTTTCCCCCAGGCGGCCGCAAGCGCCGCGGTAAACATGATCCGATCCGGAACAGGCGTAAAGGCAACCGGCGTCGACTGGGTGGCCTCATCGAAGACCCCTTCTTCCTTGAAGGAGACAGCACGGGTCAAGATCCGGCCGTCAATTTCCGGCAAGACGACATGCATGGCGAGGTCACGTATCGACAAGCCCTGATCGCTGTCTTCCCAGCCCTCTTTGGAGGAAGACGAAAAGACGACCTGCAGCACAGGTTTGCCGGGTCGATCGAGCGGTGTCGGCTGATGGGCTGCTCCGGCCTTCGAGACGGCGAAGGCAGTACCGTTCAACACGACATCAGGCGGTGCCTCATCGAACAGGCTTTCCAGAACGGCGACGGATTCCGCTTCCTTCAGGCTGGAAACATAGATCGGCAATGCATTTACGCCGGCTTTGTCGAGAGCAGCGATCAACGCATCCAGTGGTGCGGTTTGGGCACCTTGCACCAGAGCGCGGTAGAAAGTGATCGCTGCAACAGGTCTTTCAGGATCCCGCCACGCGGCCTTCAGTTGCGCTATATCGGGGGCGGCCTTGCCAGCAAGATAGATACCCGCGCGAGGAAGGGGCACCGGATGCGCGGGCTCTTCTCCCTTTCCGATCAGGTGCGCTGCATATCTCAAGGCATTGGCGTAATTCTCCGCGCCGCCTTCCACACAATATCGCCAGAAGCGATGCACTTCAGCTGGTGATCGGGTGGAGCGAGACGTCAGTTCTTCGTCCCACTTGTCGTCGCCCGGAATGACAATCAGATCGATGCCATTCGCGCGGACTTCTTCTTCAAACCTTTCCAGGCCGTAGCGCCAGTACTCCACTCCACCCAGAATTCGCAGAACGATCAGCCGAGACCCACGGACGGTCTGTTCGGCATAAAGATCGACCGAATAGGGATGCGACAAGGCCATGAGATTGGCGAGCCGCAGGCCTGCCCGGCCTGTTCCAAGCCGTGATTGCGCAGCGGCAAAGCTTCCCAGTTCGGTGTCTGCAGCGGACAGGAACAGAATGTCGGCTGGAGACTGGCCGAGATCGACCGCGTCCCCACCGTCATCGATCCGGCGCGTCTGGCTGGCGAGAATGTGCATGCTTGGTCTTTATTTCCAGCTTCTATCCAGCGTGTCAGGCAGCAGCCGTCAATTCACCCAGCAGGCCACGAACCGCAGTCAGGTCGAGGCCCTTCAAACCGATCACGACCAATCTGCCGCTGCTCTCAGCGCCGGCGGCGAACCAGGTTTCGACACGCGGTCCGACAGCTTGAACCATTGCAGGTGCTGCCTTGCCCTCGATTTTTACAGCCCCCTTGATGCGCAGGACGCCTTTTTGCGCCATGGCTTCCAGAACCTTTGCCTCTGCATCTTTCAGGCTGGCGAAAGATGAGACAGCCAGCACGTGACTTTCAAAATCATCGTGATGGTGATGATCGTGATGATGGTCGTCATGGTGATGATCATGATCATCATCGTGGTCATGGTCGTGGTCGTGATCATCATGATGGTGATGATGCTCGTGCCGATCAGCCATATCGTCCTCGGCAGCAGAGCCCCTGCCGAGCAGAACTTCAATCGGAAGCGTGCCTTTTTCGGATGTCACCACGTGAACCGCCGGACGAACATCGGCGGCGATCTTCTCATGCACCTGCTTCAAAGCGTCTTCGGAGACGAGATCAGCCTTGTTCAGAACAACGAGATCTGCGCAACGCAACTGGTCGTGAAAGAGTTCTTCAACAGGACTGTCATGATCAAGAGCCTCGTCGGCGGCACGCTGCGCGGCAAGTGCATCTTCATCAAGTGCGATCCGGCCTTCGGCGAGTGCTGCAGCATCCAGCACTGTTACAACACCATCTACCGTTACCTTCGGCTTGACGCTCGGCCAGGAGAAGGCCCGAACGAGCGGCTGCGGCAGAGCCAGGCCAGAGGTTTCGATAACAATATGCTCCGGCGGATTGTCCCGCGCGAGCAGCATTTCCATGGTTGGCAGGAAATCGTCGGCAACGGTGCAACATATGCAGCCATTGGTAAGCTCAACCACCTCTTCCGCGGCGCAATCGGGATCAGCGCATCCATTTACCAGGGAACCGTCGAAGCCCATGTCCCCAAACTCATTGACAATGAGGGCAATGCGTTTGCCATTGGCGTTGGTAAGCAAATTGCGGATCAGCGTAGTCTTGCCTGCTCCGAGAAACCCAGTGACGATCGTTGCCGGAATTTTTGCGCCCGGCTGCAGGGATGAAGTGGTCATAATTTGATATCCGGTTGTGATGTGGGTTTCAAAAGTATCGGCAGGCCCGCAGCAACGAAGACGACCTGTTGGCACCTATGCGCCATATCCTGGTTCAGTCGTCCCTGCACATCGCGGAACGACCTCGACAGACGGTTCTCCGGCACGATCCCCATACCAACTTCGTTGGAAACGAAAACGCACGGCCCCTGAAGACCCTTCAGAACCGCGCAAAGCCGTGCCGTTTCGGCGGGGATGTCCTTGTCTGCAAACAGCAGGTTCGACAGCCACAGGGTCAGGCAGTCAACAAGAACCACCCGGTCTTGCCTGCATTCGTTTTCAAGCACCGCTGCAAGTTCGAGCTGTTCTTCCACGGTGATCCAGGACGGGCCGCGTTGATCTTTATGAGCGGCGATCCGGCTGGCCATTTCATCGTCGTGGGCAGCACCAGTCGCGATATAGATTTTTTGCAGACCGGTTTCATGGACAAGCTTTTCCGCGAACCGGCTTTTTCCGGAGCGGGCGCCGCCGAGGACCAGCGTCGTCCTCTCGCCGTTTGAATGCGTCATTCCTTCTCCCAGCCGTCCGCCCGACAGCGCCATAGGGTTGACAATGTGACGGCCGGTCTCCTGGCTTGCGGCTCAGCGCGGTCTGTACCCCTTCCCGGCCCCATCAGGACGCCAGTGGTTTTCGTACAGCCACTCACCGCTCACAGTTGCGGGGGCAGCTCCGGATCTGGACTTGAAAAAGACCGCACCGGATTCCCGTTTCATCCGGATCAGGCAAGGCCTTTTCCGGAACCGTCGGTTTCTTCCTAAACGTATCTTGAGGCCGACACAAGCAGCAGAAAGTCGCTGACGACTAACCTTGAAAATCGGCCAGGCATTCAACACGGACGCCTTCTTGCGCCAAAGTCAGAAAAAGGCACAGCCGATTTAGTCTGCCCGGGGTGTTCCAATCGTCGCGAAACGTAGGGTTTTCCAAGCTCGACAGAACGCCTAGCCATCTGAAATATATCGAGTTTTCCACACCGAGATCAAAAAAATGACGGCTTGATGAAAAAAACGCCCTCGGGGGCTTGGCAAACGGATCAAGCCTTTGATATACGCATCTCCATCGACGGGGCGGCAGCGCGCTGGCCCCGAGCGTGGTGATCCCCAGTAGCTCAGTTGGTAGAGCAAGCGACTGTTAATCGCTGGGTCGCTGGTTCGAGTCCGGCCTGGGGAGCCATCACCACCTCCTAACTTCCGAAAATCATTAGCTTTCAAGGGCTTCCGTTTCCTCAAAGGTACACCGCGCGGTACACCTAGAGGTACAACGGCATGTTGATTGACGTGAAATATCTCCAGAAACGCGGCAAGTCCGCTTGGCGATATCGCCGCAAAGTCGCAAAGCATCTCCGGGACACTCTCCAGAAAACCGAGTTCGTTATCCCGCTTGGGAACAGCGAATCTGCTGCAATCAGGGCCTACCCAAGGGTCCACGCCAAGGTCGAACTGGACATCTTGACTGCAGAAAGGGGACTGCACAGCGCGACCCCTTCCACTCCTTTAGAGCGTTACAAGGAAGCTCAGACCACGGTCGCTGAGTGGGGCTTTGACCCCAAAGCTGTCGAGTGGGACACCGAAGCAGATCCAAGAGGTATCGCTCGCGACGCGATGATTGATACGATTGAAAGGCGATACAGGAGGGATGACGAGGGCTACCCCATCGATGTCTCGCCGGAGGATTCGGAACTCTTGCGGATACTCGCTGGTGGCGCAAAAGCGAAACCACCCAAACCAACTCTTGAAGACGCCCGCAAACAGTACTTGAAGGACGTCGTTGGTGAGAACAAAAAGCGGATCGCTCAGTTGGAGCGGGTCTTCAGATTGATGACCGAGGTCCTGCCCGCCTTGACCCCTCTTTCAAACATCACCCGTCAGCAAGCTCGCGAAGTGAGAGATCACATGCTTGATGGCAGGTCCGCCGCCTCCGTCCAGCGGTATTTGAACGTTGTCCGAGCGATGATCAACCACGCGAACACTGAGTTTGAAATCGCTCCTGCCAAGAATCCCTTCATGCGGCTGTCTGTCGAGAAGGCTGACAAGCCGGACCTCAAGCTCAACAAGCGGAAACCCTTTTCCGAACCTCAGTTGGAAGTGGTTCGAGCCCGCGTCCTGAGCATGGCGAGGGATGACCTGAAGTTGATCTGGCGCCTGCTCGAAGCAACGGGATGTCGCATCAGTGAGATAACCGGGCTTCGTCGAACAGATATCGCGCTGCAGGACACGATACCTCATATCCGTGTCGAATGGCATGAGAACCGGAGAATCAAGACCGAGGCTTCGCACCGCTTGGTGCCATTGGTAGGTGATGCCATCGACGCAGCCAGAGAAGCTCTCTCACTGAGCAGCGGGGAAATGGTGTTTCCAGCGTACGGACGAGAAGGCGGCGGTGATTCCGCCTCGGCGGCTCTGGGAAAGCATGTGAGGGCTTGCATCGATGATCGGAAGGTGACGACGCACTCGCTGAGACACCGCATCAAGACGCTGACCCTTCGAGCAGGTGTACCGAGAGACGAGCGGCGTATTCTGCTGGGACATACGCAAGGAGGAGGCAGCGAAGAAGTGTACGATGACGAGCCCACCCGCCTTGTCGCCGCGAGACGTGCACTCCTTGCTGCCTATGAGGAAGCAGATAAGCTGAAACAGTCCATCGCCGATCAAACTGGTTGAGAACCTGGCCTCGACAAGAGAACAGATTGCGGCACCCTATTGTTGTATTTTTGCAACAAAACAATTGATGACTATCTTCCTGGCGGCTCTAACAAAGGCTACCTCCCGGCGGCAGCCCTCTTATGCCGATCAGGTTCTCGTCGAAGCCGCCTGTCGTCGAACCGCAAGCCCACCCTCAGCTGATCGACAGACGCCTTCCGTCCACCCGAGTTGCCCACCATGGTTGAAGGGGACTGCTTGTGAGCAGGTGTCCCCTTTCCCTCGGTGACACCTAGAGATCGCATCGGGTCCACCATGGATGTCCTTGCAGGTGCCCCTTGAAATGATGATCTCCTCCACCAGGAGGAACCATTCCCCGGCAGTGTCACCATAGGAAGGGTATGGTCAGCCTTAGATCCACCTGATTGGTTCTTCAGGTGCCCCTAAGGTGCCACCATAGTGGACCCTATGGGTTCCCCTCAGGGGAAATACCTTCAGGGAGCCACTGTAGTTGCCCCCCTTACCCCCCATGGACTGAGGATAAGGAGGGAGTGTCTGGTCTTCAGTCCAGCCACCGCAGTGCCCCCAACAACATACAAGTTGTCTGTGACGCAACTTTTCGGATCCATCTGAAGATTGCCCCTTTGTCGACCCTTGGTGGCCCCTTCAAGTTGGCAGCCTCCGGTGGCCTGGCGACCAAATGCCAACGGACATGATCAGAGAGAGAAACCTTGGTTGAGGGGACTGCTCCTGAGCAGGTGTCCCCTTACCTGCAGGTGTCACCAGAGCAACTTCTTAGGTACCACTATGGGAGGCACCTAAGGTGTAACCTGAGGGGCATTCCCCTTCAGGTCGCCACTGAGTTGCCCCCTTACCCCCCATTCAAAGAGGTAAGGGAGACAGCCTGAACCTTCAGTCCAGCCACTTGAGAGCCCCCAACAACATGCAAGTTGTCTCTTGTGCAACTAATTAGGGGACCTTGCTCTTTCCCCCTCGTGCCGACCGCAGGAGCCCTTCAGCGGAACACCTCCTACAACAGAGCCCAAAATAAGAGTCGCTGAGGGCCTTCTGGGGCCTTTCTGGTGGCATCCTACCAGTCATCCCTCAAACGCCCCTCAGTGGACTCCTCAGGGCTCCTGAGAGTCATTTCTGGGTGGCAAGTGCCCTATAGACGGTCGCCTTCGATAGACCCGTCTTCGACATGATCTGGGGTACGGTGAAGTCATCCTTCTCACGCATCGTCCTGATCGAGGCGATCACATCAGGGGTGAGTGCAGGCTTGCGACCGAACTTGGTGCCCTTGGCCTTCGCCTTTGCAATGCCGTCCATCTGGCGTTCCGTGCGGATGTTGCTCTCGAACTCGGCGAATACCCCCAACATGCCCAGAAAGGCTTTCCCAGCGGCGTCTCTTGTATCGATGGACTGATCGAGCACCTTGAGAGTAACCCCTTTGCCTTCAAGTTCTCGGACGATCCTGAGGAGATCCTCGGCACTACGGGCCAGCCGGTCGATCCGGGAGATCACCATCGTGTCCCCTTCACGCAGGTACTCAAGGCATCGCTTGAGTTCCTCACGGTTTGCATCGACACCGGACCTCTTCTCCTCAAAGAGCTTGTCGACACCAGCCGCTTCAAGCTTCTCCTTCTGGACGTCCAGGGACTGTCCAAGGGTGGACACACGGGCATACCCCACCAGCGCCATTCTCAAAACTCCTAAGATGAAACGAGAAGACACTTATGAGACACGAAAAGAGACGTGTCAAGAGTCAGTCTCAGAAGTTATAGAATTTGCGACTGCGCGAGGCGCTATAGCGTCAAGAAACTCGCTCAGCGGGCACTACGTTGTGCTCTGGAAAGTCATACAGCAAAGCATATTCAGTATTGCGAACGCCGAGCGACTGAATTGAGAGGTGCACTGTACGAACGAATGACCGCAGATTTGCAAGATCTGCTTTCTGGATGATATTGATAAGCTTTCTAGCCTTCAGCATTTCCCGTCGAGCGTGAGCCTTATATCTTTTCCTGATATGTGTCTTCAATTCTTCATCTGAGCTTTCAAGCAGCACACGTACGTAAACAGTGACCAATTGTGCCGATTCTACATCAACCGGAAACGGACCTGTCTGCCCGATCGGCGAGTTTCGCACTGAAGAGTTGACATCTGCATGAGGGTCAAATCCAAGTTCCAATAGTTCGGGATAGATTAGAACGTGCTCGATAATCGAAAGCAGTTCTCTGCAGACAAGCGAGACCAACCAAGTGTCTCTGGCCGTATCCAAAGTGATCGTAGAGGGGAATCCCTTCGCTCGATACCTTAGATGGCAAAGTTCGTGTGCGATATTGTAATGAGACAGTGTTTTCACACACACGACGGGAGTGGCGTTTTCCACTGTACAAGCAGCGTGAGCGACTAACGCTGGTTCCGAGCGATAGACAACTGCTTGACCGAATAGTTCTTCAACTTCAGCATCAAGCTGTTCTGTGGCGGGGTCGAGAGCCAATCCCAGCACCTCTTTTGCCATGGTTCACCTCCTCAAGTGCATCTGTCGCGATACTATTGACCGACCTCCCCCACCGGGGGGAGCCGCCTAAGCCGCTACTCTGATTGGCCGCTCGGAAATTTGCAGCAAACATTCCGACCCCCTACCCGTCCTCGGTGAAGAAGTCCTCGTCCAGCCGCTGGATCTGGATGGTCTGTTGTGAGCGGGTGCCGACGCCGTGTTCGATCATCAGGTCGGCGAGCCTGTTGCCGTCGATCAGGATGACCCTCTGGGGCAGGTTGTGAGAGTACTCCACGGCTCCCCTTGAGAAGCCCGAGGTGGTCACGAAGACGCCCTTGGTCGCTCCCAGCCCGACCAGAGAGCCCACGAAGCCCTGCACCTCAGTGCGACCGATGGAGTTCCCCTCGGCGTAGCGCTTGGCCTGGACATAGATCCTGTCGAGCCCCAGCCGGTCCTCGTTGATGACACCGTCGACACCGCCATCCCCGGATCGTCCGAGCTGTTCGGCCGCGTTCTTGTGAGAGCCGCCGTAGCCCATGGCGACCAGAAGGTCGACGATCAGCTTCTCGAAGAAGACTGGTGAGTTCTCGCGGATGCGGTCCAGAAGGTCTGCCCTGAGGGCCGCATTGAGCGACCGGTACGCCTGCTCGATCTGCTCTTCCGGCGTGGCGGAACTACCCTCCGCTTCTCCTTGGTCCGCAGCGTCCTGACCGCCACCTCCGCTTCCCTGCTTGCTGCTCTCATAGAACTCGACAAACTCGGGGATCTGCATGAGTGTCCGGGTGTCCAGCCGCTGCGGATTGCTCGCGAGAAACCGCCTGCCAGCCTCGGAAGCAATGAAGCGGCCGCGAGCGGGGCTGTCGATCAGACCGGCCTTGCTCATGTAGAACTTCGCCCAGTGGACCCTGTTGTGCAGCACCCGCTGACGACCGCTGGGGAGCAGTTCCTCCCGCTCTTCCTCCGATAGTCCAAGATCATTGGCGATCCTGTCCGCAAGATCGGGCACCCTCTGTTCGCCCTCAGCTGCATAGCGAAGCACGGGAAGCATCAGGGACTGGTAATCTGGGATCATCGAAATCGCCTTCAGTTCTGGCGCAGCGCGGTTGCGAGTGCTGCTTGTAGCGCGGTCTCTTTGACCCCGGATACAATCTCTCCATTGCTAGGAAGCCGATGCGCAGAAAACTTCTGCAGCAAAAGCTGTTCAACCGTCCTTGCGTCATCCTCTGAGGAGGTCGGCTGGTCAACGAGTATGTGCCACTCCAGGCCAGTCACTTCAGTTGCCATCGGCTTGTTGTGTGCTTTCAAACGAGCACTTGTCTCATTGGAGTAACCGACCTTATACGCCAGGCACTTTCCGCGTGCGTCTTTCAAGGCAAGCACGTAGACGTACCAGACCTCATGATCGCCAAAGCTTCCCGTGTAATCACCCTCATGCTTGGGAGCCAATTTGCTCACATGTTGAGCGATACGCCCCCTTCCAAGCAAAGACCTTGGCTCGGTAACCGCTACTTGCCGCCCTCTCAAACGCAGCAATGGTTCAGCGGTAATCGCATCCAGCTCGACGACCTTCGTTTGGGCCTGCAAATGATGGTTGGGGGTCAAGGGTCCAACAAGTTCCGAGAAAAGATCAGAGGGGGGATCGAAGGCCTGCACTTCAATTGGATGGAGGGCGTAGGGAAACCGCGAAATGGCGTCAGCAACGCCCTCATCGATCTCGTCACGATCAACGTAGTCCTGTGTGTTCACTTCAAGGCCGGAGACCTTATAGGCTCCCAGCACCATGCCATGAGATTCTGCAGGCGTCGGCTCGGATTTCGTTCCGACAGTAAAAACAACATCGCCTGCTGAGAGCACTCTCTTGGCATGGGTTCGCGCGGCCTTACTGGCAAAGGTCAGCGGCCAAGCCGGATCGCCTGGCACACCCCAGACATAGGTGAAGAAGACCTTGCTTGAATGGTGATCTTCGGCGGATTCTGGTCCCTCCTCGTGCGAGGCAGCCCAGGCAAAAACCTTGTCCTGCTCCGCCCTGAGAAAGCCTTCCTCATCGTCGATCGAATAGCCCAGCTCTCGGGCCGCGCTCACGAACCCTTTCAGCGAATCCGGCTCTAGACGTCCCGTCTGCAGGTTATCGTGATTGACCACAATTGCACTGAGCACTGGCCAACCTTGGCTATGACCAAAGCTGATAAGGTCCTTCAGGTGCTGCGGCATTTGACGCCGAACCTTGATCCAATCTTCCCCGCTGGCCTCTGCCACCTGCTTGTAGGAGATGAAGCGCCCCTCCCGCGCGGCGCTCAGAACAGCCTTTTTTGTTTCCTCAAGATCCAACATGGCGTTCCCCCGATAGCCTTAGCTTTTCCTCTTCCGACCGCGTTTCGCCTTCGGTGCAGCTTGCCGCTCAGCCTTGATGCGTTCGAGAAGCACGCTGGCGGGTTCGTCGTTGGGGTCCTGCGGCACAAGCTCGCCCCGGAAGGCCTTGGCAAGGATGGCCTCGTCCAGCTTGTCCGTCAGCTCCAGTGCCCGCTTGGCCTCGGCGGCCAGCCGGTCGATCTTCTGGAAGGCGCTCTCGATGCGCCGGACGATTTCTTGCTGTTCGGAGATCGGCGCTAGAGGAATAGGGAATCCCTTGAACATGCCCAGGTCTACTCTCAGCCTCGTGAGCCCGAAGGCTAACTCCCCAATCATTTTTTTGCAGGTTGGAGAGTTGAAGTAGTTCATCAGATACAGCTTAGAGGCCACGCACTCGTCGACGCTCATCTTCATGACGTCGGGCGTAACCATGGCAGTTCCGATTCCCTTTGGATATATGCAAGCGGTCCCCGGAGGGTCTCCTAGCTTTGTGACAAGAAGCTCACCGCCATGTACTGAGTATTGCTGATGCAACTTGGACCATACTTCAGGGTCCATGAAGTTGGGCTTGTGCGTCAGATATTCACCTTCTCCAACGTGCCTGAGAAAGATGATAGGCACTCCTTCCGACCGAAAGTCCTTTGCCTTGAATATAGTACCAAATGGACCGGCACAAATCGCGTTCGACGCATCTTTCGCCAGCCTGTAATTCTGTATCCAATTCCAACCCACTGGAAGCTTTTCCAGTTCGATTCCCTCAAGAACCTTGCTTGCCCCTCTGATTCTAAGTCGTCCCTGCTTCAGTCGCTCCGCAGCTTCCACTTCTTGCAGTGAGTCTTCGCCGGCTGTGTGCTGTATTCGCCAATCCTTCGTCAGCTCCCCGGAAAACGCCTTGGAGAGCACCGCCTGTTTGTAGCGGGTGACGAGGGTGTCGATGCGGGCGAGGTCCTTGCGGGCGCGGGCGGATCTGGCGCTCAAGGCGTCCAGCTTGGCGACAATGCGTTTCTGTTCTGCCAGGGGCGGGAGAGCAATCGTATGCGACAGTAGGTCTTTGTCACTGATGGCGGGGTACATAGTCCCGTCTTGTTTCAGACTAACTGCAGAGATGAACTGGTCGCTACAAACGAGGTTGAAAACGAACCTAGGCTCAGTAGCTTGGGAGGCCCTCAATACGGCGATTCCGGTCGAAGTCAATTGACCGTCTAGTTCATCTGGAACCATGGCAATGTTCTTGAGGTAAGTTCGGACAGTAGAAAAAAGGACATCTCCACCCTTGATGAAACGCCTTGCTCTTGAAGGGGCATCAGCGCCGCAAATTTCTTTGGGCTCCGCGATGCTTTGCGTTTTGTTGTCAATTGAGCCGATATCGACGTAGCGGAAGTGTTGGTCGGGCGTTTTGCGAGGGTCTCCTGTCTGGATCGGTTCGAGCAACCTACCCAGTTCGACCTCAGCCCACCCGTTCGGCAGCTCGCTCATTCCGCTGCCTCCGGAGCCTCTGCAGGCGCTGTCTCTTCCAGCTCCGCACTCAGCGCCTCGATCTCCGTCATCGCTGCCTGAAGGTGCCCCAGAATGGCAGCAGCGATGTCCTCCGGCTCGCTCAGCCCCTCTTCCGCCTCTTCCTCGGCCTCCCGCAGCCAGGAGATGTCCAGATTGTCTCCCCGGGCTTCGATCTCCTCGCGGGTGAAGCAACGCCAGCGGCCTTCCTCTCCCTGATCTTCACCCCGCTCGTTGCCGTGAGGGTCCGATCCGAAGGCCGTCTCGAAGTCCCTGAAGTGGTCTTCGGTCAGCTGGTTGGTCTTGCCGAACTTGGGCATCTGGGCGCGAAGGTCATAGACCCAGACCTCGTCCGTGTTGCCGCTCTCTGTCCTGCCCCTTGTCAGGAAGATGACGTTGGTCTTCACCCCCTGCGCATAGAAGATACCGGTGGGCAGCCGCAGGATGGTGTGAAGGTCGCACCAGTTCATCATCATCTGGCGGAGAGCTTTGCCGCGCCCGTCCTCGAACAGCACATTGTCCGGCACAACAATGGCTGCCCGGCCGCCCGGTTTCAGAGCACGGATGCAGTGCTCCACGAAGGGAAGCTGATAGGAGGAGACCGAGGCCGTCACCGTCAGGTCGTCCCGTGTCGGAGCCCCGCCAGCAGGACCGAAGGGAGGATTGGTCAGGATCAGGTCGGCCTTGCCCAGAGTCTTGCCCTTGTCCGACAGGGTGTCGCCCAGATCGACGTGATCGCTGTCGAGATCATGCAGGTAGAGGTTCATCAGAAGCAGCCTCAATGTGCCCGGCACGTTCTCCATGCCGTGGAACGCCTGTTGCTTCTGGAAGGCCTGTTCCTTCTCCCCGAGCGTGAAGTAGTCGTCCGTCGCCTTGCGCATGGCCTTGTCAGCCGCGATCAGGAAGCCGCCCGTTCCCGCCGCCGGGTCCTGGATCACCTCACCCGGCTTCGGCTGCATCAGCTTCACAAGAACGTCGATGAGGACACGCGGCGTGAAGTACTGCCCCGCCCCTCGCTTGGTCTCTTCCGCGTTCTTCTGAAGGAGGCCCTCGTAGAGATCACCGAACTGGTCCCGCTCCTCGGAGAACCAGTGAAGCTCGTCTATGGCGGTCACCAGCGTTGACAGGTTCTGTGGCTCCCGAATGAATGTCGAGGCGTTGTCGAAGATCGACTGCACCGTGCGCGGGTGGCCGCCTTCCGGATCGCCCAGCCTGGTGAGGGCTTCGCGGTAGACCCTCAGTCTCTGGAGCGGTTCGGCCTTCACCAGAGCCCCCCATCGGTAGCCTTCAGGTATCGTTCCCTCTTCCCGCTTGCGCTCGGCCATCATCTTCAGGAACAGCAGGTAGGTCAGCTCGGTCACATACTGCTGATAGGTGATGCCGTCCTTGCGGAGAACCGCACAGAGGCGCCAGAGTTTCTGGACGATGGCATTGGCGTTCATGAGCGGACTCGTTCCTTCCCGTGGGCGTTCTTAGCGCCTTCTATCGTGATTCCTTGCCCGTGTGTCAGGCAGCGGGTGTTTCCCAGATCGCGGCATTCAAATCCTGCAGAACAGCATCAAGGTCTCCATCAAACTCTTCGGCGATCTTGTCGTAGCCCCCTTTGTCGGCAAAGGACCCCTGATCAAGCAATGACGGGTCCGCGATCGGCTTGTCCTTCAGCGCCCGACCGATCCGGCGCAGCCAGTCCTTCTGCTTGCGTGTCCAGTCGCGGGAGCCTTCGATTCTGGTGATGGCATCTTCCACCCGCTTCTCGTAGGGCACCAGAGGGTCCCCCAGGGCGGCCTGCCGGACAAAGCCGATGATATGAGCCGCAATGTCGGCGTTACGGGCCTTGCCGTAGGCTGCCCTGAGCATGGACTCCGAGTAGTTCTCTTCATCAAGAGCTGCCGCCAGCTCGGAGAGTTCCTTGCGGGTCAGGTCACGAGGCCGCTGCGTGACCGCGATCATCGCCGGCACCTTGTTCATGTTCTCCTTGATGAAGCGCTCAAAGCCTTCGATGTAGTCCTCCGGCCTGGTCCCTTCGCCAAAGATCTCCTCTATCCGAAGCAGTTCGTCTTCGTGATGGGAGATCACGATGCCGTCGCTACCGCTTCCGACCGGTCGGCGTTCCAGCAGCTCGACGGCCCTTGGATGCTCCTTCAGCCATTCCTGAAGCTCAGCCCCGGTCCTCGTCGCCAATGTCTGCACGGCCTCTTCGGGGGACTGCCCGGTGTGGTGCTCGAAGCTCTCGCGGGTCTCGTCATCCATGTGACCGGCAAGGGACCGAATGCGCACGATCACCTGACCGGCGACCCAGTTCTTGTCCTCGTCATCAGTGGCATTGGTGAGGTCAGCCACCAGCTGGCCGAGGGAGACATCCGGCTTTACCACCACGGGCCGCATGTCGGACATGTCCTGAAGTTCGGCGTAGAGGTCGACCGCATCGAAGATCCGGAAGTGCTCCTTGCCGATCTCCGGGCAAAGGCGGGTTGCACGCCCGATCATCTGGTCATAGAGAATGCGGCTTCTCACCCTGCGCAGGAAGACCAGATTGCAGATCGAGGGAATGTCGACACCGGTGGTCAGGAGGTCGACGGTAACGACATACTTCGGATAGCTGTCGTTCTTGAACTTCAGGATCAGGTCCTGGTACTTGTCGACCGATCCCGTTATCTTCTGGACCATGCCATAGGGCACGGCGTCCTCGCCGTATTCGTCCTGCAGAGCCTCCACGAGGAGCCGGACCACATCGTCCGCATGGCTGTCCCTTGCGGCGAAGATCAGCGTCTTGCCCGGCTTGTCAGGCGGGATCTCGGCGGCTATGGCGCGGCAGACCGTTTCGTTGAAGGCTTCGGAGTAGACCCGCTTGTTGAAGGTCGCGAGGTCGTAGTCCAGTTCGACATCGTCCGGCAGTTCGAAGAGATCGACGACGCCGGTCTTGCGGTCGATGATCTCGACCTCCTCGCCCCCGCTGTAGTGAATGCCAGCCTCGGCCAGCGCCGTGGTGATCCGCTTCGGCGGCAGGTGATCGTTCAGGAAACCCTCGACGACGGCTTGCCGGTAGCCATAGTGGAACACCGGGTGCCCGAAGATCTGCCGCGTGTGCAGCGCAGGTGTCGCGGTCAGGGCGATCTTCACCGCATCGAAGTAGTCGAGCACCTGTCTGTAGGCAGACTGGTAGTCCTCAAGGTTCCGGAAACCAAGGTCACTCTCACGAAGCTCGGCATCGAGCGTGTAGCCCCTGTGGGCCTCATCCACGATGATGCAGTCGAAGGTTCCCGGCGTCGGGCGCTGGGCAACGTCAGGCTCGTTCAGGATGCGGGCGATCAGTGACTGAACGGTTGCCACTTGCACCTGATCGTCCTTTTCCGGCACCTTCTTGTCGAGCCTGGCCACCTTGTAGATCTGTGCGAAGTTCAGCATGCCGTCGAGTTCTGTCGTCTCGAGGGCATCTGCTGTTTGCTTGCCAAGCGCCTTCCTGTCGACCAGAAACAGGATACGGCGGAACCTCTTGTGCTTGAGAAGGCGATACATCAGCGCGATGGCCGTTCGTGTCTTGCCTGTTCCCGTTGCCATCGACACCAGAGCATCCCGGGACCCGTCTTCAATGGCCTTCTCGACAGCCTCAATGGCGTCTTCCTGATAGGGTCTGAGTTTGCCCTTGCCGAGCTTCTCCTCAGCCAACCCTTGGGCAGCCGCGTCGACATCTGTCTCCAGCTTGTCGGTGAGGTCCTTGGGGGAGAACCATTGGCGCAGCGGATGCGGCTGATTGCTCTGGCGGCGGGTGTCCAGATACCAGATTCCGGATTTCACCTTGAACTGACGGATGAAGGGACGCCCGTTGGTCGCGAAGATGAACGGGACGCGGAACGGTTCACCGAGCCCATGCTTCCAGGGGCCGCCTTCCACGAGGTTCTCAGGTTCGAGCAAGATGCCTTTGGCGTAGCGTTCGGTCTGTGTCAGCACACCCGGTACGTCGACAGACTCTCGCTTCGCCTCGACGACAGCGACACAGGTGAGCCCGGCGAAGAGCGCATAGTCGACCGGTCCTGTCTCGGTGGGCCATTCCGCTATGGCCAGGTTCCGTCCAGCTTCAGGTCTGGTTCCCTTGGAGTGGCGCAGAGTGGCGGTGTCGGCCTCCCAGCCCATATCGGCGAGCTGCACGTCAATGAGGCGGCGGGTGTCCCTCTCGTCCAGATCCAGCTTGCCAGCGGCCTCGAAGGCCAGCTTCTGGATGAGGACCTTGTCCTGTTCAGGTGCTTCCTCAGCCTGCTTCTGAAGGGCCTCCAGCTGTTCCTTGAGAGCAACCGTGTCCTCTTCCAGCTGAACGGCTGATTGCTCCCAGATGGTGCTCTCTTCCGTTGCCTGACGGGCAAGCTCCTCTGCGGCTTCCCGAGCCTTTTGGAGTTCTTCAGCGGATGCCTGAGCTGCCGCCGCCGTGGCTTCGGCCTCCCGTACCTGTTTTCTGAGGACTTCAAGCTCAGCCGATGCTTCGTCCTCGATGTCTTTCGGGCTGCGCGGAGGAACGAAAGGCCCTGCCTTGAAGGCTGGGTCCTTGCCGTAGGTCCTGCGATACCAGACGCCCAGTGACCGGCAGAACTTCAGCGCTGCAAGGGCTTCACCTGCAGAACCGCCCACCTCATGAACTGCTTCGTTGCCCTTCCTGCGCACCGCGTGAAAGACATCAGTGACTTCCCGAGGGATCACCTGGCTGGCTGCAAGGCGCCTCAGGATCTCGTTGGTGCCGTCCTTCGACGTGGGATCGTAGTGGCCGCTGAGAGCCGCAACCTCCTTCACCATGTACTCCGCGAACTGCCTACTCTTGATGAGAGAGGTGTTGGCATCTTCCGCAAAGAACCGCTCAGCCAGAACACCAAGCCGGTGAAGCTCGGGGCTGAGAGACTGAAGATGGTCAAAGTTCGTCGAAGACATCAAAGAAACCAAGGCTGATCAATGCCTTACAATTTCTGAGAATACCCTCCGGAGTCAACAACCTTTGTTTCAACCACGGATATCTGGATGGTGTGCTTGTACCAGCCTGCGCAACATTCGGCCCGAAAACCATGAGGGCCCTTGCACAGGGTACGCGAATGTGCTCAAGGATGAGGTACACCATGGACACACAACGAGGTACACCGCCTACCGAAAGGCATCGGAAGAGACCCACATCAAGCAATTGATTTCACGAAACGTTTCGACGTAGTACGGCTCAGTTCGACTTACCGCCTAGGCCCGGCCTGGGGAGCCATCACCACCTCTTCCTAATCCTCCCGAATGCTGCATTTCTGAAGGCACGGACACTGTTAAGTGTCCAGGTTGATCTTATTCACGTTTGATCTTGCAACAATCTGCACCGCCTCAAAAATCGACAGCCATTTGATGCGAACGCGTCTTTCGCAGCAGTAACGTTCCGTATCATCTTCCTAAACAACATTTCCTGGCTACGTTTTTAACGAAGATCGCGCCTCCAGTGGCTCTGCGTCTTTGAATAGCGCTTCTTGATAAAGCTCCAGGTTGCTCCTATCGTGATTTCTCCAAAGGGAGCATCATGGAAAATCGCAGCTAAATCCAGCACCCCTGAACCCGCAAATCTTCACATGCGTGGTACCTTTTATGAGCGGCGACAACACACACACCATTGCCACCGTAACCGCAGCACCAGGTTATGCCGAATTTCTTGAAGCCTACTGCGACAAGGAACAGCCCCTGCTGATAAAGGGACTAGCGAAAAACTGGCCCGCGCGGGAAAGGTGGCAATCCGGCCGATTACGAGCAGAACTCCATACACTGCCAAAGGTCCGCGACAGAGGTGTCTTTTTCGTCAGCCGCTCCCCCGTACTCGAACAAGATTTCGAGATGCCGGATTTCCTGAAGGAGATCCTCGCGTCCGATCGGATAATGCAAGATTCCGTTGCCTGGAGGTTCTGGATCAACAGCAGGAACAACCGGACAGAGTTCCACTACGATACCAACGCCGAGAATGTCATCACAGTTCAGGTGAAGGGCCGTAAGGAATGGGTACTGGTTTCGCCCGAAACACCGCTACCGTGCTACCCGTTCACCAACTTCTCTTTACTGAAAGACGAAGAGCGATTGCTGAGGAACAAGCGGTTCTACAAATTCGATCTGGAGGAAGGCGATCTTCTCTATCTGCCGCCACATTGGTACCACCGGGTGGTTGCCAAGGAAGACGAGAACATCAACATCAATTGGACTTTCACGAAACGCGAAACCTCGGTCATCTCGAAAGAATTCAAGCGTGACATGGAGCGGTGCGGCCTGCTGCATTCATTCAAGAACAGTGATTCCGCGCTGGTTCGGCGCTGTTACGAAACCGCTATCCGCGCCCTTCCAAATGTTGGCGGTATTGGCTGGGGTCTGAAATCGTTCATTTCATCACCCTATACGCCAAGCCGCGGAGCGTTGGTCAGCCGCTTCTTCAAGGAATTGCTGCAAATACCGAATACGCTGCTGACACTTCCAAACGTTCGCTCAACGCTGAAAAAGGTCGACAAGACCTAACCGGCGAACGCGCTGCCAATCCCACAAATTTGGCGCGGTATGTAGACCACCAGCGTATATGCCGGGCTACGTATTCGAGAATTGCTCTCCCGCAATCCATACGCCCTCGACCTCATAGGCATTGCCAAGCTGTACGAAGTCAGCCGGATAGCCTTCTTCGAAACGACCGAGCGGGCGCCCGAGAACGTCCGCAGGATCACTGGTCGCCATTGCAAGAGCAGCTTCGACCGGAAGCTCGAGTGTACCGGTGAGAAACTTCAAGGACGCCGGCAAATCTATATCGGCGCCGGCAAGCGTGCCGTCTTCGAGGGTCAATGTGCCATCGCGGCGAAAGATTTCCCGACCTCCGAGAAAGAAGGACGTAACATCGGTGCCGGTCTGGGACATGGCGTCGGTAACGATAAAGATCCTGCCCGGGCCAGTCTTTGACTTGAGCGCAACCCGCATCGCGACCGGGTCGACATGGACACCATCAGCAATGATGCCCACGTTGAGCGCGCCCAGATCGAGCGCGGCGCCCACAAGGCCGGGTTCGCGGTGTTGCAACGGGCTCATGGCGTTAAAAAGATGGGTGACCATCGAAGCACCCGCTTCAGCAGCTGTCTTGCACTGCCGGTATGTTGCTCCGCTGTGGCCAAGACTGATGTGAATTCCCGCGTCAGCCAATTCCCGCATCTGTTCTGGCGGCACCGTTTCCGGTGCCACAGTCATGATGAGGCTTGGCAATTCCCGCGCCGCGCGCTGGTAAAGCGCCATATCTTCGCGGTTCAAAGGCCGGATCAGATTCGGGTCATGCGCCCCCTTGCGCCCCGCGAACAGATGCGGCCCTTCGAGATGCAGACCGTGAAACCCCTTCACGCCCCGCGACCATGCGGCAATTGCCAGATCAACGACTTTTCGCGTCACCTCGGGCGTGTCCGTAATCAAAGTCGGTGTCAGGGCTGTTGTCCCGAGGCTGACATGGGCGGCGCAAATACGTTCGATATCGTCGACTGTTTCCGCATCCCCCAGCATCAAGCCACCGCCGCCATTGACCTGCAGATCGATCAATCCCGGTGCGAGAATGCCGTCACCAAGATCGACAGTCTCTACGCCAACGGGCACCTGATCGGCCGAAAGAAGGCCAGCCACCTTGCCATCTTCGACAAGCAGGGCAGCATTCGCATGGATTTTCTCACCATCGAAAACCCGGCTGCAGAGATAGGCGGTTGTGGAGGTCATACGGTCTGGGTGACTTTCTTCAGGTGCTTGGGAACGTCCGGATTGAAACCGCGCTGCCGTGCAAACCATTCGATGAAGGCGTAGAAAGAAACAATCTGCACCAAGGCGTCGGTCAATGGATGCCCGGTTGCCTGGAACGCCAGCTTTTCTGCCCGCTCCACCTTGTCGGTCGTTGCAAAAACACTTCCACCCTGGTCCACCATGCGATCCGCAGCCTGGGCTAGCCCCTCTTCGGCTGCATCGCGCACACCAAGTGCCAGGATCGGGTATCCGTTTTCGACGATCGAGACAGGACCGTGCATTACCTCGGCGGACGAATAAGCCTCCGCATGGATCTGGCAGGTTTCCTTGAATTTCAACGCAGCTTCATTTGCGATTGCCAGACCAGGTCCACGTCCAATGACATAAAGCGACCCCCGCTGCTCGATCGGCTTGGCAAGCGCGCGCCAGTCCTTGTCGATTGCTTTTTCAAAATGCTCCGGCAAGGCAGCCAACGCGTCGAGCAGTTCCTTGTCAGCTCCGATTTCCGCCAAAAGCAGCAGGCCCGCCAAGACGGAATTGACGAAGGTCTTGGTCGCCGCGACGCTACGCTCAGGACCTGCGCAGATATCGATGGCGGCGCTGGAAAGCTTTGCCAGTTCACTTCCCGACGTATTGGTAAACCCTACCGTGAAAGCCCCCTGCTCGGTTGCACTTTCAACAACCGAGAGACTGTCCGGGCTGGCGCCGGATTGGGAAATTGCAATCACAAGTGCCTGGCCCAGCTTGACCTTGCCGCCATAAACCGAGGAAACGGATGGGCCGAGAGAGGCCATGGCAAGACCAAGGTAGATCTCCGAGGCATATTTGAGAAACGTCGCAGCGTGGTCAGAAGAACCCCGAGCGACGCTTGCCAGGAACACCGGCGCGCCTGCCTTCTTTGCAATGTCGCGGATCAACGGGTGTCCATCGGCCAACAGACGACGCGCAGCGTCCGGGATTTCTTCGATTTCCCGGCGCATGTGCGTCGGCGTGGCCATGGTACTTGCTTCAATCATCAGGATTAGTCTTCCGAAATCTGAAGTTCGGCGATGAAGTCATATGCATCGCCGCGGTAAACGGAACGGGTGAATTCGACGACATTTCCGGAGGCGAGATAGGACACACGTTCTATTTTCAGCCCGGCAGACCCGGCCGGCACACCGAGAATATCGGCATCGATAGGCTCAAGATTGCGGGCTGAAATGCGCTGGATAGCGCGAACAGGCTGCAAGCCGGCCGTGCGCAGGATGGCATAAAGAGACGTGGTGACCCGCTCCGGATGAGGCAGGACGCTCTCGGAAAGGGAGGCACGCTCGATTGCCATCGGGGTGCCGTCTGCCTTGCGAAGCCTGTCGACGCGGGCAACGCGCTGACCGGACGTGAGACCGAGCGTGAACATTTCTTCGGGCGAAGCTGGAAACAGTCCGCGGCGCAGCCACTCGCTGCTGGCGGAAAGACCACGGCGTGCCATATCCTCGGAAAAGGACGTCAGGCTGGAAAGGCGCTGTTCAACTTTATGCACCTTGGGGGCAACGAAGGATCCGCTGCCGCGCTTCTGGACAACGACCTGATCCTCAACAAGTCCGGCAACTGCCTTGCGCACCGTCACACGGGACAGATCCGTAATGGAGGCAATCTCGCGTTCAGACGGAAGCGGCTCATTCTCCTTCAGCACGCCGTCGTCAATAGCCTGCTGAATGCGCCGCCGCAGCTGCAGGTATCGGGGACCGCTGGAATTCGCCAACCAGTCACCATTTTCCAGCAAGGAAATGAAGTCAGTCATGAAAAGGGGCGCCTTAGGAGATGAAAATAATACCTTTCAGATACCAATTTAAACTCTATCGAAACCGAAAATCAAGTGTTAAAACAATTTCCGAACCTGCATCACCGCCGCTGGAGCACCCAACGGAAACGTTCCAGGCGCGTGATTGCCTTGAGAGACTTAATTCCGCGATACGAAACTTGGTGTGCCTCCGAGTTCCTGAACCATGAATTTGCCGACGACCGAAGACCGCGATCCGATTTCCATTGGCCTGTCCAAAAAGTCTGATGAAGACGTCCTGTCGCTGCTGCTGCAACGGCAGAAAGATGCGCTGAATGCCACCGAAACGGCCATTCCGGAGATCGCAAAAGCCGCCGAAGCACTTCAGACAGTCACTGTTTCAGGTGGAAAAATCGGTTATGCCGGCGCCGGCAGTGCCGGACTGACAGCCCTGGCGGATTGCCTGGAATTGCCGGGAACGTTCGGCTTTCCCGTTGAGCGCATGCGCATGCTCTATGCCGGGGGGGCTGCAAACCTGCTTCACCTTGCCGGCACATATGAGGACGACGAGGAAGCCGGCTTCGCTGACTTTCAAAAATCAGGCCTTGGAGAAGGAGATATTCTGATTGCAGTTTCTGCAAGTGGATCAACTCCTTATACTCTTGGTACGTTCAGAGGTGCACAGGCGGCACGCACAAAAACCGTTGCATTGGCAAACAATCCAGACACTCCCCTCCTCCGTCAGGCGGATTTTCCGATCTTCCTGAAAACACCTCCCGAAATCATCGCAGGCTCTACACGCCTCGGGGCGGCAAGCGCCCAAAAAGCTGCACTCAACATGATCTCTACATTGGTGGCACTGAGGCTTGGACACGCAGTTCGTGGCCACATGGTCAACCTGGTTGCGGACAATGAAAAACTGCGCCAGCGCGCTTATCGCATCCTTCAGGATCTGACGGGCTGTACGGCAGAAACTGCAGCAGAAAAGCTCCAGCAGGCCCAAGGCAGAGTGAAGGTTGCGGTTCTCATGATTCGAGAAGGCCTCGACGCCGAAAGCGCCGAAATGTCGCTCAACGAACACAGCGGAAACTTGCGTCCTTTCCTTTGACGCGTGCCAGCGCCTCCAACAGACACCGGGCACACTTTCGAACATAATCCCGTCCGCAAACCGCAGGCCGAGCCTTCTCACGGCACTATTGAGCTTGCGCGATGTAGCCGTTGTTTTTGACAGGTGTCAGCCGCCCAATTCCTTTAAAAAATGATGCCAATTTCTTTTTTTGGTTTACTACCAATGCGATTGGTTGCATATTGGTATTATAACTGGACGTTAACAAATATAACCCAGAGGCGTTTGAACAGGCGATGACCACCTGTTTTGATATTGGCGGCTCCTTCATCCGACATGGAGAACTCCAAGCGGATGGAACCGTTGCGGAAAAAGGCCGGGTAGCGACACCCGGATCTGACTGGCAGGCGTTTGTAGACGCGATTGCCGACTGCTCCGGGCCGGATGGATCTCCTATCTCGATTTCGCTTGCAGGCGCCTTTGATACCCGCAGCGGCATCGCGGATGTGGCCAACATCCCCTGCCTGCATAAACGCCCCGTGCAATCGGACCTGGAAACCGCCCTCAAACGTCCTGTCGCCATTACAAATGACGCCAATGCTTTTGCGCTTGCCGAAGCCGTCGACGGCACCGGACGGGGCAAGCCGGTCGTTTTCGGTATTATTCTCGGGTCAGGTGTCGGCGGCGGGCTCGTCGTCAATGGCACGCTTGTTACCGGTTATGGCGGCATCGCGGGTGAATGGGGTCACGGCCCCATCATGGACCCGACAGCTGGTGGCCAGTTGAAGGGTATTGAGCACTATCCCTGCGGCTGCGGCCAGACAGGATGCATCGACGCGATCTGCTCGGCCCGTGGCATGGAGAAGATCCATCGGTCACTGCATGGGCTGGATCTGGCAAGCAAGGATATTACTGCCGCCTGGCATGCCGGTGATGCAGCAGCCACACAAACGCTCGACGCCTTCACCACTCTGCTTTCGCGAGCGCTTTCCGCTTTCGTCAACACACTTGGTCCGGATGTCATACCGGTGAGTGGTGGCCTTTCGAACGATCTTGTACTTCTCGACGTGATCGATCGAAAGACACGTGACCTTGTTCTTGCCGACTATAGCGAGCCACTCGTCATTAAGGGTGAATTTGCCGCCAATGGCGGCCTGCATGGTGCCGGCATCGTGGCCCGTACGCTCATCAAGGAGGCGGCCCGGTGACCAGGATCCCCCTCGAGGTATGTGTAGACACCCTCGAAGGCGCCTGGACGGCAGCCGAAAACGGCGCTGACCGAATTGAATTATGCGCAGCTCTGTCCGAAGGCGGCCTGACCCCTTCACAGGGGTTTATGGTGGCCGCGGCCAGACTACCGGTTCCCGTCTACGCGATGATCCGCCCCCGATCCGGTAATTTTGAGTACTCGGACCTGGAAAAGGCCTTGATGCTGCGCGACATCCACGCGGCTGAAAAAGCAGGTCTTGCGGGAATCGTGATCGGGGCAGTCGACAGCCAGCACAATCTCGATCGAGACTTTCTGGCCGCATCCATTAACGGCACCAGACTGCCGGCAACTTTGCACCGGGCCATCGACACCGCACGCGACTACGAAAAAGCGATTGAAGACGCGATCACGCTCGGTTTTGAACGCGTGCTGACCTCTGGACAGGCCAGCAAAGCAGAACACGGCCTTTCACTGCTTCAGCAGGCGGTCAATGTCGCTGCAGGGCGGATTTCCATTATGGCAGGATCGGGTGTCACCGCCGCCAATGCTTCCCAAATTCTCAAACGATCCGGCGTGCAGGAACTGCATGCGTCCTGTTCTTCCGTGAAGCCCTTGCCGGAGCCGCAGGACCTGGAAACGCGCCTCGGCTTCGTTTCCGAGGCAGGCATCAAGGACACCGATGGAAACGTCGTCCAGGCACTTCGCCGTGCCATGGACCAATTTACGGAGGCCGCAGCATGAAGACCGGCTATGTCGGACTAGGCGCGAGAATTGCCAATGTCAGCAACTGCCTGCAGGAGGTTTCGGGAGATCTTGATCCCTGCGCTTACGTCGACCCGACACCCGCCGGCCTCAAGCATGTCGAGGCCAAATGCGGCCACAGCCTGACCGCCTACACCGATCTCGACAGGATGATCCGAAAGGAAAAGCTAGACCTCCTGATGATCGGGTCCCCCAATTTCATGCACCTCGATCATCTGCGAACCGCGCTCAAATCCGATGTACGCTACATCTTCTGTGAAAAGCCGGTTGTCGTCAGCGAAGAGGAAACCTTCGAACTCCTGTCCCTGATGAAGGAACATGGTGGATCGAAACGTGTCCTTGTCGGACTGGTGCTGCGATATTCGCCGCTCTACACCGAACTTCAGAAAAGTCTCAAGTCCGGCCAGATCGGCAAAGTGGTCTCGATCGAGGCGTCCGAGCATATCGGCCCCTACCACGGGTCCTTCTTCATGCGCGACTGGCGCCGCTATGACCGGAATTCCGGCGGCTTCATGCTGGAGAAGTGCTGCCACGATCTGGATCTCTACCAAGGTGTGACAGGTTGTCGGCCGCGTTTCGTTTCCAGCTTCGGCGGACGCAAGAGTTTTGTTCCGGAGAACCGGCCGGATCAGGACCATACCTTTCCGACACCGAAAATCGAAGGCAGGGTCGATCCGTTCACACCACGCTGGGGTGGGGGCAACGCCGACTTCGACAGTGATGGCGACATCATCGACTACCAGACAGCGCTGATCGAATACGAGGACGGCGCGAACCTCTGCTTTCACACCAACATGTATGTACCGGACGAATTCCGGCGCTTTGCCGTCATGGGGACCAAGGGCATGGCGGAAGGAGACTTCATTCGGAATTACTACCGGGTGCATGACGCCCTGACATCCGCCTGCCTGATCGACAAGCCGCAGGTCGTCGATGCCAGTCGGCACGGCCACTATGGCGCCGATGAAGCCATGGCGCGTGACCTCGACCATTACTTCCACAACGGCGGACATCTGCCGGTCAGCGTTCTGGATGCGCTTGAGGCCGGTCTGACGGCGATCAAGCTGGACGAAGCGCGCCGGACGCGCAGCGTCATCGACCTTGCCGAAACCTGGCAGCAATTCGACAGCTACGGCGTGGCATAGGAGGCACCATGGCGCACTCGCGAAAGAAGACCGACTATTTTCCTTATCTGCTTCTGGTGCCGGCGTCCCTCGTCATGCTGGCTATCGTCGCCTATCCGCTTTTTGAAACATTCCGGCTTTCCTTCACCAACACGAGCATGAGCCCGAACTACGAATACGTAGGGCTGGAAAACTACGAGAAGCTCATGTCACGCCGCTTTCCGGAAGTGATTGCGCGCACCTTCTACTGGATGGCTCTCTCTGTAGCGCTGAAAATGCTGATCGGAACCCTGGGAGCCGTGCTTCTCAACGCGATGGTGCCGGGTCGCACCCTGTTTCGCGTGCTGGTCATGCCGCCGTGGGTGATCCCGATTGCCATTGGCGTCTTCATCTGGGGATGGATGTACAACGGTCAGTTCGGAATGATTTCCGGAATGGCCCAACGGCTCGGCATTCTGAGCGGGCCGTTCGAATTCCTCGCCTACAAGAACTCCGCCTTCATGTCGACCATCGTGACGGACGTGTGGATCGGTGTTCCAATGGTGACGCTTTATCTGCTGGCCGCCATGCAGTCCATTTCTAAGGACCTTTATGAAGCGGCCTGGGTGGACGGGGCCTCTCGGCTCTACAGGTTCCGCCGCATTACCTTGCCATTGATCATTCCCTCGATCGCGACGATGGCGCTTCTGTCGGCCATCGCCACCTTCAACTCCTTCGACATCATCTGGATCCTGACAGAAGGCGGTCCGCGCGGCGCAACCACCACGATGATCATCGACACCTACAAGACCGCGATCAGCCGCTTCAAATACGGCGAAGGCGCCGCCAGAACGGTGATGATCGTGGTGTTCCTGGGCTCGTTCATGCTGGTC
Organism: Labrenzia sp. C1B70; assembly: GCF_000475395.1. Lineage (NCBI taxonomy): Bacteria > Pseudomonadati > Pseudomonadota > Alphaproteobacteria > Hyphomicrobiales > Stappiaceae > Labrenzia > Labrenzia sp. C1B70. The sequence continues at coordinate 633,005 of NZ_AXCE01000034.1, forward strand.
TATTTCATGCTGCTGTCGCGCCTTGCCAAAAGGAGCCCGCACAATGCTGCATAAGTATCGCTGGTACGAATATGTGCTGATCTATCTCGGTCTCGCGGTGTTTCTGACCTTCGTCCTGGCTCCCTTCGTCGAAGCCTTCGTGGTGTCGCTGAGGCCGCTCAGCAGCCTGTTCTCGATCCCCTACAAGTTCATCACCGACAAGATGAGCTTCGATGCCTACATCACCATGTGGCAGAACGTGCCGCTGTTGTGGGTCTACATGCTCAACTCGTTCTTCATCGCCACGGTGGTGACGGTCCTCGGCCTGTTCTGCATCATCCCGGCTGCCTATGCCTTCGCCCGGTTCGAGTTTCCAGCGCGAAACTCGCTGCTCGGCATCTTCATAGCGGTGAACATGTTCTCCGGTGCCGTACTGATCATTCCGCTGTTCAAGCTGATGCAGCAATACGGGCTGCTGAACACCTATTTCGCGATGATTGCGCCTGGAACGGCCTTCGTCATTCCGACCGGTATCTGGCTTCTGCGCTCCTATCTGATCCGGATCCCCAAGGAGCTTGAGGAAGCAGCCTGGGTGGATGGTGCTGGCAAGATCTACACGCTCTGGCGCGTGATCATTCCCGTGGCGTTGCCGGGCATCGTGGTGGTCACGATCACCGCTTTCATCACCGCTTATGCGCAGCAATTCATCTATGCGCTGACCTTCAACTCCGTGAACGAACTGAACCCGCTTCCTGTGGGGCTGTTCCAGTTCTTCGGACGCCAGACCGTGGTCTGGAACGAACTCATGGCCGCCAGCCTCGTGGGCATCCTCCCCGTGCTGTTCGTCTATGTGTTCCTGCAACGTTTCATCGTCGCCGGTCTCACGGCAGGCGCCGTCAAAGAATAACAAAAAGAAGAAACCAACCAGAAAAGGGAAAACAGATGACACTTAAATCAGTGCTATTGGGAGGGGTCTTCGCGCTCTCTCTCGTCGGAGCCTCCCAGGCAGAAGACAAGGTCATTCACATGATCAACTGCGGCGACAACACCGGCGCCGGAATTCCATTGCAGGATGAGTTGATCAAGGGTTGGGAAGGCGAAAATCCGGGCTACAAGGTCCAGCTCGAGTTCGTTCCCTGGGGCCAGTGCCAGGAAAAATCCACGACGCTCGCGTCCGCCGGTAACCCGCCGGCCGTTGCCTACATGGGTTCGCGCACGCTGAAGCAGCTCGCAGCCAATGACCTGATCATTCCGGTCAACATGACAGAAGAAGAAAAGGCCACCTACGCGGCCCCGATCCTGGCAACGATCACTGCGAACGGTCAGCAGTGGGGCCTGCCGCGCGCCTTCTCCACCAAGGCACTCTACTGGAACAAGGATCTCTACGAGGCTGCAGGCCTGGATCCGGATACGCCGCCGAAGACCTGGGACGAAATGTACGATTTCGCCAAGGCTATCAAGGACAAGACCGACTCTGACGGTTTCGGCCTCGCGGCCGCGTCCTTCGACAACACCATGCACCAGTTCATGAACTACGTTTATACGAACGGTGGTCAGGTCATCAACGAAGACGGCGAAATCGTCTTCAATTCCCCAAACAACGTTGAAGCCCTAGCCTTCTACGGCAAGATGGCCGAGGTCTCGCAGCCGGGCCCGATCGCCTATGACCGCGCGAAGCTGCGTCCGCTGTTTTCCGAAGGCAAAATCGGCATGTTCATCTCCGGTCCGTGGGAGCGCACCCGCGTGACCGACGTGAACTGGGGCGTCGCACCGATCCCGGTCGGTCCGTCCGGCACTCCGGGCACTTTGCTGATCACCGACTCGCTGGCCGTTTTCAAGGGGTCCGGCGTTGAAGAACAGGCGCTTTCGCTCGCAAAGCTTCTGACCAACCCGGAAAACCAGATGGCCTTCGAATTGGCTGAAGGGTTCACACCGCTGCGCGATCTGCCGGAAGTGCGTGCGCTGGTTGAGAAGGACCCGACCTGGTCTGCTTTCCTCGATGCGATCCCGACCGGTGGTCCGGAGCCGTTCGTCACCGATTACGTCGGCCTTCAGGACTCGATCAACGAAGCCGTTCAGGGTGTTGTCCTTGGTGAAGTCGATCCGGCTGAAGCCGTCGAAATCGCCGCGGAACAGCTTGAGGAATTCAAGTAACACCTTGAGCACTGTCCGGGCCCCCTCTCCCACTTTCGGGGGCCCGGTCACCTCTTCAAAAAAGGAATGACCATGGGCGAGTTGCAGCTGCGCGACGTACGCAAAAGCTATGGCCATATGGAAGTCATCAAGGGTGTCAATCTTGATGTGGACCATGGCGAATTCATTGTTTTTGTCGGTCCGTCCGGATGCGGAAAATCGACCTTGCTGCGCATGATTGCAGGGTTGGAGGAAATCACGGGCGGCGATATCACGATCGAGAACAAGGTCGTCAACGATCTGCCGCCTGTCAAACGCGGCATCGCCATGGTATTTCAGTCGTATGCGCTCTATCCGCATATGTCTGTCTACGAGAACATCGCCTTCCCCTTGCGCGTCGAACGCCTTTCCAAGGACAAGGTGGAGGAGAAGGTTCAAGCCGCTGCCGGCATTCTTCAACTGAAGGAAAGACTGCAGCACAAACCGGGCGAACTCTCCGGCGGGCAACGCCAGCGCGTCGCCATCGGCAGGGCCATCGTGCGCGAGCCTTCCGTTTTCCTGTTCGACGAACCCCTGTCCAATCTGGATGCGGCACTACGAGCGGAAATGCGTGTTGAACTTGCCAAGCTGCACACGGAACTTGACGCGACCATGATCTACGTCACCCACGACCAGGTTGAAGCCATGACCATGGCGGACCGGATCGTGGTGCTGGATCACGGTATCATCTCCCAGGTCGGTTCGCCGCTGGAGCTTTATCACAAACCGCAGAACACCTTCGTTGCCGGCTTTATCGGCAACCCCAAAATGAACTTCATCGAGGTGTCCGGAAAAAGTTCCGGTACTGAAGGCGTTGTCGTCACCTTGCCATCAGGCAAGGACCTGACAGTCAAGGTAGATGCCGCGGAAGAAGTTGCAGGAAAGAGCCTTACCCTTGGCATTCGCCCGGAACATCTGACACTAGGCGTTGCCGATGCCTCCATAGAGATTGTTCCGACCGTCGTTGAACATCTCGGCATTCACACCGTCACCTACAGCACGGTTGCCGGTGCCAAGTCCACTTTTTGCAGCGTCTTGCCCGGATCCGCCCCGGCGAAGGTTGGTGTGCCTGTTTCCATGGGACTGAAGGGTGTGGATTGCCACCTGTTCGACGGTAACGGAAACGCTTTTGACCGCCAGCTTTCGCTTGAAGAACTGGATGCTGCGGACATGCATATCTGACACTTGCCATCAGATACCCCAAATGAGAACGGCCGCCCCGAAAGGCGGCCGTTTGAAATTTCGGGAAACGGCGGGCAAGCCGTCTGGAGGACTAGACGACTTGCCCACGGGCGGCGACCGTCTCGATGCGGGTCACCACGCCGTCTCTGTGAAACACCAGGCGGTCGAAAAGGTTTGAAACGACGCACGTATGGTTGGGGATGATCCGGACCCGTTCGCCGATCTGCGGTTTTTTGCCGGACTCCGTCAGGTCGACGACGGCATGCTCCTCGCTGAGCGCCGCAATGGATGCCTCCGGATAATCGATCAACAGGCCGTGGTCGGAAAAACCCAACAAATCGGACGTCAACGCTTTCGATCCCGCATCCAGAACCGCCCGGTTTTCGGTCGGCCGGGAGACGACTGTGGCCAGCACATGCATGGCGCAATCGTCAAAATCGCACATACCGGCGCGCACCATCGAGCGGTCGTTGAAGATATAGGTTCCGGCCCGGTGCTCCGTCGCGCTAGGCACAAGATCACTGTCGAACAGGCTCGGTGAACCTCCATGCGAGACGACGGGGCACTCAAGACCTGCCTGTTTCAGAAGTGACAGTGTTTCAGAAAAAAAAGTTTCAACCGCCGTTTCGGAGGATGCCTTCGGATAGGTCAGCAGACCATGGAATACCAGTCCGGGCGATGCATCGATGCGCTTGGCCAGCGCGACCGCAGCATCCGGATTTTGCACGCCGTTGCGTCCGGCCCCTGTATCGCATTCGACCAGAACCTTCAGCGGCTGATCCCCGGAAAACGCACTCGCCAGACCGTCGACGACAACTTCATTGTCGGCAACAACCTGCAGATCCACCTTGGTATTCAACAACTTCAACCTGTCGAGCCGCGATTTGCCGAGCATATTGAAGGTGATCAGGATATCGGTGAAGCCTGCGTCGGCGAACACTTCCGCTTCGCTTATTTTCTGGCAGTTGATACCGCGTGCGCCGTAGGCCAGCTGCAATGCGGCCAGCGCCGGGATCTTGTGTGTCTTGATATGTGGCCGGAAGTTCCGGCCAATACGGTCGAAATACTCCTGTGCAACCTTGATGTTAGTCTCCATGACCGTTTCATCGATCACGGCGACAGGGGTCAGAAGATCATGCACTGACAGCCCGACACTCATCGCTTAGCCTCCCTTGCGGCCGGCAGTACCGGCACTGGTATCGGTTTCATGCCCGCTCGCGTTGACTGCCTCGTTGATCGGCCAGATATCCCTCGGCGCTTTCTTATAGGGGGTTACCCTCGGGTCGTTGGGATAGGGACGTCCGGCGGCGCAATAGAGGATCAACGGACTGATGCGGGCAAACGATTGATGAAAATGGTTCGTCGACTTGACCACCAGGATCTTCCTTTTGGTCGGATCGATACCGAAGTTGGAAAACAGGCTCGTGTCGAAGCATTGGGCGCGGGTCGAATTCAGGATCACTTCGATCCCGCCAATCCGGATCAGACTCGCGTCACCGATGGGAACGATGCTCTGGCCAAAAAACTGCTCTGCATTCCGGATGTTGCGGAGAATTTCAACTTCGGCGTCGATCGGGTCACCGGTTTCCGGTGCTGATTTCGCTCCGAACCGCAGCATCATGCGAGCCCCCTCGCCCGCTGCGTGACAGAGCTGGACTGCTACCGGGTCCCAGATTGAGCCGAAGGAAATGTTCTCGAGCTTGTCGGCAATGGCTTCTGCCAGCAGGACGGTCGCATCCCCGGCCGTTCCTCCACCGGGATTGTCCCACATGTCAGCGATCGTGACCGGACCACCTTCACAGGACAATGCCTTGGCGTAGGCTTCGGCCGGCGTAAGTTCAGCACTTCGAACCTTGCCGCGCAGCTTGAACAGGGCTTCTCCAAGGTCACGGGCAACTTCGGACCCAAGTGCCGGATCGTTGTTTGTCACTGCCAGCAACTTGGTCCCCATTTCGGGGACGTCGCCCGCCATGAAGCCATGGATGACCGAGAGAGACAAAAGGCCCGGCGTTTCCTGCTCCCGGCGGATCATGTCATCGACAAACCGGCGCATAGGCTCGGATGTTGTCGGGAAGACGTCAATCATTTTGGGATCGTAAACGCTCATTACAGGTTTGACTTCGCCTGCAACCGCTTGCCCGGCAATACGCCATGCATCCTCGGCCCGATCGACAAAATCGATGTGGGGAAATTCCTTGAAGGCGATGAGCGCGTCAGCCGCGGCAACACGCTTTGCAGTCAGATGACTGTGCGGGTCGAACGTTGCAATAACAGGGATATCCGGGCCGACCGCGGATCGAATTCGGCTCAGCAGATCCCCTTCCGGATCATCATACCCATCAGCCACCATCGCACCATGCAGGCCAATGACGACAACGTCGAAAGGTCCACCTGCCACGATCTGATCCAGGATTTCGTCACGCAAGCCCTCAAAGGTCTGCCGCGAAACCAATCCGGCCGGATCTGCCCACGCCGCCGTACCTTCAACCAGTTCCCAGTCGTTTTCACAGGCAAACCGGCGCCCCACGGTGACGACGGCAGAACACAGGGTCGGGGTTTCCGGATGCTCCCCCGGCCTTGCCAGCAGCGACGCCCTGAATGCGTTGATATCAATCCGGATCGGTGAAAACGTGTTGGTTTCTGTTGCCAGAGCTGCCGTAAAAGCGCGGGGCTTCGTCATGATCAGGACGCGGCTCCGAGAGGATTGGGCAAATATCCGGCAAAGCCGCAGATCTTCCAGCGCCCCTCCCTTCGGACACAGAAATAGAGCGTCTGCCACAACAAGCGGTCCTCACCGCCATCTGCTTTCCGGATGCGGCCGTCGAATTTCTTGTGCGCGATCGCCCGGTTTCCGTTGATGTCGATCTCGGTCAGGCGGGTAGCGTCGAAAATGGCGGCACGCGCGTCTTCGGCAAATTCCGTCGACTTGAAAATTTCCGCCTGGCTCAACCAGCGCTCCCTGTAGGAGCCGAGATCCGGAAACCCGAGTTTCCAGTCGTCGGGATTAGGTACCTTTCCGCCGTCTACGCCAAAAAAGGCTGGTTCGTCAAAATCATCGGCCACCTGTTCCCAGTCCGCTGCGACGAAAGCATTGATGTCCCGCATGACAAGCATGTCCCAGATCTCGGAGCGATCTTCGTCTTTTCCTTCAAATGGATTTGTCTGGCTGTCTGAAAGGGCCTGCATATCGGAAACCATTTTCATTTTGACGGTTGATTTTTGAAAAATATAAGGGTGAAATAAAACCAATGTCAAACCACTATGTAAATCATTTTCATTTTGGAGCCAAATATGTCTATCAAACGCTATGGTGCTGAAAAATCAGGTGCCGGCGGCCAGAATCTGCCCTTCGCTCGAGCCGTTGAAGCTGACGGCTGGCTTTATGTCTCCGGACAGGTACCAATGAAGGATGGTGAGATTGTCGGCACGGGGATTGTCGAACAGACTCACCTGACCATCAAGAATGTTATCGCGATCCTGGAAGAGGCCGGGTACGGCCTTGAACATGTTGTCCGCGTCGGTGTCTGGCTCGATGATCCGCGCGATTTCTGGTCGTTTAACGGAGTCTATAAAAGCTATTTCGGTGAACACCCACCGGCACGCGCCTGTGTCCAGTCAACCATGATGGTGGACTGCAAGGTCGAGATTGATTGCGTCGCTTACAAGAAGCCGGCCTGACCCCATGCGGGATATCCTGTCCGTTCTGCAACAGATCGAGCCGGAGCTGTCCAAGTCGGAACGGATCCTGGCTGCATTGTTGCGCAACGATGCCGAGTTCATCGTCAATGCCGGCATTACGGATGTTGCTGAACGGGCAGGTATTTCGCCGCCGACCGTTACCCGTTTTTGCCGTCGGCTTGGCTGCGAGAGTTACACCGCTTTCAAGGTGCAGGTTGCCCAGGTCACCTTCGCCGGAACCAGGTACCTGACCGCTAATGCGGCTTCTGACGCGCCGCGCGATATTGCTGACAGTCTTCTGGCTCAGTTTCAGGATGCAGCGACCAGTACGCGCAAAGCGTTGGACATGGAGTCGGTGCTTGCAGCTGCAGATGCGATCTCGACCGCCAATCTGCTGGCAGCGTTCGGTGCGGGCGGGACATCCTCGATGATTTCGGACGAAATGCAGAACCGGTTTTTCCGCCTGGGTCTGCGTACGGTGAGCGTGACGGATCATGCCATGCAGCTGATGCAGGCAGCCACCATGAGGACCGGTGACGTCATCATTGCGTCGTCTGTCTCTGGCCGGAACCTGCAAATGGCACGTGCGCTGGAGGCAGCGAAGACCTACGGGGCAATCGTAATCGCCCTCACCCGCCCGGGTCGGCCCGTCGCCGATCTGGCGGACATCACGATTGCCATCGACCTGCCCGAAGGTGACAACATCCTGCGGCCAAGTACCAGCCGCTATGCCTTCCTGTTTGTGACAGATCTCTTGGCAACGCTTGTCGCCATGCGGCGGGGCGACGAGGCTCGAGAAAACCTCAGACGCGTCAAATACCAGCTCAGCAACACGCGCGATCCGGATGACAAGGAAGCCCTCGGTGACTGATCAAACTCCGAAACCCGTTGCGGTAGTAACGGGCGCAGCCGGCGACATCGGCATGGCCATTGCTGCGCAGCTGTCAGCAACCCACATCATCGCCGCTGTCGACATCGACATGATTGCCCTCGAAGGCGCGGTGGAAAGTCTTGAAAACCACGGTGCTGATATTGCTGCGATCCAATGCGACCTGACCAAGGCTGACGACCTAGCCCGGCTTGCCAAGGAAGCTGCCAGACTGGGGCAGGTCAATACAATCATCAACAACGCGGGCGCCGCTGCGGCACTTACGTTGCATCAGATGACTGCCGAAACGCTGTCCAGGGATCTCGCCCTCAATCTGGAGGCCGCGCTCAACTGCTTCAAGGCCTTTGAACAAGCCTTGATTTCAAGCGGTGCCGGCAACGTGGTCAATATTGCCTCTGTCAACGGACTGTCTGTCTTCGGTCACCCAGCCTACAGCGCTGCAAAGGCCGGCCTGATCCATGCAACAAGGTCCATCGCCGTCGAATATGGGAAGTATGGCATCAGATCGAATGCCATCGCGCCTGGCACTGTTAAGACCCAGGCCTGGAAAATACGGCAGGCTGCCAATCCGGACGTCTTTGACGAGGCCCTGTCCTGGTATCCGTTCAAATCCCTGCCAGAACCGAACGACATTGCCTCGGCCGTTTCATTCCTGATCAGTCCGGCGGCGCGTTGCATCACGGGTGTTTGCCTGCCTGTCGACAGTGGGCTCACTGCCGGGTCACCTGCCCTTGCCCGAACCTTCACTCAATCTCCCGATTTCGACGGATTTTAAGTCATGACCAAGTTTGTGCTCGACTGTTTCTACCGCCCTGCGGAGGATCTTGCTGCGTCTCGTCAGGAGTTTGCACTGACCAATACAAGCTCCAGGCCCCTGAAGGATTTCACGCTGGCCTACACGGCGGTCAACCGGGCCACGGCAAATGCCAAGCTTGAAAACGCGGCGAGTTTCAGCCGGATTGCGAATTTTCACGAAATCACGCCAAACACTGGCGAAACGATCGAACCAGGCGAAACCTGGACCTTTGCCATCACCGGCCTGGCGAACGTGGCAAGACACCGGCTTGATGGTCCTAAGTCCGCCTATGTCAGCACCGGTGGCAGCGTCATCGAGGTGCTGTGCAATGATCTTGAAGCGCCGGAAGAGCTGGACAGCGGAGAACGCCGCAGCATGCCGGCTGGGCACCTTTCTGAACCGCTGCATATCGTTCCCTGGCCCCAGAAAGTGGAAATAACGGCCTTTGCGGACGACAAGACAAGCTTTCTTGTTGCCCAGGGCTCTGCAGAGGAAAAGGCGGCGGCGGTAAAGATCAACGCGCTCGCAGCAAGGCTTTTTCCAGGAGCGCCACATCCTTTCCGTTTTACTCAGTCGCATCATCAAATCGCGATTGAGTTCCAGCAGGACGATAGCCTTGCAGCTGACGGTTACCGGCTCGAATTTGCCCAAGCGAAAGCAGCCTTGCACTACAGCGGCCCCGTCGGCCGTGACTATGGCCTGACGGTACTCGCCCAGATGGCCTACGGCACCTATGAGGCACCCGGTACATTCAAGTATCCTGCACAGGGCGTGATTGAAGACGCCCCAAGGTTTTCCTGGCGTGGAACGCATCTGGATGTGTCACGACATTTCCGTGGCCCCAAAGACATCATGCGCCTGCTCGACATTCTCGCCTGGGGTCGGATGAACGTCTTCCAATGGCATCTGACAGACGATGAAGGCTGGCGACTTGAAATCAAGGCCTATCCCGAACTGACCGTGGGCGGCGCGCGGCGTGGCCCTGGGTGCCAGCAGGTGCCCCAGCTTGGCTTTGCCGCTGAAGTCTACGAAGGGGCCTATTCGCAGGACGAGGTTCGCGAGATTGTCGCCCATGCCACCAGCCTGAACATAGATATCCTGCCGGAAATCGATGTTCCGGGGCATTCAACCGCCGTTTTGAAAACCTACCCGCGCTTCGCCGATCAGGCGGAGACCCCGGAGAGCTACCATTCCATTCAGGGCTATCCGAACAACGCACTGAACCCGGCGATGGATGAAACCTACGAATTTCTCGAAAAGGTCTTTGCGGAAGTTGCCAGCCTGTTTCCGTTCGACTTCATCCACATCGGCGGCGACGAAGTCGACGTCAATTCATGGCTCGCCTCTCCGAAGACCCAACGCCTCATGGAAGAAAAGGGTCTTGCGGATACAATGGAAGTACAAGCCTATTTCATGGGCCGCGTGCGCGACATCCTGAGAAAACTCAACCGGAAACTTGCCGGCTGGGACGAAGTCTCACACGGTGGCGGCATTGACCCGGATGGCGTGCTTCTGATGGCCTGGCAAAGACAGGAAGTCACCAAGGACCTGATCGATCAGGGCTACGACGTCATCTGCACCCCGGGACAGCACTATTACATGGATATGGTCCAGGCGTCCGGCTGGCATGAGCCGGGTGCGGGTTGGGCTGGCGTTTCGACACCGGAAGACTGTTACGGCTATGAAGCAGCTGCCGGTCTCAGCACCGGCAGTGAAGAGCGCCTCAAAGGGGTGCAGGCCTGCATCTGGTGCGAGCACATGACTGACAACGTCATCTTCAATCATATGGTCTTTCCTCGGCTTTATGCGGTCGCTGAAGCCGGCTGGACCGATCCCGCCAGCAAGGCCTGGCTGCGATTTGCAGCACAGGCCCCCTTCTTCCCCCAGCTTTGAATGCGTGACGAGGCAGGAAGATGAAAATTGCAGTTGGGGGCATTCATACCGAATGCAGTACCTATTCACCGGTCCAGCAAACCGTATCAGACTTCACGGTCACCCGTGGCAAGGACTTGCTGGCACAGGCAGGCGTCGACGGCGGCAGATTTCCTGACGTCACCTTTTGTCCATTGTTTCACGCCAGATCCATTCCAGGCGGACCGGTGTCTGCGGATTGCTATGCGAGCTTCAAGTCTGCCTTTCTTGCCGAACTTGAAGCCGAGACGCCATGCGACGGTGTTCTCCTGATTATGCATGGCGCCATGCATGTGATCGGTCTGAGCGATGCGGAAGGGGACTGGATCTCTGCCGTTCGCCAACTTGTCGGGCCGCAAGTGCCAATCGCTGCCAGTTACGATCTGCACGGCAATGTCACGCAAACCATTGTCGATCAGATCGACATCTTCTGTGCTTATCGCACTGCCCCTCATATCGACGTGACCGAAACCCACCGACGTGCCGCGGCAAATCTTGTCAACCAATTGGGTGGCGGTCCCAAGAGGTTCGTGGCCTGGGCTCCTGTGCCGGTTCTCCTGCCCGGGGAACGAACCAGCACGGAAGATGAACCGGCAAAATCGCTTTATGCAACGTTGCCGGAGTTCGATCAGAGATCCGGGGTGACCGATGCCAATCTGATGGTGGGATATGTCTGGGCTGATACGGCAAGAGCCACCGCGGCCGCCGTGGTGACGGGAACAGACCTGGATGCCATTCAACAGGCGGCTTCCGAAATTGCTGCGCAGTACTGGTCCGCAAGGCAAGACTTCGAGTTTGGTGTCCCCGCGAAGCCGCTCGAACTGTGCCTGGACGATGCTGCAACAGAAAGCTCGTCTCCCCTCATCCTTGCCGACAGTGGCGACAATCCGACAGGTGGTGGTGTTGGTGACAGATCCGATGTCCTGGCGGCCTGGTTGGAACGAGGCTTCACTGGAGGTGTATTTGCAGGGATCGCTGATCCGGTTTCGGTCGATAAACTCTGGGCATTGCCAGACGGCTCTTCTTCCCGCCTCACAATTGGCGGTGCCCTGGGCAGCGATTGCAAGGTCGTTAGCACAGAAGCTGTCTTGCTGTCTAAACTAGGCAGAAAACAGGATCATAATCGGGAAGTGTTGACCAGGATCGCAGGTAATTTGGTGATCCTGACGGAACACAGACGCCCCTTCCATCAACTGGAGGATTTTCGGCGTTTTGCCATTGAACCATACACTGCAAGTTTCTTGATCGTGAAATCCGGATACCTGTCGCCAGAGTTGGCCCCAATCGCCAATCCCGCCCGTATGGCCCTCACAGATGGTGCGGTTAACCAGGACATTGAGGCGCTCACAAACCAACACCGCCCTGTGCCGAGCTACCCTTTTCAGCGGGTCTTCGATTGGAAACCGGTTACAAGTCTATCTCGCAGGGCGTCCTCTTGAGTATTGCGCGCTCTTTCGAGCGGCATGAGTAACTGACGAATCCAGCCGACTAAAAGGGGTGCATTGCTTACCAAGCGCGTCCTGAATGCACGGATAATTGGCATTTTGCTTGCAAATACAAGCACTCGCAAAGTTTTATTTCTATTATTTTCAGTACCGAATTTAAAATCGGTCATCCGCCTGCATTTGCATTTCTCAAATCAATCATACTCTTACATGGGATCTTGAGCTCAGCAGCGCGCCCTCAAACACACTAATTGTAATTTTTACCAAGGTTGAATGTGAATGGTCGGTCAGTATCAATTTATGGGATGATCGAAACTCAGCCTTCAGGACCTGCCCCGATCTGCAGATCCAACGGCAAACTAAAACGGCCTGATTGCTGCAAGGATTTGATCTGTAGGGAGATTTGCACGTACCCCATCAACTGTGCCGATCCCACAAAGCTCCGCCGGACCTCTGCCGGTGGAGCTTTTTAATTTGAACTTCTGTCAGGTAGTTACTTCTAGCCGCATTGAGCAACCCGGCTTTCTGACCTCGAGTTCGAGGCAAGTGCACAGGCGATAGCGGAAACCGATCAAAATCATCGAAAAACATCGACAAAATTACCACAGTCAACAAACTTACTCTACGTTCATTGTTAGTTATGACGATGGCTTTGCGTTCACGAACTGGTGATTGGCCTTGAACTTCGTAGTCCAACCCACATTTATTACCGAAATATAACTGAAAAAGCCCGGATTTGTGATCTTTGTTACACGCATTCGGGAGATTGTGGTGCGATAATGGCAAAATCGTGACCGCACGAACGGGGCGCAAAAGCGCGGAAGACCTGAAAAGTCCTACAATGGACCTCCGTTTACAGACCCCACGCGCGGTAAATTAAGTTGTATTAGCCTTGGGAGGCGTACATGCAACGGAATACCAGAGCAGGAACTCTTGCGCTTGGCCTCATCCTTGCCTTGGCGGGAAGCGCTGCTGCGGCCCCACTGCCTCAGGAAACGATAACGTTGCCTGAGGATCGTTTGGCGGTCACAGTCGCGTCAGCGTCACAGGATCAGGCCGATCCGCTGGAAAGTGAGCTCACGATATGGGTGGGCGAAATCGAGCTTGAAGGCCGGAAAACGATCTGGGTAGAACTGATCGATTCCTTCGGCGAAGTTATCTATGACAGTGAAGTGAACACCAACGAAACCCATCTGCTTCCAGATGGCCGGGCCGTTGTCGTTCGCGCCATGGATCAGGATACGGTTGTCGCCGGCAAGGATGAATCAAGACTGGTCAATGAAGGCACCCTTACGGTCACGCGTCGTGTGGTCAATGAAGGTGTTGATGCGACCACAATTGAACTTATCGAAACCGGCCAGCAACCCTCGCAGAAACGCGGCACCATGCTGCAGGTCGCAGATTTTGGCGAATTGGTATGGCAGAAGGTCGTTGCCTTCTTCGATGCCGCACGCACACGCGTCGAAATCGCATGGAACTGGATTGTCGACACGATCCAGGCCTGAGGCTTGTTTTGGCGCAATTGCCTTGCAGACTTGCGACACGCCATTCGCTTGCCCGGCTTTTTTGCCGGGCAGCGGCGACGCGCGTGTGAGACTTTCCGCTCTTCCGAGGTCGCAAAACCTCGGATGGCGCTGGCTGAAGTCGCGCCAATGGTTTTGCGTCAAAAATAATCCATAAAATTCATCGCCCTATGTGATCCGCCCTTCAAGGCGAGGCGTAACCGCTGCACATCAACTGGAAAACTTGGCGTCCAACCAGGTTTCCCGCGGTAACACCGACGCCCCGAAGGATATGATATGCGGATTGCCGTAATCGGCTCCGGAATTTCCGGAAACAGTGCAGCCTGGGCCCTTAATGATCTTCATGACGTTGTTCTCTACGAGCGGCGCGAACGGCCAGGTGGTCACAGCGCCACGGCGGATATCGACTATGATGGCGCCCGGATTTCGGTGGACACCGGTTTCATCGTCTACAACGAGCTCAACTACCCGAATTTTACTGCGCTGCTTGACCATCTGGGGGTCGCCAACGAGATAAGCGACATGAGTTTTGCCTTGTCGGCGGACAACGGCAAGCTTGAATGGTCAGGCCATTCTCTGAACGCGGTCTTCGCACAACGGCGTAATCTGGTCTCACCGCGGTTCCTGCGCATGTTGCGGGATATCTTCCGCTTCAATGGCAAAGCAGTTGAAGATCTGAAGGCCGGACGCCTCAGCGGGCAAACGCTCGGTGGCTACCTGGAGCGTGAACACTACTCTTCCGGTTTCATAAACGACTATCTGCTGGCGATGGGCGCTGCCATCTGGTCGACGCCGATCAACGAAATGCGGGACTATCCTGCGGAAAGTTTCGTGGCTTTCTTTGAAAATCATCGCCTGCTTTCATTCGATCGGCCGCTGTGGCGTACCATTTCCGGTGGCAGCCGCAACTACGTGGAAAAGCTGCTGGCGCCACTTCAGGGAAAGATCAGGCTTGGCAAGCCGGTCACAGAAGTTCTCCGGCAAAACGGTCAGGTCATCGTGCGCGACGCATCCGGCCACCAGGACGTCTTCGATCATGTGATCCTTGCCAGCCACACGGACCAGACCCTTGCCATGTTGGGTGATCCCTCACCACAGGAGCGCGATATTCTTGGATCCATCCGGTATCGTCCAAACGAGGTTTACCTTCACCGCGACCAGGCCCTGATGCCGAAACGCAAAAACGTCTGGGCTTCCTGGAATTACATGTCCGATCGCGAAGCCGGCGAAACACGGGACGTAACCGTCAGCTACTGGATGAACCGGTTGCAGAACTTCGATCACTCCAAACCGGTCTTCGTTACATTGAACCCCTATGCACCACCTCAGGAAGACAAGACCTTCGCAAAGTATGTTTATGATCATCCCCAGTTCGATGCCATGGCTCAGCAGGCCAAGAACCGGCTTGGGGAAATTCAAGGCGTGAACAACACATGGTATTGTGGTGCGTGGCGCGGTCACGGCTTCCACGAAGATGGACTTTCGTCCGGACTTGATGTTGCCCGTTCGCTCGGTGCCCGGCTTCCATGGGAAAAAGACGTGGCTGGCGATACCTATCTGGAGGCTGCCGAATGAAGGCAAGGCCGAGCAATTGTATGCATGACAATGGACCGCCCCCTGATCCGGCGGCATCCTTGTTCATGGGCTCGGTCATGCATCACCGCATGAAACCCCGTGAGCACAGGTTTTCCTATAAGGTCTTTTCCGTGCTGCTCGATCTGGATCGGCTTGAAGAAGCTGCGCAGTCCAGCCTGTTCTTCTCCGTCAACCGGTTCAATTTGCTGTCGTTTCATCAGAAGGACCACGGCCCAAGGGACGGGTCTGATTTGCGGCTCCATGTCGACCGATTGCTCGCCAAGGAAGGACTAGAGGCACCTGCTCGGGTCCTGCTGCTCGCATATCCGCGGATGCTGGGTTACGGCTTCAACCCTCTCAGCGTTTATTATGCCTATGACCGGTCGAACCAACTGATTGCACTCGTTTACGAGGTACGCAACACGTTTGGGGGCATCCACACCTACGTAGCACCTGTCAAAGCCGGCCAGTGCAGTGATGCAGGCATACGCCAGGATCAGAAGAAGCTGTTCTACGTGTCGCCCTTCGTCAGCATGGAACAACACTATTTCTTTCGCATGATGCCGCCGGGAAAAACCGTCCGCGTTCGCATTCTGGAAAAGGATTGCGAAGGCCCGCTTTTGTCGGCGACATTTTCCGGCACACAACACCCCCTGTCCAACGGCTCGATTCTGCAGGCCTGCCTTCAGGTGCCGCTGCTGACGTTCAAGGTCATCGGCGCCATCCATTGGGAAGCCTTTAAAATCTGGCGCAAGCGTGTACCATTTCACGCTCGACCCGCAGAAGATGCAGGGAATGACGGGTTGCCTGGGCAGACAGGTTCTGTCTTGCCAGTTTCAAACAACTGACGTTTCAAGAGGTTCTGCTATGAGTGAGCCGATTGTTCTGACCAAGGAAAACTTCCGCGCGGAGTTGAAGGGTACTCCACGCCTCGCCAAAATGGCGGCCGGCCTTGCCCTCAAAATCCGCTATGGGTCTCTTGAAGTTCAATTTCCAGACGGTCGAAGGTTCCATATCAAAGGGCAGGAAGATGGCCCACACGGTGTTCTCAAGATCCATAACTGGGCGTTTTTCCGGATGGTCGTCCAAGCAGGCGACGTTGGTGTCGGAGAAGCCTTCATGGCGGGGTACTGGTCGTCGCCCGACGTGACCACATTTCTGGAAGTCTTCTGCATAAACCAGGAATCGACGCTGGAAGCTCTCCAGGGGAAACCGTTTACACGTTTTCTGATGTCGGTACGCCACTGGCTGAACTCCAACACCAAACGCGGGTCGAAGCGTAACATCTCGGCGCACTATGACCTCGGAAATGCATTTTACCGGGAGTGGCTGGATCCTTCGATGACCTATTCCTCGGCGATCTACAGCAACGAAACCAACAATCTGGAACAGGCCCAAACCGAGAAGTACGCTTCTCTGGTACGGCAGACGGGCATTACTCCCGATCACAAGGTTCTGGAAATCGGGTGTGGCTGGGGCGGTTTTGCCGAATATGTCGCAAAATCGGTTGGTGCCAACGTGCGAGCATTGACCATCTCGCAGGAACAATTCGATTACGCGCGCGAGCGGATCTACAAGGCTGGCCTCAACGACAAGGTTGAAGTGGTCTTCCAGGACTATCGCGACGAAAATGGCGTGTTCGACAGGATAGCCTCCATCGAGATGTTCGAGGCCGTCGGTGAAAAATACTGGCCGACCTACTTCCGCCAATTGTCGAAGTGCCTCAAGCCGGGTGGCAAGGCGGGTCTGCAGATCATCACGATCCAGGACAAGATGTTCGAGGACTACCGCAGAGGCACAGACTTCATCCAGCGCTATATCTTTCCAGGTGGAATGCTGCCGCCGCCCGGCCGACTGGCAGAAATCGGCAAGTCACTGGGCCTGGACCTTATGGATCAGAAGATTTTCGGCCAGGACTACGCAAGAACGCTTGCAGAATGGCGTCAGAGCTTCCGACAGGCTTGGCCAAGGATTAGTCCGCTGGGTTTTGACGAGCGCTTCAAGCGCCTCTGGGAGTTCTACCTGCATTATTGCGAGGCAGGCTTCCGGTCCGGCAATATCGATGTTCGCCAGATGGTCTACGTCAAATCTGCCTGAGCAAGGCACTGACGTTGAAGACACATTTCAAAGGCCGGGTCACCCGGCCTTTTTCTTGTTCCAACCCGTGGACCGGGCGACCAGCGCGAAGTAGGCACTGTACGGCAACCAGCGCAAAAGCTTCAGTTGCCGAACAAATTTACGCGGAAATGCAATCTCGAAACGGGCTGGATGGGACAGGCCTTTCCTGATTTCCTCGACAGCCTCTTCCGGAGACATCAGATAAGGCATCGGAAACGGATTGGACTTTGTTGCAGGCGTATCGACAAAACCGGGACTGATGATCTGAATTCGGATCCCTGCAAGGTCCAGATCGAATTTCAAGGATTCAACAAGGTTGATCAGCCCCGCCTTGGTGGCACCGTATGCAGCTGACGTCGGCAAACCGCCATAACCTGCCACAGACGACACCACTGCGATCTGCCCCTTGCCCGCCACCTTCATGGCTGTGATGGCCGGCAGAAGCACATTGACCGTCCCCATGAGGTTCACATCAAAGCTTTTGCGAAAGGCGTCTGCATCGGCATCGAGGCCATCCTGCGGCAGATAAATGCCCGCATTGGCCACGAGCAGGCTCAAACCGCCGAAGTCCTGCTGAATCTTTTTCACGTGTTCGGCCATGAGGTCCGTCTTCGTGACATCCCCAGGCAGCGCATGAATTGAACCGGCAAGCGCCTTGGACTGGTTCTCCAGCTCCGCCAATTCCTGCTCCGAGCGGGCAGTTACAATGACCTTCCAGCCCGAACGGGCGAGGTCAAGTGCAAGCTCCCGGCCGATACCGGAACTTGCTCCCGTGATCCAGGCGCAACCGTGATCAGCTTGGGCAACATAATTCGTCTTGGGCAATTCATTCTCCCGGTTCGTTTGCCTCTTTACGCAAACAGACCGGGTGTCGGATTGAATTTTAGCGGATAAAGGGTGCGAACCAGCGGCCAACAGGGCCGGTCAACTGCAGGCGTCCTGCCGTCACCGCGAAGCAAATGCAGTCTTCGCCCTCGTCAGCGATAGGTTTGTGGTCCACATCGCCATCGGCAAAGGCAACGTCACCAGCCACATAGTGGCCGTCTTCGTCCTTGAACCCGCCCGTCAATACGAGCGTAAGCTCAGTGCCGTGGTGCGTATGGGACGGCATTGCTCGACCTGCCCGCACCCAAAGGAGACTGCTTGCGCAGCCGTCAATTTCACCGAACTTGCATTCCTTGACGCCTGGAAGGAGCGTTTTCCAGGGGAGCTGATCCATCGAGGAACCGATAATCGACTGCAGCGATTCGGGAACGGCCGGTCCGCCTTTCTCAGACAGTTCGGCGGCAGGCGCGTTATCGTTCAGTTCATCAACGGCGCCACTGAATATCGATCCGAGAAATTCGTCCCGATTGGAAATGGAGACCGGTTCGGCGTCTTCCAGTTCAAAGCCGGCAAGAGTTTCAAGTGAGCTTACATATGACCTGTTGCAGTCGCTCATTTCGAGATGAGCACCAACCAATGCCTGCGCCGGATAGGTCAAGGTCCCGGCCGCATATCCGGCCAGTAACTCGTCCATTCCGGTCACGTTTTTTTCCATTACCGCTCTCATTTGGCTTTAGAATCCCAAGTTGCCTTACCGGCGATACGACAGGCAACAAAAATCGGATCAACAATTACACCAGAATTGTTAGAAATAGAATTTCAGTGAGCTGATTTCACGGAACAACTGATGGCGTGTTTTTGACACCAGAGGGAAAAAGGAACCTGATTGGCCTCAGGTGCTGGCATTCCCCATTTGAAGCCTTACATTGCGACCTTGATCAAGGCCCTTCAGACCTTTAGCGTCCGGGGCTTATCAGATTTCATCTGGCCGGTCAGCGCCACCGGACCAGATCAGCCGGGAAAGAATAAATGTCTGTGTCCGCTTCTGTTGTCGATGCGATCGGTAACACGCCCCTCATCCGTCTGAAAGCTCTGTCCGAGGAAACGGGTTGCGAAATTCTCGGCAAGGCCGAGTTCATGAACCCCGGTCAATCGGTCAAGGACCGCCCTGCCCGGCAGATGATTCTTGAAGCCGAAGCCCGCGGTGATCTCAAGCCCGGTGGTGTGATTGTCGAGGGCACGGCCGGAAACACCGGTATCGGACTGGCGCTGGTAGCCAGTGCGCGCGGTTACCGGACCGTGATCGTTATCCCGCAAACGCAAAGCCAGGAAAAGAAGGACATGTTGCGCCTGTGTGGTGCTGAACTTGTCGAAGTTCCGGCCAAGCCTTTTTCCGACCCCAACAATTACCAGCACGTCGCCCGCCGTCTTGCAGAAGAGATGGCACGGACTGAACCTAATGGCGTTATCTTTGCCGATCAGTGGAACAACCTCGACAACCGCAAGGCTCATTTCGTAACCACAGGTCCTGAAATCATGGCCCAAACGGGTGGCCGTGTTGACGGTTTCATCTGTGCGGTTGGTTCCGGCGGCACGCTGGCTGGCGTTTCAACCTATCTTCAGGAGAACAAGCCGGGTGTCGTCATCGGCTGCGCCGACCCGCGTGGCGCTGCGATGCAATCGCTGTTCACCACCGGCAAGGCTGTCGCCTCCGAAGGCGGATCGGTTTCCGAAGGCATCGGCCTTGGCCGCAGTACCGCGATTGTCGGCGATCTTAAAATCGATCACGCCTACACAATTCCAGACGAAGAAGCCTTGCCGCTGGTGTTCGATCTCGCAGAAAAGGAAGGGCTACTGCTGGGTGGGTCGACCGCTATCAACCTGGCCGGCGCCCGGCGCCTCGCACGCGAGCTTGGGCCAGGCAAGACGATCGTCACGATTCTGTGCGACCACGGCACCCGCTACCAGTCCAAACTCTACAATCCGGACTTCCTCAGATCAAAGAATTTGCCGGTTCCGGAGTGGCTGGAGCGAAAAGTCACGATCCAGCCACCCTTCGCCTGATCGATTGACACCGGGGGGCATTACATGAGTTCAGCGGATCAAGCATTGGCGCAAGGCGGTGACGCGGCCGAAGCGGTGATCCGTGATGCCGTCACAGATGCCGGCGTTCTGGATGTCATGGCAAACAATCTCGGACTGGTCGCGGCATTTGTCGCGATCATGTACGTGACGGCAGGCATCTGCGCCGTTCGCGAAGTAATGAATTCAAGAACTTCCCAAGGGTCCGTCGCATGGCTGCTGTCCCTGTTTTTTCTGCCTTATCTCACGGTGCCACTCTATTTCGTGTTCGGCTGGCGATCCTTTTCCGACTACGAGAAGATTCAAGCGACCCTTGGCCGGGCAGAACGGGCAAGGCGTGCAGACGAACTTGGCCTGACCGATCACGAGGAAACCAGAGACTGGCCGGTTCTTTCCCGCGTTGCCGGGGTTCCCTTCATGGCCGGCAACAAGGCAGACCTTCTTATCGATGGTGATGCGACGTTCACAGCCATCAAGAATGAAATTGCAAAGGCCAGAAACGTCATATTCTTCCAGTTCTTCGCCATCCATGACGACGAACTGGGACGTGACATGGCCGACGCCCTGATCGCCCGTGCCAAGGATGGCATAACGGTCTATTTCCTCTACGACGATGTCGGCAGCCATTCTCTGTCAAAAGACTATCTGACCCGCTTGAAGAACGCCGGCGTCAAGGTTTGCGGTTTCAACGAAAACCACAAGTTCCTGCGACTGCTTGGACCGATGCGTCTCAACTATCGCAATCATCGCAAACTGGTCGTGATCGACTACCGCGTCACATTTGTTGGCGGCCACAATGTTGCGGACCAGTATGTCGGCCGGGACAACTGGTTTGGCCACTGGCGTGACACCCATGTCCGTGTCGAAGGGCCCGCTGCCGTTGCTTGCGCACTCTCCTTTGTCGAAGACTGGCTCTGGGCGAGCGGCGAGCGCATCGAACTGCCTCAGGTTGGCGAAATTCCGATGCCAGGTGACGAAGCCGTTCTGGTGATGCCGACAGGGCCTGCAGACAAGCTGGAGGAATGCGCTCTGGCTTTTGTCGAAACGGCAGCCCGGGCACGAAAGAGGCTATGGATCACCACACCGTATCTGGTGCCGTCTCTCGACATCCAGACAGCGCTTTGCTCGGCAGCAATGCGCGGTGTGGACGTACGCGTTCTGATGCCGGAAAAACGTGATCACTGGACTGTATGGCTCGCAAGCCACGCCTACGAGGACACCCTGGTGCAGCGCGGGGTGAAGGTTTACCGCTATATCGACGGTTTTCTGCACCAGAAGGTTACGCTGATGGACGACGAACTCGTTTCCATCGGCACGGTCAACTTCGACAACAGATCTTTCCAGATCAATTTTGAATTGACCCTCTGGTTCACCCATCCGCGCATGATCGACAATGTCGAAAGCATGCTGGAGACCGATTTCCAGAACTCCCGCCTGACCTGGCCGGACGCGTTCCAGTCCCGCAGTTATGTTTTTCGTGTGCTGGCTCAAGGTGCCAGGTTGCTGTCTCCCATACTTTGATCAGTGTTCGGGACATATTCAGTCTCTGACTGCGCGGCCATGCAGAGCGCCTCGTGCAGCTTAAAGGCAATATCCAGCGCCTGTTTTGTGAAATCGAACGAAGAGCGCCCCCTTCCGGGCTGGTGCCGTCGAGGCGAATGATCTAAACCTCTATCAGACCAACTTCTCCGGCATCTGCAAACCATGGCTTACATACCCGACTACGCGACCCTGCTTGCCTTTACGGCCGCAGCACTGGTGTTGACCGTTACGCCAGGACCCGACATGACGCTGTTCATGAGCAAGACGCTGACACAAGGCCGACGAGCCGGGCTTGCTGCTGTGTTTGGGGCAACCTGTGGTCTGATCCTGCACACCGTGCTTGCCGCGATCGGTGTTTCCGCCCTGCTTTCAGCATCGGCACTTGCATTTACAGTGCTGAAGATCGTCGGCGCCGCTTATCTGATTTATCTCGCAGTTCAAGCCGTCAGGAACGGGTCCAGCCTTGCGCTGGAAGCAGCCTCCGTGAAGAAGCAACCTATTCACCGGGTCTGGCTACAGGCACTCGGGATCAACATCCTCAATCCCAAGATCGTCTTGTTCTTCGTGACCTTCCTGCCTCAGTTTGTCAGCGCGGCGGATCCGAACGCGACAGGAAAACTGATGTTCCTCGGGTTTTACTTCGTCGTTCTGGGAATGCCCATCTGCGCGGCGATGGTTCTGGGAGCCAGTGCGTTTGCCCGTTTCCTGAAGTCCTCGCCGAAGTTCATGCGAGCCTTCGACTGGGCTTTTGCGGGCATCATGGGCACCTTCGCCCTGAAGCTTCTGGTGGCCAAGGCAAATAGCTGAACCGGTTCCTTTGGCTGCCGGTGACCCGTGGTGACTGAGCGTCCAAAACCAGTCTAGCGTGCCAGCAGCTCTCTCAGGCCGGCGGGAGTAACTTGGGCCATCTTACGAAAGTCCCGGCTCATATGGTGGCGGTCCGAATAGGACGCCTGGTAGGCAATCTCATCGAGACAGCAGTCGCCCGACGCCATCATACGCGTCGCCTTTCGCAGACGGACGAAACGAGCGAGCCTGGCGTAGCCCAACCCCGCCTCCGATAGCCGCCGGGACAGACTTCTCGGCGACAAACCAAGTCCCGCCGCTGTTGACGACAAGCCAGGATGCTCCCCCACTGAAAGTTCGAGAACGCCGACGACCCGCGCAAGAAGTCGGTTTGTACCCGGCCCCTGCGGCCTGTTCAGCAGGTGGCGAAAAGACAGGCTTGAAGCAGAAGACATCATTCCGATTTCGGATTTGAACCCGGAAGTTTCTTCTGCAGGAATAATCAGGATATCGCTGTCGAAGTCCAAGTTGCCGTCGACGAAATTGCCAAACCGATAGATCGGCCGGGAAGCACCGCCGCGGCTAACCGCCCAGATGTCCTGAATATGTATCCCTGCGCTTTCAAGCGTTCCGGTCACGACACCGGCCAGCATTGCCGGTCCGAATGGTTTCTGGTTCGCGGGACGTACCTTGTAGGGTGACAAGACCAGTGAATTGCGCTGGCAGGAAGAAATAAAATCCTTTCCTTGACCGTTCTCGTGAAACCGAAAGGACGCCTGCAGTGCCAGGACACCCGACCATCTGTTCACCAGGTCAGGCATGCTCGGCGCACTCGTCAGGAGATGACTGATCACATCGAAACCGGCTGGGCGACCTAGAGCACGCGCCAGATTGAAAACCGCTCCGCATCCTCGTGAAGCGTAGAGCATTCCGATACGGGACAGCGGATCCTTCGCCTCAGTGCCCTGCAAAACGGAATTCCCATAAATTGCGGGAAACCGTGCCTCAGCCTGCTTCGCAAAATGCCTCAACCACCAGTTCCAATACGCCGAATAGGCTTCTCCGAGCGGCTCGTTGACACGCACGTTCTCCGCACCTTGTTGCGGCTCAATGGAAATTTTGGCGTCGATATTCACAGGTCTTCTTTCGACCGTGCTGCAGGATGAAGTGTGCCCTGGAACGAAACCAAGGGTTTAGCGCAAATGCAAGCATCGAAATCGAGGGGAACATGCGCAACTTGAAATCTCAGCTACGACTTCTTGCACTGACGTCGCTGGCAACACTGACGGGCAGCTTTTACGCACTGGCTGATCCGGCCAACCTGACGGCAGACGAGATCAACGACATGATGTCGGGAAACTCCATCCATGGTTTCTTTCCCGACGGCGTGACGGAGTACAAGCAGAACAACCACGCCGACGGCTTCGCCGTTGTCGTGGTCAAGGGCGACAAGATCCGGAACATTCCGTGGGAAGCCGTCGAAATTAACGGAACCGGTCAATATTGCGAAGACTGGAGCGGCGATGGCTGGGGCAAACTCTGTTTCACGGTGACGCGCGAAAACCCGGCCAAGCCAATCTTCACAAATGCAAAAGGCAAGGCAAACGCACAGAACTGGTCAGAAGGTTTTGTCGATCTGAATTTCGCCGACTGAACTTGGTCCACATCATTGTTATCGCCCGCGGTCCGGCCGGATTGCGGGCGTTTGTTTTTCATGACCCCGGTTTCCTGCAAATAGGGCCTTGCACCGCATGCTGTTCGTTGGTCAATTCGACGCTATTCGTTTCAGGGAGTTCCGGATGACCACGCCTTTGTTTCGCGACGATGCCTATCTCAGAACATGTGAAGCCGAAGTGACCGGCATCAACGAGCGTGGTGGCATAGTGCTTGATAGATCGGTTTTTTACGCGACCGGTGGCGGTCAACCGGGCGACAGCGGCACATTGGAGCTGGAAGACGGCACGAAGATCGAGATTGCCACCACGGTCTATGATGGCGACAAGAAAACCATCGTCCATGTCCCTTCAGAAGGACAAAACCTGCCTGCTGCCGGCACAAAAGTGACCGCCCATTTGGACTGGGCGAGACGGTACCGGTTGATGCGCATGCATACTGCCTTGCATCTATTGTCCGTGGCCCTGCCCTTTCCCGTTACAGGTGGTCAAATCGGGGATCCCGAAGGGCGGCTTGATTTCGATATGGGCGAAGACACAATCGACCGGGAAGCGCTTCTGGAGAAGCTCAATGCGCTGGCTTCTGGTGATCACGAAGTAACCACCCAATGGATCACAGACGAAGAACTCGATGCCAACCCGGGTCTGGTCAAGACCATGTCCGTCAAGCCGCCCCGTGGGTCTGGCAGGGTAAGACTGGTCAGGATCGGCGATGATGTGGACTTGCAGCCTTGTGGCGGTACCCATGTAACGAGAACCTCTGAAATCGGCCTGCTTGAACTCGGCAAGATCGAAAAGAAGGGCAAGCAGAACAGGCGCGTCCGGATCCGCCTGACCGACTGACAAGCAAACGGAGGAAGTTGAAATGAAACTGTCAGGTGGCTGCCGGTGTGGAGCTGTTTCCTTCGAAGTGGAAAGCAGAACCCCATACCCCTACATGCGCTGTTACTGTTCCATCTGCCGTAAGACAGGTGGCAGCGGCGGTTATGCAGTCAATCTGATGGGAGACGCCGGCAGCCTTGAGGTATCGGGCGCGGAGACGAAGTCGGTCTACAACGCTGTCATTGATGGAAAGACCAGTCCTGCGGAACGTCATTTCTGCAAGGCTTGTGGATCTCACTTGTGGCTTTGGGATCCGCGTTGGCCTGAACTGGTGCATCCACATGCAGGAGCGGTCGATAGCCCCTTGCCAACACCGCCAGAGATTGTCCATATCATGCTGGCGTTCAAGCCTGACTGGATCGATGTGCCGAGCGGTCCCGGACACGTTCATTTCCAGAACTATCCGGACCTCTCCATCGAAGACTGGCACAAGTCCAAAGGCTTGCTGGAGACCTAAGGAGCCGTAATGACCGACCATCCCCTCGTATCGACCCAATGGCTGGACGATCATCTCTCCTCGCCTGATCTGATTGTCATCAATGCCTGGATGCCGCCGGTCACGCATCCAGATGCTCCGCCTGTCTATCCGAACGCCCACATTCCAGGCGCCGTCTTCTTCGACGTCAACGAGGTCTGTGACAAGACCAGCGATCTGCCTCACATGCTGCCAGCTCCGCATGTGTTTTCGTCAACCATGCGGAAGATGGGGATAGGCGACGGTCAGACACTGGTGGTCTACGATGATTTCGGTTTCTATTCCGCCCCACGCGTCTGGTGGACGCTGCGCAGCATGGGCGCGGAACGAGTTTATGTTCTGGATGGTGGATTTCCGAAGTGGCGGGCAGAAGGCCGTGCCTTTGACGACGATACGCCCCGCAGAGTTCAAAGCCACTTCTCGTCCCGTTTGAACCATGGTGCCGTTGCTGACCTCGACCAGATCCGCTCCACAATCGCAAATGGTTCGCGGCAAATACTGGATGCAAGGTCTGCCGAACGATTTGCCGGAGAAGCGCCAGAGCCGCGTGCCGGACTGAAGTCGGGTCACATGCCGACCGCGCTCAACCTACCCTTCACCCAACTCATCGCGGAAGACGGCACATTCTTGCAGAAGGAAGACCTGGCAAAGGCTTTTCAGGATGCTGGAGTGGATCTCGACAAGCCCGTCACGACCTCTTGCGGCTCCGGTGTCACAGCGGCGATCCTGACCCTTGGCCTTACCGTGCTCGGTGCTCGGGATCTTTCGCTTTACGACGGGTCCTGGGCGGAATGGGGAAGCCGGGACGACACGGACGTCGTCACCGGCCCAGCTTGAGAGATCAAATAGCGCTTTGATCAGGTGCCAGTCTTCAAGGTTTCAAAGAAATCCCGGATCTCATCCGAGATAGAACTGGTGCTTGAAGACATTCTGCTGGATGCAGCCAACAGACTGTCGGCCGCCTGATCGGTGGCGGTGATTGCCTGTTCGACACCGCCAATGTTCTCATCGAGGGTCTGCGTTCCCGAAGCGACCGTCTGGATACTGTGGGAAATTTCCTGCGTTGCAGCACCCTGCTCTTCAATCGCCGCTGCAATCGACGACGTCATTTCGTCTAGTTGCTTGACCACTTCGGAAATCGACTGGATGGAGGCAACGGCATTGTCCGTCGAACTCTGGATTTCGGTGACTTGCTGGCTGATTTCCTCGGTTGCCTTCGCGGTCTGTTCTGCGAGGGTTTTCACTTCGCTTGCGACCACCGCAAATCCCTTGCCGGCATCGCCGGCACGGGCAGCCTCGATCGTTGCGTTCAGAGCCAGCAAATTGGTTTGTTCGGCAATCGCCTGAATGAGACCGATCACATCCCCAATTTTCTGGGCTGCACCTGCCAGGCTGGCCACCTGAAGGCTCGATTGTTCTGTGCCGCCTGCCGCCTGGCTGGCAATACGGGATGCACCGGAGATCTGCTTCGAAATTTCCTGGATGGAACTGGAGAGCTCTTCCGTTGCAGAGGCTACGGTCTGGACGCTGACGCTAGAGTCTTTTGAAACATGACCGGCGTTCTCAACCTGGCTTCTCGCGGTCTGCGATACGCTCGTCAAATGCTCGGCTTCCCCCGCAACGCTGCGAGCACCGGCCTCCACATCGGCCAACGGTTGCTTGACGCTGCTCTGGAACTTTTCGATAGCCTTGTTCAATCGTTCCGTCTGCGCTGCGCGCTCCAGAAGAAGTTCTTCTTCGTAGGTTGATATGGCAAGGTCCATGTCAAGGAAGACGGCCGCCGTGACATCGTTCAACAAGACGGCAAGGTTTTGAAAAGACCGTCTGTATTTACGGGTCAGATGGGCATGCAGATGGCGCAGGACATAAAGATACCCGGCAATGTACCAACGCGGTTCCAGCCCGATACGGCAATGCACATGACCGATCTGGTTGATGCTCTGCTGGTAGCTCTGGTCGAAGCCCGACGTGAACAGCTTCTTCCAATGGCCCTTTTGAGCTGAAACAAGTCGGGGCTGATGCGAGCCGACGAGTGCAGCAAGATTTGGCTGGGTGTTGATGTGAACGTAAAAACCCGCCAGCACATCGTCCAACACGGGCTCGATTACCGGCCAGAGCTTTCTGAGATTTTCGATTGTGGAATGATCAATTTGGGCGAATTTCAAACGGGATTGGAAGTCGTATTCCTGATCGCTCATGGCAGGTCACCTTGATAAAACTGACCCTACGTGACCCGACAATTCTAAATAAACCATAAATTGTATTTTTACGTACGACATAGTGACAATGGCGCGTTGAGCCACAACGAAAACGAAATAGGAATAATTACCAATCCCCCCGGTTTTTGGCCGTTTTTTAGGCAATAAAAACGCGATACCCGATTCTTTCCGATGGGAGCGGCGAACACAACCTGAAAACGCAGGCAGCGATACTTTGGTCGTATTCCGGTTGTCCAAAACAAGGCTCACTCTCCCGGCTGGGGTCTTGCCTTCAACCCATCCGGTTTCTTGCGTGAAGGCTCCAGACTGATCAGAAAGTCGGCACGTGTGCCGGCAAGATGATGGCCTGGCCAGATTTCCAGAGCATCGTTCAGTTTCCCTTTCGGGTATCGAGAGAAGATGTCCTTGCGAACGTTCTGCGCGATCCTGCGCTGCCCCATTCCGAACACGTCACACATTGCTCCTCGCGAAATAAGATGTGCTTCTGCACCATATCTTCTGGCAGACACATACCCGTTAAGGTGCAGTCCGATAGCATCGGCAATCCGATGTACCTTTGCCCGGTCATGTCCCTGGCCGACAAGGTGGTGCTGGCAGCGTTCCGCACCATGGACCACGAAACAGCAATCCCGCGGCTCACTGGTCCGGCCTGACGCCAGGCCTACGTCATGCAATATGGCTGCACAGAAGAGGATTTCCTTGTCTACAGTGAGCTTACGATAGCCACCTAACAACAGGCCAAAGTAATAGGTGCGCCAACTGTGCCGCATCAGGTCCAAATTCTGGACTTCGTCGGCAAAGTCCAACGCATCCCGGACCAATGCGGTCTCCGGTGGCTGCAGTCCTTCAAGGTCTGCACCGAAGGTGTTGATCAGGCCCAGTTTTCCTCTGAAAGCATCCAGCGCTTCAAGCATCCCCATACGGCCAAGATTTGTAAGCACCTTCAGCTTTTCAGTTCTTGTCAGTCGCCCATTGCTGAACTGACCAGACCTTCGTCCCCAAGCCACCGTCCCCATGTCTGCAGTGTTTTCCGGCATCTCCCAAAACGTCTCCATTGATTGCTCCATTTTTATGTACCGTATCGCACAAAAATAGACATGTCGATATTTATGTGCGAATTGGTATAAAATGAAATCCGAAAGCAAACGCGGACGACCGCGCAAATTCGACGAAGACATCACGCTCGACCGCATCATGCTGGTGTTCTGGCAACACGGCTATGCCGCTACCAGTCTCGACCAGATAGCAGAAGCAACCGGCCTGAACAGACCCAGCCTCTATGCCGCATTTGGCAGCAAGAAAGACATGTATCTGAAGGTGATTTCACGGTTCGCGGACCAGATGCAGGCCCACCTGAAGGCGGCAGGACAGACAAAGACAGGGCTGAAACCCCGGCTCAAGGCCATCATGACAGCTGCTATCGATCTTTATTGCGGCAGGTCGACATTTAACGATGCGGCCTATGGTTGCCTGGCCATCTCCACGCTGACGACTGAAGCTGCTGACGATCCTGACTTCAGATCAATGCTGGCGCATGTCGTTGAGCGAATGGATCGAGGGTTCGCCGGTCTGATTTACGCGGAGATGCAAGACTCGGTTCCGGAAGCAAGCGTCCAGTTCGCCGCCCAGCATCTGTCTTTGATGCTGCACGGTCTTTCGGTTCGCGCCCGCGCTGGGGAATCTCGCGATATCCTGGTGGAACTGGCAGAGGCTGCTGTTGACCGGCTTGTACCGGACCCTGCTTCAGCGCCCGTTATGTAGATCCAGCGACCAGTCAAGCGTCAGGGGCAGCGGCGTCCACATGCCGGTCTTCACCCCTGCCCGCCTCAACATGTCGGCCGTCCAGGTGTTGCAGCCCATCATCGCGTTGAAGCCGCCAACTGCCGGAAAGAAAATGTCGTGTGCGTCGTACGCCACTCCGGGAATTGCCGTCGGAGGCGCTGTGCCATCTGACTGGAAACTGGTCCTGATATCATTGACCAGTCCATCAAATTCCAGCTGGCTCAGTTCAACTACGCGGACGCTTTCCTGCTCAAGCGGAATATCGCCGGTGCGACGGACATGCATGACCGAGGCATCCCAGGTCAACGCGTCTATTACCGGACCCGGTTTCAAATCGCCCCACGTTGGCGTTTCGATATAGAAGGACCGCCCACCCCAGCCGAAAGCAATCCAGAAAACACCCGGATAATCCAGCTCCAGCCCGCCATCCGATACGAATGCGAACGCCTCCAGCACGTCCGGATCGGCCGGGAGGGCGATATCAGTATGGATGGGATTGTTGAGTATCAGAATACGCCGTTTATCTGCTGAACTTTGCGCAACTTCCATAACCGGGTTGGAATCGAACAAAGGCCTCGGAACGAGTGCTCCGAGGCCCAGTGCTACAACAGCAGTGAAGACAACAAGGCAAATTCCAATCAGGAACCTGCGCAGCAGTTTCATCATCCGTAGTCTTTAGCCGATCAGTGGTGCAGGATCTGGCTCAGGAAAAGCTTGGTACGTTCATGCTGCGGATTGGTGAAGAACTCTTCCGGCTCGTTCTGCTCCACGATCTGCCCCGCATCCATGAAGATAACGCGGTTTGCAACCTTGCGGGCAAAGCCCATTTCGTGAGTGACGCACAGCATGGTCATGCCTTCTTCGGCAAGTCCGACCATCACGTCCAGAACTTCCTTGATCATTTCCGGGTCGAGTGCCGAGGTCGGCTCATCGAACAGCATGATTTTCGGGTTCATGCACAAAGACCGTGCAATAGCAACGCGCTGCTGCTGGCCACCGGACAGCTGCCCCGGATATTTGTTGGCCTGCTCCGGGATCTTGACGCGCTCGAGATAGTGCATCGCGATGTCTTCGGCTTCCTTCTTGGGCATCTTGCGAACCCAGATCGGAGCCAGAGTGCAGTTCTCCAGGATCGTCAGATGCGGGAACAGGTTGAAGTGCTGGAAGCACATGCCGACTTCGCGGCGAATTTCGTCGATCTTTTTCAGATCGTCCGTCAACTCGATGCCATCGACAAGGATCTGTCCCGCCTGATGTTCTTCCAGACGGTTGATACAACGGATCATCGTGGATTTGCCGGAACCTGACGGTCCGCAGATAACGATACGTTCTCCGCGCATGACCTTCAGGTTGATGTCGCGCAGAACGTGGAAATCCCCGTACCACTTGTTCATGTTCTTGATTTCAATAGCCACGTCCGTATCGGAGATGGTCATTCTGGAACGGTCGGCTGCGAGTTCTTCGTCGCGTACAGCGTTTTCAGACATAGTTTTTAACTCCAAGAGTGTCCTGTGGCCGGGGCGCTGCGGTTCATCGCGCGCCCCGGAAGCGGTTTGCTAGCGTTTGTGTCCTGTATGAAGCTTCTTCTCCATGAAGATGGAGTAGCGCGACATGCCGAAGCAGAAGGTCCAGAACACCACTGCAGCGAACAGGTAACCCGTGTGACCGGTGCTGGGCGTCGACCATGTCGGATCCGTGAAGGACGACTGGATCTGGCCGAGAAGGTCGAACATGCCGACGATCAGAACCAGAGTCGTATCCTTGAACAATCCGATGAAGGTGTTGACGATCCCGGGGATCACGAGCTTCAGAGCTTGCGGCAAAATGATGAGATACATCATCGGCCAGAAC
The DNA here is from genome assembly GCF_000475395.1 of Labrenzia sp. C1B70. Classification (NCBI taxonomy): domain Bacteria; kingdom Pseudomonadati; phylum Pseudomonadota; class Alphaproteobacteria; order Hyphomicrobiales; family Stappiaceae; genus Labrenzia; species Labrenzia sp. C1B70. The sequence continues at coordinate 664,390 of NZ_AXCE01000034.1, forward strand.
CGGAGCCCGAGCGCCATGGCACCTTCATATTGCCCCTTCGGAATGGCCTGCAGGCCACCACGGACCACTTCTGCCATATAGGCGGCAGAGAACAGGGTCACGCCGATCAGAACGCGCAGCAGCTTGTCGAAGGTCACGCCTTCCGGCAGGAACAACGGCAGCATCACCGACGACATGAACAGAACCGTGATCAGCGGAACACCGCGCCAGAACTCGATGAAGATAACCGAGACAAGCTTGATGATCGGCATTCTTGATCGACGTCCAAGCGCCAGCGCGATACCTAGCGGTAGCGAGGCCACAATACCCGTGACCGCGATAACAAGCGTGACAAGCAAACCGCCCCAAACCGCTGTTTCAACGATCGGCAGGATTACCGCATCTCCGATGACCAGGCCGGTCAGCAGGAAGTATGCGATGATCGGGAAGACGACCAGAAACAGGATTGCGTTGATTTTCTTGAACGGTGCGCTGGGGATTGCAAGCGGTACAAGCAACACCGCGAACAGGAAATAGACGATGTTCACCCGCCAGATTTCCTCGGTCGGATACCGGCCATAGATGAACTGCGGGAAGTATGCTTCCACGTAAGCCCAGCAGGCACCGCTATGGCCGCCGTCCTGCGGCAGACACGCTTCACGATTGTCGCCGCTCCAGACAGCATCGATAAATGCGAACTGGATCAAAGGCGCGATAAGTGAGTAGGCGATCAGAATGCCGATTACAGTCAGAACGGTGTTGCCGATGGACGAAAACAGGTTCTGACGCATCCAGCCGATGACGCCGGTGGTCGAGATCGGCGCCGGCAGTCGCGGCGCCTCCTCGGTTCTGATTTGGAACATATCAGTGTTAGCCATTTTGCGCTCCTTACCGTTCCACGAGCGCCATGCGCTGGTTGTACCAGTTCATGAAGGCCGATGTGATGAGGCTGAGCGACAGATAGACAACCATCCAGATACCGATGATTTCAATCGCCTGGCCGGTCTGGTTGAGCACCGTTCCACCCATCGAGACGAGGTCCGGATAGGCAATGGCAACTGCCAGTGAAGAATTCTTGGTAAGGTTCAGGTACTGACTCGTCAGCGGCGGAATGATCACGCGCATCGCCTGGGGAATGACCACCAGTCTCAACGTCGGTCCGTTCCTCAAACCTAGTGCATGCGCTGCTTCGGTCTGACCATGGCTCACCGCCTGAATACCGGCACGTACGATCTCTGCGATGAACGATGCGGTATAGATTGCCAGGGCTGCGGTAAGAGCCAGGAACTCAGGAATAATATTGAGCCCGACATTGAGCTCGAACCCCTGACGCAGGATTGGCCCGGTTTCGACGAAGTTCGGATGTTCAAGAGTGATCGGCATGCCGGTTGCAAAGTACGTCAGCAAAGGCAGCCCAATAATAAATCCGACCCCCGTCAGGAATGACGGGAACGGTTGCCCTGTGGCCTCCTGACGCTTGCGCGCCCAACGTGCCACGAGGAACGCTGCTGCTATCCCGATCAGGAACGCATAGCCGATCCATTCCGATCCGGTCCCCATGATGGGTTTGGGAAGCCGAAGACCGCCAATATTCAGGTGGAATGTGTCGAACAACGACCATTTTTCACGCTTGCCGGGGATCGATCGCAGCACCGCGAAGTACCAGAAAAAGATCTGCAGCAGCAGCGGGATATTACGGACCAGCTCGACGTAGCAATACGCCAGACGGCTGATGACCCAGTTGTTCGACAAGCGGGCGATACCGATGATGAACCCAAAGATCGTGGCGAAGAAGATACCGACGCCCGCCACAAGCAGAGTGTTCAGGAAGCCGACATAGATCGCTCTTCCGTAACTTGATGTCTCAGAGTAGGAAACCAGTGACTGGTTGGTTCCAAACCCGGCTGTATTTTCTAGAAAGCTCCAACCGGAGGCGATGTTCTGCCTCTCCAGGTTGGCTATCGTGTTCGAAACGATGACATATCCCAAAGTCACCAGCGCGACGACCAGCAGCAGCTGGTAAAAGATGCCGCGCGCTTTGGGATCGTTCAACAGCGAAGCACGCGCCGGCGCCCCCGCCGAGTCCTGCTCCATTACTGACATAGAACCTCGCCCAAGTTTTCACGAAAGAGCCCGGCACGCAGCCTCTCCTCAATCGTGTCTGACCTGCTTCCCTGGCCGAACTTCGTCGGCACTCCCCTATCGACGGAAGCAGTCTGTTCCCCCACGCGGTTGCCGGGTATGTTGTCCGGTTTTTATTGCGTGGAATTTATTGAGGGTTCCGGCAGAACAACCGCCGGAACCCCTTCAATCCTCAATCAAAGAAGAGGATTAGCGGACCGGCGGTGCGTACATGAAGCCGCCGTCGTTCCACAGAGCGTTTACGCCACGGGAGATGCCGAGCGGAGTGTCCGGACCAACGTTGGCGTTGAAGGACTCTTCGTAGTTACCGACGTTTTTGATGATCGCATAGGCCCAGTCGTTCGGCAGGCCGATAGCTTCACCAAATGCGCCCTCAACGCCCAGAAGACGCTTGATGGACGGGTTGTCGGAAGACTTCATCTCGTCAACGTTTTCAGAGGTCACGCCGAGCTCTTCTGCGTTGAGCATCGCGTTCAGCGTCCACTTTGCAATGTTGAACCACTCATCGTCGCCCTGACGGACAACCGGACCCAGAGGCTCCTTGGAGATGATTTCCGGCAGGACCATGTGGTCGCCCGGGTTGGTCAGCTTCAGGCGCTGTGCGTACAGGCCGGATGCGTCAGTGGTGTAAACGTCGCAACGGCCGGCGTCGTATGCAGCCACAACTTCGTCGGCCTTTTCGAAGGCGACGATTTCGTACGGCATGTTGTTGGCGCGGAAGTAGTCGGCAACGTTAAGCTCAGTGGTCGTACCGGTGTTGGTGCAGACCGAAGCGCCGGACAGTTCCAGTGCGGAAGTCACGCCCAGGTCCTTGCGAACCATGAAGCCCTGACCGTCATAGTAGTTCACACCAGCAAAGTTCAGACCCAGCTGGGTGTCGCGGGACATGGTCCAGGTAGTGTTACGGGACAGAACATCAACTTCGCCGGACTGAAGCGCGGTGAAACGCTCTTTTGCGGACAGCGGAGTGTATTTCACAGCGGACGCATCGCCGAACACTGCTGCAGCCATAGCGCGGCAGTAGTCAACGTCGATACCGGTCCAGTTCCCCTGAGCATCCGGGTTCGAGAAACCCGGCAGACCCTGGCTCACGCCACACTGAATGAAGCCCTTTGCCTTGACGTCTTCCAGCGTCGTTGCACCAGCAGCCGTCGTCGCGGCGACTCCCATAGCAGCGCCGATTACGAGCGGAAGGAATTTATTGGACATGGATATGCAGCCTTTATTTGTTACCCATACTTTTATTATGCCGGGTTTGTTCGAAAGACATCTTCTCCGTCTCTTGTAACCGGACGGATGCCAGCCTTGACGGCTGCTTCCTCCAGATATCTTTCGTCCCACCCAACGGTTCCATACGATGGCATTTAGCTGTTCGGGTCAAGTACTTGCTGCAGATATCTCGTCAAATTTCTCGAGCTATCCGCCATTTGCCATCAGGTTGGATGCACAAACAGCGAACATGTCTAAATCGAATTCATTCAATGCCTAAAAAGGGTTCAATGCATTTAGCGGAGACCTTGCGAAGGTTAACGCTAATCGAAAAATTCTCCACACAAAGACCCGCGCACAACACGTGAAATGGCGGTTGCGACCATGACGCGAATGACTAAAGTGAGCGCTCGGCGCACGGCAGCTCATGTCGCGCCGCCTCTCGCAAAACACACACCCAAGAGCCTTCATGTCTTCCACCAATTCCAAGCCGCCGTTGAGGCAGGATACCAAACTGGCGCATGCAGGGCGCGACCCGCTTGCATTTCACGGTTTCGTCAATCCGCCTGTCGTGCATGCTTCGACTGTTCTCTACCCCGACACCAAAACCATGGTGACGGGTGCCCAGACCTATTCCTACGCCCGCAGGGGCAACCCGACCACGGACTCCCTTGAAGGGGCCATGAAGGAGATCGAAGGGGCAGCCGGGGTCAAGATCGCGAATTCGGGTTTGAATGCCATTGCATTGGCCATCCTGTCCTGCGTGAAATCCGGTGACCACATCCTGATTGTCGATACGGCTTACGGACCGACCCGCCATTTCGCCGACACTGTTCTGCCAGGCATCGGGGTTTCCGTGACCTTCTACGATCCGAAGATCGGCGCCGATATCAAGTCACTGTTCCAGGAAAACACGACAGCCGTGTTCACCGAAGCACCCGGCTCCCTCACCTTCGAGATGCAGGATGTTCCGGCGATTGCCGCCGAGGCCCGTGCCATCGGCGCGACCGTTCTGATGGACAATACCTGGGCGAGCCCGATTTACTGCCAGCCACTATCCATGGGGGTCGATCTGTCGATCCAGGCGGGCACCAAATATCTTGTCGGACACTCCGACGCCATGCTCGGTACGGTCGCTGCCAGCGAACGCGCCTGGGAAAAACTGGATGCGTTCTGCGGTGCCATGGGGTGTCACGTCGCGCCGGATGACATCTACCTCGGCCTGCGAGGCCTCAGAACTCTGTCCGTGCGCCTTGAACGGCACCAGCGCAACACACTAGCCGTTCTTGGCTGGCTGAAGGACCAGCCCAACATCGATCGCATCCGCTATCCAGGCCTTGAATCGGATCCTGGTCATGCTCTCTGGAAACGAGATTTTTCGGGAGCCTCGGGCCTGTGCGCCTTTGACTTCAGTGAAAGCACGACACAGGAACAGGCCTACGCCTTCCTGGATGCGCTCACGCTTTATGGTCTCGGCTATTCGTGGGGTGGTTTTGAAAGCCTTGCCATTCCGGTTCGCCTCAAGGGCGGCCGCACGGCAACCCCGGTAAACCTGGATCGCCAGTCGGTTCGCCTCCACATCGGCCTGGAAGACCCGGAAGATCTGATTGCCGATCTGGATCAGGCACTGACGAAGGCATTCGGCTGACAGACTGTCGAGCGAAGGGCGGAACGGCTCAAATCGTAGGGTCGTTCCGCTTTTCCTTGAAAATCAGCCACAGGTTCCGGAAATAGATTAGCAGACCCAGTCCCTGACCGGCGATGAAGACCGGATCCTGTCGTTGAATGGCGTAGATCAGCAGCAGCGACCCACCCGCAACGGAAAAGAACCAGAAAGCGACCGGCACGATTGAGCGGCCGACGCGCTCGGATGCGATCCATTGGATGACGAAGCGCATCATGAACATGGCCTGGGCAAAGAAACCCAGAATGATCCAGAAGTCCAATTGCGCGATGAAAACCGCATGGATCCATTCGTATAGAGCGCTCATGTCTCAGGTCCAGTCAGTGTTTTTGAAAGGTCGGCGGGCTTCTCCACCCGGATTGGGGCATTAATCAGGTCAGTGGCCGAACATCCGGAATTTTTTTACGGCGGCGTCGCAGCCACCACACTCCGAACAGATCCAGCACACCGACCAGCGCCCTGTCAAAGATCCCGTATTTAGACGTTCCATGGCGCCGCTGCCGGTCCTGAACGTCGATATGGGTGACACCGTAACCCTCGCGGATCACGAGTGCGGGCAAGAACCGGTGCCAACTGTCGAAGTACGGCAGTTGCAGGAACACTTCTCGGCGCAGGGCCTTCAGGCCGCAACCGCTGTCGCGAGTGTTATCCCGCAGGATCGCGCCGCGCAGCTTGTTGGCAAACTTCGACGCATAGCGCTTGGCCAGGCTGGCCTTGCGGCCAAGCCTTTGCCCGGCGGCAAGAGCAACTGCCGGGCCGGCAGCGTCGAGAGCGTCCAAAAGCGCTGGAATATAGGCGGGGTTGTTTTCGCCATCGCCGTCTATGGTCGCGACGACGTCGCCCCTCGCATTCAAAAGACCAGTGCGCACCGCGCAGCTCTGGCCACAAGACTTCTCGTGCCTGACCGGCCGCAGCCAGTCATGGGTTGCCGCGTAATCCTGCAACACGATATCCGTGCCGTCGGACGAGCCATCGTCGATGACGATGACCTCGAAACGCCTGCCCTGCAATGCTGCCTCGATTTCATCCAGCAGGATGGGCAGGTTTTCCGCTTCGTCCTTCGCGGGAACCACGACCGTGACGGCGAGCGCGCCCTTGCTGGCCGCAACAGCTTCCAGATAGCTTTGTGTCATGCGCTTGTCCGTTCTGTCGTGTCTGCCGCAGGGACCTCGGCTTCCACACGGTCAGCGCCACGCTGGCCGCGCAGAACCTGCCAGACAGCCCGCACACAGGCCTTGGCAGACAGGACATTCATGTTGGGTACAATCTTTCCGGAGGAAGACAGGTGAAAGCCGATCCGCCGCCGGGCCATGGCACGAACCGTGAAAAAGGTGAACGTCATCCCCAATAGCGTGCCTGCGATGACGTCGCTGGGGTAATGCGCCCCGACCATGACGCGGCTGAACGCAAGCCAGAAGCCCGCAACAATGATCAGCCAACGGTAGGCCGGGAAAATAAAGGCCAGCGCAGTTGCAAGCGCAGCGACAGTGGTCGAATGACCAGAGGGGAAACTGGTGAAGGTGCCGTCGAAGGCCAAAAAGTCGAAGCGGACCGGACCAACTTCCTCGTAAAGCTTGGGACGCGCCCGGCCGAGCGACCACTTGAATGCAATGGCCAGAAGCCCCGTCGCGGCGACTGAATAAAAGATGAAGGCCGCATAAGTGAACACTGCGCCGATTGCCATGCGCAGGCGGAATGCGTAGCGCCCGGCATCCAGCGCCAGCAGAAACAAGCAGCATAGACCGGTAGAAACGAGGATCCAGTCGGCCTTGCCGATATCGGTGAAGGTTCGGAAGGCGGCCCGGTATTCGCCCGGGAGCGAGCGCAGCCACGGATAGGTCGGAACATCGAACGCAACGACTGCAATGCCAACCGTCAACAAGAGGACTGCAAGGATATCCTGCGGCCGCTGCCCGGGAGGAAGCGGATCCCTATTGTGGCGCGCACGTTCCCTGCGACCGGAAAACAGTATTGCAGCCCGCCGAGAATTCCCGCGCATGCGCGCCAGAACATGCCAGACAAATTTACTGCTGTTGCTCATTGCCGTCTTCTGAAACCGTCGTCGGCACGGACTTCTCATAAAGCCCGATATCGACATCGTCCCCGCCATTGATATTGAGGCCGTCTACCCTTTTTACAGCCTCCGGCACAAGACCAATCTCCTTTGCGGCGGCCAAAAACGCGGCTTCTTCCCGGCTTTCTATTGCCGCGATACGGCAGGTAGCTGGATTCGCGGCTTCATCGGCAGCAAGAAAGGCGGCGGCATCCTGCGCCGAAACGATCTTTGTCGTCGTGCCTTCCAGGAATATGAAACTGGGTTCGTGAAAACCGGTGGTCACGACCAGACGGTTCGACTTGTCTGCGCAACCGGGGATTTCGTCCATGGCCGCGACAAGGCGCGGACTGACCCAGATCGGCGTAAGAGCTGGGCCGACAAAGCCCCAAAACCCGATGCTGACGCAGATCGCTGTCAGACAGATGGCGGGGAAAGCATAGAGTGCCGGTCCTCGCAGAACCCGGGATGCTGCCGCAATCGCAAAAACAGCTCCCACTGCAAGCAGAACGGCTCCGGGAGGTGACGGCCAGACACCCAGGGCAAAAGGACCGGCAAACGCGGCGACGGCCAACCCCAACGCAGGCACCGCCAGCAACACTGCCGCTACCCAACGCAGCCACGTTCTCGTCGTGGCGCCAGCCCCCTCCATCAGCGCAGCAGCAACAGGTAGCGCGAGCGCAGGCAGCAGCGGCATTGTGTAATGCGGAAGCTTCGTTGCAACCAGTTCGAACACGATCCAGCTTGGGACGAACCAGGCAACGGCAAACGTCACCAGCGGACTTTTTCGTTCATGCCAGATGAGCGGCAGGGCAATCACGAAGAATGCAGGCAAAGGCCAGAATATGCCGAACATCGCCCCGAGATGGGTAAGCGGGGGTGCTCCATGACCTTCCTGACCCTGCCCGACCTTGCCAAGGAGGTCCTTGCCGATGGCTTCAGTGAAGAACGTTCCGTCCGTCGCGATCCAGATTGCCACAAACCAGGGCGAGACGAGCAGCACGAACCACAGCAGACCCGCGATTGGCGCCGTTCCCTTGAACCATGCAGCTTTCCGTTTCATGGCCATGAGGCCAACAACCGTAAGGCCAATCACCATGGGTCCAACCGGCCCCTTGATGAGGACACTGCCCGCAAGTGCAGTCCAGAACAGGAACCCAAGACCCCATAGCCGTTTGTCCGGATCCTTCAACCAGATCCGCGCCAGGGCACCTTGCGCTATTATGATCATTGCAAACAGCGCGGCATCAGTTTTTGCCAGTCGCGCCTCGACGCCGACAATGATCGCCAGCGCCACGAAACCTGCCGCCAACAGCGCACCGGCAGGCCCCATGAATGCCCGTGCAAGCCAGAAGGTTGCCAGAACGCTGATTATCGAGGCTATGACGGAAGGCAGTCGATAAGCCCAAAGCGGAGCGTCCGCCCCCTGCCCTGTCAGCTTTACGGCAGCTGCCTGAAGCCAATAGATCCCGACTGGCTTTTTGTGACGTGCCTGATCTTGAAAACGAATGTCGATGTAATCGTCCGTTTCCAGCATCTGCTTGGTTGCCTGGGTAAAACGCGGTTCGTCCCTGTCCAGCGGAGGTACCGTCCATTGACCTGGTACGAACAAGGCAAGCGACAGGAGCAACAGAAGGAACGGGGCTGTGATGTCGTGGCCGAAGATATGCAACCAGATCGGCTTCCGAACCGGGGCAGCCGACGGGCTGTCCACGTTGTCCTTGCGTTCGGAATTCCCGGCTGCCTTGCCTGCCGCCTCGGGCTTCTGATCGTCGCGCGTGTCCGACATCAACTTTCTTGTCCAGTTCCTGCGTCCGGTGTCCTGCGCCCGGTGTTCTGCGTCTGGGCGGTCGCCCCTGCCCGCCCGTTTCTGAACGCTTCTCCTACATGAGCTTTTCAAAAAGGGAAACTAGTGCTTGCCCTCTTCGAACGCACGGTTATCGTCCGGGCAGATGATCCACCTGACGAGTCACAAGGTTTTCCATGACATTGATTGCTCATATGACGGACCTGCATTTGCGTCCGCGAGGTTTGCCCTGCTATCGCGTTTCGGACACCAATATGCTCGCCGAGCGCGCGATCAAGTCGCTGCAGAGTCTCACCCCGAAACCTGATGCTCTCGTCATAACCGGCGATATAACCGACAGAAACGATCCAAGGGAATACGCACTCGCCCGCTCGATCCTCTCGCGCGTCGACATGCCTGTCTATCTTGTGCCCGGGAACCACGACGGCACAGAAGTCATGCGCCGCGAGCTCAGCAGCTTTCCAGGTCTTTCAGGCAGCCTTGAAGACAAGATCTGCTATACGGCAGACATCGGCGATATCCGCCTGATTGCGCTGGACACCCATATTCCAGGTGATCCGCGTGGTCGGCTCGGTCAGGCACAGCTTGACTGGCTCGACAGCCGGCTGCGCGAAAGCGCCAAGACAACGCTGATCGCCCTCCACCACCCGCCTGCACTTTCCGGGATCCGACACATGGACGACATCGGACTTGTGGATGCCGATGCGCTTGCAGAAGTTGTTTCGCCACACCGGCATGTTGCGCGCTTCCTGTGCGGTCATCTTCACCGTCCTATCATTGCGAGCTTTGCCGGAAAGGTGATGACGCTTGCTCCTAGCACCGGTCACCAGGTCGTCCTCGACCTGACGGAAGACGGCCCTGCCATGTTCAACTTCGAACCCGCGGCCTATTTTCTCCACTATCATTCGCCGAAAACCGGAGTGGTGTCACATATGGCCTACGTGGAAGCGTATCCTGGCCCGTACCATTTCTTCGCCGATGAAGGCGTCGTCTGGCCGGGAGATGAAACCTGATGTCCGTAATCGCCCTGCCCAAACGCTTCTTGGCGCTGTTGCTGCTTGGCCTTTTCGCGGCCTCCCTCAGCGCCTGCGGTGCCTTGCCGGGAAAAAGCGACCTTGAAGACAAGACAGTGCTGACGGACCAGCCGGTCGACAAGGCGCAGATGCTGTCGATGATAAACGCCTATCGGCAGCAAAAAGGCCTGCCCGCATTGCGCCACGACCCGGAACTGGATGTCGTTTCCCAAAAGATGGCACGCCATATCGCCGAGCGCGACAGTATGGACACCTGGGCTCACAGTGCCTTCGGTCTGTCACAACGGCTCGACAAGGCAGGATACGCAAATTACGCAGGCGCGGAAAACCTGGGGGCGGGATATGCTGATCTGGCAGCAGCCTTCCGTGGCTGGCAAGGCTCAGAAGGCCACAACAAGAACCTTCTCAACCCCTACGTGACACGGGTAGGTATTGCCAGAACCAACCGCAACAATGGCAAATGGCGCAATTTCTGGGTGATGACACTGTCCCGCCCTTATGCGGACGGCAGACCGACCGTCCGATAACAAGACACCTGAAAAAAGGGCGGAGCCAAGCTCCGCCAAAAGGCTTCTTCCAGAGATCGAATGACCCAGTTGTCATCCGGACGCCTCGCAAACAAAACATGAATGCACGGCTCATATTTTATTAAGGCCGGCGCATCAGCCTGTCAATCGTTCAAAAGGGAAATGGTCGGGCGGCAAATTCTGCTTCGGACGCGGGAATGTCTCGCAAACCACGCTCTACAACCCCGTCGAACAACCTTTTTTTGCCGAACCTTGGCTCCCAACTGCAAAGCTCGGGGGACAACAGCTTGATGCAGGGAATTGCAAGGTCTTGGCGGGTCGCATCAAACTCCCAAAGGCTGATCTCGCGGTCGAAACAGCCCTGAAGCAGGCTTTCAAAAGTCGAGGTCTTCTCCAGAACCTCAGGACGCGTGGCAACCGCACCCTGCAACGGCAGATCTTCGAAAATCACGCGCTCTCTGGCATACGCCAGCTGCCTGGGTAGAGACCTCAGCGCTTCTTTTGCGCCGTGACTGGCGGGATAGGATTTGTCCATCAGAGAGAGCGCGTTTTCCGATTGCAACATTTCCTGAATTGCACTGGTGCAGGCCTGTGCGGTGTCCCAACCGGCGGATGATCCAAACGCACTACCCCGGCCGTAAACGTCATGAGAGACACAAATCACCACCTGGACCGGCAGGTCCGTGTCGACGTGCAAGAGCTCCCATTCCCGCGGCTGGTCATCGAGATATTGGACCAGATCTGGAGGGAGCATTTCCCTCACATAGCCTTCAGGTAGAGAAGTTATCCCCAGGCGGTTGTACCAGGCCTGCGCAACTGCATCACGCTCTACAAGCTCAAGAAGCGCGCGCGCGCGCGCTCCCTCAAGGTCATGCCAGACAGCGCATCCTACGCTCGAAGCAAAGGGCAAACGTAAGCCCGTAACCTCATCGGCTTCGTTAAACAAAATTCCCAAACTAAGGCACTGCGCCTCTTCATCAGTCTGCAGATTCCGCAACCGGACGCGCCTATCTGAAAGAGATGACCAGTCTGAAGAGTTGACGCGTGAAAGATCCCGCCCGAGACGAAGCCTGCCGAGAGCGACACTTGCCTGGGCTTCACTCAATCCAAGCAATCGACCGAAATCTACCTGAGGTTGTTTTTTGTCGTAATTGAAAATCCTATTGTCACTAATCCCGATACTACAAAGGGTTAGCCTTTCGGAAAGCTCTCCAATACAACTAATGGCTGCAACTGATGCGACATCCCCCTGTCCACCGGCAGGAATTGGTGCCCCTGCAGCAGTTACTTCTTTTGCATCAGTTTCAGATGACTTGAGCAACCCCGTGCAAAAATGCACCGGGCATCCGGGGCGTGTCATCGGGACCAGTCTTGGGGAGAATGACGAAAGCAGCTTCAGGAAAAGACGAAGGTCCGGCTCCAGCAAGCGCACACGATCTCCCTCAACGCCCGGCTCCACCGCTATCAGGCCCAAACGCGACAGGTCCGCAAGTACGTCGTCCGCAAATCCACTTTCAACGATCATAGAAGAGACACCGCCGCCAACAGTGAGGATGCGGGACGGCTGCTTATGTTTTGATATGGCAATTTACTTCGCCTCACCCTGCAATTGCACACAACGTAGATTAACAAAACTGCCATTGAGCGAGTTCATTCCCCCGTTCTACATTCTATTCGAAAGCAGTCGATCAGTAGTAAACAGTCTCAATACATAACTATTTACTAAAGTTTGACCGAATTTCAAAAAGCCAGGTGACCATCCCACCACCAGGCAGGACACATTGCAACTCAACCTATCGGAGGCTCATAATGCACGCTGACACAACTTCCCGGACTGAACTGGAAATTGGCGCGAAACTTGGCGCGATCATTCAGAACGCCACAGCACGTGAGCGGCTGGTTGCCAACCCGGCTGAAGTCCTGGCTGAAGTTGGCATCAACTCCGATGCCGCAATCTTCGCCGACACTGCTGACCTCGTCCACCTCATCATCCCGGCAGAAATCGATGCAGCGCGCGTTGCTGCTGGCGATGAGAAATATTTCGAAGAACTCGGTAAAGCAGCTCTCGGCAATTGCTTTTACGAAGACGTCCCGGAGTAAGCCGGTAAGGTCGTCACGATACGTCTCCGGCCTTCTTGCTTCGCGCAGGAAGGCCGTCGTTCTTTCCGATTGGGGTAACGATGGCCAGATTTCCCTACTACCAGAGCAACGTCAAAGACCTTGGCAAACTCATCGCCAGGGCAGCGACCGACGAAAACTTCCGACGCGAGCTCGAGCGAGACCCGTTAGCCGCAATTTCCAATATTGGCCTGCCGAAAGAGACGGTGGCGCTCATGCGGTTCAAGATCGTCGATCAGAAAAACAATCCGAACGCCGTAGCTCTGCCTTTTCGTCTGAACGAAGAAAAGCTGAACAGTGCTAATGAGGAGTATCTGAAAGCTCTGTCTTCGACGTTCGCGCTAAATTGAACCGGAACCGTCGAACAGGAACCGCTGCACCAAAGCTGCGCCCTTATCGAAATCGTTTCGCACTTTCTCGTTCTGGAAGAAATTGATCTTCTTTCTCCAGCTCTTGGGGTCCTGCGCAAGCTCGGGAGAGTTTTTCAGCAAGGCAGCACGGTTTTCACCAAAGCGTTCAAGCGTTTGCATGGCTTCTTCTTCTCGCCCGGCACAGACCAAAGCGGCCACACGAGTGGTCAAGCCACTGATACCAACCCCGGCTCCCCGCTCTATCTGCTTTATCGCGCTGTCGTAATCTTCCGCGGCAAAATAGATGTTCGCCAGGTACTCGTAGAAAACGCGGGGAACAAACGCGAAGAGTGAGAAAGCTCTTTCAGCCGTAACGCGTGCTTCGTTGATGTCGCCGGAGAAAGCCAGGCCCTCGGCAACGGACATCAGGTTGGCGGGATCAGCCGAGCTCAGACGGCCAGCATTCTGGAATGCTCTTCGCGCCTCGTCAGGCATATTGGACAGAATAAGTGCCCAACCATAAACACGCTGATTTACCGCCTGCCAGGGATCGAGCCTGATCGATTTTTCGGCAAGGTTCAGAAGATTGTTTTCTTCACCGGAAAACGTCTTGTCCATGAGCGGGAAATGCAGTTCCTGCTTCATGATGATCGATGCCTTGCCAGCATACGTCATCGAGAACGAGCGATTTGTGCGCTCCAGATCATCCAGCAAGCGCATCGCTTTTTCGTCGGATTGCGGCGTGAAATCCCACAGCAGGGCTTCGGCCTGACACCAACGGGCGAAAACGGATGTTTTCGCGGGGTTTCTTAGTCTGCTGGTCGCGTGGTTATGGATGCGGCTCACAATCTGGCTCGCAGCCGGCACCAGACCGTCCCAGTATTGCAGGTCAATTATCTCGTTAAAGACAATCTGACCGTTGCCCCTGTCCTCGAACTGGACAACCACTTTGCCCGATCGCTCGTCATGCCGGAACCTGAGCAGATAACAGCCAAGTTCGTGACCTTCCATCAAGGTTGGACGTGGCACGTTTTCTTCGCCGAAATACTCAGATTCAAACAGCTCGAACGACCGAAACGAAGAAAGGCCGGAAACGATTTCCTCTCTCAGATGGATCGCGTCGTTCAGCCCTTTTTTCAATAGGGATGACGAGACAATGGAAATTTCTGGCAAGGGAACGAAGTCATCATAATTTGGCAGGAACCCTCGGTTTCCGCCGCTATTACCATCACTTCTACCAACCGGCACCGGAGAAGCTTCGACCTCCGATACGATCATCAGCTTCCGCGTCTCTTCATCAGGCTCAGCATCCAGATGGAGCCGCATTTCCCTTTCGCAGGATCTGAGCTGCTGTTCGGCGCGCTCGGGCTGACCCAGATTCATGTAGAGACGAATAAGAACGCGATGGGCCGCCTCAAACGCAGGATCGAGCTTCAGGACAAAACGCGCCCCGGCCTCTGCCTGCACACCCCCGTCTTCCGTGGATATCCTGTTCAGATGCTTGAAGGCGGCGCTGATGAGTTCTGAGCGCACCCGTTCACGCTCGACCGTCAGCCACTCGGAAAATTCAGAATCGATATCGTCGTAGCCGGTCAGGAACTCGCCGCGCCACAGTTCCCCCGCCTTGCGGAAATCCGCTGCCTGGCCACGTTCCAGGAGCGTATTCATGGCCATGAGATCAGACGCAAACGCCGATGGGTCGAGTTGAATGTGACCTGGCGCTGAGCGCACTACATCGATGCCGGCCGTTTCTTCGGCGCTCTTCAACTGGCGCAATGCCTGACGCAAGGATTGCATTGCCTTGTGGCGGTCTGTCCCGCTCCAAAGCAAATCCGCCAGTGCTTCCCGGGGCGACGCCATACCGCTCATGCGGCTCAGATAGCCCATGATCGCCAGAGCCTTGCGGGTCTTGACCGCCACAGGTTCCTGGTCGCTATCAAGGAGCAAAGGCCGCCCAAGGCATGCAAAGCAGGACGCGATTGCCATCAATTCCCCGTATTTGAAATGCACGCTTCAGCCGTCGCCTTCGCGCAACCGCGAATATCACGCAACCTGAAACACAACAGCACCTTATCACGCTCATTTCACGCTGCAACAGCATGCTTTAAACGGATGGTCACAGCAGCGACGCTGCAATCGGCAAATCAAATACTGGTGGGTAGTAAAATGTCTAAGACCGTTAGCAAATCGGACCGCACTGAACTCGAGCAGGAGCCTGCAATCGAGGCGATCAAGCGCATGATCCGCTACACGAAAAAAGAATCGGACAAGGACGGCCGTACGTTCTGTTCCTATTTCCTGGATATGGCTCTTCAGTCCCTGGAAGATGGTTCCGAGGACGTGGACATGATCCTCAAAACAAAGATCACGCCGCTCATGGTTGGCCAGAAGGTGGAATCGGGAAAGTCCGAGACGCTCTGACCTTCAGGCGAATCGCGGTCTAGAAACACCGCCGTGCTCCTATATTGCAGGGGCCGGCGGTTTTTGTTTTTTGCAGGCTTTTTCCAAGTACCTGACTTGAACGTCCAGTTAAGGACATCTGCACGGCAGGAAGCCTTTCCACGCAAGGTAGAGGCATCGAAGCTCAGGACTTATTCAAAAAAAATCAAGGAGATGGCGACTCCGGCAGGATTCGAACCTGCGACCATTCGCTTAGAAGGCGAGTGCTCTATCCAGCTGAGCTACGGAGCCAATTTCTCAGGAACGCAAACCGTTCCCAGATGAGACTATCGGGCAGCATCTCTGAGGCCTGCCAGACGTTCATGCAAACTTGGATCGAGACCAAACGTCCGGAGGCAACCCGATCCGGCGATCGCCTCCACCGCCCTAATGCGTCAAAAACCCGGCTCGTGTCGATTCGAAATCGGCGCTTTCAACAGACAATCCGATCTCTTGCCGAACAGGTCAGAGGAGCCGAACGTTCTTGTTCAGTGGGTCCAGGGCGCAGACCGGTTGAATTTGAAATTGTCCGCATAGGCAGACCCGCGCACTTTGCGTTCCTGGGCTTTCTCAACCCTGTGCGGAATGCCATGGCGCTTCGCATATGCGACAGCTTCTTCAGAAGTCTCGAAATAAAGCCGGATTTGCTGCTTCATGTCGGAAGACGACGTGTAGCCCATCAAAGGTTCGACGGACTTGGCGACCTCCGGCTCGTAATCCAGCACCCATCTCTGGGTTTTCGCCTTGCCTGACTGCATGGCGGTTTTCGCCGGACGGTAGATGCGCGCAACCATGTGACAGTGCCCTCAAGTCTGAATATGTGAGATGCAATTCCTTACAGCAGCTTTTTCCCGCCTTTGCCGCCGGTGTCAACACCGATATTGGCCGCAACCCGCAATCTTCGGTTCGTCGGCGACTCATTTAACAGCACAAGTATGTATTAACGGTGTTGATGGAGAGGCAATTTATGACATTCACGTAACATGACATGGAGGCGCAACTCATGCTATTAACTACCCTAACGTGAACTTGTCTGGAAGACGCCGATTTTCGGAACGCAGTGCAGGTTCAAAAAGTACAGAATCGCAGGGCCGGACAGCCTGAAAGGGCCGATCCAAAGATCAAAACGATAAGGCTTTGACATGCATTACGAATTTCTGAAAAGACTGGAAGGGTATGTTCCGGAACATGTTCGGCCGGTCACCAGAGCGCCGGAAAAAATTGCGCCGATCGAACTGAAAGCGGCGATCGACGACGCCAATCTCACTGAAATGTGGGACATGATCCTGACGCTGGACTATTCGGTTTCCGATCCCACCGATCTGTCACCGGAAAAACGCGACGAATTCCTGAATGTCATGTCGCTGTTGTTGAAAGCCTTCGACCGGTAGAAATGGTTATTGGCAAACGGCCAAACATGTGCGGTGTCCCTGGTCGATTTTTGCCGGATGGAACAAATCAAAACATGAGAGAGGACCGTGCTAACACGCCCTGATACTCATTTTTCGGAACTCGGCATACAGGCCATTGAAAAAGGGCTTGCCGACCCGGCTGTGTCTGCGTTCTACGACAGCATCATGTCGACCGATACGGTTCAGATTCAGCAATGCCTGAAACCGTTCCTGCCTCATTTGAGCCTTTGCTCGGACAAGATGCCCGGAAACGCTCCCCCTCCGATCTTCTATGTCGGCAAGGAAAGTGGGCAGCGACACTTGTTCGGCGAAGATTGGGCAAGCCCGGCGACACCCGCCTGCGGTCTGCGCACACCTGATCCGGACCTTGAGAAGGCTTCGGCGGAAGGTTATCGCAAGGCTTTGGAAGGCACGCCTTATTACGGCTACGCCCACACGAAAATTCAGGTCAATGGCGAACTCTATGAAGTTGCATTCGAGCGTTTGATCGTCGCCGTGCGACCTTCGCTGCAATCCGATCTTCGCTTCTGCGCCTACCTGGGCGTCATTCAGGATCTTCAGCGGACGACCTGAGGATAAGTTTTACAAGGCCGTGTAGATCGCTTCTGGTGGCATAGACCAGCCAGTCGTCCGGCCTGATATGTCCAGGCGCAATCTCCCAATGCGTGCCGCGTGGCACAAACCTGCGGTAGCCGACCCGGATGCCGAAGCCTTTTTCTGCGCTTTTTGCTGCCATCAGGCCATAGAGATAATCCGGCGACCACTTCAATAGTGAGAGCAGAAACCCCAACTGGGTCAAGGGCTCGGCAAGGCCTTGCCCCCGGATGTCCCGTCTCAGCCAGAGATTGCCGTGATAGACAATACGCCCGCGCATGAAATAGGCGTCATGTGCGTGGTCTGTACCGAAGCGAACCTGAGGGTTTGGATCGACAAAGATCCTGCGTTGCTGCTGATGCCAGTGCTCGGCAAGGCTCCTGTCTTTCAGGTCTTCCACCTTTGCAGCCTGCACAGACACGACGTTACCATGGCTGTTGACGGCCCCTACCCAGAACGCTGTCGTCCCGTGCAGGTCGAAAAACCGCGGTGAAAAGTCTTCCATCAGGTATTTGTCTTCGGTGCTCCGGACGGTTTTTTCGAAAAGCGCAAAATCCGCGCTTTCCTTCAGAGAAAGCCCGGCCTTTTCAATTCTGGACTGCAGCACGGCTATCGCCGCCGATACATCCAGCGTCGCCTGGTCGTCAGGATCCGGTATCATCAGCCCCATCCGGCGCGGCCTGCATGCCGTCGCAAGCGGCGTCACTCCCACAGGCATTGGAAACGCCCGTCTGACCAGTCTGTTATGCGGCGATAAGTTGCACAAGACGCCTGCGTAGCTTGGCCCTAGTTATCCCGGCCTTTAGGCACGGAACCACAGCAAGCGCATGGATTTGCGTTGCAAAGTCCCAAGTCACGCGCACCGCATCACATCGATTTTCAGGAGAATGAATGGTCGGGGCAGCAAGATTCGAACTTGCGACCCTCTGGTCCCAAACCAGATGCGCTACCAGGCTGCGCTATACCCCGATCCGTTGATTTGCTTGGGTTTATAGCTCTGACAGAGGCCAGTCAAGCTAGAACAAACCATGAAAATAGCGCATTTGTGGACAAGAAGTGACAAACGAGTCCCGAAATAGTACCGAAATCCGTTCATGGCTTGTTCACGGTTCTCCGATTCGCCGATCCGCTCGATTCTTTGCGCCAATGAAAATTTGTTGGAGCAAAGGCATTGCACGCATCCATATATCGTGTATTCTTGATATATGGATAAGAAAACCACTCTCGTTGCACTGTCTGCCCTCGCCCAGGAAACAAGGCTCGACGTCTTTCGATTGCTTGTTAGGGCCGGCTCTCGCGGCCTGCTTGCTGGAGAGGTCGCAGAACAGCTTGGCGTTCGCCAGAACACCATGTCAGCAAATCTCTCGATCCTGCACCAGGCAGGGCTCGTAAAGAACGTCAGAGAAGGACGGTCAATCCGCTACTTCGCGGACATGGAGGGGATGCGCGGTCTGCTGGGTTTCCTGATGGAAGACTGTTGCGGCGGCCACCCGGAATTGTGCCAATCGGTCATATGCGAAATCGCCTGCGCTAGCTAGGAGGCAATGATGTCGGAAGTCTATAACGTTCTGTTCTTGTGTACTGGTAATTCCGCGCGGTCGATCATGGCCGAAGCGATCATGAACCGTGAAGGAATGGGAAGGTTTCGAGGTTTCTCCGCTGGATCACATCCCAAAGGAGAAGTACACGCTAATACGTTGGACCTGCTTAATCGCCTAAACCATGACGTTTCCGCGGCCAGATCCAAAAGCTGGGACGAATTTGCTGTCGAAGGCGCTCCTAAAATGGATTTCGTCATTACCGTGTGCGATCAGGCTGCCGCAGAACAATGCCCCTATTGGCCCGGACAGCCCATGACGGCGCATTGGGGATTGGCCGACCCAGCCGCAGCTCAGGGAAGCGAGGCGGAAATTCGTCTCGCTTTCTCGGACGCCTACCGCATGTTGCGCAATCGGATTTCGATTTTTGTCAGCCTGCCTTTGAAATCACTCGACAGACTGTCACTTCAGACGAAGCTAGATGAAATCGGCAAGAATCAAGAAAGCGCCGAAACCGGATGATGAACGATTGGGGCTGAATTCGGCTCAAACGCCAACACAGTTCTAATGTGACGGTATTCCTGATTTTTCAGCTTCTTTTGCCGTTTGAATTGATTGGCGGCGCTTCTTGATCAAATACGTCTGACTGAACTCTTTGTCGCCTGTAATCTCTCGTCCAAGCCAAGCTGGCTTTTCAAAATACGTGTCAGTCTCACCTAGCTCTATTTCAGCGAAGTATATGCCAGACAACGATCCGTGATACTGGTCGATGCACCATAAGCCGTAGTCTACCGGCGCATAATAACGGGTTTTTCTCAATATCTCACCGACCCGATGTTCCAGGAGCATGGCCCGACCGTCTTCAGCGGGGATATCATACTCAAATTCGTCCCGCACAATGCCGTTGCGAGGACCTTTCACGGTGAGCGTGGCGCGATTGTCGTAAAAACGCACGCGTACTTTTCGACCGTTGTTAACGGCTAGAATGCCGTCCTGGATTTCCACCTGGTGGGATACCAGTCTTCGCCATTCGTCAGATACGATCAGAAACTTACGCTCGATTTCTTTCGCCAAATCGGCGCCTCGCCTGGTTACGCTGCGATCAGGAGACTGCCAAGACTATACTGTCGAACATACGATTTGGAAGTCCGAATTAATTCCAGAGTATTGATCCTCATGGTCTCCGCGAGGAACGATGGGCTTGGTGCTTGGCGGTCGATGGTGAAGTGTGGCGTGAAGGACTGAACCCGAAAGCCTTTAGACTATGATCTGTCTGCCAAACGGAAGCAAAGACATCACTCAACCAGGGATCGCCCAACGGCAACTTAGGGTCGGTTGTATCGATCAATCGCCAACCAAGGTCCGGATCGGGATGCCGCACCGCCGCAAGTCTTCTACGAGCCCACTTTGACCGATGCTGCGTTGCCCACGAGCGGCCGTAAAGCGCAGAAAGCCGCCCTTCGCGGCGGGTTCAGCCGCCAGGCACTATCGTACGGCAGGGATGCGGATGAAAGAGAATTGTCCACGTAAAACCGAAAGTTTGCTTGCATTTCAGTCTTGGCGAGGGACTGATTGTTCGCAAACTGTGGAGAAATCAAATGCAGACACGGCGCGTCTTCCTGAAATCAAGCGCAGCAGCGTTCGCCTTTTCCGCAACGGTTCCGGCAAAAGCTGAAACGGCGGCGAAAGCGCCCCGGACCCTTGACGAATTCATCGATTATGATGCGCTTGGCTTGGCCCAACTGATCAAGAAAAGAGAAACGACGGCAAAAGAGTTGACCGAGGTCGTGATTCGGCGGATCGAGGCAGTCAATCCGATTATAAATTGCATTGCGACCCCGGCTTACGAAAGAGCTTTGGAAGCGGCGCCTACCTTCTCCTCAAGCTCGACATTCGCCGGTGTTCCTACCCTCGCCAAAGACATGATTGATGTTGGTGGGCTGCGTCGTTCCGATGGATCGAGACTATTGGCGAATAACGTTCCGAAAGACTCCGTAAAATATATCAAAGCGCTCGAAGCCTCGGGACTAAACATTGTCGGGACAACGACGGTGCCCGAATTTGCCAGTGGCGTGGAAAGTGAGTTGTATGGGCAGACCCGAAACCCGTGGAACTTGAAGTACTCCTGCATCGCCTCGAGCGCAGGGGCGGGGGCAGCTGTCGCCTCCGGCATTGTTCCCCTTGCCCATGGAACAGATGGCGGGGGGTCAAACAGGTTGCCCAGCCATGCCTGCGGGACATTCGGTTTCAAGCCTAGCCGATATCGCATGCTCTCCGGCGAAGCCGGTGGCGGGCATGATTTTTTCAAAACGAATAATGCCATCAGTCGAACGGTGCGCGACAGCGCAGCCCTGTTCAGTGATACCGAAGACAAAACTGGCGAGGTCTACGAACCGATCGGGACTGTGACCGGCCCCTCCTCTAGACGTCTTCGGATCGCCTACGCTCCAAACGGGGTGCAGGGCTATCCGACTGTGGACTCCATCAAAGAGGCTCAAGACGATGTGGCCCGCCTTCTGACAGAGCTGGGGCATAATGTCGAAGTCATTGAACACCCCGTTAACGGCCTTGAGTTCTTTGAGAATTTCCGCTTCGCCTTCTTACCCAAATTCACGCCGTTGTTGGAAACAGTAACAGCAATCACCGGCAGGACGCCTGAAGAGTCGGGCCTTCTGTCACGGTGGACTGCAACCATGATCGAAACAAGTCGCAGCTTCACTGATGATCAGATCAGCGAGGGGAACGCTTACTTCGAGAACACGGAAGCTATATATGGAGGTGTCTTCAACAAATATGACCTGCTCTTTACACCCGTTTCACCCGATGAAACGCCTTTGCTGGGTTTAATGAGACCAAGTGATAGCTGGGAAGAGAAGGGCCATCTATTTGAACGCGTGATGAGCATCACCGCGCCGACTAATGCTGTTGGCGACTGCGCTATTTCAGTGCCACTGTCAGTCTCCAAGGCGACCGGCATGCCAGTAGGTTCCATGTTTCAGGCAAAAGCTGGAGGCGACAAAATGCTTTATGAGCTGGCTTATGAACTGGAAGAGGCTCGCCCGTGGAAAGACAAGTGGGCACCTTATTCAGCGAAGTTTATTCCTATTTGAAGTTTTCTTTATCATACGATCATTGAGGGGACATGGTTCCTCTGGCGGTTTTGGGACTGAAGACTGCTATGCGCAGCTCGGCGCACTTCCGCTTTCCGCCCAACCTAGGGATTCTGCACTGTCGAAGCGACTTGCAGATCGTGTCCGCTTTGTGCCGGCTCCAGTCATTGCATTAGATCTGACGAACGGCAGGAAGGTCCAGCAGTGCTGGTATCTGGCAGACAATCGTTTTTGCAGGTGCAACGAATGGCGGCTTCGACGGATTGCACCGCAGTAGCGAACCAGTGGGTGAATGAACAGTTCGAGCCGGAACTTTCCTTCCATCCGATTAGTCATAACGTCTGCTTCGTTGGGTCATGGTCCGGAAATCGCTCGGCACCATTACCTAGAATGCGCATCACCACCCTTGCCAAATCGATCGGTCAGTCAATATCAGTACAAAGAGGGAACAAGTTTCAGGTCTGAATATGTCACGTCGCAGCGGACGCGGTTTCATCAACACTCACGAAGTGCTGGAAAAGCTAAGCCTTGGCAGAGCTGGAGCTATCCAGGTCATGCGATCGGCAAAGATCGGTTCACCTCAATATCGGACCGCCATGCACCTTTGCGAAGCGATTGACGACATGGTCGAGAAACTGACCGGTGACCGGACCCATTTTCAAAACAAGCCGGCATCAACTGAGCCGAGGAAAGATCCGCTCAAAAGATAATTAGGTAGAGCAGAGCGATTGTGAATGCAGCCTACTCGTGTCCCGAATTCGGCCTGTAAACTCGGCTCCACCCCGAAGGTTACGTTCGGTAGCACTCCACCTTTGGCAAACCACTGGATCAGCGCTGATCTTGACACTGTCGATACAAAAAGGTCATTTATTATACACCGTATAAATAGAGGATTGAAATGATCACTGGACATGTTTTTATCGCCACAAGTTTGGATGGTTTCATCGCTCGAAGCGACGGGGATATCGCCTGGCTGCTGGAGCGAGATGATCCCGCCGAAGATCATGGCTACGATGCCTTCATCGCGGACATCGACGTCATTATGATGGGCCGTGGCACATTCGAGAAAATGCACACTGTAAGACCTTGGCCTTATCATCGTCCGGTTGTTGTCCTGTCTTCGACCCTTACCAGGAGTGATCTGTCGGAAGACCTGCTCGACAAGGTCCGGGTCGCCAACTTCTCGCCCGAAGAGGCAATGCGCATGCTGCAAAGCGAGGGGCACCGGAAGGTCTATATCGATGGTGGGCTCCTCATTCAGTCGTTCCTCAAGGCTGGCTTGATCGCCGATATGGTAATTACGAGTGTGCCCGTGCTACTCGGCGAGGGACGCCGATTGTTCGGTAGCATTCCTACCGACATTTCGCTGCGCCACGAGCAGACGAAGAGTTTTCCCTCCGGGCTTGTCCAGTCTCACTATCGGATCGAAGCATGAAGCGGCCTAGAGGACGTCCGCTCCGGGCAGACATACCTGTCTCGCGCAAAGACATGCTCAAAGCCGCCTTTGACCTTCTGGATCACAAGGGCGCCGGTGCCTTCACCATGAGAGCGCTGGCGGAGCGGCTCGACATCAACCCTATGACGATCCATCATCACTTCGGGGGACGCGACGGCTTGATCGGCGCAATGTCGGAATACGCCTATGAGCCGGTATCAGCACCTGACGACGGCACGCCGATTGAGCGGATACGCGAGCTCCTGAATACTTACCATGACCGGGTACTCCGCTACCCGGGTCTGACGATGCTCATCTTCAGTCGACCGAATGTCTTTCCGGCGCAGGCAGTGCGGATCACCAATGAAATCTCGACCCTTCTGGCCGAAGTCGGCCTACCAGAACACAAGAAGCGGCTCTGGCTCGAAATACTCGTGGACTTCACCCATGGCGCTGCCTTGGCCACTGCAATGAATGGTCAAAGCTGCACCTGTGAACCCACCGAAGATCACGGGTTTACCTTAGCTCTGAACGAACTGCTGACAGGCCTGGCCAGATAGTAGGCACTTCCGTCCGCAGGGGCTCGAAGCCGACTTTCACCGCACATCGATCAACGTTCCGCAATGGGCTAGAACACTTCACACCGAACTAGACCGATGCTTGGTTCGTAGTTGGAAATCCCGATTGTTTGCAATCCGACACGCAAACACAGGCAAACCATCACATAGTCAGATGACCTCAAGGAACTATTCCCCAGCACGCATTCATGCGCATTATAGTGCGCCTCCCTTGACGAATCGACCGCGTAGGCGTATTTAAATGCGCACTAGCGGAGCCTTTCAGATGGAAACAAACAGCCGAAACATCATTAAGAAGCTGGAAGAAGACGGCTTCGAATTGGTGAAGGTTGTCGGTTCCCATCACAAGTTCAAAAAAGGCTCACTGACTGTAACTGTGCCGCACCCGAAGAAAGACCTGCCGGTCGGGACCGTGCGCAGCATCTACAAACAAGCCGGATGGGTCTGATTGGGGAATGTCAGCCTATGCATAACTATGTCGCGCTTGTTCACCAGGATGGTGATAGCGCATATGGCGTCCAGTTTCCGGACGTTCCGGGCTGCTTTTCAGCAGCCGATGAGATCGATCAGCTCGTCAGAAACGCTACTGAAGCTCTAGCCCTTCACCTTGAAGGTGAAACCCTGCCCTCTCCGCGCTCTCTGGCCGAGATCCGAAATGATGAGGATGTTGCTTCCGCTCTTGCCGAAGGTGCGTTCCTGATCGCCGTTCCGCTGATCTCTCTCAGTGGCCGCACGGTAAAGGCGAACATAACAATGGATGCCGGATTGCTGGATGCGGTCGACCACACAGCCAAGGCTCGTGGCCTTACGAGATCCGCTTATCTGGCTGATCTCGCCCGGCGTGATATTGCGGTTTGAATGGAAGGTAATGAAATTCGAACCGTCCACGAATGAATGCCTGCAGCTTCGGGGCCTAGAGTTCAGACGGCCCCGTCGCAAACTGATTTCGTCGCTGCAGGCACTGCGCAGATCATCCAGTTCCTGATCGGCCGACACAGGCACATCAATCAGGCACTGCCATTATTGCCTCGGTACCCCCCGCCAAATTTCCAGAAGATCCTGGGCGAATGTCTTTGGGTCCCGGCTCGCCCGCAGCAGGAACACGGCAATGTTCCTTCCCGTCATGGCCAGAATTCCGGCCATGCCGTAAGCCCACATTTCCCCAAAGCCGAGCAACGCCCTCACCGGCTCTCCGAAAACAAGCGCAGCGATAAACCCGACAAAGAAAGTCATGCAGCGATCGCGCGCCGACAAGTCCTTCGGCAGAGCTGCACCAATCATCGCGAAAGCCGTAATCGCCGCAATTTTGGTAAGTGGCAGGTGCCATATCCATTCGAGAAACTCTTTCATTCCACATCCCCGCCTAAGCTGTTTCGATAGGTGTCGTGCCAGTTCGCGCAGCGCGCGACCCGGCTGTTCGCCCGGCCGAGGGCCTGGTCTGTTTTTATGAGCGCGACATCAAGCGGATCGCCGAAAACAACGCCCGATCGTTCTCGCTTCCTGCAGTCTTCCGGCAACGGCGGGTCTGTCTGTGACTGCGCAGCTGCCGCGCCGATCCGTGCACCGGCTGAGATCGCCCGGTCCCTATCGGTTTGACAGGCGGTCAAGAAGACGCTGATCAACAACATCACGGGAAGTCGGTTCATAGTTGTCCAGCTCCTGCGCCTGGATAGTGGCAATGGCTTCAGCTTCGGAGAGCTGCCGTTGAAAGGAGAAATTCGCCGCCTCCGCGGCTTCTGCCCGTTTGCGAGCGGCAGTCAGCTCGGCCTCGGCCGCCGCCAGCTCGACGTCGGCGACATAGGACGTCACAGCGGCACGAACGGCACTCGACTTGTCCAGCCGGTGCCAGGTGTAGAGTGCCGCCGCAACCGCAAGAAACGCGATCAGGACGGCGCCGGTTCTGGATTTCCAGACCGCAGCGGCAAGCGCCAGCATCAGCCGTACTCCTGCGGCGAAGGCGCTTTCGACATCAGCTGCTTGCCCACAGCATCAAGGCCGAATGCGGCAACGGCGAATGTGATCACCGGCGCGACGAACAGCTCCGCCCAATCACGGGCCGCGGTGTCGCCGCCATGCAGCAAGTCATAAAAACAGAGCGCCGCCAGACCAGCCAGCAGCGCCCATGCGGTTTCCCGCTTGTAGGTCTTCACCATTTGAGGATCTCCTTAGAGGCGAGCGGCCTGGACATGCATCCAGTCGAAATTGCGTGCGCGGCCGAGTGACACCCACTCTTCCGCTTCCCATGCCCGCCAGAACGGAATGGCGTCATCGAGCGACAATCGCGCCTGCGGGCGCTTCCAGGACAACCGGTTGCGCTCCGGGTCGAAGTCGATGGCAATGCCCCAGGAGTGCATTGAGTAGATGGAGCCGCCCCGCATGCGCCGGACATTCAACGAACCACCGAACAGGTTGAGGCCGAGATCCCTGATCTCCCGATCGGAATACTGCCCCCGGATCACGTGAAAGGCCCGTTCGGCCGAGGCTGCGACTTTCGTGTGCAGGGTGATCGTTCGCACGGTCACATCTTTGTCCCACGCAAGGCGCATGTCCCATGGAACTTCGATACGGGTCTGACTGGTGCCAACCGCACCATAGAACTGCATGACATCCTTCTGACGCGGCCAGGCGGACTTGCGCCGGTCTTCTGAGGAAGGCTTGTCACGATCCGGGATGAAGCCGCTCACCTCGACAGACACGCGCGAACTCGATTGCCGCAGAGCCAGCACTGTTGCCTCATCGGCTTCGGAAGTTACCGCGAGCCCCATTGCTTTCTGGAAGCTCCGGAGCGCATGCAAAGTCTTTGGACCAATCCGTCCGTCGATTTCGCCACAGGCAAAACCATGCGCGGTCAATCGGCTCTGAAGCCACATTTCAAAAGGCAGGCTGGACATGTTCGCCCTCCATCGTTTGGGCATGAAAAAACCCGCTTCGAAGAGCGGGTTGGGTGAATTCAGCTATTTGGATCGACCGTCAGCGGCTGTCTGTGCCAGCGCCATCCTGAGGTTGCTGCAGCTCCAGGTCGGTCGTTGCGCCGCCCGATCGGCTTGCGGAGTGCGTGACGGAAACAATCCGGTAGGTGCCATCGACACCCGCTCGCGTGCCCTTCAACTGAAACTGCGCCTCGGCCTGCGCTTCGGGCATCAGATCAAGAGTGACCCGGCCTTTTCCGCCCTCGCGCTCAATCTGTGCCTTGCGAGCCTCGGCAATTTCCTTCGCCTGATTTTCATCGTGCGCGACGGACCGAACAAGATTGACGGCTTCGGCACGCTCACCAGCCTTGCCCGCATCCGTCTTGTAGATCAGAGGCAGCCCCTTTTTCCTGTCGACGTATGGCACCTCAACGGACTTGAACACCGTGCGCGTCGACAGCGGCTCGATATCCCACGTGATCAGGTTGCCGGACCCATCCGGCTTGAAGAGACCGGAGATCATCGGAAGGCCGAAGTCCTGTCCATGTTTGGCAAGAACTGCCATAGGGCCGCGAAGCTTGAAGGTAGCACCGAGTTCGCGGGCCAGTTTCTCACCGATGTGCAGAAGGCTTTCGCCATCCGCTGCGATATAATCGCGCACGATATTCGCCAAGGCCGGATCGATCTTCATTTCAAAACCGGCCTTTTGCCCCAGCTTCTTCAGGAAGTCGCCCACCGTGCCCTCATCCTGATGAAGGCGCTGCGGCTGCTTTGCCTTGCCTTTCACGTCGAAGCCCTTGGCAGAGACAGACAGCGAGCGACCGCTGGACCTGTTGCCGGAGGACTTCACGCTGTCGATCACACCCGAGAACACCTGAACACCATTCAGCCGCACCACGACTTTGCCGCCTGGCTGCGGCAGCTTGATCTGCCCGCCGGTGTCATCGAGCGCCAGCGAACAGCTGTCAGACGAAGCGCCGGCCTTGTCGGTCACAGTGATCTGTTCCAGGTAGTTCGCCATCTTCGAACTGACGTCCTGACCGTCGATCTCGACCGCCCATTCCGTTTTCCACACCATCAGATCACCCGAACAATGTTACGACTTCGCGGGCCTGGACGGTTTCCGCTGGAAGGTCTGGCAAGACGACATCTGTACCAACCGGCACATAGACACCGGTCAGCTTCGGATTGAGCTTCATTGCCTCTTCAATGAGAGCCAGGCCGCGCAAACCATGCTTGCGCCACAAGATCAGATCGAGCGTAAGATTATCGCCCACGATCTTTATCGTTTCAGTCATGATCACCCCAAGAGATCGAAGATCTGCAAAAGCGCAGGAATGACCTGCAGGCCAGTAGACTGCTGTGCAGGCACCTTTTTCAGGGAAACGGAAACCCGAACCCTGGCACCGATACCGTCCCGCAATAGATCGCTGTGATTGTCGCGAAGGCTCACAATCATGTAGGTGCCGAGCCGCACACCGTCGCCGCGCATCACCGGCAAGGCCGCGCCCTGGTTCATGTGCGATCGGAGGGCTTCCAGTTGAGGCAGTCCGCCGATTTTCGCAGGCAGGAGCTGACCGCGCATGCTGAGCGTGTCATCCCCCTCACCCATGAACTCCGCGCCTTTGAGGCCGTTCAACAGAGGCTTGAAGGCAATGTCCGCCGAACCTGACCGGCTGACAGCATCAAAGGCAAACGGGTATGTGTCGACCGCGACCGCGCCGATCATGTAGAGCATGCATTTTCCCTTATGACACTGACCAACCGGTATCCGAATGAACGCCCGCCATTGCGGCATCGATCTCGTCACCGAGTTTTTGAGCGATCTGGCGAGCGTTTTGCGCTTCCTGAATGACAATTCGCTCGATGTTTACTGCGACCTGGCCCGATCCCTGCCCCTGCCCCGCACCGGCAAGGATGCGTTTCGTCGCTGCGGCGCTGTGAATGAACCCATCACGATCAGGTGTGAACAGCTCATCGCCCTTTTCCGCCGTGCGGTAGGTCCTGCCGGCGACGACAGGCCCGCCGAGCGCGCGAGCGCCTTCGATCTTCAGTTGAGGTGCTGCAGGCGCTTCGCCGCCGCCACCGCCAAGGAACGAAGGCAGGCGCAGCATGTTGGAGAGATCAATCCTGCCGATCGCGGAAACGATGCGGTCAGGAATGGATCTCAAGAACTCCCAAAGAGCGCTGAAAGCATCAATGATCGCATCGACGAGAGCTTGCCCGAACTTTCGCCCGGCATCCCGGAACTCCGCCTCGGCCGTCGCTGAATAGTCCTTCATCGAGAAGATGTCGGCAATCCAATCGCCTAACTGCCCGGGGATCGCCAGTACCGCGTCGACGATCTTGCGTAGAGTGCTGGAGATCGCCCCATATGCCTTGTCCAGAGCCCCGCGGATCTCCGCCTCATCGATGCCGAGCAAGCTGCCGATGTCCACCAGCTTCTTGGTTGCCCACTGTCCAACGTGTGAGGCAAGGCTGGACATGAAGCCGGTAATGGCGCTCATGGCTTGCCCAAGGCTACTCCCGATCACTTCGGCAAAACCGAGCGTGAATTCCCTGATCGGCTCCCAATACCGATAGACGGCAGCGCCGAGCGCCGCGACAGCCGCGATTACCAGGGCAATTGGCCAGGTGATGCCAGCGATCGCGGCCCCAATGGCCGCAGCTGCAGCCTGTATCGCCCCGACCGCGGCACCCGCAGCTCCCGCAAGCACCCCGAAGAAGGTGCCGCCCCCCAGAGCGCCAAGCATGGATGCACCGAGAACAGCCAAGCGAAGCCGCTTTGTGGCTGCGATGATCAGATCCGCACTGCGACCAATGACAAGAGCCGCATTCAGAACACCGCCCTTCAGGAACAGGAAGGAATACCGGCTTGCGATGGCCGCAATATTCAGGGCGACAAGCGCTGCCGTCACGCCGAGCACCGCGGCAGTCACCTGCGGATAGGCCGCGGCCAGATCCGCGATCGCGCTGATCGTCGGCATCACCGCCTCGATGATCGCTGTCAGCGCTGGCAACAACGCATTGCCGATCGCAATGGCGAGTTCGGTCATTCGGTTCTGGAAACTCTGAAGCTTCGCATTGAAGGTCTGCGAACGAACCTCGAATTCCTTCTGCGCCGAGCCGAGGTAGTTGGTTTCGCTCGCCACCTGGCCGAGGGCGTTCTGCAATAGCTCGGCATTCTCGATCAGAGGCATGACGGCGCGTGCCTCATCCCCGAACAGATCGGAGATCGTCGAGGCCTGCAATTCCTTCGGCAACGCGCGGATCCGCGCAATCACGTCCTGCAGCGTGCCGACAGCGTCCTTTTGAAGGCGCTGCGCCACGTCCGTCGCGGACAGGCCGAGCTTCTTGTATGCCTCATGCTGGCGTTTGGACGCAGACTCGCCACGGGCCAACGCCTTGGTCACATTGCGGAAGCTGGTCGCCGCAACATCTGCCTGCGCGCCGGCCGCAACCATCGCCGAACCAATCGCCGCAACCTCGCGCGCCGAAAAGCCCATGGCGGTACCGGCCGAGCCAACCCGCCGCATGAAGTCCAGCAAGTCAGCAGCCGAGGACGCAGACGTATTGGAAAGGTGGTTGAGCACATCGGCCAGTTCGCCGGTCTGTTCCACGGTCAGACCAAGGGCGGTTTTGATCTTGGCAAGGCTTTCGCCCACCTGGTCGGCCGACAGGTCGAAGGCGACGCCAACCTTTGCCGCGATCTCAGCGAAGGCGAGCAGCTCCTCGCCCTGCATACCGGCCTGCCCGGCAGCGGCTACAATCTCCGCAATGCCGGTTGCAGCCACCGGAATGACCCGGCTGAGCGCAAGGATATCAGCGCTCATTTGCTTGAGCCCGTCCGGCGTGTCGAAATCGACCACCTTGTTGACATCCGCCATCACCGCTTCGAATTCACGGGCGGCGTTGATCGGCGCAGAGATCGCCTTGGCGAGCAAATAGCCGACGCCGACCGCGTCCAGCATCCGGCCGCGCATGGCATCCATCGCCCGGGCGTTTGCATCAACACGCAGGCGCATTTCGGTCAGGGACTGGCTGACGGCGCGCGCCGGACGGGACACGCGCTCGACCAGCGACACAATGAGTTGTGACGTGAGGGTTGCCAACGGAACACACCTTTGATTGTGCGGCCCTCGGTCGGGCTAATGACTGAAAGGAGAATGGAGACCTGAGGGCGGAATTAACTCCCGCCCTGAGGCTTCTTGGATTTGGCTTCCGCCTCGATCTGCAAAACCTCTTCGACGTGGCCGAAGTAACGGAAGAAGGTCGGGACGTCCCAATCCTCGATTTCCGTCAGGGACTGATGCAGGTACCGCGCGATCTGCGCGGTCATCAATCCGAAGCTTTTGCCCGCCTGGCCAGTTCCGCCTGAACCGCCGTCTGCATTCCGTAGCTCGCCGCCTCTTCCGTCAGGAAGCCCATTTTGACGTCCTCCCAGGACTTTCCCATGAGAGGCCCGACCTGCTCTTCAAGGTTGGCATAATCGTCGGCATCGAGATCGAAGATCACTTCAGCCGGCACGCCTGCCATTGAGGCATAGACAGCGCCGGTCTTCTGCAGAATGCTCTTGTAATCATCCGCCGCGACAAGGTCCCGGACCTTGCGTTTGCGCGCGAATGTCAGCTTGTCGAAAGTCTTGCCGCCGTGCTCGACCGGCTCTTCGAGTGTAAGTTCGACGGGAGTGGTTTTCTGAGACATGTCGTATCTTTCAAAAGAAAAGCCGGGACAGAGCCCGGCCGGTTGAGGTTGGATAGAAAGTTGGAGTTACGCGCCAAGCGCACCGCGCACGCCTTCGAACATGTCGACACCGTCCCGGCGCAGCTGCCGCTCCCAGAAATCGATGTAGAACAGTTCCTTGCCGTCGAGGGTCAGTTCAAAGTGCGTCACTTCGGTGAGCGCATGATTACAGCCCTGGAAGTCGACGGGATCACTTTCGTCGGGCTCCCACTGCGTGACAGCGCCTTCAATGATCGCTCGGCCCGGCACATCCAGGCCGGTGCGCTTGTCCTTATAGGCACCTGCAAACACCCAGCGGTCACGCGCCCCCAGTCCTCCGAAGACGTCGGTGTCGAGCCCCTTGCACATGAATTTGGGCTCCAGCGCCTCAATGCGCGGAAGAGTAAAATCAACGGCAATAACACCGCCGCCAGGGTTATGCCCTGCGTTTGCAAACTTGATCGGCGGAATGGTCAGTTTCGCGATCGTGTGAACCCGAGACGTGCCGGGCGTCTCGGCCCGGCGAACGTCAACGGCGGATAGCATGTAAATCGTCTGCATGATCAGATCCTGAGTTCTGGAAATTGGTTAGTCGTTACCGTGTCAGCGCTGATCAGAGATCGTTCGACAGGCGGGCGATGATTTCGTTGACGAGGTTGTCGACGGCCGGGCGGTACCGGCGGATCTCGTGCTGGGCGAGCTTGAAGACCGGGCAAGGCTCGATGCCAATATCCAGCTTCAGGCGGCCGAGGCGGATATTTTCCGGGCTGTTCTGGCTCTTCTTGAACATCTCGTTTTTCGGCGTATAGCCGAGGATGTTGCCCTCGTTGACGTGATCACGCAGTGCAAACGCAATCGAGTTGATCCAGGCCTCGGCAGTGTCGGCATGAATGCGGCGGCCGAGGAACTGGTTCGTGATCTCGATGATCTGCGTCACGATGTAATCGGTACCGCGCACCTGGTGGATCTGCTCCCACAGTTCCCCCGTCTGAGCGTTGTCGGTACCGATGAAGCGATACCCGCCATCGGCAATCGCGCCATCAACACCGGTTTCGCCCTCGGCCACGATGGCGACGTTCGCCGCAAGCAGCTGCTGGCCCTCGGTGGAGCCGTCCAGCGTGGAAAACGGGATCTTCCGGGAAAGACCGGCAAGGCCGTACAGCTCACGGTTTGCAAACGGGTGGAACGGCTTGCCGCCGCCAACCTGGTTGTCGATCCGCGCCATCAGACCGGCAACGCGCGGCATCATCGGACGGGTGACAACCTGCGCACCATCCCAGACCTTTGCCGCCACACCGATCGGCATCAGACGTTCCGAGGTCATCGTCTCGCGTGCATAAATAGCGTTAGCCGCCGAAGTGTCGTCGACGTCGACCGGTGCGACAGCCATAATCTTGCCGAGGTTGGCTTCCAGCGCCGCGATCACCGGGTTGGTGGTTTCGAGATCCGGGCGCCAGGCAGTGCGACCGGCAACGACAATGCGCGGGGTCTTGTTGACCGCAGAGGGGATGCCGGCAATGCCGTTGACAATGGCGGCAATTGCAGCTGCGGTCGCGGCCACATCCACGCCTTCGGCAACACGAACGATCGTCACATCCGCACCGGAGTTCAGATCGGTCAACTGATCGTTGATCCCTTTGACGGCATCGGCCAGCAGCCCGGTACCGAGGGCAGATACTGCCTCGGCATCGCTGGTCGAGATCCGCACCGGTGTATCAGCCGGGTATTCCGCAACCGAAGCGTTTTCGGACGTTTCGATCAGGAGCATCTGGGAGAAGTCGGCACCAAGCGCCGAAACGATCTCATCATCCGGGCGCGTGAAGCTCATTCCAAAGACTGGTTCGGTCATGCTTTCCTCACATTCAGCCCGACAACCGGGCACAAAAAAACCGCCTCGCGGGCGGTGTTGGGTTGGTTTTAAAAGAACCTTCCGGGCTCAAAGATCGGTATCGATAAGCTCTCCGACCCGATTACGGCCATAGTCAATACAAGCGCCCACCAAAGAGCACCCAGAAGCATTTCCGATAAGGTGTTGCCGAAGCTCGTGCGGAAACGAAGCTCATAAGCCCCCACGCCCAAGGCTGCGAAAGGAACGGCAGCAGCAAGAACCCACGGGCTAGACTCGCTCAAAACGCACCAGGCACCGAGCGCCGGAAGCACGAACAAACCAAGGCGAAGGAACAGTGCAAGGTAGTCTGACCCGAAAGAGACAAACGTCATGACTTTGACGAAAACAGAACTGCGCCGCCGGTCATCGATTTGAAAGTCATCATGTCGATGAAGGTCAAACCACAATCCCCAGCCAGGCGCGCCCCAAATCAGGAAACCAAGTCCGACCACAAGACCAAGAACCGGATCCAGTATGGCGGCGGTCAGCGCACTGAAGATCGCCGACACATAATAGAGCGCGCGGCCCGGAAGCCGATCCGTCAGGCTCGACATTCCCCCGCCCCTGATACGGTTGAACACCATGAAGACTGGCAAAGCTGCCAACCAAGGAAGAAAGATCGATTGCATAGGCATCCTTTCAGGCACAAAAAAACCGCCTTGGAGGCGGTGCGGGTTTCGTTTTTGGTGGCCGGTTAGATTGTTCGGTAGTAGTCCCAGAGACTGTCGACCAACTCGGGTGTTAAGCCAAGCGAGGCGCTGATTTGGACGACCAATGGGTGAAGCCGCTCGTATTCGTTGGCCGTGCGCCAATCGATACTTGCCCGCTTTCGTTCTTCTTCATCAGGCATTGCGGCGATAAGAGCTTCGACGTCTGCCTCGTCCATGTTGACGTTTAAAAGTCCGTGACGCAGCTGTCTCGCCGTCACTGTCGGCATGGACGCCCTTACCTCACCAGGCGTCGGCGGGTTCCACTCGGGGATGACGCCACCGCTTGTTTTCCAAGCTTGTGCAACCTGCGCCACCGTTACCGACCAGCCGTGGTTTTCGCCGGCGCGAAGTCCTGTAACCAGAGTTTCTTCTACACCGCTCGGATAGCGGACAATGTACTCTGCAGCCCCGGTAATTTCATGCATGTCCGTCGCTGTATGATCAGTGTCCGGATGCGCTGAAAAGCCAAGAAAGTCGATAATGATCGCGTCCATTAGGCAATCCTTTGATAGATGCTATGCACGCCGGATGTACCCTTGGCGCGCCATGTACCTGACAGCTGCGACCCAAAGTTCCCGCCGCCTGCAGCCGTGAATGAGTGGCTGGTCCCGGACATGTTGTAGACACTGGAAGAGACGTTTCTGTTTACCGTCCCGTTCGTGTAGACCAGCAGGCAGGTCCCAATCGGGTAGTTGGTTTCCGAGCTGCTCGAAGTTTGGTTGACCAGCGCAAGAGGGTGAATTCCACCGTCATTTTCTTCAGCAACAAAGGCGTTGACGCTGTCGTCCCAGCCTAGAAGACGATCCGCGCCACCACTGTTGGCGTCCTTGCAAACGATCCAGGCATCACCGCTGTTATCCGTATTCACATAGACGTAGCCAGTAGCGTAAACGTGACCGACAACCGTGAGACTTCCCGAGATCGTCCCGCCGACGTCAGACCGCAAAAACTGCGAGCTATCCAATCCATCGAACAGGTAGCTGTCAGCGGCCTTGTCACCGACACCCAGCTTGCCCGCAATTTGACCGGTGATGGTGGTTGCAAAATCCGGATCATTGCCGAGCGCGGTCGCCAATTCGTTTAAGGTGTCGAGTGTTCCGGGCGCCGAGCCAACCAGGTCATCAAGTGCCGCCTGAATGTCCGCCTGGTTCGCCTTCGTTGCCTGAAGGCTTGAAAGCGCTTCCTGCACATTGTTTGCGGTAAGACCGGAGATCGGATCGATGCCGAAGAAAGCCGCCTTGGCGACAATCGCTGTCCACTTCCCGGTCAGATACTGCAGCATCATGCCCTGCGTAACGTCGGTTGTATCCGTGTCCTGCAGGGCTGCGAGCGTGTCAGGGAGGCCCGTGACGCTGTTGGTCAACGTGTCCAGCGCATTCTGTAAACCAGTCACGTCACCAATTTCGTGATCGTGTGCGCTTGCCGCTTTGCCGGCCAGTACAGAGTCAATGCCGTTAAAGAGCAAGTCGACCATGTCGACCATCAACGCGATCCGCGCCATGTCATAGTCGAGATCATTATCGACGTGCGGCTTCGGAAGGTTTTTGTGCTGAGTTACAGCGTCTGTCGGCATCGGAACCTCTTAGTAACCGTAGGCGCGCAGGCGCGCGATGGACGGACGGGCGGCTGGCGTTCCGTTCAGGGTGATCTTCACGCGGCCACCGTTGGGAGCGGAGAAGCCGGCAAGGGCAAGTTTCGGCTCTGTCCAGCCGCCACCAATCGCACGAGCGCTCTCCTGGACAAGAGGCTGCCAATCGTCGTCGCCGGCATCGACAAAGGCCGAAACCGTCGCCCCTGCTGGCTGCCAACGATCGAAGATCTCGCGAAAACCGATTGCCCCGTCGATGGTGAAATGTCGGGAGACATAATCGGCCTGCTCCTGAAGCTGACCACCGACGATCGTGGTTCCTGGCCAAAGAACTGGCGACAGGTATTCCGTCCCGCTCAGAACAGCCCGCAGGATCAGCGTCTCGGAGACATACTCGTCGAACTCGATAGCCTGCCCCGGTGCGAGCGGGATGACATCGCCGTTCGCTCTCTCCAGCTCATAGCGGAAACGGGTTTTGTCGGACTGCAATTCGGCCGTGCCACGCACAACCAGGTCGGTGATTGCCGCAACCTCCCCTTCGAACAGTTGCACCGTCTTCTCAGTCGGGTTGAACCGGGCCGCAACGATATCGATTTTCAGATCGCTTTTCGGGTGCGCAACCCATGTGGTCCGGTTGGAGCCGGAGAACAGATCGCCGTTGGTATAGGGCTGCGATGCCACGAGTTGCTGCGTTTCCGGAACCACTTCACCAAGTGTTGCAATCTTGACCGCGTGGTCCGGATCGTCCGTCATGATGACGATGCAGTATTTTTCCGAAGCACTCAGATAATGCGGAATGCTCCAGCGAGGCTGAACCGTATCTCCCGGCTGAACGCCTGCCATCGGGATGAAAGCATCGGCAAGGATCTCGTTGGTCGGATATCCATTGAGCGTCGTGGCGAGCTGACACAGAAGGCCGTTCGACGCGCTGCCAACCGCCGCGATCTCCACGTCAAAGCCGAGCATGAAACAATCGTTCGGTGGGACAAAGGTCCATGCCAGTGGATCGCCGTTCATCCCGCCTTCCCGCCCATTGCCACCATTTGAACCAGAGTTACGGTTCGACACGTTGGTAACATTGGTGACGCGCGTGATCTGGTTGATAACGTTGATCACCGGCGGCGGAGCGGAATGCGTGACAAGATGCACCTGCCGCATGACCTCCACCGTGATCTGACCGCTGCCTACAAAAGAGGCCTGGGCAAAGCCGCCTGCGGCCCCTTCCGCCCGGATCGCATGCGTCCCGGTCGGGACACGCGTCGGGATCTGGAATGTGCCGGCAATCTCGCCGTTGGCATCCGCAACAAGAGGCCCGGCCGGCGTTACGTCCCGTCCGCCGAACAGAAGCTTTTCAAGCTGCTCATTCGGCGCGAAGCCTTCAATGCTGAAATCGATATCGATCTGCCGAAGGAACTCAGCCTCACGGGTCGATTGACTGACTTCCTCGTTGATCGTCGACCTGCCCGGAGATTGCCCTGGCGCTGCGGTGAACTCACGCGTAACGGCGGACGTCCACTGCGTTTCGGTCGCCGTCCACAAATCGTTATTCGGGTTGAGCGCCAGCAAACCCGGCATCGGGTTGAAGTTGGCATAGGGGTTGACCTTCATCGACCCGGTTGCAAGCGGCTGCGAGATAATCACCTGTTCGGTGTAATCCAGCATCTCCAGCCCGCCGACCGTTTGCAGGAACGTCTGATAGACCGGTAACTGCAAGACGCCCTGGTTGGCGGCGGCCGACTGAACAACGCCCGCGTCGCGGTAAAAGTCAGACCGGAAATCATCCGTGAAAATACCATCGGCAGAGACAGCCGCCGCATCCGGTACCGACTGCTCCAGAATGGTCCGGTTAAGCTGATCGGCCAGCTTAACAACCAGCGAGAAGTGCGCCCGGACTTCCTCATAGGTCGCAACGCGGGTGCCGTTGTTGACGATCTCCGGAGCACCGTCCCAGGTGTTGTGGATCTCGGCAAGCTTCAGATGCCCTTCAGGCGCCTTTGGCGGCAAGGCGCCCTTGCGGGCCGATACGCCTTCGACGACAAATGGCGTGCCGTTGATATCAAAAACCAGAATATCCTTGCGCGGGATCTTGGAATTATAGGTCAGCAACACCGTTTCCCCGGTAACGCCTCCGGACAAGGTCACAGTGGTGGCGTCAAACGCATCGGGCGCAACCTGGTCGAAATAGAGATAAGTCACGACATAGGTGCTGCCGCTCGCCGGCTCGTCTCCGGCCGGTGCCCAGGAGATCTCGTCACCCTGCAGCGTGTAGGTTGCCGGATCGAAGGTAGTGCCGCCCTGCGTCACGCTTTCGATCCGGACGATTGATCCTTCCTGCAAGGTGTCGAGGCCATTCGGCACCGCCCCACGGGTGACGTTTTCCAAAACGCGCTTGGTCACAACGGCCGAGACCAGGTTGGCGATCGGCGGGCGGCCGACTGTCAGGACAGCGGTACCGCTGCCGGCATCGGCGAAGCTGAGCGTTTCAGCGGAGACCAGTTCAAGGTCCGGATTTTCCGGCAGAAACAGCGTAAAGGCGGTTTCACGGGTGCGCCGCCAGCCCTGAATGTTGGCTGCGCCGGCAGCGATTGAGAGGATCTGATTGCCCTCGCCATCGTTACCGAGCGCGGTTACCTCACAGCCAGAGACGATATAGGACCCGCGAGCGCGATCGTAGATGGCATTCGTCGCCAAAGGTCCGTCAAAGGCGGCCGGCGCTGTCTGGTCGACTACCGTGCCGTCACGAACCTGATAGACCTGAATGAACTGGCCTTCGCCGCCATCATTCAGCAAAGCCCAGGCGAGAGTCCTGTTAGCGCGATGGGCACCGGGTTCGCCCTCCGCTTCGCTACCAGGCTGCAAGCCAACAAGCGACGCATCTTCTTCATGACCGACATATGTGACCACTTGGCGCACGCCAACGATCACGTCGCCGGCAATGACAACATTGTCGAACTGAGCCGCTGGGACGGCCAAAACGTGGCCATCGATATAGATCCGGCCGGGCTGCAAAATGATGCTGGCGGTGGTCGGTACGACATTCGGATCTTCCGGATCGATGTCGAGGGCAACCTTGATTTCCGCACCGCTTTCCCGGTTACCGTTTCCGGCGACCATGTTGCCGATCGCCTGAATGCGGCGGCCAGTCAGGCCCTGAATTTCATTGAGTTCCGCACCCTGGACATACCGATCCTCGACAAAGACCAATTCCGTGCGCTTATCCGGGGCGCTAGGCGTTCTGTCGAAAGCTCCGGGAATGCCGGACTCGTGTTCGTATGCCATCAGAACCTCAAGAAAAATTGGACGTGCTCCCGCACTGTCTCTCCAAAGAGAATGGAGACGGGTTGCGCAGCGATTTCCGTGCCGCCGGTCAGGCCGGCGGGCTCCAGCCACAGTTGGCCGGGTTTTGTTTGATCGGTGACATCGGCGTCGATCACGACCGAAACGGATGCGGCTTCAGAGCCGTAACCATCCCCGAACCCCGTCCTTGCGAAGACATGCACACCGAGCGGGTTTTCGGTGCCGGGCTCCAGAAAGTCGGGGCCGAAGGCGTAACCACTCAGGCCCTGGTCAACAGCCCGGCAAACCGCTTTGCGGTAACCGATGGTTTGGGCCTGGGCATCCGCGAACCGGAGCCAGCACGGCAGCCCCTCCAGAGACGTCGCCAGCGAGACCCGCCGGGCCTGTTCCGCATCGTTCGACCACTTGAACGTCGCAGACACCCACCGAAAGTTCATGTCAGCCCAAAGAGAGCTATCAATCTCGGGTATCCAGATGCCTATGGAGGTCAGTTCCGCTTCAGTCAGAACGTGGCTGAACTGGTAGTTTCGCCCGAAGGACCATTTCGGCCCCTTGCCGTCGATCCGTACACCGCTGTCATTGGACAGGATCGAGCCGCTCAATCGCGTCCGGCACCCCTCGGCGGCTGGCACGTCATGCCCGTGAACGCCGCGCCGGAACGTCGAGCGCTCCGGGATACTCAGGTCAACGATGCCGGCGATCTTGAAAAGATCTTCGCGATCATCTCGAACCCGATCCAGATTAATCTGGAACTCAGCCCACGCAAGCCGCCGCGCCGGCGGGTCCTTGAGAGTGCCCGAATAGCCGACAATCGCGAGGCCCCGGTTGACCGCTTCATGCGTGCCCCTCACCTCGCACCACGGACGCCGAAGAGCAAGGATGGCGGCATAGGTTTCAACGAATGGCTGGAGAACCCCCATGCCAAACTCTTGAACCAGATAGGGACGCAGATCCGGGGGCTGCACGATGTGCTTCCACCCGGAAATATAGCTCAGGGCGGGATCAATCTTCGGTGCCTGATCCCCTGCCCGATCGAGCGCGACTTCAATCGGTGTCGCATTGGACGGAAGAAGTGTCTCGGTCATCGGCCCCGCCCGGCAAACTGAACGGTCACTTCACCAATCTTGACGGCTTCCTCCGGGCTTGCGACCACATCAGCCACCGGTGCGTTGACCACGACATTTGAAACGCCGGCCACCATCGCAGCCTTGCTCACCCAAGCCTGATACAGGTCGAGCCCCAACAGGTTCTCCTGATCGCGCGCCAGGCGAATGAGATCTGGAAGCTCTGCGAGAACGTCTTCCGAAGCATCCGGTGTCAGGGTGACGGAAAGATCGATCGCCACCACTTTCTGAACAGCGGAAATCACGTTGTAGCGGTCAGACACCAGACGAACCTCAGGAGCTTCAAGAGCTGCCCGAACTGTCGCAAGAAGGGACGCAGAAGCCGCGCCGCCAACGTCGGTCGACAGCACCGCAATGTTGACGGTCGGGTCTCTTCCAACGGTCCATGTCGCGATGTCGCGAACTTTGGGGCTCGATGCCATGGCAATGGCCTTGAACCGCTCATGGGTGCCGCCAGGAGACCTTCCAATGGTTGCCAGCTGAACGCGCTCACGCAAACGATCATCCGTTTCACCTGCGAGCCTGGCAACACCGTAGTGCGACGCCAGATGCTCAAGATCGGTGCCGGACGAATATGCAAGGATCTGGTTCCGAGCGACATGGTTCGCACGGGTGCGCAAGCGGATCTCGCGATAAGAGAAGGCTTCCAGAACGATCTTGACCGGATCGGTTTCGAGCGCACCAACATCATAGTCGATACCTGCGGCAGCAAACAAATCCCTCACCTCATCAGTGAATCCTTGCAATATGGTCTCGTAATCCAGCTCCTCAATCACTTGAGGATCTGGAAGGCTGGAAAGATCGATCACGGTTTACCCTCAGATGACCGAGGCCGAGGCGGAGCCGCCTGCAAAACGCACGGAAAAGGAAAGATTGCGCTCGATAGTGAAGTCACCAAGATGACCGCGAGGCCGATAGTCCGCCTCAATGACGATACCGACTGTGCCGCGACGCACTGCGTCAGCCG
This sequence comes from Labrenzia sp. C1B70, assembly GCF_000475395.1. Taxonomy (NCBI): domain Bacteria; kingdom Pseudomonadati; phylum Pseudomonadota; class Alphaproteobacteria; order Hyphomicrobiales; family Stappiaceae; genus Labrenzia; species Labrenzia sp. C1B70. The sequence goes on from NZ_AXCE01000034.1 coordinate 705,604, forward strand.
AACCGCTGAAAGAAACCCGGCGCACATGCAGACGGGGCTCCCAGAGATCGATGGCTGTTCCGATCACTTGCTGAACGATCGCCATCAGTGACGGCTTGACCGCCCGGCCGAGCAGTTCCGCCACCCCGCCACCGAACTGCCGGCGCATCACGCGCGATCCGATACCCGTTGACAGGATCACTTCCACGCTCTGAAGCGTGTGCGTGAGATTGTCGAGCGGGAGCATCGTCACGCGGTCAAAACCGGACATGGCTTATTCTTCGCCTTCCACGGACTCGGCACTGCCTGCCGTAGCTATCGGCTTGGTCGTCAGGAGCCGCCCGAGCGAAACGTCATGCATCGCCTCTCCCTCGGTCAGACGCAGTTTGCGGCTTGCGGGAATGCGAGCGGCGCTGATCGCGCTGACACCGTCAGCGACGTAATAAGTCTTCTTCGACATGGATTTCTCCTAATGCGGTCCTTCGGTGTCCGCTCCGCCGGGGATGACCCCGGAGTGGACATGATCGTCGCCGATGTTGGTGCCGTTATGTTTGACGTGCCCGGCTGCAAAATCGACCTTGCCTTTGACCAGCAAGTTTCCTTCGATTTCGACGTCTGCGATGAATTTCACCAAGCCACAATCGACGGTCAAAGTTCCGTCTTTCAATGTGACCGTAGCCCCCAATCCCTTTAGGACATTTGCCATCAAATCGGAGCTCGGCGCAGGATTGCTGTCGGTAAACCCACCTCGAAGCAACACCCCCTGCCGAATGTCGCCGTTCGGGCTGAGTACGCCGACAACTTGCCCCTTCGATAGAGGTATCCAGGATGACGTTTGGCCGCCGCTTTCCGGGTGTGGCAACCAGGGTGACAGGAATGGACCGTCATCTCCATCGCCAAGCTTGATCCGGTAACCCTTGGCAGAGTTGATTTCTTCAATAGGTCCGATCCGGATCATCTGCCCGAACCGGGTTTTCAGCATCTCGATATCGATGCGCTGCCCTGTCAGAAACTCAATCATGCTCCAACCTCGACCGGCTGCCTGCCCGTGACATCAATCGTCACATTGGTGATTTCGCTGTCCTCATCCGCATTCGGGACGTATTCGAAGCCAAGCGAACCGAGCTCGGCCAAGGTCAGCCCGATCCGCTCGCGCGCCTCTTCAAGATCCTCAGGGGACGCCGGGATCTGATCGAGGATCAGCGCTCCAAGCTTCTGATCATCGACATCGCCAGAGGCCAGAATTGCAAGGAACTTCGCAAACGGAGCACCGGCGGGGATGTCGTCAAGGAACTGCGGATCTTGCAGGGCGTCGACCGTAAACGTCAGCTTCTGCGCTGCCACCCGCTCGCCCGTCCGATCGCTACCTGCGCGCTCACAGGTGACTTTGACGACGCGGCGGATCAAGCCGCGCAACACTTCCGCAGCTTCGTTCTGCCCATCTGACAGACCAGACCGAATTTGCCGCCCCAGAATGTCCAGGTAGAAATCATGCAATCGGCTGGCGTGAGGGATGGTCGGGAAAATGACCTTCATCTTACTTCCCGGACGATCCGGATCATCAACCTCTTCTTGCATGGCGTCGGTGACACCGTATTCGAGGCAGAGGTTCACAAGACCGTTCTCGTGGAACGCGCGCTGCTCGTCAGGCTTGGCTTCCGCATCATCAGTGTAGACCGCGATGAAGCGGCCCTTTTTGGGTTTGATGTGCAAGCCCTTTTCATCCTCGCCGAGAATGCCGATCTCGCTGTCGAGCACGTTGTCACCGGCGACGGTGCGGTCCTTGAGGGCCTTCACCGCCAACATTCTCAATGCAATCCGCACAAGGCTCATCAGCTGTCCCCAAGATTGATAATCAGACGGCCATGGCCGTTCGGATCGACGGAAGAAACGCGCCAACGCGGTTCGCCTGGTCGCTCCAATGCAATGACTTCGTCACCCTGCCGAACATCGAGGTCTGGATAGACCGCTGGATCCGGCTTCAAAACCGCACCGCCTGTCCGAACATTGCCGCTGAACTGGCCCGACCGGTCACCAGACAGAGACTGGTTCTCGCGATCCTCTTCAACCAATGGGGCAACGATCTCGCGTGCCGGCCGCTCCGGATCTTCCCGGCCATCCTTCCAGGCAACGATCCTGACGCGTTCTGCAAACATGCCGTCCACACTTGAGTGAAGACGGCGCTTGTATTGATCGAACTGCGACATGTTTCATGCGCCTCGTTGTCAGAATTTGGCGTCAGCAAGGGCGCTTTCTGCACCATCCAAGGCCGCCTGAGCAGTCGCTTTGGCCTCGTCACTTTCCGCTTTCTCAATAGCTTCCTTCGCCGCCGCGACGGCCTTTTCGAGCCCGGCGAGTTCGGCCTTCTTCTTGTCTGTCCCCTCCGAGCTTTGGACCTGCTTGGTGGTCGAAGTTGCTTTTTCTGCGAACCGGTCGCTGACAAGGTGCTCGCCGTAGGCAATCGGAACAGTGACCACCTCACCGGGCTCGCAAACCCGGTCCTTCGCAGAATTGAGAACGTCCTTCGGGATGATGCCGCCGAGGGGGAACTGGATTTTCATGGTCGTTTTGGAAGCCATTTCACGTCTCCTTTTGATGTCGAAAGGCTGAATGCCTTCGGAGATCAAAAGAAACCCCGGGGCAATGCTCCGGGGTTTTTCGCAGGTCAGATCCGGGCGGCTTAGACCGTCAGGCGCCGGAGCGCTCCAGGCCGGGTGCAAAGCGAGATCACGTTTGTCTGGACCTCGATTTCTGCCTTCTTGCCGTTCTGCGGCACCCAGACTTTTGCGTAGCGCGGCAGGCCCGGTGTGTTCACCGTCTCAATGTAATCGGCCGGCGCGAAACGGCTGATGAAAAGCCCGGAAACACCCATCGGCGTTACACGGCCCTCGTTCTCCGCGATGTAGCCAACGCCACCGTTATCGGCTTTGGCCCTGCTGCCGTTCCGATAACGTTCAAAGGTGAATTTGCCGATCTGGTACCTGTCCGGAATGGCCTGGCGAAGCTGGTCAGCGCCGACAGTATTCAGAAACGTTTCGCGGATACGCTTGTGGTTCCAGACCTTCAGGTGGAACTCGCGGCCGGTCCAGACATGGAAACCGGTATAGTAATCGTCGAGAGAGTCTTCGATGGACCAGGCAACGTCCGTTTCAAGGATCTCGTCGACCTTGGCGGCTTCGTTGTCCAGATCCAGACTGACGGCAGCCGGTACGGCAATCCCGAACCGCGAGTAGAGATTTTCGAGGACCACGCCGGATTTGGTGACCACGATGCCCTTGATCGCGCCGGCGCGCTGATGTTCCAGCGTCATGTCGAGATCGCGCAGATGACGATCGGTCTTCGACCGGACCCGGTCCATGACTTGCTCGACTTCGGTTTCGGAACCGAATGCACGGACGCCCTGAACTTCATCTGCCTTGACCGCGTCATCGCGCTCATAGTGAGGAACCGAAAACGGGACCAGACCGCGACTGCCGTCGCCAGTCGTCTCACCCGGACCACCGCGCTCGGTCGGCTCCACAAGGCTCAGCTGCCCCTTCTGGTTCTCAACAGAGATAATGGTCGTATTGACGCTGTTCTCTTCGAACATACCAGAGGAAGAGATCTGTCCAGGACGGTAAGGCTGTTCGTTGACGGTTGCCGTGAGGTTCTGAACGCTGAATGCATCGTCATTGAAAATATCGAGTGTCGGCATGCAGGGTCCTCCTTAGCGTGCCTTGATGCCGACAGCGCGCAGCTGGTCGAGCTTGGTTGCAGTTTTGGCGTCATCGTCAACGGAGGCATGGAAAAGAAGCATCGGCTTCTTGACCTCTGTGTCGGCGGTGTAGGCGACGACTTTCTGGTCCGCGTCGGTTGCGTCGACACGATATCCAAGGATCGCCGTTGCAACCTCTGCCCCTTCCTTGCCAGCGACCTGGGCGTTCGGCGAGAAAACATATTTCTCCGAAGCGGTGACTTTGCCGAGGACGGAACCGGGCTCAAGAACACCTTCCCCGGAAGCGATAGTCACGGCGTCGACGGACCGCTTGCCCGATGCTTCGGACAGCACAAAGGCCAGATTGCGCGGCCCCATGGTCTTGTTCTCCATGGCTTATGCACCTTTCATCTGCTGAGCGCGGGAGGCAAAGATGCCTGCGCGGTTGAGTTTCGCCTGTGCAGGCTTCGGGCCATCGGAGGGTAGAGCCTGGCCGGAGGCACGAAGTCGCTCGGCTTCATAGGCGGCCGGGTTCGCCTCTTCTTCTGCTTCACTCGTCGGCTGTGCGGCGACGCCTGCAGCGAGAATTGCGACCGCGTCTTCGGCGGTCATGTCGGTGCTAAACGCAAGGTGCTGCGCCTGAGCCTCGCGACCTTTTGCTTCATCAGAGCCAAGAATGGCCTTGATGCGCGTCTGGGCAGCGGCGGTCGCATCGGCAGTCACCTTTGCGACATCGACGGATTTGCCGCCCGCCTCGGTTGTTTCAGCCATGCTAGTCTCCTCTTGGCTGGTTGGTGCGGCGGACGCCGCAATTCGGTTGATCTCGCGTTCGAAGGTCCACCCCTTCTCGACGGAAAGGGCGACAAGACGCGCCGGTGCGTTGGCATAAACGCGATAATCGAAGGCGGTTGCCTGCTTGGCCTTGGCCTCTTCGGCTTCGTCGGCAAACCCGGCCTCGACCGCCTCTTCGGCGGTGAACCAGGTTTCGTCCTTCATGATCTGACGAACCTCTGCCAGATCCTTTCCGCTGCGAGCGCTGTAGAGCGACGACATCTGCTCGGCGAGCTTGTTGAGCGCTGCGGAGGTTTTGTCGTGGTCGCTGGCGGTTCCGTAGGTCGACCCGGACGGATCGTGGATCATCAGCTCGGAACCTGCACGCATGACGATGCTGTCGCCAGCGAGCGCAATGACCGAGGCGGCCGAGGCGGCGATCGCGTCGATCTTGACGGTCACGGTGCCGTTGTGCGCCTTCAAGGCGTTGTAGATCGCGATGCCTTCGAAGGCGTATCCGCCACCGGAGTTCAGCAATACGGTCAGGTCGTTGTCGGTGCCGTGCTCCGCAAGCGCCTGCAGCACCTCGCTCGACGTGAAACCTTCACGCCAAAGACTTTCCCCAACGAACCCGTAAAGAACGAGTTCGCCGTTCACATAAACCGCCATCGGTCTTTCCTTGATTTAGATGAAACGAAGTCTGCGAGAACGGCCCTGCCGCCCCTGCCCGTTCGGGCGAGCGCATTGCCCTTCGTAGTCGGCAATCAGGCTTTTGAGCTGCGTGACGTTGGCCTTGCTGAAGGTGACCTCTTCACCACCCATGCGGATGATCAATTCTGAAGACCCGCTCGCGACAGCGATCAGGCGCTTCTTCAACGCCGTAACAACGTCGCAAGGTGCGTTGATGTCGACATCTTCACCGCCGATCTGGATGATCGAGGAAATACTCAAACCTCTTCCTCCTTCGGATCGTCGGACTCTTCAACCGGAATGCGCGCTGCTGGCTCTTTAGGTGCGTAGGGCGAAACCATGCCGGCCTCTAAATAGCGGCGATGTGTTTCGAGCCGCTGTTCGAAGAGATCGTCCGGATCAAGCCCCAGATCCGCAGCCTCGATCTCGATAGAGCTTGTGCCGTTGTTCAGCCGCTCGCTGGAGGCCTTAGCACTCTTCACATCGTCGGCAGTCGGCTTTGGCGGACCTTCCCAGGACGCCTGCAGGATGGCTTCACGGTTTGCAAGGAACGCGCGATACCCGCCTTTGAAGGGAATGCGCCCTTCTCCGATCTCCTCGTCGAGCCACGCTTCATAAACGGTACGCTCAACCGGTACTGCACAATGATCGCGCCGCCGCTTGACCACCGGCCAGATGGATGAATTTTCCATCCGTACGGACGAATAGGTCGCGTTGGTATGATCCATGGTAAGCGCGCCATAGGAAATACCGATGGCGCGGGCTGTGTCGCGCGACAAAGCATTCGAAAACGGCAGATACTGGTTTCCCGGAGTGCCGGCCGCCTTGAAATCGAGCTTCTCGCCTGGAGCCAGGTGCGAAACCTGCGGGTCGCCGCCAATACGGATCTCGGACTCGGCCGCAGCTTCCAGACTGCCCTTCAGGTAGTCGACATAGTCGTTAGCGTAGTCAGAAGCGCCCTCGACATTTTCCGATTTCAGGACCTCAAGCGCCTCGAAGGCTTCCATGGTCGGCTTTTCGCTCGTGAGCGTTGCCGCAAAAACGGTCTGCAAGATCGCGGTCTGGAGTGTGGCATCGTCCAGCAACTCGTGCTGGATATGCTTGCGGAACGCAGATGCAAGAACCGAGATCCCCCGAACATCCGTCGCGTCCATCGGATTGAAGACGTGAAGGACGATGTCCCGCCCGGAGCGATCATACGCATCATACTTGCGTTTGACGGAAATCCCGGCCTCGCGCTCCTCAAAGAGATAGCCGACAGGCCTGCCGTTTTCGTCCTGGTAGACGCCCTGATAGAGCCCCTCAACCTCGTTTGTATCCTGAACGAGACGATGGGGCGGTGTCAGACAAAGTTTCGTGCCGGTTGTGATCCCGTAGCGGCGACGGACTGCGCGAGGCATGTACTCAAGAAGACCGGTAACTTCGCCGTATGCCATATCCCAGCGAAGGGCGACGTCGACGAGCTGCGACAAGCTGAACTTGCCCCGGAAATCCACCTCTTTCCGGTTCTTCCGGTACCGGTTCCAACGACGCTTGACGAGGCGACGCCATTCCTTGATCTCATCGTCGCTCCAGCCCAAACCTGAGAAGTCGGGCGTTGGCGTCATCTTGAGCCCGCTTCCGACCGTGTCGGCAATCACCTGGTCAGCAGCACCGCGGAGCCGGCCGGAATTCTTGATAAGGTCCAGCGCGAGTGCCGCGGCGCGTTGCCACGATTGACGGATATCGTCCCGGCTCTCGACCAGAGAAACCATGCGCGAGGCAATGACACCGGAACGGGTGTCCCGGAGATAGCGGCTCTGCGGCCGAAAATCGGAACGCGCGCGCAGCGGACGGCCATGCACGTCAATCAGCCCGTTCGTTTTCGCCATTTGCTGCGCGATGCCTTCTCAGGTTCAGGGTTGGTTTCTGGTTCGGTTTCCGGTGCGGGCTCCGGTGCCGGCTGGCTCAGGAGATCCTCGAAATCGCCTTGCGCCTCTTTCGGGAACGTTTCCCGTTCAGCCTCGTATTTGTCCCAAAGCAATTCGGGCATGTCGCGAACACCAAACCGAAGCGCCGCCGCCTCTGCCTGGTTCATGGTGTCGAGGGCTTCGTTCGCCTGCTTTGGGTCTTTTTCCCAATTGTAGACGTCAAAACCATCCTTGTTTTTCTTCGAGACACGACGCTCGGCCGTCACCTGCCGGTAATATTCATCGTCCAACCCGGTCGGGAACGCGATGTAACCGGCTGCCAGCGGATCTTCTTTGCGGCAATTCCTGTAAAGCGCCATTTTCATTACCGATGCATTGAAGGAATAGAAGCGTTTCGACCACTTCAGGAGCTTGCCTGTCTTCTTGTGCCGTTCCTTCTTGACCGGCAGAAGCATCGGAGCGCTGTCGGAATTGTTGCCGCGAACCATCATCACGACGCTGGCCGGGTGTTTCTTCACCCATTCCCAAACATCTTCGGTGTAGGCGTTGCCGTCGATGGCAATCCGATCAGCAGAGATTTTCCGGCCATAGGCATTCGGCCAGGTCTGTTTCACCAGGACATTTAGTTTTTCCTGACAGCTCTCTTCCGAGATATGCCCCGGAAAAACGCCATACTGGATCACGAACCGGTTCTTGTTTCGGCCCCATCCGACGACCTGCCATTCCACTCGATCGTCCTGACAATCGATGCCGATCGTGAGGATCACAGCTCCCGGAGGAATGCGCCCACGGGCATAGTCAGAGACCGCCCCGCGGTCGCGCAGGCCTTCCCACGGCGGTGCTTCACCTTGCGTCTGAAACGCTAGGCCGACGACGTCGTTCATAAACGTCTGCTCGCTTGCCGGATCTCCCTTGGCCTTCAACCATGCGCGGGCGATCCGCTCAAAGGTTTGCAACACCGAATAGGCAGACCAGATCCAGAAAGAGCGATGCTGACGCTTCGCCTTCGGGTTCTGAGCGCGCCATTCCAGGCGCTTGTTCAACTCAGACCGGTGATGCTCCTCAATTGCGGCGCCGCAATCGGGCGCTTCGCAATAGAAACAAGCATTCTCCGGGTGCTCTTCATCCAGATGGGCAAGCATGTTTTCCCATCTGAGAACCTGCATGTGACCGCAATGCGGACACGGGACGTAAGGAAGCTCCTGACTTCCATCTTCAAAGTTGCGCGTGATGCGGCATCCCGGCATCACAAGCGGCGTCGAGATCTTGAAGATCTTGGCGAATTCGTGCGCCTGGCTGCGGCTGTCGGCCTGCGCCTCCGGATCACCGGCTGTATTGGTTTCCCATTTCGCCAGATCGTCCTGCACCTGGCGCTTCATCGTCACCTGGCTGAGCGATGCCGGCGAGTTCGCACCGGAGATCTGGATAGCTCCTCGACCATCCACCCGCTCCTTGTAAAGAACGGAGTCGCTGCCATCGCGAGACGACTGCGGAAACAGCGCCTTCAACGATGCCGAGTTCTTCAGCATCGGCGACAGCTTCATCTTCGACCAGCGCTTCGCGTTCCCCTCAGTCGGATGGACATAGAGGAAATCAACCGGGTCCATTTCAATGGAGCCGCAGGTGAAGATGTTGGCGAGCACAGTGCCGCCAAGCTGCGCGCTTTTTGCCAGCGTCACGATCCGGCAAGGATCGTCGGGCGAAAGCGCGCGCAAGATCTCGTCAAAATATCCGAACAGGTTCCGGTTGTAGTTGCCCTTGAAGGGGCTTTCACGCTCGGAAAAGCTGACCTTGTTCTCGGCGTAATCCAGATAATCGACAGGCGGCGGCGGGTTCAAAACTTCAGACAGGGCCTCAAGCGACAAGCGGCGCGGGTTCGCTGTGTCGACTGTGAGGCAGGTCATTCTTCTTCGCTGGTCTCGATTTCCGACTTGATCGTTTCGGGTTCTTCATCCGCCTCATTGCGAGCAGCCTTCGCGGCCTTCGCGCGGATCTCTCGGAACTCCCCCCGCAGGAGGTGAAGAACGTCCCTTGAAGGCACCTTGAACTTGCCCGCAACAGCATTTGCGAAGTCCGGCAGGCTGCCCTCAAATATGTCGAGAAGCTTGCCGGCCATCTGGTTCATTTCAGCCTTTACCGCGGCTGTCTCAGTGAACCGGCCCTTCCGCTTCTCTTCTTCCTCTGTAGCCTTCCGGCTGGTAATGCGCGCCTGCAGGAGCTTTTCCTGCTTGAGCTGATCCTCAACTGTCGGGCCTGTGTCTTCTGGCGTAGGCCAGGCAGCAGGAGATCGCTGCGCCGGACCTGGTTGGAAAGGCAGCTCCCTTCCAGCCGGATGCAGCGGATCGGCTGGCGGTTGCTGGAGGCGCGTGCCGAGACCGTTGCCCATCATCTGGCCGATATCCAGCTTCATGCGAAGCTGCGCCAAGGCAGGCTGAACCCGGATCTTGGCGCGGCGGCCCTCGCCGTCCAACGCCTCACCGGAAAGCTTGCCTTCGCTGATGTATTGCGAAACCCGGCCCGGAGTGACGCGGATCAGTTGCGCAAACTCTCCTTTGGACAGGGTTTCCGGCATAGGTGCGTCCACCGCCCAGATCCCCTCAAGTTCTCAACTTTAGAAGTTTAGCCCTCAACTTTAATTTTAGGCTTTGAATTTAGCGTCAGACTGACGAGATCTCGGGAGCTTCCCGCCCGTGGCGGGGCGAGGCCCGGTGTACGGTCCCTAAAGCCTTCAGCTGAAGACCTTGCCTGTCTCGCGCTTCACCTCATGGATGACACGCATCGGCAAGACCTTGGCAACAGTTATCTGCCATGCTTCAGCACTCGCGCCCTTCACCAGTTCCCTTGGCAAGATGACGCCTGACTTCTGCTTCTTGATCGGCAGGCGTCCTGAACCCGAACGCGCATAGACATGCCCGCCCATGTTGAGAGCGACACGAGACGGAAACTTTCCGCCCCTGATGAACGTGCCTTTGAAGATCTTGCGCTGACCGAAAGGCCTGGCGCTGACACCGCTGCGGGTTTCCCTCGCGTCGAAATGCTTGAGGGCGATATCCCCGCCCCGCGCCTTGATCCGGTATACGAGCGACGAGGCCGAGGCCCGAACCGGGACCATGGCAGCCCGGACGGTTCGCAGTTTCAGGCCGGTTTGCTTCACCAGCGCACGGCCCGTCCTGGTCCGCCCCTGCGATCCCGCCCGGTTCAACGACCGCGATCCAATCAAACGGATCGTCCGGCCCGAAAGTTTGGACATGGCACGATCCAGCTCCCTGATGCCGGTGACATCAGACCAATACATACCGAGCATGCCAGAACCTCAGATCAGGGTTTGATCGATACTGCCGAAGAGCTGCGCACAGCTGTCGATACGATCAAGCGCGCACATGGCACCCCCAACAAAAAACCCCGCGGGCGTTGCCAGCGGGGTGTGAACCTTTTTCAGTGCGGTTTTTGTATGTCAAGCGTCAGGTTGCAGTCAAGGATATTTTTCGCGCAATACGGATCGGGCGACCTCTCAACCGCTTCTCGGTGTCGACAACGTTCCACGGCTCTGCTGGCCTCGGGGTCATCACGGGCTCATAGTCGGTGAGACTATTCCCAAGCATTTCAACGAGTTCACCAAGGGCTGCCAGCCAAAGCTGATATTCGCCACGCTTCACCAACGCCTCGTGCGGATCGGGATGCAGATATCTCTTCTGATACGCACCACGCTTCGGGCGCTTCCGGTATTTGTCCCAGCCATCATCCTGCTCAACCTGCGCAGTCACCCGCGTGCCGCCATCGTCATAGTACCGGTGCTTGACCAACCGAAACCAGACCGGGCCACCGTGCTCGCCGCAAACAGTCAGCAGCTCAGGCGTTTCGCAACTTCCATCCGGGCAGCCGCCCATGATCGCGTAAGTCTGCACCAGTTGACCAACTGGACGCTGCAGCCAACGCTGCCCCTGACCATCCATGACGGTCAGACTGTTCACAGCGCCATTGATTGCGTTCCGCCCATGCTCGCCGAAGGCGGCCAGTTCCGGCATCGGACACCAATCGGGCGGCAGATCGAGATCCAGAAAATTGAAAGAACAGACCGCCTCATGCACCTTCATGGCATCGGGATGCACGACCTCATCAAATCGCGAGAATTGACGGTCAGGTGCTCTGCCGGAGGTATCGACCCTGGTGCCCAGCAGCCCCAGCTCAATGATGGCGAGGAAGTTCGAGCCAGCCACCGCGCTTTGAACCCCGTCACGAGCCCCCTTCGGCAGCTCTTCGCAATAGGCCCACTTCAGCAGCTTTTCGATATCGATGCGTTTCTTCATGCCCAAGCCCCGGTTTTGCAGGATTTCAAGTAGTGGTCCATGTGGTCCATAGTGGTCCAGTTAAATAAAAGACTATATGGACCGGCATTCTCAATGCTCTTCAATGACTTAGCGCCATGGTCCAGATGGTCCAGGCAAACCAGCCATGGTGAGAGCAGGTGCAAAGGGGTAGATCGCCAAACAGACCTCACGCGCGCGCGGGGCGTGATTTTGTATGGACCACGTGGACCATATGGACCAACCGTTGATTTCATTGGCAAATCCCGGTCCACTCTGAGACCGGTGGTCCACACAGAGGGTGGACCAAGGCTGCCGGAAAGCCGTTTTCTCCCTCTCATCCTGTCTCTCTCCACGCGGAGAGCTCGCTTTGAAAGGGCGGCAAGTCGATCTCTACGGGCCAATCGACAGCCTGCCCAACAGCCTCTTCGAAACTTCGCCGGCACTCTTCCAGGCTTGGAAAGATATAGACCCGTTTCCGCGTACCACCGTCGCGTGGCCGCGCCTCCGGAATCCCAGGAATAAGCTTCAACAATGATTTGCCGAACTGGTTCAGGTCTGCGCGCCGCTTGATCCCAACCTTGTCAGCCGAGGCGAGATATTCCTCGTAGAGGATCTGCTTGATGATGCTGCCACCTGGTTGCCAGCTGTCATCTGCCTTGAGCAGCGTCCCCTCATAAAGCCGCTCGAAAAAGAACTGATCAACGCTGTCCAGTGACCGCAGCTTTTGTTGCAGCAGCGCGCCCGTCCGCGGGATCTGGCGCAGGTTGACGGAATTCAGATCGAAAGCCAGCAGATCGGCCAGCAGCGCCTGGCGCCCGCCCTCCTCCAGCTCAGCCATCATTTCACCGAAATACCCGTGGTTTTCCTTGGCGTTTGGCGCACAGTCCAACACGCAATACCGGCGTTCATCCTTGCCGGCCGGAACAACCCAATCCTCGTTGGAGGTCATCATGATCCGCACGAAGTTGTCGAGCCGGTACGGGTCAACACCTTTCGACTCGATCATCTGCGTTTTTGAGGTGATCAACCCCTTGAGACGACCTTCCGCCACCTTGTCGCCAGCCCAAACAGCCTCTTCGGCCTGAAGTAACAGACACGCGCTCATGTGAGCGTTGAACTGCCCGGTAATGTACCGGGGATCATCCACCTGGAAGAAATGAGGCGCAATCAGGCTGCCCATCACTTCACCCATGATCGACTTGCCGGTTCCCATCAAACCACGGATGACAAGCGCAGTGCCCGGCCGTTCGCGCGGCCGCTGAAGCATATGGGCAAACCAGGCAAACACCCAACGGAACAGCTCGGTGTCTTCGTTGCAGATGTTGGTCAGCATGTGGTCCTTCAGCACCGACCATGATCCGGCCCTTGCATCTGGCCGATAGGAAAATCCCTGCCAAAGGTTGAGGTACCCGCGCGTTCCCGCCTTGCCTTCCGGGTTCGGAAAGAACTCGATGCCATCATACTGCCGGCGGTGGCGCTCGCCTTCCCATCGCTTCGACCAGGACACAGTCTTGATCTTGCCGTCCGCCCCCATCACCTGCGTGGGCTTGTTGTTATAAAGCCGGTGGAAGGAGTCCACCTGCACAACACGAACCCGGTCTTCTTCCTTGGCATGCGGCTGTTCGCGCACCATCGCGACCTTGGAGCCGATCAGGACAAGCGACCATTCCGCATTCATCTTTTCGAGGGAATAGCCCCATTCTTGCGGCACAGGAGCGTTCGACCCGGTGTCATTATCCGTATCATCGTCCTGATCCGTCAGAACGTCATCGTCGTCGTCGGTTGTGCCGGGCTGGCTGGCGTTCTCGATCAGCGTGCGGATGTGATCGAGCCCCCTTTTCCCAGCGGGAACAGAACCGTCTGAAGGCGTTTCCCCCCTTTGGCCCTGTTCTCCCTCGGCCTCGGTTTCCGTCGTCTTTTTCGTCGTCAGCTCATCAAGAAGCTGCCTGTGCTTGTTGGATTTTTCAGCGGCAGTCGTCTTTTTCTTCTCGGTCACGACGCCCCCATCAAAATATCGTTGTAGTCCTGCCCCTCAGGTGCCCAGGCATCGAACTGCCGGCGGCCCGGTTTCGCCCACCGTGCGTTCGCCCGCGCCATCACCTGTTCGGCGGTAAAGCGGTCACTGTCGCCATCACCAAGACGAACCACTTCCTCAACCTGGTCGGGAATGGTCAGCGCCCTCGGGTCATCCATATCCGGGAAAGGCCCCGGCACCTTGAGTGGCCGACCAGCCCTGTTCTTCAGGTGCGGGTGCGCGATCGTCTCAATGGCCTTGCCGCCCATGGACTGCAGATCGATCGACACCCAATAGGCCGTTCGGCTGAAAACATCGGTTCCGTATTCGGCCAGGGCGACAGACGCAGTCGTCTCCCATCCCTCGCCCACAACCAGCCGGGTGAAGCCTTCAGGCTGCAACAGTTTGATAGAAGCGTTGCGCTTCGAGCCGCGGATCTTCTTTGGCGCGATCAGAGACGGCTTTCCATCGTCGCGAGGGTCCGCATACGGGTCTTCCAGCTCAATCTTCCGTCCTGGTCGGCGCGGGTCGAAATAGGTGATGTGCACACCGGCAAAGTCTCCATCCGGCCCGGTGATCGGCGCCAGCATTGCCGGCCCGGAAAACAGCACGAAAAACTCCTGCCGTTTCTGTCCCGGCACAGGCCGCGAATGCCAATATTTGAAATGCGGATGAAACCGCAGCGGCAGAACGAAAGGCAGCGGCGCTAATCCCCGCCCCCTCAGGTAACCAACACCTTCAGTGCCTCCAACACGCCCGCCATAGCCCCAAAGCTTGAACGCCTTTTTGATTTCGTCCTGGCGGCGGGCTTCGGCAAAAGCCTCCTGCTCTCTCCGCTTGTCCTCTGCCCGCGCTTTTTCTTCGGCGATCTTTTCCGGGCTCAGCGGCTCCGCTTCAGCATTGCCACCAAGCCGCTCCATGGCTTCAACGAAGGAAAGCCCCTCAACGTTCTGCAGGAACGTGAACTGATCGCCGGTTGCGCCACAACCGAAGCATTTGTATCGATGTTCACGGTCAACACAGTGGAAGGACGGGCTGTTCTCAGCGTGGAACGGGCAGCAAGCCCAGAAGTCGCCAGCGTTGGCGTTCGTCTTCGCCCTGTCCCATGTCACGTGCCAGCCGATGATGCTCGAGATCGGATTATTCGCCTTGACGCGTTCCTTCTCGGCTTCGGTGTAGCGTTTCATGCGCAATGCCTCATCGGCTTGCGAAGGTTGTAGAAAACAGCCAATTTGCCGTACAACCGATGCTCGAAGACATCAGAAAAGTTCGCGCGGAATGAACAGGGGGAATTATGGGGACATTTTTTAAAAGCCGCGCAGTAAAGAGTATTTATTTCACAAATGGCGATTTCATCGAGACCAACGAACAATCGGTTGTCCCGCAGCGCGACAGTATACTTGCAAATTGGTTTGAGTTTACGCGATCCGTTGGTATTGATAGCACTATTTCCGTAAAAGAGAGAGAATACTTCATAACCACCAAGATAGTCTCGAACCACACTACAGATTATCCATTGGAAATTTTTAAGGCTATCTATGAGACAGCGCGCATTATAAATAGCATATACAGCGTACTTATGAATATTAACCGAAACCCGTCTAGAAATGCGAATAACAAACTCTTTGGATTTGATGAAATACCTATCATTAATCATGAAGAATTGAGGGCATTTGGTGCAAAAAACTTCAGCCAAGCCGATCTTGTCGGAACATTCTTGGTAGAATTGAAAGATGAAATCCCAAGCTTTGTTGACAACCTTCAGCTTCCTGTTCGGCAAATTTTCGAAAAAGGCGTGGAAAGCTATCGCAGGTACGTAGAAGATCAAGCGACTGAACGTTTCAAAGCAGCGCAACGGAAAACTGTACAAGCTATTGAAATAGAAGACGAAGCAGAAAAAATCACAAAAAGTGCATTTCAAAAAACCGACGCTGCTTTGGGGGCCGAAGCCACCGCCGAAGGCATGGTACGCCTTACGCAGCACTGGCAGGAAAAGGCAGCATTTCACCAAAACCGACGAAACTTCAGCTTTTGGGGATTCGCGATAGTTCTTGTTCTCGCACTGGTGCTGCTTTTCCTCAGTCAAACCGGAATGCTGCGCGCAACATTTCATCATTGGTGCGACGGCTCTCCCTATTGCCCCTCCTGGTGGCAGCAATATCTGAGTGACCTCTCTTTGGTCGCACGAGCCAACGGAAACTGGCTTATGGCTCTGCTGAGCCTCAAGGGAGTGCTTATTCCGATTCTTGGCGTTGCTTGGCTGCTTCGAATTTTGAGTCGCCAGAGCCAGTCCCATTTCGCGCTCGAAAATGATGCACGCCAACGGCTTGCATTGTTGGTTTCCTTTGTGCGCTTGCAGGAGATCCCTGATCAGGAACTCACTGATGCTGAGCGATTGATGATTTTGACAGAGCTGTTTCGCCCAATTGACGCTCCGTCTCTTCTTGACGGGCCACCAAACTTGGCTGAATTGATTGGGAAGGTTAAGCCGTAGGTCTTGTGACCGTTCGCTGGATAGCCGTGCAAGCCCCGGTTTGACTCTTTCGGCAACTGAAATGGTGTTTCGGCGATCAACTGCTGGCACCACAGCAGAACGAGCAAGCTGCAGTTCTCCTGCTGTCGTTTCGATCAGCATGCCTGTGCTCCTCTGTTTTCCAGAAAGGTTTCGAAGTCGCACTGATGTCCATCTATGGCGCGCTCAACACGGCGCCGCGCGGTCTCGAAATGCTTCGGGTCGATCTCGACCCCGACAAAGGGATTGCCGGTGCGCACGCAGGCGACTGCGGCAGTCCCCGATCCCATGAATGGATCGATCACGGATTCGCCCGGACGGGCGGAATTGCGGATATAGGCCTCGACCAGCGGAACCGGCTTTTCGGTCGGGTGGTCGGTAACGTCGCGGTGCGGAAACGGCACAAGCTGTTTGTCACCACAATTGGCGATCCTGCGCGCCCGGCCCCGGTAGAGATACAGAATGAACTCAAGGTTCTTCATGTAGAACCGGTTTGCGGTCGCGGTCTTCTTGTCCCAAGCCAGCATGTTGTGAAACTTCAACCCGGCGGCAAACGCTTCGCGCTGCGCCTCAAATTGGTTCTTGTCGTTGGAGAAGGCATAAACGTCCGCATCATCCGCCAGGCAGCTCACGACAAGCTGCATGATCTCGTTCCACGTGATGTCGCAGACCATGAACCGGCCGGAGTTGTCATAGTCGGCCATCCAGCCGCCCGACATGACCTTGTGCTTTTCCGAAGAGCGCGCCGAACCACCAGACGTCAACCGGTAAGGCGCGTCGAAACAGGCGACAGGAAAACGCCTTCCGAGCTTCGGAACCACGTCGCGCGCATCCCCCAGGTGCAGCTCGATCTGCCCGTCGAGATACGTCAGCACGACAGCACCTCCGGCTCTTCCGGAAACAGATGCGGATGGGTCTGAACCGCCGTCACCGCACCAAGCTCTTTCAGAACTGTCATGCGCGCAGCGATCTTCTCTTCGCCATCGTACGCCGGCTCATAAACATCCTTCGGCCCCTCAGGATGGAACACCCACAGGACAACAGCAGCCGGATCCAGCTGCACGATTTGCTCGGCGGTCATGCTTTTCATTCCGGGTCTCCTTCGGTGCGGCCGAGCGGCGTCAGCGCGTAGGCACGGCCGTCGCGGGTCAAGAGGTCTGCAGAAACAAGAAATTCCAGCGCCTTGCGCACAGCGGACGGGCCGACACGCAGATCCATCGCGGCACCTTCGACAAAGATGCGATCGGGTCCGGCCTCCAGGTCACGCTGCGCCTGGCGCAACAGTGTCTTTTCCAGACCAGACAGCGGCGGCATCGTGCCCGCGCGCCAGACAAACAGAATGTCGCCGTCCTGGTCGCGCCGGGCTTTTAGCTGGCGGGAACACAAGGCAATCTCGACAATGTCCTGCGCCTCAACGAACAGAAGATCATGATGGCCAGCAATATCGACGACCCGGACACCATCCGGATGCCGCTTGGCGAGGTAATCCATCGCGGTCGGGTCAATCACCCGGTCAAACGTGCGAACCAGGTTGGCCATTGGCGCCAGAAGGTCAGGCAGAATGCGCGCGGACAGGTTCATGCCATGCCCTCAACTCTCGGGCTGCCCCGCAAACACGTTGCCTGCTGTCCCAGCCTCTCGACACCCGCGCTGCAGTTTGCTCTTATGTATGCATTGAGCTTGGGGGCTTTGGATTGTTGGAAATTGTTCTTGTTACGGCGCTCGCCTTCGCCGTAGCGGTGGTTGGCGGCTATGCGTTTATAAGGAAGCTCTACCGCCTCCTCCGGCCAGATGGATTGCGCCACCTCGACCTGCATTTCAGCTACCGGCATGAAAATGGCCGCCAGCTCGAAGAGCAGGTCATCGTTTCCAGGGCCTTCCGGCGCAAAGGCAAAGGCTACTTTTCTGCCATGGACCCGTTCACCGGCCGCGAATCTGTTTATGAAGTCGCCCGTGTTGACTGGCTGGTTCCCGTGATGAACGGCGAACGTCTGGCCCCATCCGAAGCACACCGCTGGCTTGACCAACGCATTCCCTGACACCTGCAGGACACAGCGTTGCACCTCTGTTGCGTTCCGTTGCGCGCCAGGAACCAATGCCGTTACTGGGCCATCGGCTTGGAAGGTGGATGCAGTCATCACGCAACACTCTCGACTTTTGCGAGCGCACCCGGTTTGATACACTTTTGCAGTTGGTGAACCAGGGGGGTGCCGATGGAATGGATTATCCTTGCTTTGCTGGCGTTCTTCGCCTGGTGCTTGCTGCACCAAAGAAACAGACAGCCGAAAGCCGTTGCGGTGCAGCCACCGTCCGGAGAGATGACGATGGCGCAAATTCCGCCTGCACCGCCCCAGCCGATTGAGGAAGTGGAAGAACAGCCTGCAATGCGGTTGCTGAGGGTTCTCGCCAAACCAGATGAGGAAATTCGGGTGAATCTGGAAATGCTGGGTTTGTCGGACCAGGAAGCCGAAGACCAACCTAAAAGATTGACGAAAAAAGCTGATCTTGACGCACAAATGCAGCCGTACCGGGAAGCGCGGTCTCGGTTCAAAAGCCTCTTGCGCCAGGCGGTTAAAGCAAAGAATCCGGTAGAACTGATTTCGGAACTCGACGAGGCAATTCCCAAGGCCGCCTACATTGCTGAAACCGTCGCGCAGTTCCAGTTGAACACGTGCCTCGCTTCCGATCGCGAGGCCGACCGCTTCTTTGATGAAGTGATTGGCTTTCTGGAACTCAAGACCAATCTGGAAAATGCCCGCGCAGACCTTATCGAAGACCTTTTCTTCGAGCTGGAGGAACAAGGCCTTGTCGACAATCATCCAGGCATAACGACTGAAGATATGGAGAGAACTGTCCGCATACACTTGGCGACAGTCCTCAGAAGGTGAAGCGGCCATGCTCATTCCTTGCCCTCCACCGCTTGTGCGTGTCGGTCAAGAACGGCAAGCGCTTCAATGGCAGCGGAAAGTTTCGCGCGAATATCAAGGTCCTGGATCTCTTCCAGGCTGACCCGGCCGTCATCGCTTAAGGCCTTGCAGATGGATTCCGCAGCTTCTGCACCACTGCGCACCAGCGCCCCCAATTGTTGGGGCCAACAGGCGTCATCCGGTCGCGCTGCCTGAAGCGGCACAAACACACCACCGGCCAACCTGCACAAGGTGCGGACCACTTCAGGGTTGTCCGCATCCATCGTCAGGTCCATCAACACGTCCACCGGAACGTGATCAGTTTCATGATGGGGCGAACCGTATCTGGACAGCGCCTGCTGCCCGACACGGGTTGAACCAGCAGCTTCCGATTGCCCACCAGCGTCTCTTAGTAGCCTTCGGAAGGCAGCCTTGATTGCCGCACGATCATGTTCCGTGGTCGGGCGAAACGTCATTGCGTAACCTCGGGGGATTTACGCGGTGACACGCCTAGCGTTCGCGGGAGAGACTTAGCAAGCAAACACGGATCGACTTCGCTCAATCCATGCTCCTGAATCAGTCGGAGAGTTTCCTCATGAATGAAAACTCTGATCGCCAAAGCCTTTTTGGAAACAATGTCGCCGCCATTGGACAGCCGCTCGTACAACCGCCCGTCTCTGGCAGCGACGCGACCGAAGTGACTTTCAGACATGCGCTCGCCACACTCACGTTTGAGAGCGAGGAAAAGATCGATGGGTTTGAGCAACTCGTGTACCATGGACCGGATAATGCACGCTTATGCGTGCAGGTCAATATGTTCGAACTCTTTTTGATGCGTGCGGCACACGAAAAACAACTCTATAAATCTGGGATGAACGCATCACCAGTCGACAGAATTGCGGCCGCATTGCTTTTGAGCGGCAAAAGCTTTCGGAAGATTTCCGAGGCGGCAAAACTCGGCGTGAATTACGTTTCACATTTTTTCATAAAGCAGACACTTCCCAAGAACGACACTCTGGCTGCACTCTGTAAAGTCGTAGGTGTCGATATGAACTGGGTACTGACTGGGCTCCCAAGAAATAAGCGAATTGATACGCTCTTGGACCTTTTCTCGCACCTGTCGTTTGATCAGAAACGCGAGGCAATTGCTAAACTGGCCGAAGGCGAAAAGCTGAGCGTCGAGGACCTCTCTCACGTCTCAGAACAAACCAACACACCAATCGAAGACCTGCGCGAATGGATCTCCGGAAACGAGACCACTCTCACAATTGACCACAGCACAGCCGCGTTCGACGAACTGTCGCGGATAGCAAATGGTCGTGAGTTAGACATTGAGCTTCTCCAGGAATCCCTAGAGGAAGCGTATGAACTCGAATTTGCGATTGCAGGCCGCCTTGGCCCACCTGAAAAACGTGCACAACTCGTCAAGAAGATTTACGCACTGAAGTTGTCGAAGTCAGATCGCGGCGCATAATCAGAATTTTTTAGCTGACCTTTTTGCAACTCTCCACTTTCGCTTTGGTTGCATTTTAATGTTTTTCTATTCAACTTGAAATTGAGCTTTACAGAGAAGAAACTTTGCCCCTTAAATGCCTGAACGGCAATTCATATCAGATGCTTAATCCAATCAATTTAAGACCGTGCAACCGGGGCTGGAAATGGGTAACTCCTTTGAACGGAAGAAAATTGAGGCGTTCGCAACTGAGGTTTACAAAGACCTCGTGCTACGCTCTCCAGAGGAGGAACTTGAAAACTTTCTCGGTAAATGCAGCGACTATAATTTGACCGTTTTTGTAAGCTGTTTTGTTTGCCACGATCTGTTCGGGCACAGTCATCCTGAACGCTTAACGGGTGACGACGTTGAACTGTTTATGAAACACGCTGACCCTTTTCTGCAGACGGCAATGCTTCAAAGGAGCTTGCTGTCATGACCAATAGCGTAACGAGACTTGATCTTTCATTCTTGAGTTCCTCGAACGACCCAACCGCTAAAAGCATTGTTTCTGAGTGCATTAGAAACGACTTTTTGCTCTGCGAAGAGATGGGGAAATATTCAGAACAATTGGTGCTGCTTGATGGGAACCCGTCACGGCTGCTGTCACCACAAATTTTGTGGGGAGGCAGTCAGAGTCTGGCATCTGCGCAATTCAACTTTGATTGGCCCAGAACACCCGTGTCCCCACGGTCTGTTTTTAGCGAGACGTACCGCCAAATTGTTGCCGGTGGATACTGCGACTGCATAAACCAAACATCTGTAATCATTGAACATATTGAGTGTGACGACACGGTCTTAGTCGGTCGACTCCCTGTTTCTTATGTTCGCGCCCTGATACCAATAACAAACGGACAAGGTGCATGGTTTATCGGGGTTTACTCGTTCAAGCCTAGTCCAGGCCGATATCCAAAGGCCTCATCAAAAGCTGAGCAATTCCGGCAGGCGTGCATCCCAGGAAGCACAAATCTTCATATGCCTTGTTCGCCGGCGGTCTTTCCCAGATAAGGCCACCTGGATAGCAGGTGGTGTACCCCCACCTCAGGAAGAGCGCCTTCTCAAAGGCATGATGCCTAGCCATCCATCCGTAAGTGTACGCCGGTCGCCACTTGGTATTGGCTATGACCAAACACAGTCTAACGATATAGGCCGCCAAATTATTCTCACGAAAGTCAGGCGCCACGAACGTATCGCCGATGTAGGCAATGGACCCGGTGACGTCTTTTGCAAATGGAACTGCGGTGTCCGAGAGCAGAACAGGTTCACCGTCTTTCGTTCTGTACGCTCGCATCCAAAACTCCCGGATGTACCTGTCCAGGTCCCAGCCTGAAATATCATCACAACGAATAGCGGTGGTGGCTACAACTTTGCCATCTGAAGACCTGCATGTGACGCCTTGAAACATCGAAGGTGGCAAGGTGTTAAGCGTTCGGTGAAAGTACTCGCCGATGTAACCTTTCTCAGAGAGCGATACGCTTTGCTCGTAGGTAGACACCTCGTCATGTAGCTCGATCTGGCTAACGCCTAGCGATTTGATCTTTGCCTCTAACGCCGCCCCCGCCCTCATCAAATCAACAACTGAAAACCGAATCCCGGCCAAAATCACACCCTCACCAAACATATTTCGCACCTAATCTAGCGGTTTCAACCCGAATTGCGCGGCAATTTTACGGTTGCGGGTACGCCAAATTCAACTTTTTTAGGTTCAATATGTTGATTTGCACGCATTTGCGTGCATTATAGGTGCGTAATCTTGTCGAGGTTGAGCGGAACGCCTCCTCTAAAAAAAGTGCCTCAACATGCTTTTGAAAGTTGGAAACTCTGAAAGAGCAACTGCTGCCACTTTTGCATGCTCCCAAAGATCGAGGCAGCGCGGTAGCGTTCCCTCAAAATTTGCAATCGGGAGCCGCAAAAATGAGTTTCGTTCAAAACACCTGGTCGAGCCTGAAAGTCCTGAAGACCGGACTGGAATGGTTTCATACGGCGACAGACGAAACGCCGGAGTACCGAGTCTGGATGGTCGGCACACTCGTCGAAAGCCTTCAGAAGTGCATTTCACGGCTGGAAGCAGAAATCCGATTCTATCACTCCGCGAAAAGCCCGACGCGCGCGCTGGCCATCACAGAGCCGGATGGCTCGCAGCGTTACATGCATGGCGCGCAGGTGGAAACCTTGTGCCTGCGCCTGCCCGGCTCGGCCGAGGACGCAGTTGTCTACGGCAAACCCGCCGCCTTGAAAGCCATTGCCGATGCCTTGGCCGCCACTGGTCAGTCGGTGTACGGCCCCGCTCCCATCCGTGAACTTGCTCAGCAACTGGTGGACGCATGCGACCCACCGGGAATTGGAGATCCGAATGAGCATCGAAGTTCTTGATCTTATCGCCCACGGCACCCTCTTTGCTGCCACAGGGCTTTCCGGCCTATGCATTGCCGCCGTTTTCTGGATGCAGCACCGCCAGGGCGCAAACAAGCCCCGATCGCGGTCTTCAGATTCCCTGATTTTCGGCCAATGGCCGACTTTTCCCTGCCCGAAATCCTGCACAGCAGACAACAATGTCGCCGCGCCCTCCCCGGCGACATATCCGGGCAGACCCGGCCGGAGTGTTGGCAGCCCTGCTCCGGCCGGCCCCTTTCCCCTTATCAACCGGACACAGATCCAGACTGCGCCACCCCATCGGCGAGCCTTTGGTTCCGCCCCTCAAACAGAAAGGGCAGCCGAATGAAGCTGCACCTTCAAGGGACGGCGCCCGAACCTGACCGGGTGGAAATCACCTAAAGGTGCGCCGTCCTGCCAAGCAGATTTTGAATCCTCAATCTGTTTCGCAGGACTTTCCCAAAACCAAGGAGATCGGAATGAGTGATCCAGGCGGCGTTGCCGGCGACCAGCTGCGCGCGTTTGTAGAGCGTATCGAACGGCTCGAAGAAGAGAAGAAAGTCATCTCGGATGACATCAAGGATGTCTACGCCGAAGCCAAGGGCAACGGGTTTGACGTGAAAATTCTGCGCACGGTCGTTTCCCTGCGCAAGAAGCAGCCGCACGAGCGCGAAGAGGAAGAGGCCGTTCTTGATCTCTATATGCACGCCCTCGGCATGCTTGTCCCGGATCGTGATCCGGGTGCTGGCGCTGCCTCCGAACCTGCTACCGGATCTGGAGAAGGCTGATGCATCAGGTGTCCGCCCTGCAAGTTGCCGATGCAAAACGTTTGCTGCCACCGGCCGCTCACAGGGCGGAACGGTTCCTGACCGATTCCGGCGACCTGATCGCCGCAATCGTCGACTGTGAAAAGGATCTGAAGGCCTGCCTTGAGATCTGCCCGCACAACAAGGCGGAAATTCTCCGCCTGACCGAAACCATCAAGAAACGCGCCATGACGCTGCACGGCCAGGCTGTGCAGGCCTGTCAGAATATCAAGGATGGACGATGACCCAGCATGCCACCCCCGTTTCCGCCCGCTGCATGGCAAACCCGATGCTGATGGCATCCGGCCGCGCGGTGGATCTCGCCAACCTGACGCCCACGGATATCTTCTGGCCCGACCTGGTCGAAGCCCTTGTAAAGATGCCCCGGTTCAACGGTGCAACACCGCACGTCCACTACAGCGCTGCGCAGCATTGCTGCCTGATGTACGACCGGGCAATGGACGGTTACAAGGCGCACGCGCTGCTGTCTGATTTCCATGTCGCGTTTTCCTGCGAGCCGCCCTGGCCTTTTCTGGCCTTCGCCGCAGCAAAGACCGATTTCACCGAAGCTTTCATGGACGCGATCCGCGAAGCGAAGGGCGAGCTGACCGAGGCCATCTTCACAGCTGCTGGCCTTCCTGAAGATGAAGACGACGAGGTCACGTTCACCAGGCTCAAGTACCTTCAGATCCTCGACAAGTCCGTGACAGCAACCGAGGTTCGCGATCTCCTGAAGGCAAGCGCCGTCATGGAAACATGGCACCTGCCCGCCCCCTTCAAGGAAGTCATCAAACCTTGGGGGCTGGATGAAGCTCGTGCGCAGCTGGAACTGCGCCTAGCCTTCATCGGCATCCGGACGCGAGGCTAAGCGGCAATCCGATGCAGCCCCTACCCGCCAGCGTTCAACAGTCTTTGGATGACCTCTTTACCGAGGCCGGCGGACCGTTAGTCGGTCACGCTGCGGCCGCCCGGTTTCTTGGGGTGCATTCGAAGACGTTGACACGCTGGGGTGATGATGGCCAGATTTTCTACAGACTTCGCGGATCGCGGCGCGCATATGCAAAAGAAGACATTGCCGCGGCCATGACAGGAAGCTCGACATGTCAGTCTTCAGGAAGCGCAAACGCGACCCGGAAAGCGGCGAATGGGTCTACACTTCGCCGTATTACCACTTCGATTTCGTCCTCACGATCAACGGGACACGTCGTCGATTTCATGGCTCAACTGGAGAAACGACAAAAGGACGCGCGCAAAAATTCGAAGAAAAGGAAAAACGGCGCGTAAGGGACCAGGGCCCGAATGACCACATGACCCTCGGCCAGGCGTGCCTGCGCTATCATGAGGAACTCATCAAGGGTAAGTCCTCCGAGGTCGACGAGCTGATCGCCATCAAACACTGCTGCCGTCTGATTGGCAGCGATCGACACCTGACCTCCCTCACAACTGACGACATCGCGATCGCCGTCCGCAAACGCGCGGGTGAAACCAAGGGCAAGAAGAACAAGTCCCTGGTCGCGCCGGCAACCGTCAACCGCCAGATCATCGAGATCATGCGCAAAGTGCTGAAGCGCGCGAAACGCGTCTGGCACGTGCGGATCGATCTCGACGCCTTCGATTGGGCTGGCATGCGGCTCAAGGAACCCAAAGAACGCGTGCGGGAATTCGTCGGCGACGAAGCCGACCGGTTCTGGGAGGCAATGCGCCCAGACTATGGCCCATTCGTCTGGTTCCTTCTGTCCCGCGGCTTGCGCGTCAATGCTGCCGTCGGCATGTCAAAAGACCGCCTGGACGAACCACGCTACCGGATCCAGATCTGGATCAAGGGTGAAGGCTGGGTCTGGGTTCCGGTCACCAGGGAACAGATGACCGTCATCACCCAGGAAGCAAAGAAGGCTCCCGGCAAAGCCGTCTGGAGCTACGAAATGCAGCGCCACCCGAACCGCGGCAAACGCCAACCAATCACCTACACCGGCTTTCGCCGCACCATGTCCACAGCCCTGAAAGCCGCCGGCATCAATGATTTCCGCATCCACGACTTACGCGTAAGCGCCGTCTGCGGCCC